>NZ_DASWXT010000107.1:0-34287 GCF_036405355.1 Daejeonella sp.
CATTTTTCACTGTCAACTGTCAACTGTCAACTGTCAACTGTCAACTGTCAACTGTCAACTGTCAACTGTCAACTGTCAACTGTCAACTGTCAACTGTCAACTGTCAACTGTCAACTGTCAACTGTCAACTGTCAACTGTCAACCCGATAGCTATCTGGTCTCTATTGTCAATCACTTGTGCTGGGTTAAAATAAAATAGCCATTTATATCCTAAAAAGGATTTTTTTATTGTCCGATAAAAAGCAAGGCCCCATTTTAATAGGGTATCATCTTTTATACTTCTTTCACTAACTTTAAACCCGCAATGTATTTAACTATCCTGACAGGACTGTTCATAAGCTTTGGCCTAAGTACAAAATCTCCGTTAACGTTTTTTTCCGCCTCAGCTGGTGCGGTAGGCACAGACCAAGCCAAAGCAATAACTTTAATAGCATCAGGTGCAGCGGCGGCATTTATTCGTTTTTGTCTATTGTTTTTTAAGGTACTCATGGTCTCGTCGTTCCTCCTCGGCATGTTTCTTTTCTGCTGCAGGAAAAGAAAAGAGAAAAATTATGGGATAATAACAAGGTCATTATGCCTATTATTTCAATTTTGCCAGGACAATACTGATTGTAAATTAACTACCTAACTCCACAATCCTGTCAAACTCCTCAACCTTCATCCCCATAACAGACAATCTCCCCTGCTTTACAAGGCCAATATTTTGCAGTCGTGGATCAGCTTTAATTACTTCAAGTGTAACCGGATTCTTAAGGCTTTCTACCGGCTCGAGATCAACTACTACCCAGTTTTTATCATCTGTGGTTGGGTCCTGATAAGATTCTTTAACAACTCTCGCAATTCCAACCACCGCTTTACCTTCATTACTATGATAAAATAAGACCAGGTCCCCTACCCGCATCTCCCTCAAATTATTTCTTGCCTGATAATTCCGTACACCATCCCAGAAGGTACGGCCATCTTTATTGAATTTATCCCAGCTATATTTAAAAGGTTCTGATTTTACTAACCAATAGTTCATGCTTTTCTCTGTTTTTGATCCGATTTAAGAGTTCTATTCGAAATTATCCCTCAATTGGCAATAAAGATAAAGAAAACAGGAACAGACTTAGAAAAGACCTGTTGAAATTGATCGGACCCGATAGCTATCGCTTGAAAATTAATTTTTGTTAAGCGAAGTATTTTCAGATTAGCTTAGGTTATTTTGCTGATAATCAGCATTTTTAATAAAGGATGATAAAACATGCCACAATACACCCGAATTTGGTGGGCTTGGGGTAATTTCATCATCCTTATATACAAGTTAGCGGCAATATTAAGACGACACAGCCATGATTGACAAAACAAATAAGACTTCTGTAGGAGATGTAGCACATTCTCTCGTAAAGGGTGGACTTGGAACCATTCCCGTTATTGGTTCCTTAGCGACTGAAATATTTGGTTTAATTGTGACACCTCCTCTTGAAAAAAGACGAGCAGAATGGATGAATGAAATCGCAGAAAAGCTGAAAGCGCTAGAAGAGAAGAAAATCGTTGATTTTCATGAACTATCGAATAACGAACAATTCGTTGATGTAGTTTTACAGGCGACAACTCTTGCGTTAAAGACAAGCGAAAAGGAAAAGATTAAGGCGTTTCAAAACGCCGTATTAAATACTGCTTCAGGTGAATCTCCTGACCAGACTGTTAGTCAGATATTTCTTAATCAGTTAGACAGTTTTACTACATGGCACATTAAGATCTTAAAATTTATAGATAGTCCAAGACTTTGGTTTCAAAAAGCTAACCGAACACCTCCGAGTTATATGGCAGGAAGTATTTCTGCAGTAATCAAAGACGCATTTCCTGATGTGAAAAACCAAGACGATTTATTGGAAATAATATGGAATGATTTAAGAGCCGCAGGTTTCCATAGGACAAGTGATATCAAGACAACTATGACAGGTGATGGAACACTAAGTGAAAGGACTACACAACTGGGAAAACAGTTTTTAGAGTTTATAACAAATGACGAAGGTTAATCATTAATAAGTGCTGACAATTGAAGTATTGATATGACTTTTATAAAATGAAAAAAAATCCAGACTGGTATAAATTAACAAAACTATTAAAGCAAAAAGGAAAGATAAATACTGGTCTGACAATTCCTTATATTTTTGGAGCATATAAACTGCTTGGGCAACCGTTTGAGAATATTTCAGCACTGCTTGACGAGTTGCGAAAAAATTCGATTGACAAATATCCGGTCATTCAAAAGTGTGGGACAATCCATCAGCATGTAGTTGCAGTTGAAGACAAAAAACTCTACCACAAAAACTATATAAAAGACATCAAATTGCAAAACGCAAAAAATGAAATTAATCTTGTAATTAGTTCTAATACGGATCTCGGAAAAACTGATGAAGCAATATACAAGAGCTTAACGCAACTGTACAAAGAATACATAGATGCCGGAAATTTTTCATGGAACAACAGAGAGCAGAAATGGAAGCCCTTCGAAAAAGAAGAAAAAGAATTAATTCTTAGTATTAAAAACTGACTGCTTACTTAAGCGTTGACACCAACAATTCACGAATATCCACTTTCAAAAATTTCGAGATTTCGTAAAGCGTTTCAATAGACGGCTGGACTTCATTTGTACACCAGCGCGAAACGGTGGATTCCGTTTTATCCAGGTGAGCCGCTAAATCCTTGCTGCTTTTGTTCTTTTCAGCCAGGACGGATTTAACTCTATTGAGGTTTACTTTCGCCACAGTGCAAATTTATTGACTTCTCCTGCAAATATCTTAAAATTTTTAATTACCTGAAAATCACGCTCAAATGACAATAAATTATATTTTCATGCGCTATTATTCGCATTACAATATTCTTTATTGTAATCTTGTAGCAAGAAATTATTGTCGTGGAGCAAGAAGAAAATTTTCAACAATCGGGACAAAGGCAGTTGAAGGTGTATCAAAAATACATTCCACGCTCCTATTATGGACACGTTATCTTTCCTGAAATCCGACTTTGCGGCAAGTGGCTTCGTGACATGGGTTTCGACTGCGGACAAAATGTAACGGTTAGACATGAGAAAAATAAAATCATCATCACGGTTGACAACGACACCAAAACAAACGAGTGAAAATACTGCCGCTAACAGCGGCTTAGCGCAAGCGGGGCTGACGTTCTCCGTTTGACAGATTTTCGTAAATTTGAACATACGGCTCCGCAAGAAAGTTTGGTGGTAAAATCCCCGCCTGCGCCAAGCCGCAAACCGTTATAGCCAATTGTAATAGTACATTAAGGACAAACACAACATCTATATATTTACGAAATTAACGCCCAAAAAATTCGACTCAATGGTTAACATAGTTATTTTACTTGGGGCACAACCTGATTTTCTTTCATCCAAGACCATGTCTTAACTACATCCTTTTTATCAAACCTTCCTTTAGCTTCAGACCAAGCGTAAAACTTTGTAAGGAGGTTATCTTCGTTTATCTGTTCGCCTTGCTCGCCAAGTTCAATTATGCAGGCGTATATTGTAGCTGCGATTTCGGTTGTATCCGTCTTAAGCGTTTTAAAAAGATCAAGAACATATTGTATTTTTTCTAAATGCGTTTTGAAATACGCATTATAGAATTTTTTATAATCGTCAGCTTTTTCTAGGGGAACATATACCGATCGGTTGAACTTACCGTCACGTTTTTTCTCTACTTTAAACCACTTATTTTTTGTAAACTGCGCCTCAACTGAGTGCATAAACTTATTATCGAATGGTCCTGCGGCCTGTTTTAAATAACGATAGTTGAGTTCCATTTCGGCAGCATGTTCGCATAGGTAAACCAGCTTCTGAAATTTGATTCGACCAAAAGTGGGCTCCTCGTGCATTTGTGATGCAATTTCAGCCGCTAATGTTACTCTTCTAAAGAACATGTTATCGTTAACAGGTTTCTTTTTTGTTTCTGACAGCTCAAATTCTTCTAAAATTTCGCGTTCATGCAGTTCCATAGAGGTACTTGGAGTCACAAGTCCGGCAAGCATCAAGCCTTGCTCAAAATCCTCCATAGAAAAGGTCTGAATTTTAATTTTTGTTGACTTCATTGATAGCGTTTTTTATTTTTTCTATGGCTCTAGCTCTAATCTTTCTAATTGTTCCTGGTTGAACTTTAAGTTCTTCTGCAAGTGTCGATGTAACATCATCGGGTAGATATTTTTGATGCTTTTTATACTCAATATCCTTTAGTACAACGGCTTGCTCCTTTTTATTCAGCTTTCCGAAGATTGCTAGGGCAATGTCTTTTTTGTTTTTTAGTACATTCACATCCAGGGTTTCGGATGCCGTATTCAGAATCTCATCAAAATAGGATTTGTGGACAATATCTTTCTTTTTTTCACTGTTGTGATAATCATTAAACAAGTTCGTGGAGATCTGTTTGAGGTAACCTAAAATGGCCTTTCGATCATCTGGTATTTTCGAACCGTCTCTAGTATAAGATTTATGTTTTCGAATTTTCTCAAAGGTCTCGTGAGCTATTTGTCGGCCAATATGACTATCTAACCTGCGAACAGCGCACACGCGGTCACAATGTGTCTGGACACCACCTAAGAAGCGTCTAACAAAATGTTCATAATGATGTTCGTTGTCATCCGTGGAGCACAAATGCTCCAACAGTTGAACGTCTGACATTTTTGATATGGCGGCTTGTAACTCCAACAGGTTTAATTAGTGTATACTGTGAAGCGTGACATTTTACTTTGTCACGCTTCACAGTATACTGGGTAGACTAATATTCAATTTATGGAAAGTAACAAAAAAGAAGGGGAAAACCCCAAAAAGAAAGTTACCATTTTTGTTAATGGTACGCCTCATGAAGAGGAAAAGAATGAAATCAGTTATAATGAAGTGGTAACACTAGCATTTCCGGATTATCCTCAACATCCAGAAAGGACTTATTCTGTGACTTACGAGAGGGGCCACGGAGAAAAGCCTGAGGGTATCTTATCACCGGGTGGGAGTGTTAAGGTAAAAGATGGAATGCGTTTTACGGTAAAACACACGGGGCAATCCTAATGACTACGATTAACACTTTAGCAGAATACAATCCGGACATAAAGCAATTGCTTGAAAAAGGTTATGCGGTCTCTATTGATAGCGAGTACCTAGTCGTCAGAGACGTATACTACCTTGATGAGAATAAAAATCTCCAAGTAGGGGCATTAATCTCCAAAATTGAGTATGTAGATAACAAGCGAATCAAGTTGCATGACCATCAAGTATTTTTTTGCGGATCTCATCCTTGTGAACTGAATGGTACCCCCATTCGAAACATGGGTGGAGGGCCGGCCACATTAACTTTGGCTTCGAATGATTTGGTGATTCAGAGAAATTTTTCTCATAAACCGGCTAACGGCTACATAGATTTTTTCGAAAAGGTAGAGACGTACGTCAATATTATTTGTGGACCAGCAATTGATCTGTATGGAATTAAAGCCCATCCTTGGACTTTTCGCACAGTTGATAGTGTGGAAGCATCAGTATTCAAATTTAGGGATACTTTAACAAGCAGAGCCGAGATAGGAGATCTTTCCTCAAAATTCAAAGATGAAGTTGTGGTTATAATTGGACTTGGAGGTACGGGTTCATATGTTCTGGATTTTCTTGTCAAAACCCCTGTAAAGGAAATTAGGGGTTTTGATTTTGATTCCTTTCACGTTCACAATGCATTTCGGTCACCCGGTAAAGTGTTAGAAGACGAATTAGGAAAACGGAAATCTGAAGTTTATCAAAAGAGATATGAAGATTTTCGACATGGGGTAAACCTGAACTCAAAGAAAATTCTTTCGGACTCTACGGAAGAATTGCAAGGCGTTACATTTGCGTTCATATGTGTAGACAAAGGCCCGGCCCGTGCAGATATAATTGGTATTCTGATTAAGTTGAATATTCCTTTTATCGATGTTGGAATGGGCTTAGATAGGAAGGATGGCGCGATTAGCGGGATGGTAAGAACGGTGTATTTTTCCAAAGAGAATGCGCAAGATACGCTGAAAAAGAACATAACTCCCCTTACAGATCCGACAGATGATATTTATCGAAATAATATTCAAATATCAGAACTTAATGCGCTAAATGCTTGTTTGGCAGTTATAAAATACAAACAGTTAAAAGGATTTTATACCGATGAGAATTCGTTCTTTCACACACTATTTAATTTGGAAAGTTTAAAAGCGGTTTCAGAATGACAAAGACGCTTAAGTTGTTTCACGTCGAATACCTTCCCAAGGAGCTTGAACCTGGGATCTTTTATGTTTCTAAGGAATTTAAGGTGGCGGGTCACCTATGCCCATGTGGCTGTGGCAATAAGATTATAACGCCTCTTGGCCGTATGGAATGGAAATTTTCGGAAAATAATGGAGAGGCAACTCTTTATCCATCAATAGGAAATTGGCAGTTGCCATGTCGATCTCATTATTGGATTCGGAAAGGAAAAATAAAATGGTCATATTCATGGAGTGACGAAAGGATTGAGAAAGGACGTAAAGTTGAAGAAGAAAAGAGAAAGCAATATTACGATAGACTGCAGGCAAAGAATAAAAAGAAATAATCTTTTTAAACACACAATTTAAAGGACGAATAAATTTCAAAATTTGCGAACGTAGATAATAAAAAAACAACTGGCTATAACAGCGGTTTGGCAAAAGGCGGGCTGACGAGCTTCGGAGAAACATATGTGCAAGGTTCAGCATTTGTTCTTCGTATGAATTTTAGAGCTGTAAATCCCGCCCTTCGCCAAGCCGCGGAACCGTTACCCCCCTTTCGATGTCATCTTCTCAATAGCTCTTCTTAGCGCAGCTATTTCACTTTTTAAATCAGCTACATCCTTGGCACCGGCAAGAGGTGTATCCTTTTCTTCGGCGTCTCTCCCAATAAAAAAACTGGCTAAAGTAGCCGTAACATAACCAAAAATTGCATAGCCATATAATGCTATAATAAGGGCCAGTCCTCTGCCTTCGGGAGTTGATGGGTAATACTCACTCCCTGCGGTTATTACCCGCATCGCGGTCCACCATAATGCAATTCCATAGCTGTCAAAGCCGGGGTAGGCTTTCTCAAAGGCATGCATGCCCGCAGCACCGGCAAAGGTTACAACAAGGGTCAATAGAAAAATATAGCCAAAAGCTCTTCTGGCCATAGTTGCTGCAAGACTCTTCATACTGCGGTTAACAGAGGAAACAAGCCTGAGCAGACGAAGGCCTTTTAAACTTCTCAAAAAGCTCATAAAGCGGAAAATCCGAAATATTCTTAATGCAGGAATTAAAAGTGAAATGGCCGTAAGCCAGTTCTTTTTTAGAAAAACAAGTTTAAGTGGTGCGAGAATAAATTTCGTCACAAAGTCAACAATGAAAATAAACCAGATGGAAAGACTCAGATAATCCAGGGGTTTGGATAGTCCCCAGATCAATTCTGCAATAAGCAATAACAGCCATACA
Source organism: Daejeonella sp. (assembly GCF_036405355.1). Classification (GTDB taxonomy): domain Bacteria; phylum Bacteroidota; class Bacteroidia; order Sphingobacteriales; family Sphingobacteriaceae; genus Daejeonella. The sequence goes on from NZ_DASWXT010000107.1 coordinate 7,480, forward strand.
AAACCTAAAAAGATCATTGGGCCCTCAAGCAATCCTTCTATGGATACAAGAAGGTTTTTCCTTTCCTTAATGATTTGTTTGTTAACAGGTTCTCCTTTTTTCATCATTCTGGAAAAAGAGAAATTATCATGCCAAAGGATAATAAACTCAAAAAAATTAACAGGCAATTGTAAACCCTTGAAGCCTCATACAAAGCCTGGCTACAAAAGAAGCTGACTTTATACTAATGTGTATTGTTTCTTCAAAATCAGCGACCTTTTAAACAAAGCACATTCGGACGTTTAAACAAAGCTGCCCTGATAATTGCTGTCTACTTTTGTTTCATCATAAACAATTAAATTATATAAAAATGAGACAAAACAATTATCAGGGAGCCTTGCAGCAAGCAATTGGCTCTGGGTTCAGCGCTAAATCTACTTCAACTGATGTTATCAAAGGCATTGATCTGAGCGGAAAAATTGCAATCGTAACCGGAGGCAACACAGGCATTGGCCTGGAAACTACCAAAACACTTGCGGCAGCCGGAGCCACAATTATCGTTCCGGCCAGAGATACTGAAAAAGCAAAAAGAAATCTGGAAGGTATTGAGCGTGTCGAATTGGAAGCTATGGATTTGATGAATCCGGATTCGATTGATGCATTTGCCGAAAAATTCCTTGCATCCGGCAGACCGCTCCATTTGCTTATCAACAATGCAGGTATCATGTGGGTACCGCTTCGCCATGATAGCCGTGGTATTGAATCTCAATTAGCGACCAATTATCTCGCACAATTTCAATTAACGGCAAGACTTTGGCCCGCCCTTAAAAAAGCCAATGGCGCCCGGGTAATCAACGTTTCTTCTCAGGGTCATCAATTTGCTCCATTCAATTTCGAAGACCCGAATTTTCAAAACAGGGAATATGAGACCCTGCAGGCATACGGACAATCCAAAACTGCCAGCAATTTGTTCGCGGTCGAACTGGACAATCGCGCAAGAAAATATAAGGTAAGAGCTTACTCACTGCATCCGGGCTCTATTGCCGGTACAGAGTTAGGCAGAGAAGCATCCCTGGAATTATTTCAGCAAATGGGTTTTTGCGATGCTGAAGGCAATCTCTTACCAGAAGTAGCTGCCTCACTTAAAACCATTCCTCAGGGTGCCGCAACTACGGTTTGGTGTGCAAGCAGTACTTCACTCAATAACATTGGCGGTGTGTATTGTGAAGATTCTGAAATTGCCGAACTGGCTTCAGATACTGAAATTTCAAATGGTGTGAAAGGCTATTCTCTGGATGAAGACAATGCCAAACGTTTGTGGACTCTGAGCGAAGAAATGACAGCACTAATATTTGATATCATCTGATAAACTCAAAAAAATGAAAAATTTAACAAATAAAACCGCAGTCATAACGGGTGGAAATAGTGGAATTGGGTACGCCACAGCAAAATTATTGAACGAAAATGGTGCTAAGGTCATCATCACCGGCAGAAGAAAAGAAGCACTTGAAAACGCAGCGAACAATTTAGGTGTAAAAGCTTTGCTGGCAGACCAATCCAGCTTAGCCGACATTGACAAGTTAGTCAAAAAAGTGACTGAAGAATTTGGCAAAGTTGACATTTTGCTCATCAATGCGGGCATAAGCAAATTTGCGCCCATTGAACTGATGACAGAAAATATATTTGACGAAATTATGGATGTAAATTTCAAGGGAGCCTATTTTACATTAAGTAAATTCATTCCTATACTTAATGATAATGCATCGGTTATTTTATTATCCTCAACATCCGCCACTATCTCACCACAAACCGCATCGGTTTATGCAGCAAGTAAGGCAGCAATAAATGCAGTGATGAAAATTGCGGCTCTGGAACTGGCCTCTAAAAAAATTCGTGTTAATGCTGTGAGTCCCGGTCCGGTTTCTACGGAGATTATTAGCAAAATTGGATTGAATAGTCAAATAGAACAGCAAATGAAGGCCAGTATCCCTTTATCAAGATTTGGCAAAGCTGATGAAATAGCTGATTTAATTGCTTATCTGTCCGGAGATAACGCTTCATTCATCACAGGTTCCAATTTTCTGATTGATGGCGGGCAATCCATATAGCCTGCAAACTATGATTATATCTATTTTTGTATTATTGAAATTCCTTTTAAAAGGATTAAAAAAGCAATGGAATACCAGGCAAAATATATAACAGAGGACATAAAACTTTCCTGCTACGAGGATAAGTTTTTTAAATCGGATATTATGTTCGACCAGCACATGCTTATCTGGTTCATTTCGGGTGAGACCAAAATTGTGCAGGCAGATAATACCTATTATTTTAAGAAAGGCGATATATTTCTGATACCAAGAAATCAACTGGCAACAATCATCAATTATCCTAAAGACGGACAAGCGCATAAAACAGTAGTTATGCACTTGTCCACAAGCAGATTACGAGAATTTTATGCCTCCCTGGATGTGAAACCTAAAGCTTTAGAATCGCAAAAAATATATGCTTTTAATAATCATCCTTTGCTGGAAAGCTGCCTGACTTCATTAATTCCCTATTTTGATATGAGGGAGCTTCCCGAAAATATTGCATCGCTTAAAATTACAGAAGCAATTAGCATCCTTCGAACAATTGATAAAGGAGTTGACAATGTGCTAGCCAATTTTGAAGATCCGTGGAAAATTGATTTGGGGAGTTATATGGAAAAGAACTTTATGTTCAATCTGCCATTAGAAAAATTCGGCTATCTGACAGGTCGCAGCCTGACAACCTTCAAACGTGATTTTAGCAAAGTATTCCATACAACTCCACAGCGCTGGCTCACCCAAAAGCGACTGGAGCTCGCACATTATCAATTTGTAGAAAAGAAAAGGAAACCCATTGAGGTTTGCTACGAAGTTGGCTTTGAAAATCTATCTCACTTTTCATACGCTTTCAAAAAGCACTTTGGGTATGCCCCAACTTACCTGACTGAGCAACAAGCCAGTCGCTAAAATGGCCTTGTACTTCTAAGTAATACGGATACACAAGCCCTCCTGGTTCGGTGGAGATAGTCTGGTTATTGACAGAGTATAAAACAGGGATAAAACAGGGATAAAAGAGGGATCAAACAGGGATAAAACTCGGACAAACTTTGTGTTTGATTTCTTTTTGATCTTTATTTGATATCGCATTCATCCCTGTATGCTTACCATCCTTCCTACTGACAATGCTAAGACATCTGGCACTCATGATGCACACGTCACTGGTTTGCTCGTATTACACCTTAAACTATACCTGGAAATTATTTATCAAATACATTTTATGTACGTATATTTGTACATAAATAAGTACAAATAAAACATATTTTTATGTTAACGACATCCATTTCAGACTTTAGGAAAGACATCAAAAGATACTTTGATAAAGTGACAGAGAACTTTGAAACATTGATTATCAATCGTGGTAAGGACAATGGTGTTGTCATTATGTCTTTAGCAGAATATAATTCATTGCGCGCAACCCAGCATGAACTTTCTTCAAAAGAAAATGAAAAGAGACTGGATTCCGCAATTGAAAAACTGAAAGCCGGGAATTCTATGAGTAAAAATCTTCTTGAAGAATGAAATTCATATTTGTAGACTAATCCTGGGAAGATTATTTGTATTGGCAAAAAACCGATAAAAAGAAGCTGAACAGGATAAATGAGCTGCTAAAAGACATCTCCCGAAGTCCATTCCAGGGAATTGGAAAACCAGAGCCGTTTAAATATAAATATTCAGGATTTTGGTCTCGCAGAATTGATGATGTACATCGCTTGATTTATCAGGTGAAAGATGATGAAATCTTAATTGCAAAGTGCAGATTACATTATGATTAAAACCACGCTGATGTGTGTGCAATGTCCATCTTTAAGAAAAATGAGGAAATAATCTAATTTAAAAACGGGGTCGTGGCCTCCGCCACGATGACATCTCAACATATAAAAATTAAGGAGATTCCAGCGCGGAGGCCGGAATCGAACTCCCATTCAAATTGCAATCATGAAAGGTTTAACCCGCGAACTTTTTGAATGACAAGGATTTTTATCCTTAAATATTGTTAGTGTGCACGAGTATAGCACTTCCTGAAAATAGAAAATGAATAGTTTTAATTAAATAAGCTATGAACAAAAACACACATCATGAGCGTGTGGCAAAAATGATCTTTGCCTCGGTCTATCCTTTATATCTCACGAAAGTGGAGAAGAAAGGCAGAACCAAAGAAGAATTGCTGCAAGTTATTGAGTGGTTAACAGGCTTCGATGAGGCAAAGCTGCAGGAAATGGTTGAAAAGCGGGTAACATTCGAAACTTTCTTTCAGAATGCGGCATTAAACCCAAATGCCCATCTCATCACCGGAATGATCTGCGGTTATCGCATTGAAGAAATCGAAAATCCTTTGACTCAAAAAGTCAGATACCTCGACAAATTGGTCGATGAACTGGCGAATGGAAGGAAAATGGAAAAGATTTTGCGAAGCGCATAGGGGTGAATTGTTTTTTGTTTGTCTCATCCCGAAACAAACAAAAAATGAACATGAAATTTCTACACATTCTATTTACTGCATTATTACTGCAAAGTATTAACCTCCAGGCACAAAATAAGGAAACAGCCCTTGTTAACAATCAGGCGGTTAGCCAGACCATTAAAGGAACTGTCATTGATAAGAGTACCAAACTTCCTTTATCGGGTGTCACAATCAAACTAAGTGCAGGAGAGAGTTCCAGAGAGCTAAGCTCTGATCAATGGGGTGCTTTCCGGATAAATGGGGTTGGCATCGGCCGTTATGTACTTGAAGCAAGCCTCGTCGGCTACAAAAAGCTCACATTGTCTGAACTGCTGATTACCAGTGGAAAAGAGTCTGTGCTTGCACTTGAAATGGAGTATCAAAGCAATGACCTTGATGAAGTGGTCGTAATTGGGGGTGCCGACAGAAAACCGCTGAATCAGATGGCGATGACCAGCGGACGTTCTTTCTCTCCGGAGGAAACAAACCGATATGCCGGAGCTGCCTTTGATCCCGCAAGGATGGCTCAAAGTTTTGCTGGTGTAGTGGCTGCAGGTGATAACAATGAGATAATTGTCAGGGGCAATTCCCCTAAAAGCCTGCAGTGGCGACTGGAAGGGATTGAGATCGTGAATCCGAATCATTTTGGGAATGAAGGCTCTTCAGGTGGTGGTATCAGTATGCTGAATACAACAGTATTAAGCACTTCCGATTTTTATACAGGCGGATTAGCTGCTGAATACGGCAATGCATTATCAGGTGCATTTGACCTCAAATTCAGAAAGGGGAATACTGAAAAAAAGGAATTTGCCTTAACCACCGGCATACTTGGCGTAGGCGCTACGCTCGAAGGCCCGTTCAGCAAGGGCAGCAATGCCTCATACCTGATCAGTTACCGCTATTCTTCACTGAGCCTGCTCGAAAAAGCCGGATTATCTGTTGCATCTGATGGGGTTCCCAAATATCAGGATCTGTCTTTCAACTTTGTAATGCCCACCGCCAGAGCAGGTACTTTTTCACTCTTCGGGATAGGCGGACTTAGTAATATCAATGATAAAGCTGAACGGGATAATACCACATGGAAAGAAAGATTCGACGGACGGGATGCGAAATTTGGCTATGATGCAGGAAGCGTAGGATTAAAACATTTGTTCATCGCAGGCAAAAAAGTATATTTTAATAATATAATTTCCTATTCAGCGAGTCGCAGTTCTTTTACAGTAGACAGTTTAACGACCAGCTACCAGGCTATTTTACGCGATAAAAGTCTGAATGATAATAGTACAATTCGTTATGCAGGATCAATGAATTACAGTATTAATCCGGCAAATACGATTCGTGCGGGAATTAATGCAAGCTTCCTTGGTTTTAACATTTTCACAGAAAATTTCGACCCTCTTAGTAATAGTTTGAGAGAACTGGTCAATCAGAAAGGGAATACCAGCAGCTATGATGCCTTTATTCAGCACAGGGCACAGATCAGCAGCAAGCTTACTTTAAATACAGGCGTTCATGCAAACTATTTCAGGCTAAGTGATAGCTGGAGTATCGAGCCTCGTTTCGGTATAAACTGGCAGATAGCAGCAGATCAGCAATTATCATTTGGTACCGGAGTTTACAGCCGCCTTGAGCCCCTATCCTATTATTATGCTAAGGACAGGCTTTTCCCGGCACAGAACAGCGCGCAACTTAAACCTACAAAATCTGCACAGGCTACTATTGCTTATGAGAAGCAATTTAATAACAATCTGAAGTTTAAAACGGAAGCCTATTATCAGCATTTATACGATGTGCCTGTTTCTGTTGATCCCAATATCAATTTCTCATTGCTGGATGTTTCAGATCATTCGGCGATCTACTCTTCTTCTTACAGACAGTTGGTTAACAAAGGAACCGGCAGGAACTATGGCATTGAATTTTCTGTCGAAAAGCCTCTGAGCAGCGGTTATTACTTCATGCTCAGTTCGTCACTGTTCGATTCGAAATTTAAAGCACTCAGTAAGCAGGAATTTAATACAGGATTTAATACCAATTATGTGGCTAATCTGATTACCGGAAAAGAATGGAAAACCGGAAAGAATCAGAATAACCTGTTCGGGATGAATGCTAAGCTGATCTATGCAGGCGGAAGAAAATACTCACCGGTTAATCTTGCTGAATCCATACGTCTGGATCAGGAAGTGATTGATGAAAGCAGAGTTAATACCCTTACTACTGATCCATACGTTCGGGTTGATTTTTCTGCAAGTTATCGTATCAATTCAAAAAAAGTCGGCCATTTTATCATTATGGATATTCAGAATGTAATTAACAGGGAAAATGTAATGGGCATGCACTTTAATCCAAGTAAACGAATCATGGAAGAAAGAACATGGACAGGCATTATACCTACTCTGAATTACAGAATAGAGTTCTAATCTGGCTTTGGCTGAATTAAGGATTTATTTCAACGTCGATAATATAATATGATTAGAATACTACAGAAAGGGCTCCAGAGCCACAGGTATTGCTTTTTGAAAGCAATACCTGTGTGTTATAGGCTGGCACAGCCCTTTCCTCCGGAGTAGTTCCGGCATGAAATTGCGTTCTATTTCAAATTACCAACAGCCGGAAGCTACCTCCTGCGGCAAGGTTTATTTTACCCGGGTCTGTTTTTCATCGGAACGTACTGCCCGAAAATCTGTTTAGGACAGCACAAGGGACCAGCAGTACAAAAGAGTAACAGACCCGGCTTTCTAAAACAAGAGAAAATTTCCAATCTTAAATAGTCCGGCAAGATTTCTAATTGAACTCACCTTATCCAAATCAATAATTATTTAGCTGGCTGCTTAAATAATTATTGATTTTATTATTATTTTAGATAATCATACCCTAAAAAATCAGGTAATAATAGAATGAAACCAATTCCCCTTTCAGAATTAAATCAGGAAGATCTGTTGAAAAAAGAAAAAACGTCAAAAGCAGCCAATGCAGCACTCGGAGGTTTGCTGATTGTGCTAGTGGGTGCAACAGTTTATTTGACCTATCTGCAAGGATTTTCAGTGTTTTCCGTCCTGCCAGTTGCTTTTCTGCCCTTATTTATTCTCAACGTAACAAATCTGAAGAAAATACAGGCTGAAATTGCTTCCAGGAAAGGCTAATTTCATTGTTTAAGAACAGGTTTTATTTTAAGCTTTTTGTTTCAATACAGCATCCCTGAATAGAAATTGGTAAAAGATCCCCCATTCTTTGGCAATCCTGAAAATAAATCAAGGATTGCTTCCAAATTCGGGATGCAATCAGCTCTGCTGCCTGAACCTGAAATTTTGCGGCTCAGGATATCTGAACATCCTCAAAAAAGAATTATATTCAGACAATTATAAATCTAAAGATCATGTCAAGAGCTTTTATCTCAGTAATTTGTCTACTTCTTATGTCTTCCAGCAATTCTATTCATGCCCAGCAAGTTATGCCTCTGTACCCTGGTGAAATTCCGAACAGCAAAGCTTCCGTTGATAAGGAAAAATCCGAAATGGGAAAAGATGGAATTCTTCGGATCAGTAATGTGTCCATTCCGACACTAAGCATTTACAAGCCTGATAAATCACTTGACAAGGGTGCTGCGGTGATTATTTGTCCGGGTGGCGGGTATAAGATCCTGGCTGCCTCCCATGAGGGTGCTGATGTAGCAAGGGAACTGAATAAATGGGGCATTACAGCCTTTGTATTAAAATATCGAATCCCGAATGACACAACTATGCAGGATAAGTCTATCGGGCCCTTACAGGATGCCCAAAGGGCAATACAAATGGTTAGGGAACATGCTGCCGAATGGAATATAGATCCCCAAAAAATCGGAATTATGGGCTTCTCTGCAGGTGGTCATCTTGCTGCCAGTGCTTCCACAAGATTCGGTGAAGCCTTGATTGAGAATCCGAAAAACACTTCTCTAAGACCTGATTTCTCAATTCTAATCTACCCGGTAATCAGTTTCATGGATGGAATCACCCATAGGGGCAGCAGAGAAAATTTACTTGGAAAAAATCCGGATCTCAAAGTTCTGGAAAAATATTCCAATGAACTGGCGGCAGGCCCGAATACAGCTCCCGCTTTTTTGGTACATGCAGGTGATGATGCCTCTGTTCCTGTAAAAAACAGTATTGTATATTATGAAGCATTATTGAAGCATAAGATTTACAGCAACATGATCATTTATCCAAAAGGGGGGCACGGTTTTGGTATGAAGAATAAAACCAGTAATGTTTTATGGATGAATCAGTTAAAAGACTGGCTAAGTGATAGTAAGTTCCTGTAATAAAAAACATTAATCTATACTGGCAATTAAATTTAATAATGCAATCAGGATGACCACAGCCAGTAAAACCTTTATATCTCTCTTAACGCAGGTATAGCAATAAAAAACAAAATATGTACATCAATGAAGTTAAACGGGTAGAAGCAGTACAACGATATCATGATTTCAATCTGGAAAGACAGAAAGATCTTCAGGAGATTGTAATGCTTGCCTCTGTAATCTGTAATAGTCCTATTGCATTGATTACACTTATGGATTATGATGTACAACTAATTAAGGCAAAGGTGGGTGTGGATGTTGAAGAGATGCCCCGAAACACTTCCTTTTGCACCCATGCGATTCAGATTGACAAGATCATGGTTGTAAAGGATGCGACTAAAGATGTAAGGTTTGCAAATGCACCGGTAGTTGTAAACAATCCTCATATCCGCTTTTACGCCAGTGCAAATCTTAAGTCCTATGATGGCTTTAACGTGGGTACCTTATGTGTTTATGATACTAAACCAAAAGATCTGACAGCACAGCAACTGGAATGCCTTGCAGCCCTTGCTAATCAGGTAAGCCATATCATGGAACTTGACCGAAGTTTAAACCAACTAAAGAAACAACACGAATCGCTGCGGGAAATTGCACGCATTCAGTCGCATGAGATCAGACAGCCTGTTGCATCTATTTTGGGTTTAGTGGCTCTGATGAAAGAGCCTTTAGCTTCGATTGATTCTGAATGTATAGACCTTCTCGACGCCTCTGCTAATCAGTTAGACGAACGTATCAGAACTATGGTCAATCATATAAACGATCAGGAATCTGATTATAAACCGGCATAAGATAGTAACCAAAGATCATCATGCCCGAAACCAGGCTGTTCGGTCTGATATCTGAATATTTTTTTTAATTTCAGCCCGATGAAATTTTTCCCGTCCGTCTTCTTATTTTCTCTTTTCTTACTTTTTATATCCTGCGGTCATATAAGCAAGATAAACGAAGAACCGGCACCAACATTCACCGCTATAAAAGGAATCAAATACACTGAAGTAAAACGTCGCTTCAACAACGGACTTTCATTCACTAATCAGGGATTTCAGCTGGAGCCTGAATGGAATATCTATTTTAATGCTGATGATTCTGTGAGGATCTTTAGTCCGGAGAAGAAACAATACATGACCTATCGCATATTCCATAGTCATAAAGCACTTTTTCAGTTTGCCCGTGAATGGTTCAGGGTAAAACATGTGAGTAAGGACAGTCTGATCTTCCAGGTTATGGAACTTGAATCCAGGGCCGTGATGGAAGATCTTTCTACAATTACCATGACACTTTATTCAGATGATTACATCAAAAATGTGCTAAAGACTACAGCTGAGAAGCTGAAAGCACCTTCAAAGGAAGATAGTTTATTCATTAAGTACCGTGCAATACAGGCAAATTCTGATCTGGATAGTGCATTTGCTGCTCGTAATCCTGTTAAACTGACCAGCAAAAGCAAAATAACCCGGGTCGAAAAGATCATGCCCAGTCTCGACCCTTATTTGGGCCACGTTAACCGGTCTGAAGAATATCTGTATCCCGAATACAGAATCAATATCGACAAGGCTTATCAGGATTTTCAGTATTCATTCTCGGTAATTGTTGATCACAATGGCAGGATGCACTTCAAACAATTCCTGGTCGCTGTTGAACCCGAATTCATTGAAACAAAAACAAAAGTTGCAAAGGGAATAATTGATGTCTATCTGCGTAATACACTGGATATCATTCCCGGAAATACGCTTGGCTTTCCGCATTCAAGTGTGATCAATCTGCATGTGATTGGGAGGAAGTAATCTCAATTAATCCAATCACATTTCCAAATGGATCCCTGATACTTCCAAGACGGATACCATCTCCTACAGAATGAATTTCCTGGTGAATGATCACATTTTTGGATTTAAAATGCTCAAATGCCTGATCAATTTCTTCTATTTTCCAATAGGTGATGCTGTTGTTTCCACCAGAATATTCTGCAAATGAGGGGTCAAGTCCCAATTCATAGCCTCCGATGTTAAAGCCTACATAGAAACTCTCATCAAAATAAGGTTTGATGCCAAATATCTCAGAATACCACAATTTAGCTTCTTCCAGATTTTCCACATGATAAACTATTGTCCTGATTCCTTTTAACATATCAATGAATAATTTTAAACATAAGCTCCTTCATCAGATCACCCTGTTCTGTATTTCCGCTTGCATCAACCCCCTTGGTTTTTAAATCACACTCACGCAGATAACTGATCACCCGAAAGACCTTTTCTTTACTGTAATTTCTTGCAGCATTCTCATATTCCTTCACAAAGAATGGGGCTATTCCCAATGCACTTGCCAGACCCTGAGGAGATTTGTCGCCGGCATAATGATACTTTAATACCTTGGTAAAATATGAGTTAAGGGCTCCCAGCAGCAGCTGTATTGGGTTATTCTTCGGATTATCCGCAAAATAATTGATAATCTGATTCACTTTAAATGCATCTTTTCTAGCAATCGCATTCTGAAGTTCAAATACATTGTATTCCTTGCTGATACCGATATTATTCTGAATATCATTAACACTGATCTCCTGCCCCGCCTTCACGTTCAGCATCAGTTTTTCGAGTTCGTTGGCTACTTTAGAAAGATCATTACCCAGGTATTCGGCCATCAGTGCCGAAGCCTGAATCTGTATAGAATACCCCTTTTCACGTACAAACCCCTCAATCCAGCCGGGCACTTTATTTTCGTGAATTGATGCAGATTCGAAAACAAGACCTTTTTTTTCTATGGCTTTGTAGGTTTTCTTCCGCTTATCAAATTTGCCATTTCGATAGCAAAATACCAGAATAGTACTTGGCAGCGGATTTTCAAAATAGCTTAACAAAGGATCTGCCGACTTCTTATCATCATCTGCATCTTTGCCCCATTTCAAATCCTGTGCTTCCTTTACCAAAACCACCTGATAATCGCTCATCATAGGATACCGTTTGGCAGCATTCAGAATACTCATCAGGTCGGAATCCTTACCATAAAAAACAGTTTGATTAAACCCTTTTTCGGCATCAGAAAGCACATTTTCTTCTATATAATCACTAATCTGATCAATGTAGAATGATTCTTCTCCATGTAGCAGATAAACCGGCTTAAACTTCCGGTTTTTCAGGTCTTTAATAAGTTCGTTGCTATTCATTTTGCTTGTCGAAATTACGATTCTTTAAACATACATTTCAAGCCTGAACTGATATTTTAAAATTAAAGCCCTGGGATGCCGCAGATTAAAATCATTTTGTGAAATTTACTGCAATGTTCAAACCAGGCCCATTAAATCTCCCGTCCTATTCACTTAAGATTAAAGAGGAAAACGGAACAAGCTATATTTTTGATGAGATCCGAAAAAAGTATCTGGTTCTTACGCCCGAAGAATGGGTCAGGCAGCATTTGATTCAATTTCTGATCAGGGACAAGAAATACCCGCGTTCGCTAATCAGGCTGGAAGGCGGATTGAAACTGAACAGCCTGCAGAAACGTTCAGACATTCTGCTCTTCAACCGGCATGGGGAGAAGATCCTGCTAGTTGAATGTAAAGCGCCCTCTGTTAAGATTAACCAGGATACCTTTGACCAGATTGCACGATATAATTTTGTACACAAGGTACCATGGCTATTAGTCAGCAATGGGTTACAGCATTTCTGCTGTGAGATTGATTTTGAAAAGCAATCTTACAGATTTGCAGAAGAATTGCCGGAATACTCTGGCTAAGCATCCAAAAATAAAATTTTGAGATCAGGCTTATTGATTATTATTCACAGGAATATTATATCTTTAGAAATATTCAGGCATTAATTTTGCTGTAGAGGATATAATAGCTTGTAGATTTACAAACGACACATTTCTAATCTGATTAACCCTCACTCGTTCTAAATTCACCTCTTAACAGGTGGCCATTACTTGTGTTCGACAACTTAAGTATTTATGGCCATTCTGATTTTTTTTATTTCCCATTGGTTTCTGTCTCTGTTCTTCCAGACTTTTTTCCAGCACCGTTATGCCTCACACCGGATGTTTACGATGTCGAAAGGCTGGGAACGCATTTTTTATTTTATGGCCTTTATTTTTGAAGGGGCTTCCTTTTTAAACCCCCGTGCCTATGCGATGATGCACAGGGAACACCATGCTTATAGTGATACTGAGAAAGATCCGCATTCACCGCATTTTTTTACCGATGTATTTCAACTGATGAAAGCCACAATTATCACTTTCCGCGATCATTTAAAGCGTACCAAAGATCCTGAGGCCCGTTTTCAGGGTTATTATCCCGAATGGCCCTTAATTGACCGGATTGGATCTTCAATCGCTTCCCGGCTTCTGTTTGGGGCAGCTTATACCTGGTTCTATATTGAATTCGTGCCAAAAGGGTCGGAATGGATGTACTTCCTGCTTCCCATTCACTATCTAATGGGGCCACTTCATGGTGCAATTGTAAACTGGTGCGGACATAAATATGGTTATTCCAATTTCGACAATAAGGACAAATCCAAGAACACTACTCCTTTCGACTTTTTGATGTTGGGAGAATTATTCCAGAACAATCATCACCGCTACCCCAACAGCGCAAATTTTGGAAAGAAATGGTTTGAAATCGATCCTGTTTATCCGCTTATGAAACTGATGGATGTTATGGGCATTATCCGTCTGAAAAAGGCTATTTAACAGTTTATGGCAATGTAAATGAGGGCATTTTTATTGTAGTCAAATCAAATTCTCCCCGCCTGACTGGATTAAAATTCTGGCTTTCCCCACAAGAAATAAATTTAACCCCCTGATTATTTTTATATCCCTTATCTTTGAATATCCCTTATCGAAATGGTATAATTTCTAATTGATTTTTTTTTGCAATGAGATTCCTTAGGTACATTTATATAATACTGCTCTTGCTGTCTTATTTAAATTCGTATGGATCTCATACTTCCAATGATGGCATCCCGGATGCTAAAAACGGGATACTTGATCTCCGTAATTCTTCCTTAACTGATATCATTCCACTGGATGGTGAATGGCAGTTTTTTTGGAATCAGTTAATTGGGCCTGACAGTAATCATGCCCAAAACCAGCAGTATGAAATTGTTAATTTTCCGTTCAGATGGGAAAATTATCAATTGAATGGCAAAAAGCTACCCTCCTATGGCTATGCCAGCTATAAACTTACTATACTCCTTCCTAAAACCACCGAACCACTCCGTATAATCGTCCCCGAAATGTATTCTGCCTACAGCTTATTCATTAATGGCAAAAAGGTGGCTAAAAATGGGCAGGTTAGTGATAATGAAGAAGATTTTATACCCTACTGGCAATACCACTCAGTTGATCTTAATGAAAATCCTGATACACTGAATATGGTTCTGCAGGTTGCAAATTTTTCACATAGCAAAGGCGGTGTATCCAAATCAATTACCCTGGGCACAAAATCACTAATGGAGACCCACTGGATGCAGGCCCTTGCTATCGATCTGCTTTTAACAGGCTGTCTCTTTATGGGAGGCCTGTTCTTTTTAGGCTTGTACCTTTTAGGTAGCCGCGACAAAGCCATTCTTTTGTTTTCTCTCTACTCAATTGTTTATAGTTACAGGATAATGGGGATTGGAAATTATGTTTTTCATACAATAATTCCCGGAATTGACTGGTTTATTACAATTCGAATGGAGTACCTAAGTTTATTCATTGGGATTGGCCTGTTCACACTCTATACAAATTATCTCTACCCCAAAGACGTGAATAAAATAATAGTCAGAACGATTAGCATTTTGTGTTTTACTTTCGCAATAATTTCATTGCTTTTTCCTCCTTTAATATTTTCCAGACTGATCAATCCTTTCATAATAGTAATGCTGAGTTGCATCATATATGTACCATACGTTTACTTTCGGGCTTTTAAGCAAAAGCGGCCGGGTTCACTATTTGCATTAATGAGTTCGATAATGCTAATGGTCATATTTATCATCCTGATTCTGAATTACTGGCATCTCTCTCCATCATTGCAAGTGCCAAGTTTTATTTGTTATATCGGTTTCTTTTTCTTTCAATCGCTCATTCTCTCGAACAGGGTTTCATTTACACTTAAAAAAGCCAGGGAACAGGCAGAACAGGGTTTGATAGCGAAAAGTGAGTTTTTGAGTACCATGAGTCATGAGATCAGAACTCCCCTTAATTCTGTAATCGGAATGAGTCACTTGTTATTGAAAGAGAATCCCCGAAAAGATCAGGTTGAAAGTCTTAATGTAATGCTGTTCTCGGCAAATAATTTATTAGCAATTGTCAATGACATCCTTGATTACAATAAAATTGAAGCAGGTAAGATCTCGTTTGAACATATTGAAATGGATATTTCGTCCATCACCAAAAATATTGTCCGCGGCTTTCAGGTTTCTGCGGGTGATAAGGGCATCAAACTGGATTTACAATTGGATAATTCCTTACATACCAGAGTTTTTGGAGATCCAACCCGATTGTCACAGGTTTTGAGCAATCTGCTTCATAACGCCATCAAATTTACCGAACAGGGACAGGTGATTTTAGATATTACACGAATTAAAGAAACTGAAAATCAAATAACACTGCAGTTTAGCATAAAAGATACCGGAATAGGTATCTCTAAGGAAAAGCAAAAACTTATCTTTGAACGATTTACACAAGCTGACTCTTCCACTTCACGTGGTTTTGGAGGGACAGGTTTAGGACTGGCGATCAGTAAAAAGATCCTTGAATTACAGAACTCAACCCTGCAACTTGAAAGTGAGGAAGGGAAAGGTTCAAATTTCTATTTCAGTCAGACCTTTGAAAAAAGCTTACAAAATCCCGAACAACCAGAAGCAGATATGAACCTTCAAACTGAAGATAATAAATTACTAAGCGGAATCACTGTATTATTAGTAGAAGACAATCCCATTAACATTTTGGTTGCCCAAAAATTCCTGGAGAGATGGGGCGCAAAGATTGTAACTGCGAGCAACGGACTCGAGGCATTAAACATTGTTGATCCTGAAAAGCATGACCTTGTTCTTATTGACCTTCATATGCCTGTTATGGATGGATATGAGGCCAGCAGAAAAATGAGAGAAAGAGGAATAGATCTGCCAATTATTGCTCTGACAGCAAATTTACCAAGTGAAGTTGAGGATGAGATAAAACTTAGCGGAATCAATGATGTGGTTGTGAAACCATTCCTGCCTGATGAACTGTACAGAAAAGTGCTTCATTATGTCTCAAAAAAAAAATAATTGCGGGATAAATCAGCCTTGCTCATCATATATTAATTTGTAGTAATAAAGTCAAATAAGATCTGATCTTGAATTATAAATAATATTAATCGTAATATTGCAATTAATTATGGGACTAACCAAATCAGAAATATTCTCAGCCGAGCAAAACCATCTGGCTCAATTACTGAAAGCTTTGGCGCATCCGGCACGAATCGCCATCCTTCAGGAGATCATGAAGGCGAATACCTGCATCTGCGGGGATCTGGTTACTGAACTTGGTTTAGCACAAGCCACCATCTCTCAGCATCTAAAAGAATTAAAAAATGCAGGCTTAATAAAGGGTACCGTGGAAGGAGCCAGTGTATGCTATTGCATTAATCCGGAAACCTGGCAATTGCTTGAAAAAGAGATAGGTAACTTTCTTTCAGCCGTCAAAACAACAAATAGCTGCTGTTAAAAAAAATTAATTTAAAATATCGCAATATTACAATTATATAAATAAAATACCATGAAAACTGAAGCAGAGATCAAAGAACTTGTAAGGCAAAAATACAGTGAAATTGCATTACAGGATAAAGCTACAAATGAGAGTTCTTGCTGTGGTGCCGGTGGATGCAGCACTGAAGTGTACAATATTATGACAGATGATTATACGGATCTGAAAGGCTATAATCCGGATGCTGATCTGGGTCTGGGATGTGGTTTGCCAACACAGTTCGCAGTGATCAAAAAAGGTGATGTGGTGATCGATCTTGGATCAGGTGCCGGGAATGATTGCTTTGTTGCGAGATCTGAAGCAGGTGAGAGTGGAAAAATCATCGGAATAGATTTTACTGAAGCCATGATCAATAAGGCCAGACAGAATGCAGAAAACCTTGGTTTTAATAATGTCGAGTTTCGTCAGGGAGATATTGAGCACATGCCGGTAACATCCAACACAGCGGATGTGGTAGTAAGCAATTGTGTACTCAATCTTGTTCCAAATAAGGATAAGGTTTTTAAGGAAATTTTCAGGGTATTGAAACCTGGTGGCCATTTCAGTATATCTGATGTGGTTCTGATCGGCAAATTACCCGATCAAATAAAAAATGCTGCAGAAATGTATGCAGGATGTGTTTCAGGAGCCATACAAAGGGAAACCTATCTTGAACTGATCAAAATCAATGGCTTTACAGATATGAGAATACAAAAGGAAAAGCCGATAATTATTCCGGATGACATTCTGCAGAACTATCTTTCAACAGAAGAGATCCACGCATTCAAATCAGGAAATACAGGAATCTTCAGCATTAGTGTTTACGCGGCAAAACCAAAACAAGCAGCGGTTTGTGTACCGGGAGGAGGCTGCTGTTAATAACAGATTGATCATCAGGCAATTTTGATATAACTTTTATTGGCAAACAAACGTAATAGGGATACCAAAACATAATGACCTATGACATATCAGTATAAAATCAGCCTTCACCGCTCATCAAACAGTGAAATAGCTAATTCTAAATTTGCTATAGTGCTATTATCCATATTATTACTAAATGCTATTACAGTTGTATTTTATTTTTACTCGCTTACACTCGTTTCACTAAGTTTGTTTCTGAGTATTATTTTCCTTACTTTATTATTGAGGCAATTCCGGAAAACACAGAAAGTATCTTTTATTGAAATCAGGGATAAAACCCTGAACTATTTTGATACAGAGAGAGAAGAAATAGTAAAAGTTGCTGCACAGGATATAACTCATATCAGTACAAAACTTTGTGAACTCAGGGTTCACACAAATGAAAGAGTTCATCTTGTTAATCTGAATGTGATCAGAAACGAGAAAAAACGCTGGGAAATAAAAGAAAAGATCAGAACATTATTAAACCCTGTCAGCCTTTAAAAGGCTGACAGGGTTCAAAAGGCTGACAGGGTTTTTAATCCCGCTTCCAGAATTTTCAATTTCGATAAAGCATCTTCCTTCTTTTGACGCTCAATTTCAACAACTTCCGGTTTTGCATTCTGTACAAAACGTTCATTCGACAATTTTGCTTCCACAGCGCGTAAAAATCCATTGAGATACTCAATTTCCTTTTCTATCCGCAGCTTCTCAGCCGCAGGATCAATACTATTTTCAAGCGGCACAAAAAATTCATCCTTACCGGCCATAAATGTACCGGCTCCGGCAACAGGCTCTTCCACAAATCCGGATTCAGTGATATTAGCAAGTCTTGAAACAATATTAAAATAATCCTGATACCTGATTTCCGAATTAACCTTAATTTTTAATGTCAAAGCCTCCTTTGGAGAAATTTGTTTCGTATTTCTGATATTTCTGATCTCAGAGATCACTTGTTTTATGATATCAATATCATGTACAAGTGCTGTATCTATCTTTCCTGCTACCGGATAAGCTGCAACTATACAACATTCTTTCTCTCCCCGCAGGGTAAAAAGATCATCATGCCACAGCTCTTCGGTCAGGAATGGCATTAAAGGATGTAGTAATTTCAAGATCCGCTCAAAATATTCAACAGTAATCCTGTAGGTTTCCTGATCTATTGGCTGCTGATAAGCAGGCTTGATCATTTCCAGATACCATGCACAGAAATCATCCCAAACCAGTTTATATATTCCCATCAGGGCCTCAGAAAGACGATACTGCTTATAATTGTCCTCAATTTCTGTCAATGACTGATTGAAAGCCGATTCAAACCAATTAATTGCCTGCTGATTGTTATTGCTCAGCTCAGGATCAACTTCCCAGCCCTTAACTAACCTGAAGGCATTCCATACTTTATTCGCAAAATTTCTACCCTGCTCACAATAGCTTTCATCAAACATCAGGTCATTTCCGGCAGGTGAACACAAAAGCATACCCACCCTTACTCCGTCAGCACCGTACTTTTCGATCAATCCGATAGGATCGGGAGAATTACCCAATGACTTGGACATTTTTCTACCCAGCTTATCACGTACTATTCCGGTCAGATATACATTTCTAAAGGGTACTTCGCCCCTGAACTCATGTCCTGCCATAATCATTCTGGCTACCCAGAAAAACAGGATCTCAGGTGCTGTAACCAGATCATTGGTTGGATAATAATAACTTATATCGGCATTATCAGGATCCTTAAATCCGTCGAAAACAGAGATTGGCCACAACCAGGATGAAAACCAGGTATCAACAACATCATCATCCTGCCTGATCCTGGTTGAATCGGAATCAGGGAACTGCTTTTTAAATTCTTCAATAGCTTCAGACTCAGTTTTCGCAACAACCCACTCTCCTTTTGCATTATACCATGCCGGAATTCGCTGTCCCCACCACAATTGCCTGCTGATACACCAGTCCTTTACATTTTCCATCCAGTGTTTATAGGTATTTATAAACTTTTCAGGAATCAATTTTATTTCTCCATTTAAAACATAGTCGAGCGCAGGTCCCGACATTTCAGACATTTTACAGAACCATTGCATCGACAACTTGGGTTCTATCGCTGCATCAGTACGCTCAGAGAATCCAATTTGCGATTTATAGTCTTCAAGTTTTTCCAGATTACCGGCCTCATCAAGCATCAAATGAATTTTCTTCCTGGCTGCAAAGCGATCTTCACCTACCAATATCTGAGCATTTTCGTTTAGAGTACCATCATCATTCAGAATATCAATAACAGGAAGCTTATGCCTTAAGCCCAATTCATAATCATTCAGATCATGTGCCGGAGTCACTTTAAGACAGCCAGTACCAAACTCCATATCAACATAATCATCCTGAATAACAGGTATTTTTCTGTTAATCAATGGAATAGATACTTGCTTTCCCTTAAGAAATTCGAATCTGCTATCATTTGGATTGATGCAAATCGCGGTATCAGCCATAATAGTCTCAGGCCGTGTTGTCGCCACGATCAGATGATCGGGATAGCCCTGAACAGGATCAACAATGGAATATCTGATATAGTATAACTTCTGATTTACTTCCTTACGAACGACCTCCTCATCCGAAACAGCGGTCTGCCCTTTCGGATCCCAGTTCACCATGCGTATGCCTCTGTAGATCCAGCCTTTCTTATAAAGGTGAATAAAGGTATCGATTACCGCTTCAGAGAGATCATCTTCCATAGTAAAGCGCGTTCTGTCCCAATCGCACGAAGCACCCAGCTTTTCAAGTTGTTTGAGTATGATACCACCATACTTATCCTTCCATTCGTATGCATAGTTTAGAAATTCCTCTCTGCTGACATCCTTCTTCTCAATTCCCTGTTCTTTTAGTAATGCAACTACCTTTGCTTCAGTTGCAATCGATGCATGGTCAGTTCCTGGCACCCAGCAGGCATTCTTGCCCTGCATTCGGGCCCTGCGGATTAAAACATCCTGAATTGTATTGTTGAGCATATGCCCCATATGCAATACCCCGGTTACATTGGGTGGTGGAATCACGATAGTATAAGGTTCTCTTTCATCCGGCACTGAGCGGAAGAACTTCTTATCAAGCCAATATTTATACCATTTATCCTCAGTCTCTCTGGGATTATACGTCTTTGGAATACTCATTTAATCAAGGGGAAAATTAACATGCGAAAATACGTTTTTGGGAGGTATTATTGGAACATGCAGGTCCTGAATTTTAGAAAAAGTCCATAAATACATTGATAATTGATGCTGAATTACATTTTTAATTATCCGATATGAACAATAAAACAATATTATTCTCATTCAGGTGTTATTATATAAAACAGATTGTTTCAGCCATGAAAATCATCTCCTGGTCTAGTATTAGCTATTTTATACTCAATTACCTCCAATTGGGCCGTATACTTTCCTGGTTTAATAAGTAGATCGCTGCATTATTTTTTCTTTTCATCCCGATATCTGTTATTTTTACATTCTTTCTTACTAACCAAAACATCATGAATAAGAATTACATTAAATTTATGCTCTTTGGGGCCTTCTGTACCCTGTCTTTGCAGGTTGCCGCACAGCATGATTCAAAACCGGTTAAAAAGCCCGCTTTTATCGACCGAGCAAGCATGGATCTGAGCAAAAAACCCGGCGAGGATTTCTACAATTATGCCAGTGGCACCTGGATAAAAAACAATCCGGTACCTGCCAAAGAAACAAGATGGGGAAGTTTTAACCTGCTTCGCGACTTTAACATCAATGCAGTTAAGACCATCCTCGCTGAATCAGCGAACGATAAAAAAGCGGCTCCCGGCTCAGTGGAAAAGCGTGTCGGCGATTTTTACGCTGCTGGTATGGACAGTGTCACTATTGAAAAACTGGGATACAGCCCTATCAAACCCGACCTTGAAAAAGTATCACAACTATCCGATCTTAAAGGCCTGATCAATCATGCCGCTGAAATGAGGACGTCCGGAGCGGGCTCCCCATTTTTTGCTTTTTTTGTTGGGCAGGATAGAAAATATGTTAAAAACATTGTCCCGCAACTCTTTCAGGGAGGAACTACCCTGCCCGATCGCGACTATTATTTAAAGAATGATCCAAGAAGTCTGAAGATTCAGGAATCCTATAAAAATTATATCAGCAAACTTTTTACGCTTACAGGTTCTTCTCAGTCCGATGCTGAAAAAAATGCAGGTATAATTTTCAATATAGAGAAGTCGCTCGCAGCAGCTCAAATGAGCCGTGTTGAAATGCGCGACCCATATAAAACCTATAATAAGTTTGCCATAGCAGAACTCAGCAAAACAACTCCTAACCTTAATTGGGAGACTTTACTCCCCCTCATGAAGGTAAACGGACAGGATACTGTATTGGTAAACTCTCCAAAATTCTTTACCGAACTGAATGATTTGTTAGGCTCGGCACCACTTGATGACCTCAAAACATACCTGAAGTGGAATGTTCTAAAAAGTTCAGCACCATACCTGAGTTCTGACTTTGTTGATGCCAGTTTTGCCTTTACACAAACACTGACAGGTCAGAAAGTACAAACTCCGCGCTGGCAGCGGATGTCATCTTTAACTGACGGCTCTGTTGGTGACCTTCTTGGACAGATCTATGTAAAAAAACACTTCAAGCCTGAAGCAAAGGCAAGGATGCAGGAACTGGTTAGCAATTTGGTTAAGGCTTATGAGATCAGGATAAAAAATCTGGATTGGATGACTGATGTGACCAAGCAGAAAGCCCTGGATAAACTTCATGCCTTTACACCGAAGATTGCTTATCCCGACAAATGGAAAAATTATGAGGGGCTGGAAATTAACAGAGGAACATTTTTTAATAATGTCAGAAATTCAGGAACCTGGAGCTATACTGAAATGGTAAAACAATTGGGTAAGCCTGTTGACAAAACCCGCTGGGCAATGACTGCACCAACTGTAAATGCCTATTACAATCCCGTAAATAACGAAATTGTATTCCCTGCCGGAATACTTCAATTCCCTTTCTTTGATCCGAATGCAGATGATGCAGTAAATTATGGTGGCATTGGAGCAGTTATTGGCCATGAGATTTCCCATGGTTTTGATGATTCAGGAAGTCAGTATGATAAAGACGGCACTTTACGCAATTGGTGGACCGACGAGGACAGAAGCAAGTTCAAAATTAAGGCAACTGCCCTGCAGGAACAATTTGACGCATATACAGTGCTTGACACAGTTCACGTCAATGGCAAACTGACACTTGGTGAGAATATTGGTGATCTTGGCGGGCTGAATGCAGCGTATGAAGCCTTTAAAATGACCAAACAGGGACAAAGCAATGTTAAAATTGATGGCTTTACTCCTGATCAGCGGTTTTTCCTCTCATGGGCACAGGTTTGGAAAGGTAATATTCTGAACGAAACGGCCGCGCAATTAATAGTAACTGATTCTCATTCTCCGGGCCCATACCGCACTATCGGTGCACCTGTAAATATGGATGCATGGTATGAGGCCTTTGATGTAAAACCGGGAGATAAACTTTATAAAAAGCCGGAAGACCGCATAAGAATATGGTAATCTGGTCTTAAAAAAATTGTTAATTAGGATTTAAGCCCTTTGTTTGAGTATTTTCGAACAAAGGGCTTTTTTATGCCAGCAATGAATTATATCGATCTGATTTTAATAAGTTTAATCCTGCTCTCAGCATGGCGGGGCTGGCATATTGGCTTTCTGGCATCCATAACAGAAATTTTCATCTGGCTTGGCAGCTTCATAGCTGCCCTGCTCTTTTCAGAACTCCTCGCTACCTTTCTTGATAAACTTTTCAGCATTTCTATAATTTGGCTAAGACCGATGAGTTTCATCCTGATCCTGGTCATATTCAGCCGGATGATTTACGAAATGTGCGACGGGATCAATGAAAAAATACCTGAGTCAAGAAATAAACATCCCTTAAATAAACTGAGTGGAATTATCCCGGGCATGTTCTCAGGTCTGTTTTATGCGATGTTATTGTCCCTTTTTTTTCTCCTTTACCCTGTCGGAGATGCAACGAAAGAAGCCAGAAAAAGCGTATTAGCCAACACACTAACACAAAAACCAGACTGGGCCGGAGAAAGGGTCAATAATGTTCTGAATGACCTCAGAAATAAATTTGGCAGAAGCCTTACTATTTTCCCGAATGGAAAGGAGATTATACCATTACCTTTTAAAGTTGTAGAACCATTGCCCAGAAAAGAACTGGAAATTGGAATGTTAAATATGATTAACACTGAAAGAGAAAAATTGGGGCTACCTGCCCTCTTCTTTGACGAAGAACTTGCGGAAGTGGCCAGAACACATTCAAAAGACATGTTTCGGAGGGGGTATTTTTCTCATTTCAATCCGGAGGGAAAAAGTCCTTTCGACAGAATCAGAAAAAATGGAATTCAGTTCAGAATAGCGGGCGAAAACCTTGCTTTAGCTCAAAACCTGAATCTTGCGCACAATGGTCTGATGGAATCTCCAACACATCGTGCAAACATAGAACATAAGTCATTCGGCAAAGTTGGCATAGGAATACTGGATGGGGGCTATAATGGTCTAATGATCACTCAGTTATTCAGAAACTGATACTTAAAAGCAAAATCAGAGTCAAAACCATGGTCTTTTTTTTAAATTTGCAGCGCTTCTTATCCAGTTAAAAAACGATTATATTCTAAGTTCAGATAACATATTGGCAATATTATTGTTATAATTTCAGGATCATTTATAAACCAATAAAATACTGTCTATGCATAGGTATTTATTCATTCTATTTTGTTTACTAAGCAGCCCGTTGATCGCGCAAATCAAAAATCCCGAATACAAACAGACACTGGATAGTCTTTACAATCATACAGTCCCATTAATCACAATAGATGAATTTATAAAGACCGATAAATACAATCTATACATTCTCGACACCCGTGAAGAAGATGAATTTATGGTCAGTCATTTAAAAAATGCCCGCCATGTTGGGAACTTCTGGTTCGATATGCGCAAGGTTTATGATATTCCCAAAAACTCAACGGTTGTTGTGTATTGTTCAGTAGGAATAAGAAGCGAAAAAATAGGAGAAAAACTAATCGCTGCCGGATATAAAAATGTGCTTAACCTCTATGGCGGCATCTTCGAATGGGTTAACCAGGGTCATCCTGTTTATAAACAAAATGGAGTTCAAACTGCCGAAATCCATACCTATAACAACACCTGGGACCGATGGGCTGAACGTGGCACCAAGGTAAATTAATTCGGCTTCAATCAATAAGCGGCATGGATCATTTAAGTTTTGCAATTACATCTGATGGTTCAAAAACTCTTTTTAATGAAGAAGTTGGCGAGCATTATCATTCCCGGCATGGTGCCTTACAGGAAAGCAAGCATGTTTTCCTCAATACCGGAATGCGCTATTTCCTTGAAAAAAACGGATTAGAAAAAGTCAAAATTCTGGAAGTAGGTTTTGGCACAGGGCTCAACTTTTTGATTACTGCAGATTTTTGTTCAGAAAACAACATTCAACTCGACTATACTGGTATTGAAGCCTATCCGCTCAAACCCGAAATGATTGTGGATACAGGATACGAAGATTATATTTCTCATGACCTCTGGGATTCATTCATAACGCAATACGAGGAAGCACAAAAATCTTCGGTACAGATTGGCAAATTATGTACACTTAAGATAGCAACTGAAAAAATGCTTGATTTCAATGCTAAAGAGCCATTTGATGTTGTTTACTTTGATGCTTTTGCGGCAGTCCATCAGCCGGAGATGTGGAATCAGGAATCACTGAAACATATTTCAAAATTCATAAAGCCTGGAGGTGTATTTGTGACTTATGCGATTACCGGAGATCTGAAAAGAACGATGAAAAGTTTAGGTTTTACGATTGAAAAAGCCCCGGGTGCAGCGGGGAAGCGTGAGATGTTGCGGGCAATAAAAATGTAAATTTCGTCTTGCGCCTGATTATCATTCCACCTCACGAAATAACAAAATCAAAATCCTATTTTTGCAAGATCAATCTCAATAAATGTCTGCAAATCCGATCCCTCCGTCCGCCGATACACCTGCAAAGTCCTTTGAACGTTTGTTAACGATCATGAATACTCTTCGTGAGCAATGCCCCTGGGATAAAAAGCAAACGATGGAAACGCTCAGACATCTCACGATTGAGGAAACCTACGAACTTTCTGATGCAATCCTTGAAGGAGACATGAACGAGATCAGAAAAGAACTGGGTGATATTATGCTTCATCTCGTGTTTTACACACGTATCGCTTCTGAAACAAATGATTTTAGCATCACGGACGTTCTGAATGGCATCTGTGATAAATTGATTCACAGACATCCCCATATCTACAGTGATGTACACGTTAATGATGAAACCGATGTAAAACGTAACTGGGAGCAATTGAAATTAAAAGAGGGCAATAAATCAGTCCTCGAGGGAGTCCCGGCTTCATTGCCGGCCCTGATCAAGGCTTCGAGAATTCAGGAAAAAGCAAGAGGTGTTGGCTTCGACTGGGAAGAAAAGGCTCAGGTATGGGATAAGGTGGAAGAAGAGTTAAGGGAATTCAGGGATGAATTCAATACAGATGATAATGTAGCCATTGATAAAGAGAAGGCTGAAGGGGAATTCGGCGATCTGATGTTTTCTTTGATCAATTATGCTCGTTTCATCGATATCAACCCCGAAGATGCGCTAGAAAAAACAAATAAAAAGTTTATAAAGCGTTTTCAATATCTCGAAAGCAAGGCAAAAGAGCTTGGCAAAAGCCTGAAAGACATGACTTTATCTGAAATGGATATTTTCTGGAATGAAGCTAAAACTCAAAAATAAGCACTCCAGAGTAAAAGAATCGGAATAATTCTTTAAGGGAAATAACATGCATTTTGTTATTCGATCGCAGCCTCTTGTCATTGAGGGCGCAGCCCCAATGTCATTATTTAGCATCTTAAATATTTTATATACAGTACTTTATATTTATTTAGAAATATAATTATTGCGTGTGATTTCAAATTCATACCGCTCATAGCCGCGGAGGCCTATTCACTTTTTCCTTGATGAAAAAGTAACCAAAAAATCAAGACAAAACGAAGCTCCCACTACAAGAGGCCATACTCCCGGCCCGCCGTTTTGTCCTCCCCCCGCTCGGAAAATCCTGCTTCATTTAAATTAATTTCTCCATATCGAGATTCGAAGATTACTAAGATTAACGTTAGATGTTTAGGAATATTCATCCATCAACGGCTGCGTACAGGGCTATGAAAGTTAGTGATAAGGCAATTTTGAATTTACCGCCCTGTCCAATGCCGCAAAAAAAGTATATGAATGTTATTGCAAAGGGAATACGTCTAGGAT
>NZ_DASWXT010000108.1:0-27197 GCF_036405355.1 Daejeonella sp.
GATAAAGTTGATTTTTATAATCAAAATCAGCACTTGCATAAACGGAATTGATCTTCTTATTATAGTTTACACCTCCTGTAACAAGCGGCGAATTCACAGAGTTGGTAATAAAATAATTACCAGGTACCATTAATCCTCCTGAAGTATTACCCTGAGTAAATGAACTGATTGAACTGTACATTTCAGCTCCGGTAAAACCACTAAATCCTAAATCCTTCGCTATTTTAATCGTATTGAATGAAAGTATTCCTTTTAGGAAGTTACTTTCCTTTTTAGATTGATTTAAAGTATAACCTCCCCCGCTAAAGTCAGTAAACTGACCAAGAGCTTTGTTCTCATACTTGTCATAGTTATTATTCATGTTACCTTCAACGGTAAAATTGGCCCATTTGGTCAACTTCGCATTTAAAGCAAAGCGCCCCATAAAGTTTCTGCTATCCATTGTGGCAACAGTATTATGCATATTGAACCAAAATTCAGGAGCCATTACTTTATTAGTCTCCAGTGGATTGGTTCCTCTTGGTGATCCGCCAAATGTCTGACTTGTATATCTTGACTGCTGATTCCAGTACTTCGTATCATAATTACGAGGAAAAATCCAGGTATAGGCAACTCCCCAGTTATCTCCGGCAAAAGTATCAGTATAAGGAGCCCAGGCCAGATTCTGGGGATTAGTATTATCGCTTGAAGTATAGCCTCCGCTTACATCAGTGCTCAGCCAATCAGCCAGTTTATGGGTAATTCTTAAATTGAAGTTATTACGCTTCATCTTATTTGCCACAGATATCCCGGTCTGATCATCATGTGTTGCTGCAAATCTGTAGGTAGTTTTATCACCGGCGCCTGAGAATGCCACACTGGTAGTACCTAAAGTACCATTCTGGAATGCATCGAGGTAGTTATTAGGAACAGCTTTATATTCTGTCCAGGTACCGTCATAATTACGAACTTTCTGATTGGCAAATCTTGGTCCCCAGTTTTCATTTTCGCGATTAATCGCAGGATCGATGTAAGGATCCTTTGTAATCGGATCTATCGGGAACACTTTCGTAGTCCACATTTGATTTGGCTGGTAGTTCGGATCACGGGCATCTGTAAAGAATGCTCCAACAGAACCTCCACCATATTCATTCTGGAATTCAGGACCTTTATATGGATCATAAACCATGAAATTTTGCGAAAAATCAACGCCTATTCCATTTGCTTTACTACCCTTTTTTGTCGTGATCAGCACCACTCCATTGATTGCTCTTGAACCATATAAGGCTGCAGCTGATGAACCTTTCAAAATTGAAACACTCTCAAAATTTTCGCTGTTCAGATTCGACAGGTCATTCGCGAAATCGCGGCCACCTGCAACAGATTCATTGTCAACAATGACTCCATCAATAACAAATATTGGCTGGTTGTTCTGACTTAAAGTTGAGTTTCCCCTGATTACAATTCTTGAGTTTCCAAATGGTCCGGATGCACTCTGGTCAATTTGAACACCAGCAACCTTTCCCATCAATGAATTGACCGGATTTAATTGCTGAGTTGCTGCAAGATCACTTCCTTTAACTTCAGTTACTGAGAATCCAAGACTCTTTTTCTCTTTTGACATTCCTAAAGCAGTTACAACCACTTCATTTAAAGCAGTGTTTGCCGCTTCCAGTATTACATTAACAGTGCTTCGGCCATTAATTGACACCTCCTGGGTGTTAAAACCGATATAAGTGAATACAAGTACAGTGACATTGTCGGGTACATTGATCGTGTACTTACCGTTCATATCTGTTGTAGCTCCTGTTGATGTCCCCTTAAGTTTAATGCTAACCCCCGGAAGAGTCTCACCTTTTGCATCTGTGACAACACCAGTAACAACAATATCCTTTTCTTCTTTACTTTGAGGCGATATAACTACCAGGCCATTATCCAGAACACGGAATTTAAGCTCCGTATCCTTTAATATCATTCCCAGAACATCCATTACCGGAGTGTCTTTAACGCTTAGAGTAATTGATTTGTCTGATGGCAGGTTTTCTTCGCTGTATAACAGTCTGATATTGCCTTTTTGTTCCAGAATTGAAAAAGCTCTCTTAAATTTCACGTTCTGGAAATCCAGGTTTACTTTAACATTTTGAGAATAACTGTTCGCTGATACTTCCAGGACAAGAAGGAATGTTAAGGTTATTGTCCAGTTTAGCATTAATAAGAGTTTTTTGGTTGTGAAATCAGGTAACAGAACTTTATTGTATAGTTCTCGTTTTTTCATACTTTTGTGAATTACAAGGTTAATAATCTGATTATGTAGTTTGACTACGGTTGGATTTTAAAGGCAGGGAATGTTGGCGCATTTCCTGCTTTTTTTTGTTTAGTAGATTTTTACTTCATTTTCTGTGAGTTTATAGTTAAACGATTTAATTAATTGCATGGCCTCTAAAGCCTGTATTATATTCTCATTGACAAAGATTCCTGTAAAACGGTAGGACCCAATATTGGGACCCTCCAGCACTATTTTCACATTGTACCAGCGCTCAAGTTTTGGAAGAAGCTCTTCGAATGATTCATTCTGGAATACAAACTTGTTTTCTGTCCAGGATATCTCTTCTATATATTCGTTTCCGCCAAATACTACCGGAGAAATATTTTCAATGGTCAGTACAGAGCTGCTTTGGGGGCTGCCAGTAGCCTGGTCCTTTTTAACCATCGCAAATTTCTCAGATGGTTTTAGAATAAATTTCTGATGAGCACGCCCATTCACAGTTAGCTCAACTGAACCTTTCATTAAAGTGGTTTCAGATTCCTCATCTTCCGGATAATCCCTAATGTTAAACTCTGTTCCCAAAACCCTGATGGCAACTTTACCGGTTTTTACAATGAAAGGATGTACTTTATCATGAGCTACTTTAAAGAAAGCTTCACCTGTCAGACTCACATCCCGCTGCTTTCTCTCAAGTATATCCGAATTGTATGAAATTTTGCTGCCACTGTTTAGCAGAACGATGGTTCCGTCGGGAAGTGTAAATTCTTTACGGATGCCCTTTCCCGCAATAACCACTATTCGTTCCTCCTTAGTTGCCGGGATATAATTTTTTACAAAATGAGTAGTGATAAGTAGTAAAATACTTGCAGCAATCGTCAGAAAGAAGGCTGGTTTTTTAAAAAAGGCCGGCTTTAGTTTTGCTTCAGATCTGAAATCAAGCTCAGTTTTATGTTTGAGTTTATGTTTATTGAACACCTCATCAAGATCAGGCTTCTCTTCATTACGCCCCAGCTCCCAAACCTGTTCCAGCAAGGCTTCATAATAAACTGCATCAGGTGATTTCGTCAGAAGGTATGACAACTCTCCCAACTCCTCAGCTGTGGCTTCCCCTGCAATCTTACGGGTTATTAATTCAATAATGCGCTGTTCGTGCATACCTGTTTTCAGACTCTTTAATAAGTATTTTCTTTAAGGACAATAAAAAAGGAGGAATTCCCTAGTCGGTAATGAAATTTATTTTCAATACTATTTAATCTGAAACTCAGATTTGAAAATTTTGGCCAGCTTTTGCGTGGCGGCTACCAGGTGGGCATCAACAGTTTTGACTGAAATAGATAAGATCTCACTGATCTCCCTGTAACTGAGGTTATTTTCTTTTGCCAGTTTAAACACAAACTGGCACTTTGGAGGAAGTGACTGTATTGCATTCTCAAGCCTTATTTTCAGCTCATTATCAATGATAATTTGCTCAGGACTTGAGCTGTCAAAAAAAAAGCTCATATCGACTTCGTCAATAGAGCTTGTTTTATTCTTTGATTTTTTTTTGAGAAGGTTTAGTGAAAGATTTTTAGCAATTACAAGTGAATAAACATGAACATTTTCAACTTCAGGTAAGGTTCTTCTATTCTTCCATAGCGTAAGCATCACATCTTCTGAAACCTCTTCAGCCTCTTCATTTGAACGCAAGATGCAAAAAGCAAATTTCTTTACAGGTAAATAAAGGAGTTCAAACATTTCCCTGTATGCCTGTTCACTGCCTGTAAAGGCAATTCTTCTGACAATATCCGGCAAATCTTGAAATTGCTGTTTCAAAAGGCAAATAGATTAATTGTTATGACGCAGAAATTTAATTAATATATTAACAGGAAAAAAATCTATTCTTTCTTTTTGGTTAATTTCTCCCATATCAGATCATAAACCTGAGTAGCGATAAATTTATCTCCCGGATTTATTCGATCTGAAATTAATACCGGCTGATATTCGTCTGGCACTCCTGTTCTGCCATGCGAGCCTCTTACCAAACCTGCATCCAGAGGAATCACATCCATGACATACCTGAATCCGGCTTTCTTCCTTAAAAGTTTATAGCCAGCGCGTAATTTGGAACTCATAAACATTTCTACCGGATCATAGCCAGGTTTTTTATGAATATCAACACAACGGGCGTAATCAGGAGCTTTCTCATCATCAAGCCAAAAATAGTAGGTAAACCAGCTGTCTTCATCTGCCACAAGTACCAGATCACCGGAACGTTCATGGTCAATATGAAATTCAGTCTGTTCAGACTTATCCAGTATTAATTCTACACCCTTAACCTGCTTCAAAATTGAAAGCACCTGATCTTTGCACGAAGGGTCATTAATATAAACATGAGCAAGCTGGTGATCTGCAACAACAAAAGCTTTGGAAGCTCCCGGATCCAGCAGTTCCAGCCCTCTTTCTTCGCGGATAGCGATCAGGCCATGTTCACGGAACAGCCTGTTCAGATGCAAAGGATGCTTAACTGGCGCTATCCCATATTCAGAGAGAATAATAATTTCGGCAGATCGCTGTTCATAAAATGTAACCAGCTTCCTGAGCAAATCATCAATCTCGCTTAGCTCTTTGGCTATCTTTGAAAAGTCTGGTCCAAACTTTTGCAGGCAATAATCCAGATGTGGCAGATATATCAGGCTTAATGTAGGGTCGTATAGCTCATCTGTGAGCATAGATGCTTCAGCAATCCATTTTGAAGATTCAATATTGGCACCCGGTCCCCAAAATTGAAAAAGAGGAAAATCTCCCAGCTTTTCCTGAAGAATATCACGCAAACCTGCTGGATAGGAATAACAATCAGGCATTTTTCGGCCATCTGCGAGATAATTTGGGCGTGGTGTCACCGCATAATCAGCTGTTGAATACATATTGTACCACCAGAACATTTTCGAACAGGTGAATGCCGGGTCGATTTTTTTTGCTCTTTCCCAGATTTTCTCACCATTCACAAGCTTATTGGATTGTTTCCAGAATTTAATCTCGCAATCAATCCGGTCATACCAGCCATTTCCAACAATTCCTGTTTCGGACGGCCATTTACCGGTCAGATAAGTAGATTGGGCAGAGGTAGTCAGTGCCGGCAATACAGGCTCGATTCTTATGAGGTTCTTGCGTTCGGCATATTCTCTTAAAAAGGGCATATATTCACCCATCACAGAGGTCGACAATCCGACAACATCAATTACTACTGTTTTATTCATGAGCCTGATTTTTAAGTAATAATTCTTTCACCCAGTTCAGTTCCCTGACAATACTCTCGCCGATTGGTGCTTTCAATGCCTCAGGTAACACTTCCCAGGTATAGGTTTCAACTTCCATGTGATCAGTAAATGGCCTGTCCTTCTGGATTTTCAAAACTTCAGAGATATCTTCCCGGGTTGATTGAAGCAAACCAAGTTCTCTGATAAAAATCGGTACATGAAAATGTGCCCGCCATTCCCTGACCAATGGATTGGTGTAATCACTTAAGGCTTCGGGCAGATCACGATATCGCATCAAAAGCCCATCATCTTTTCTTGCCACTACCTGGTGGAGATAGGTTGGCTCATTATAGTTAGCAAACGCAGCAGCGATACCCGACCTGAGTTCCGGATTAAGCGGAAGGTCTGCCTTTAAGGCTGCACTTATTTGAATTTTTCCAACCCGAATTCCCTTACTGCCAAGGAGCTCAATAACATCTTTGTGCGATTCATAACCGATTGCAAAATGACATACATCATAACAAAGGCAGATATGTTCTTTTATAAACCGTTCAGCTTCTTCGGGACTGATATTCAGCCGACCCGGCAAAATTTGCTTTGAAAGGGGTATAAGCACACTTTCAAACCAGCCGATAAATTCGGAAGCCGACTCCAGAATACCATCGGGTTCAGGTTCAATATCCAAATGCATTTTGACAGCGCTATTTTGCCTGATCCTGATCAGCTCTTCTGCTATCTCAATAATATTTTTAGTAGCAGTTAATACTGCATTTTGAAAATCATCCTTATCCGGAAACCAGAAGCGGTAACTAAGAGGCGAGGTCGAGATCCCACCTTCCATTCCTTCAGGTAAAAGCTTCGCAAGTGTATTAAAAAGGCGAATGGTATAATCTACTCTTTCTCTGCTGGTCCAGTCGGGGGCATGAACATTATCCTTTACCACAGCATGATGAAAATCTCCATAGGGAAATCCATTCATCGTAAATACATAGGCATTATTTGCTGTCAGCCATTCTTTAAACTCATTTAACTCTGCACGAGACTGTATATCCAAACTTGCTGAATTGGAAAGCCTCAAGCCTATACCCATAGCCTGATCCCCGCAAACCGCTTTCCTGATGCCTGGAAAGTTTTCTTTTAATGCGGCAAAATGATCCTTCCAGCTCTCACCCGAATGGATATTGGTACAATAGCTTAAATGTCCGGATGTGAGTTTCATAAATTAAATCAGAGATAGAGGTTAAGCTTTGCTGCTTTCAAGATGGAGATCCTTTAAATATCCGGAGGCCTGTATAAGTATTTCATTATCAATCTTATGCACCTCCAATCCTTTACCTATACCATTAAGCAGCATGATTGTAAGTTCACCTCCCAAATGCTCCCTGAACTCTTCAAGCCCTGATAAAATCGCTGAATTGCTCGAAGATATCTGTATGATAGGGTGTGAAAGTTCAAAACCCAGTTTTATTAATAAATCCAGAATTCTGCGATTTTCAGCACTGGTCAAATGTCCTGATAAATTAGAATAAACTGTATCAAGTGCCATCCCCATTGCAACGGCCTCACCATGAAGTATTTCAAAATTTGAAAGCTGTTCCACCTTATGGGCACTCCAATGACCGAAATCCAGCGGACGTGAAGAACCGCTTTCAAATGGATCTTTACCTGCAATATGGTGCAGATGGAGTTCAGCACATCTCTTAACCAGATAGTTCATCGTGTCTATATCCCTATCAACCAGTGCACCTGCATTGTTTTCTATCCAGAAGAAAAATTCCGGATCCTTGATCAGGGCAACCTTAACTGCTTCTGAAATTCCGGAGCGCCAGTGCCTTTCATTTAAGGTTTTCAGGTACTCCTGGTCATTGAACACAGCTACAGGAGGCGCAAAGGTTCCAAGAAAGTTCTTTTTTCCAAAGTAATTAATCCCATTCTTTACTCCAATGCCTGAATCATTCTGTGACAATACTGTTGTGGGGATCCGGATATGCCGGATACCACGATGTGAAACAGCAGCTGCATAACCAACCAGATCGAGGACTGATCCTCCTCCAATTGCAGCGATATAGGAATGTCTGTCTATTTTGCAGGTATTGACCGCTTCAAGGATCCGGTCAAAATAGGCAATATCATTTTTTACAATTTCTCCTCCCGGAACCAGGATGATCTCAGGCACCAATTCTACTGCATGATGAACCTTAAAATATGCTCTTATTTCATTAATTACATTATTCCCGGCATCTATGAATCCCTGATCAATTACGAATAATATTTTACGGGAATTATTGCCAGTCGATATGCCATTCAAAAAATCATTGAACAGGGGGTTAGCTGGACTAAAAAGACCGGATATGAAAAAAACCTTGTATTCGAACTTAATTGTAAATGACTGCTGTAAGTAATTCATAAAGATTGGTACTCCGGCTAAATTCAAACGATCCGTAGGAGCTAATTATTTTTGATAAAGATAAATTTCAATTAAGTAACTGCAAAACGTTTTGCCAGCCATAAAGATAGTGGCAGAAGCGCTGCGATAAGCAAAGCAAAATAGATCTGTCCGTAAGCTGAAGCCCAGGCCGCATCCATCAAAATTAGTGAGATTACACCTGCCTTAACTGCCTTTCCTATATTCCTTCCAACCGGATCTTTTATAGCCACAAACAAAGGCTTAAATATCATCCAGGCAAAAGCAATAAGAAAAAGGCCCGCGTACAGTAAATGTTGCTGTAAGCTTGCCGAATATAATATGGATCCGATCACGATCAGATATAAAAAGGCCCCGGTATACAATTTGTTTGCATTTGATCCATGCACTTCCCCCTGACTAATCATTGTAATCGAGAAAATATAGATCAATGGAATCAGACCCAGAAAATATAGACTTTGAACTGAAAGGGAAAGTATACTGATTCCCAGCAAGAGATTTAATCCGCGGCAAAGCCCCATATTCAATGGGCCTAAGAAAGAATGATGTTTACCGAATTTATTATAAATCAGGGCAAAAACAAGAATCATAAAGGCAATCAAACCCGACCAGGCTGAATATGCAAAGGCCGCTAAAAGCCCCATTCCTAAAAGAATGATTCCAAGAGCTGTTGCTTCCCCTATACTTACCGCTCCACTGGGTATTGCTCTTTCAGGCCTTTCAACCTTATCAAGTTCGGCATCGAAAACATCATTAAATACAATCCCTCCTCCATACAAACCAATTGTTGACAGACAAAGCAGAAATACTGGTAAAAATTCCTGTTCGGCCTCGAGCAAATATCCCGAAATAGCTATCCCAGCCAACACATCCGCAACCGAGGTTACGATATTGGCTGGCCTCATCAGACGCAGAAAAACCAGGAGTTTTTTCAAGATATTAACTGATAATCATTGAAGACTTATCCGTTCTCGGCTGTTGTCCGCCACGCAGCACAGTATTTCCTTCAAACTTTTCTGACTGATCAATAGATTGGGGTTTGGTAAAGTCATTCTCATCGATCTGACCGCTCTGGGCAAATGCTGTAATTGCATTTGAATAGGTGATCAGGCGGATATCTTCATCACTGATTCCACGCAATTTCATCAGAGCGGCAGTCTTTGGAATAGCCAGTGGATCACTGATTCCCCAATCGGCCGCAGAATTGATCATGATACGCTCCGGACCATATTGCTTCGCAACTTCTACCATACGCTCATTGCCCATTTTGGTAAAAGGATAGATAGTGAAAGCAGCCCAGAAACCTCTGTCTAAAACTTCTTTAACAGTTTCCTCATTATTATGATCAATGATAACCATGTAAGGGTCAATACCATGCTCAATAGCAATATCCATGCTGCGTTGTGTTCCCCTCTTCTTATCACGATGAGGAGTATGAACCTGAACCGGAAGTCCAGCCTCTTTGGCTAGTTCCAGTTGCAAACGATAATATTTTTCTTCTGCAGCAGTCTGATCGTCGAAACCAATCTCCCCAATGCCAACAACCCCTTCTTTGTAGATAAATAATGGCAAAATCTCCATCACTTCGGCAGCCAGCTTCTCGTTATTTGCTTCTCTTGAATTTAATCCGATTGTACAGTAATGCTTAATCCCAAACTGAGATGATCTGAACCTTTCCCAGCCTACCAGGCTGCTGTAATAATCCCTGAAGCTGTCAATGCCGGTACGAGGTTGACCCAGCCAGAACGCGGGCTCAATCAATGCTACCACTCCGGCATCAGCCATTGCCTGATAATCATCAGTTGTACGTGAACTCATGTGAACATGAGGGTCGAAGAATTTCATGCCCCTGATGATCTCAAGATCCATGGCTTCAGAAGGCACCTGTGGTCTTCTGTCTTCAAATGAATGGCTGCAACACATATTCTAATTAGTTAATTATTTTCTTCTTCCTGAGCAATATTTGCCCAGTTTAGTTCATTGTTTTTAATTGCATTCAAAAGTTCCGGATAGCTTTTCAGCAGCTCTGAAGCTGATGCAGATCCCGATTGAACCAGGGTTAATGCAGCAGCCTGCTTCTCCCTCAAACTTCCTTCAAAAAGAACTTTTTTAAGATCAAGCATTAAGCCCTCATCTAAAAATTTACTCGTAAACCTCCATAAAAATGGATTGATCTTTCTTTTGGCCGCCCATCTTTCGTGTGCATAATCTGTGAGGGTAAGGGCAAGCTCGGCGTTGGCTCTTTCATCAATACCAGGAATCTGAATGATATCCTTATCAGTGAAAAAGGCCTTCAGAATTAATTGATTCCAGGCTTTTTCATCCAGATATTTTTCAGGATATGGATTATGATACATAATCGCCTCGAGTACCAAACCAATATTGCTGCGAATCCCTTCTGCACATCTCAACTTCCATCGATCAGGCCAGGCCAATACCGGGAGAGATGAATAAAGAGCAACGAGCTCGGAAACTTCAGCAGCCAGGAATAGATTTTCAATCGTTTTAATATACTTTTCCTGATCTGCTGGATTAAGATGTAACAATAAGCATAGCCTGCCAAGTTTATCCATGGTCCAGTTTTCTACAGTAAATCCTGGCTTTACATGATCAATTTTACTGAGCAGATCCTGACTGATTTGAATAACAGATTTCCCGGTTTTTCTGGGCATTACCGCAAAAGCAGTATTAATCTGCCTTGAATCTTCTGACAATAAGTTTTCACTTAACCAGGTCCAGGTATCCGGATTGAGGTTTGAACGGCTTACTTCTATAATGAGCGCCTTTAATCTTTCTGCATCGTAATCGAACATGTCCAAAGAAATTGAATTTTTTCTAGTCGGGAGGACTAAATATTGCGAAAAATATCAAAAAATAACGATAATATATAGTTTAAACGATGAATTTAGGGACATTTGAAAATTATTTCAAATTCCGCCTGACATAAAATAATTCAATGCAAGTGCTGCAGAAATAATCAGCAGACCGAAAAATTCCCTCGTCATTTCGATATAAGGCTTCGTTGCCTGCATACTTTCAGTAATACTCGGTTGTTTATATTTGAAAATCCAGTCTTTGACCCCATCCTTCCTGAAGAATAAAATTATAGCATATACCAGATAAAACCCAATCAGCAATAAATAAGCGAGTGGGAAAAACATTCCAAAACCCGCAAGTCCGCAAAAAACCGAAGCAGCAAGATAGATTGGAACCCAAAGCCAGGAATCATTGTCATTTACATTAAACCAGGCAAAGACCAGGAACGAAAGACAGAAAATAATATTCAGGATAATTAAGACCATAGCTGATTAATAAAACACAATTCGAATATAAACATTCAGGCTGATTGGAAAAATGATATACCTCACAATTGAATGTCAGAACAAGGAAAATTGAATTGTTTCCAAATTTAATCTTCGGGCAGGCACATCAGAATCAGAAATATGATAAATTTCTGATTCCTGATCTCTTGATGCTACTGTAATTTTTGTATTGCATTTAATCTGATTGAATAATTCCACCACTAACCGGGGATCATTGTTATCTCTTGAAAGATGAGCGAGCAGAAGGTGACTCATATGAGTTCCATTGCCTGAAAAAAGTTCAAAGGCCTGCTTATTTGAAAGATGACCATTAAGCCCTCTGATTCTTGCTTTTAAATGATAGGGGTACCTTCCATTTTCGAGCATATCCTCATCATAATTAGCCTCCAGAAATGCAGCATGACATTCGCTGAAGTACCGGATAACATGCTCACAAGGAAAACCAATATCGGTGAATACTCCAACCGTAAAACCTTTGCACTTTATCGTAAAACTATGTGGCTCAGAAGCATCATGAAATTTAGGGAAAGGTGTAATGACAAGTTCCCCAATATTGACAGATT
This sequence comes from Daejeonella sp., assembly GCF_036405355.1. Lineage (GTDB taxonomy): Bacteria > Bacteroidota > Bacteroidia > Sphingobacteriales > Sphingobacteriaceae > Daejeonella. The sequence continues at coordinate 11,793 of NZ_DASWXT010000108.1, forward strand.
GGTGGGCATAAAAGGTCCTGATCAAATCGGAATCCAGCTTAAGCCCTGACCGGCTTAGCGTCAAATTAGTGATGTAAACCGGCAGTCTGTATTTTTTAGCAATCACTGTGATTCCCCGGATATGATCGGCATGTTCATGAGAAACAAAGATCGCCCTGATTTTTTTCATTGCGAGCCCCAGCCGTTCCATCCTTTTTTCAGTTTCCCGGCAGGATATTCCTGCATCAACAAGTATTGCATCATACTCATTTTCAATATAATAGCAATTTCCATTACTCCCGGAATTTAATGATGCAAAGCTTAAAGCCATTCGGATTGATTGAAGATTTAGAAGATTCCTTTGGCCATAAATTTACAGAAAAAGGATTAAAGAGATCAGCTTATGTGATTATATTAGCGGGATAAATAAACCGATCTGAAATTAAAATAATGAATATAAAATCATTTGCTCCACGAAGCCTGTTTTTGTTTGCAGCCCTCCTCTTACTTAGCAACAGTGCTATATCTCAGCAAAGACGTCTGATAAATTATACTGAAATAAGTGCCCTTATTCATGGCAGCACCTCACTGACGGGCAACCCAACATTCAATGGATTCAGAACACGCACGGGGATTACAAAACTCCTGAATGAGAACTTCGGACTTGGATTTGCATTAGGGACTGATAATTACCGGAAATCAGGTGGAGGCAATTACAATACCTTGCCCATTACACTCAATGCCGCATACTACCTCGACCCTAAACTCAGCGGTCTCAAATTAGATGCTTATGGCGGCTATGCAGTAAAGCTCTTTAATAACTTAAGCAAAGGTTTGACTGCCGGCGCAGGACTTTCGTACTCCATACCCGTAAATGGAGGACTTAATTTAGGTCTGCAAACAGGTTACAATTATCAGAAGATCGACTTCCCGGCGAGCTTCCAGATTTCAGAGAACTTTGATATGGGTACCATACGTTTGGGACTAGGACTAACATTTAAATAATTTCTGCTTTTAATATCTAAGGCTGACAGGGTTTAGAACCCTGTCAGCCTTATTAAATTAAATTCATTAATTTTGCTGCTTTAAGGCTCCTATAAGATTCCATATGGCAAAAAGTACCTATAAGATTGCTGTGCTTCAGCTTAACCTGAATGATGTTGCAGAAAATAATTTAAAAAAATGCCTGACCTGGGTTCGCGAGGCTGCAAAGCAGGGAGCCGAAGTAATCTCATTACCAGAACTTTACAGCAGTCATTATTTCTGCCAGTCTGAAGACACAGCAAATTTTGCTCTGGCAGAACCACTCTACAGCACTTCATTCATAGCTTTCAGTGCATTAGCAAAAGAACTTGGGGTAGTAATTATCGTTCCTTTCTTCGAAAAAAGAATGGCGGGCATCTATCACAATAGTGCCTATATTATTGATACGGATGGCTCAGAGGCCGGATTGTACCGAAAGATGCATATTCCTGACGATCCTCATTTTTATGAAAAATTCTATTTCACTCCCGGAGATATCGGTTTTAAAACTTTCCCAACACAAAAAGGAAAGATTGGCACGCTGATCTGCTGGGATCAATGGTATCCTGAAGCTGCAAGATTAACGGCTTTACAGGGTGCTGAAGTGTTATTTTATCCAACTGCTATTGGCTGGCATCCGCTCGAAAAAGAACAATATGGCGAAAAACAGCATGGGGCATGGATGAATGTAATGAAAGGACATGCAGTTGCAAACGGAGTGTATGTTGCTGCAGCGAATCGTATTGGCCTCGAACAATATTTACCAGATACTGCAGGTATTCAATTCTGGGGTTCATCATTCATTGCTGGTCCGCAGGGAGAGATCCTTGCCCAGGCATCACATGATCAGGAAGAAATCCTCATCGCTGAGGTTGACCTTGAACTACAGGAAAACGTACGTCAAAATTGGCCTTTCTTCAGAGACAGAAGAATTGATGCCTTTGGTGATATCACAAAAAGAGCCATCGATTAATATGAGTACAGGTAGAAGATTTCCTGCTGAATGGGAAAAACAGCAGGGCATATTACTTTGCTTTCCACATAATGGCAAGGATTGGCCCGGCAAATTTGCTGCTGTTCAATGGGATTTTGTTGAATTTATCAAAAAAATAGCTGAAGCAGAAGAAGTCTTTCTTTTGGTTAAAGATGAACAACAGAAAAACAAAGTCTTTGAAATGCTTGAAAAGGCTCATGTAGACCTCAAAAAACTGAGTTTTATTTTTCAAAAAACCAACCGAAGCTGGATGCGTGATTCCGGCCCGATCATCGTTAAAAATGGTGATAAGAGGGAAGCTTTAAATTTCCATTTTAATGGATGGGCAAAGTATAAGAACTACAAACTCGACCGACAGGTTCCCTCGACTGTAGCTAATCATCTTAAAATCCCACTAATACCTGTTTTTCGCGATGGTAAACCGGTTATTCTTGAAGGTGGTGCCATTGATGTGAACGGAAAGGGTACTCTGCTTACTTCAGAAGAGTGTTTGATGCATCCGGATATTCAGGTGAGAAACCCCGGATTCAGCCGTGCCGATTATGAGGCAGTCTTCAGGGAGTACCTCGGTGTCAGCAATGTGATCTGGCTTGGAGATGGAATTTTTGGGGATGATACGCATGGTCATATTGATGACTTATGCCGCTTTGTAAATGAAGATACCATCATCACTGTTGTAGAATCAGATCCTAAAGACAGTAATTACAAAGCATTACAAGATAACCTGCAACGACTTCAGAATGCGAAACTGGAGAATGGTAAATCTCCCAAAATAGTCAGTTTACCAATGCCTTCAAGACTTGATTTCGACGGACTTCGCTTGCCTGCGAGTTATGCTAATTTTCTCATATTGAATACTTCTGTACTCGTACCAGTTTTTAATGATTCAAAAGATCTGGAAGCATTGAATATCATTGCAGGATGTTTCCCTGACCGAACAATTATCCCAATTAATGCCACCGACCTGATCTGGGGGTTTGGAACATTACACTGTTTAAGTCAGCAAATTCCACAGTAAAAGAATATTTGAAAAATGGGGGGAATTGTTTTAAAAAGTGAAAGAATTCACATAAGGTCTATCTTATATTCTGATTTAGAAGCTATTCATAACTTGCACTCTCTCTCAGAAACTGACAGGTTTAATACTTTAGGCATCCCTGAAAATATTGAACAAACGGCAGCAATAATAAATCTGTGGCTATCTGAAAATAACAAGGAAAAAATCCAAAAATTTACCTTTGCAGTTGAATTAATTGAAGGAAAGAAATTTATTGGCTTAATTGCTCTTAACTTAGGCAAAGAGAAATTTCAAACTGCTGAAGTCTGGTATAAATTTCACCCTGCCTTCTGGAATAAAGGCTATGCTACAGAAGCCTTAAAAAAGATAATTGATTTTGGCTTTAAGGAGTTAAAACTTTATCGGATTGAGGCAGGTTGTGCAATTGAAAATATTGCATCAATCAAAGTTTTAGAGAAAGTAGGCATGATCAGGGAAGGACAAAAAAGAAAAGTACTACCACTTAAAACCGGCTGGTCAGACAATTTTGAATATGCTATTTTATCTACTGATTAATATATCAAATGCAGAATACGCAAATCCCATTTACTAATTTGGAAATCTGCAAAAAAAATCCTACTTTCAATAGAATCTTATGCCAGTTTAATATCCGGGATATCTCAGATTTTCAAATTTTCTTAGAGCCATTTAACTTTAAAGAAATATTCTCCCGGTAAGTTATTTCAATAATTCAAGATCCTCCCCTTGCCCCCTTTCCTTCCGGAATAGCAGGGGAATTGTTCCTATTTTCTTCGTACCAGTTCCGGGGCAGTTCCGAGACAGTTCCGAGACAGCTTCGGGGAATATTCAAATCTTTCCCGAATCCTTCCCGGATCTTTATCAGATCTTTCTTAGCCTTGGGAGGGCTTTGTTATAGCCAAAAGTCGAACAGAATACGAAGAAATTTGATGTTTGAAATATATTTTTTGGAGGCAGATTTTCGTTTAAGTAAAAATACTCGGTTTAAAGAAGCAAACTATCAATCCTGTGCGCATGCACCAGGTTCTCACATGGCGACCAGGTAAAAATGGTAAAATGACCATCCTGAGAAGCTACAAGCGCGATTGAATCACGCTGATCATGAACAAATTGCGCTGCAGAAATATGTCTTGTTCCTCCGCTGCTTGCAGGATTAACAATTTTCCCTTCCCCGCCAACCACAGGTTCAGTTAAGAGTACCCGCTCTACTCTTGGGCTACCATCAATCCTGCCAATCTTTGCACCAAAAGCCAGCACCTCATACCGGTCACTGATTACTGTAGCACCGTCAATAGCTGTAAGTCCGGCAATACTTTCAATCTCCCTGCTTAGTTCGCCAAGCCATACACTTGATGTCCATTTATTCTGATCCTCAGTCATCAAATCAGTCAGGCCGGTGAATGCCGGTGAAACAGCATATTTAACAGGCTTCAGGATAGATTCACGCCAGGCGTCAGTCGCCGAAGGAACTACAAGTAAGATTCCACCATGCTTGTGTGCACGCATGGAGGTGGCAAGCTGGATCAAAACATTTACAGAATTATCATCAGACTTTGATGTGAATCCAAGTAATGAAGTCAGCAAAATCGGGCAATCCGGTAAATTCGCACTGCTCTCATCCACTACCTTGATTTGATCCCCGCGAAGCACCATGATATTGGTAAACTTCCCAAATCCATGCATCCTTCTATGCTTGATAACAAGTAATCCTGGTTCTGAAACATCCAGTACAAAACAGCAATTTGGAATTTTATGGGTTGTACCCCAAACATATAAACCGCTTTCATCATACCATACTCCCAAATGAACTCCCGGACGCTCAACCCCGGGGCCCAGCTTGGTCAGAACCTTGCTGCTGAATTCAAGTTTTTGCTCAAACTGAAGTGCAGAACCAGCCTGTGCAGGTGAAAGGAAAGCTAGTGAAATTTTCGGAGAAATCCCCTCCTCTCTTCTTAAGCTTGCCCAAAATGCAATATCCAGCATAATTTCGATCTGGATAGCCGAAGGTGCGGCTGCCAGATCCGATTCGCCCCGATGCACGGCTTCATGCAGATGGTCTGCAAAATGCTTTTCTGCAATTAATGCAACAGCCGACGCTGCTTTGTAAGTCGAAAGAGTAGACATAATTTTGAAATTCAGCTAAAACAGGTTCGCTTTGTTATGAACGAATATTTATTTGATTCTTCCGGAAGCATATTCTGAAATAATTTCATAGGAACGAACCCTTGCATTATGATCAAAAATATGAGAATTAATCATAATCTCATTCACGCCGGTATTAAAAACGAATTCGGATAGGGCAGATCCAACCTTAGCTCCAGAACCTATAAAAGTATATTTCAGCATTTGCATAACTGCAAAACGTTCTGCCTCATTCCAGACCAAATCCATCGAAGTGACAGGTGGCTGAAGACTAGTCCGTTTGCCTTTAATTACGTTCAGAAATGTTGTAAATAATGACGTGGCCTGAAATTCAGCTTCATTGTCAGTATCGGCAGCAATAACATTTACACATGCCATTGAATAGGGCTCATTCAGAGATTCAGATGGTCTGAAACTTTCACGATAAACCTGAAGAGCAGAAAATAGCTGAGCAGGCGCAAAATGGCTTGCAAATGCGAATGGTAAACCCAAAATTCCGGCTAACTGGGCACTGTAGGTGCTGGAACCAAGTAACCATACTGGAATATCCAAACCTTCGCCTGGAATAGCCCTTACTGCCGACTCTGAATTATCTGATGATAAATATGCTCTCAGTTCCATCAAACTTTTGGCAAAATCTTCTCCGGCACCTTCAAGATTCCGGCGTAATGCCATAGCAGTTAACTGATCCGTACCCGGGGCGCGCCCCAATCCAAGATCTATTCTTCCGGGGAATAAGGATTCAAGTGTACCAAACTGCTCTGCAACAATCAATGGAGCATGATTTGGTAACATAATTCCACCAGAGCCAACCCGTATGGTATTGGTTCCGGCGGCTATATGCGAGATCAGAATGGAGGTGGCTGAACTTGCAATCCCTGCCATATTGTGATGCTCTGCCATCCAGTACCGGGAATATCCAAACTTTTCACAATTCCTTGCCAGATCCAAACTGTTTTTAAATGAGTCGGATGGTGTTTTTCCGGAAAGAACCGGAACAAGATCAAGAACAGAAAACGGGACAGATAAGTTTGAAACTGAGGCAGAAGAATCGTGCATAATTTTACAGGATATTTCCGGAAATTATGCCCCGGAAACATTCTGCAAAATTAAGATTTTAGATTTCATTTATGGCTCCTGTTATAATCTGAGTGTCACAATAGAAGCACAGTTTATGATCAATACCAGCTGTTTGTGTTTGGCTTGTGAGCCTCTTCAGAATCTGCAGGAACAACAGCCTTAGTTTTCGACACAGGTACCGGGGCCCTCTTATTGGTTTCGGATGGCCTGTCTGGCTGACTAATAGGTTTAGCTACAGGTTCCTTATCAACTTCAACGGGCTCAGAAATCAGATAAGGCATAGCAATAATCTCCTTATGGACTTTTGGAGGTAGCCGGTTCTCCACCTTCTCAATAAGATCATGCTCATCAATATTCCCTTCAATTCTGATCATTCCATTGATGATGCATCCGGGCTCTACATTAATAGATTTAGCCCTGATATTTCCGCATATTATAGCCGAACTTTTAATAATCGCAGATTCAGTAGATATTATGTCTCCAATTACTTTTCCATTAATATTGCATGTCCTGGAAGTGATATTACCTGATATTTCTGCAGTCGGGGCTACGGTAACTTCTTTCAGGGAATAGATGTTACCAATAAGCCTTTCATCAAGAATTACAGAACTTGAGGAAATAAAATTATCATCAACCCTGATTATCGTAGTGTGAAAGTCTGCAACGATCTCCTTTTGGCGGTCCTTTTTATCGAGATATTTCTTAATAAAATTTACAGCCCTGCCAATCATTCTGTCAATGTAGTTACAACAGTTGTTGCATTACCAATATCCAATCCAACAGAAGATTGCTTTTTGCCACCTGATACACGAAGTGAATTAAGTGTGTAGCCCTTACTTGCCAAACTGGCAGGGTCAGTTACAAACTCAAGTTGAGCGATTTCGCCAAATTCATTTTTAAAGCACTCTACCAGATCCTGATACAACATGGCACCACCGCAGAGATATACCTTGTTGGATTTCATGAGGTTCGCATCCGTAATTACATTTCTCAGATTTGGTGATATAACCTCATTATAATATGATCTTAGAACATTTCTTCTGATCTCTCTCAGATCAACATTCTTTCTGTTCAGAATTATATAACCCTTCTGGAATGCTTCATCCATCAGGTGCGCATTTCTGAAACCAAGATAGTGGCTCTTTTCAAGCTCACTCATCATCATGTTTACAGCGTATTTCAATCCATGAGTGCTTACCATAGTCTGCTCAACAATTCCTGATTCCATGCTCAGAACAGATTCAAATGTTCCAAATCCACAACTTAACACAAAGAAATTCCCTTCAGCCTGATGTTCCCCTTTTCTCAATGCAATGGTACAACCTACAATCTCAGGTATGACCTCAACATTCTGAACGTCCAAAATAACAGATCTCTTACCGCTGTTACTATAAGTAGATGCATCAAATTCAATAATATGGGTCTTCCTCAGAAATTCGGTTGCCATATCCTTGTATATCCTGTAAGTAGAATAAGGAAAACCTGTAGTTATTGTTAACGGTTGCTCAACCGTATCAGATACCAGAAGCAACGCTGCTTTAACAAGTAATTGATAATCAAGATCAGTTGGAGCTGAATTAATGAATTTATGTGGCAATTGCCCCTCACTCATAGCTAAGTTACCGCAGATATACCACTGATTCTCATGAAAGATCTTCAAACCGTTCAATAAGTCCTTTGATGTATTGCTAAGGTTGGCGTTACTATTTTCTATTAAGCTGGAAAACGACTGAATTGCAAACATTCTGTTATTTAAATTAGAGTTTATATATGTGTTAATTTCAATTTCAATTAAGCTTCTTTCAAGAAAAATAATTTCTTGAATAAATAGTTTTGTTCATATTGCGATAATACGAGCCAAACAAATGAAATCTAAATTAGGATAATTTTATTGATTTAGAATAAACATACAATTAAATTGATAAAATGTTTTAAAAAAACAATAAAATGCTGTATCATAGCCTTGTGAATGGTTACAGAAAAAAATCGTATCTATTCCTAAAATAATGAGATAAATGATATTTTCGAAATCAGATTTCAGTACTGTTTTGATCGTAGGCTCTAACAAGGGAGAAACAAAATCTCTGCGTGTCAAAACAAAACACATCAACCGCTTAAAACATTACGCTCTTACAATTGGTATAACAATCTTCATTCTGACCTGTACAATAATTTTCCTTTCGCTTGAACTCAGCAAAATTGAAAAGGAACGAATTGCCTATAACAGAGAAATCGCGCATTTAAAAAAACAGATTCCACCACCCACAGATAGCACGCAAGCCAGAAATTACATACAGAACATCGAAAACAAGCTAAAAAAAATCAATCAATACCTCATTAAAAGAGGAATAAAGGGCTTTAAAGTAGACGAAATTGGTGGCAATAATGAGACTTCGACAGAACTTAGTACTGAAGAAACTTTTGCATTATATGATGAGCGTCTTGAGGATTTTCTCCTTGGTGTTGCATTCACGCCAATGGGATATCCGGCAAACTACGTTATAAATTCAACCTTTGGCTATCGTGGTGATCCAATCAGACGGGGAAGGGTTGAGTTTCATCCGGGTATAGATTTTAAAGGCCGGAGAGGTGATGCAGTAAAAAGTACAGCAGACGGCAAAGTTGTGGTTGCAGGCTGGTTTCAGGGATATGGCAAATGTGTAAAGATCAGGCATAAAAACAATCTTGAGACCCTTTACGGCCATTTGTCAAAGATTAACGTTAAAGTAGGACAAAACGTAAATACAGGTCAAGTTGTTGGGCATGTTGGATCAACCGGCTATTCTACCGGAAATCATCTCCATTACGAAGTAAGGAAGAATGGGAAACCTGTCAACCCAAAAAACTTCCTAAGTATAAATTAAACAAATGGCTGGCTCTAAAAACGGACAAAGCACTTCTGCCCCGACACTGATCAGTAAAGGTTGTGTAGTCCATGGCAGGATTGAGTCGGATGTTTTTGTGAGAATTGACGGGCATATAAAAGGCGACCTGATTATTGGCGAGGGATTAATTATTGGCGAGAACGGAATAATTGAGGGGAATATTAAAGCCAGGGAAATTGTGGTTTTTGGTACGGTTAACGGAAGTGTTACAGCCGATTCTATTGACATAAAAAGCTCAGGTAATATTCTTGGTGAACTTCATACAAATTCCTTGCAGGTCGAAACAGGAGCTACCTATATAGGTAATGTCATAATGGATAAGGTACAGTTAAAAAAAGAAAGTACTACCATCCTGAAATAGTTTATTTATTCCAGCATCTGATTCCCTCTCCTGTGAAATTTCTGTTAATAATTCAGATTATTCTTTTTAGCCTATAGTATATTTTTACAAATGAATATATTTATTAAGCCGATATTTGATACCGTGAAAATATAGCCGCAGATGATCTTAACTAACCTAATACCTCAATATCCAGGGCAAGAACCAAATCAATTATTTATCCAAAATCCAATGAGAATAAAATTTCTGTTTTTTACTTTTCTGATGCTTGCAACACTTAGCACAAATGCACAACAATCTAAAGCACAAATACAAATCAAAAATACCAATCTACCACGCCCAAAATTAGTAGTAGGATTAATGGTAGATCAGATGAGATGGGATTATTTATACCGTTTCTACGAGCGTTATGGGAATGGAGGTTTTAAAAGAATGCTGAACGAAGGGTTTTCCTGCGAAAACGCGTATATCAATTATGTGCCCAGCGTTACCGGAATAGGGCATTCAACAGTTTATACAGGTTCAGTACCGGCAATTCACGGTATTACCGGTAATGACTGGATCATTCAGGCGACTGGCAAAAATATGTATTGCGTTGACGACTCTACCGTATCCACAGTTGGAAGCGGCTCTGCATCTGCCGGAAAAATGTCACCAAAGAATATGTTGGTTACAACCATGACGGATGAGCTGAGACTGGCTACTAACTTCAGATCGAAGGTAATTGCCATAGCATCTAAAGACCGGGGAGCTATTTTGCCGGGGGGACATGCCGCAAATGCAGCATATTGGTACGACGGGAGTTCAGGTAACTGGATCACAAGTACATATTATATGAAACAACTTCCCGATTGGGTTACGAAGTTCAACGAACAAAAATATCCTGAAAAATATTTAAAACAGGATTGGAATACTTTATATCCAATTGAAACTTATCTACAGAGCACAAAAGACGATGTTCCTTATGAAGGAAAGTTTCCGGGAATGAGTACATCAACATTTCCCGTTAAAACCTCAGAAATGCTTAGCCGGGGATTAGGCCTTTTAACCAGCACTCCATATGGAAGCTCACTGACTCTGGATCTGGCAAAAGCCGCAGTTGAGAATGAAGCCCTGGGAGCAGATGCTATCACAGATTTCCTTGCAGTTAGTGTTTCTTCACCGGATTATGTCGGACATCAATTCGGTCCAAATTCTATTGAAGTTGAAGATACCTACCTGCGACTAGACCGTGACCTGACAACATTCTTTAGCTATCTGGACACAAAGGTCGGAAAAGGAAATTATACCGTATTTCTGACAGCCGATCATGCAGCTCAGCATAATGCCGGGTTTTTAAATGACAATAAGATCAGTGCCGGAGTTTTTCCAAGCTCTGCAATTTTAAAAGAATTAAATAATAAGCTTGAGGCCGAATTTAAAAGTAAAAACATTGCCTTGAGCTTTAGCAATTATGCAGTAAGTTTCAATTATGCAGTTATTAATGCAAATAAATTAAACGAAGAGGCAATCAAGAAGTCTGCGATTGAATTCCTGAAAAAGCAGGAAGGTGTTGCATTTGTAGTTGATATCCCAAATGCTCAGAATGCCACAATTCCTGAAGTATATAAAGAAAAAATAATTAACGGATACCACCCTGACCGCAGCGGAGTGATACAAATCGTACTTGAACCGGCATGGTATTCTGGCTCATCACCACGATCTACAGGAGCAACCCATGGTACTATGAACCCTGCCGATGTTCATATTCCAATGGTTTTCATGGGCTGGGGTGTCAAACAGGGAAAATCAAACAATTCATATAACATGACTGATATTGCTCCCACAATCAGTGGAATCCTGCGTATTCAGGAACCGAATGGAAATATAGGCAAAGCAGTTAATGAAGCATTGAAATAGCCTTGTCTGAAGTATGAGGTATGACTTCATACCTCATACTTCCTTTATCGCTTTTTATACTTAAACCAAAATTTCTTATATTCGTTTTGAGGTAACTTAAAATGAGTATCTATAATTCCCTTAAGGATAGTGAGTTACTGGGCCTCCTCAGGTCGGGTAATGAAAAAGCTTTCGCTGAAATTTATGAGCGATACTGGGGTCTTATGTTCCATCATATACTCAAAATGACAGGCGATAAGGATGAAACGAAAGATCTTGTTCAGGAGCTTTTTACAAACCTTTGGTTAAATGTTGAGCAAATAGACTCCGAAACCAACATTGCTGCTTACCTCTATGTTTCTGCAAGAAATAAAGTAATTAACCTGATCAGGCATGATAAGGTTAAGAACAACTATTTATCTTCCTTAAGTAATTTTGCAAACCAACATCAGAATTCAATTCTTGAACAATTAAGTGCAAAAGATCTTTCAATTGCAATTGAAAGGGAGATTCAGAACCTGCCGTGTAAAATGCGGGAAGTCTTTGAACTTAGCCGTAAAAAATTCCGCACTCACAAAGAAATCGCTGAAGAACTCCAGATATCTGACAAAACAGTTAAGAAGCAGATTAACAATGCGATAAAAATCCTCCGTTTGAGATTAAATATCTTCATTCTTATCCTTACAATCTACCTTAGTCTCCTGAGCAATACCTCAAACCTTTAATACCTGCATAAGCCCCCCTTAAATTTATTTTCGATTTTTCTACTACCTGGCCTGCTTCAAATTGTCTTATCATAAATTAAACAATAATTATGACCGGACCGGAAGCCAAACTGCTCCTTAAAAAATATAATCAAGGCAATTGCACAGCTGAGGAAAAGGCCTTGGTAGAGCGATGGTACCTATCGGAGTCATCCAAACAAACTTTATCCGAAGATCAGGATCAGGAAGATTTCACCGCTGAGAAGATTCAGATGTGGTATGAAATAAGTGAAATGAGTGGTATTGAAAATAAAAGCAGAATCTCCCGGATCATTCTTTGGGGGACTTCAATTGCAGCCGCAGTATTAATTACAATAAGTGTTGGAAGCAATTTTTTTAATACAAACGAACCCAAATTGGTTTTGAAAGAACCCATACCAAGAGTTTACGACAAAAATCCTGGTGGGAATAAAGCTGTTTTAACCCTTGCAGATGGAACCAAAATTGTGCTTGACGATGCAGTAAACGGGACTATTGCCAAACAGGGGGGAATAAATATCAGCAAGGCGGCAGACGGATCCATTATATATGATATGCCGGAAATGACCGGAAATAACTCTGAAACAGCTCTTTTTAACAAAATCGAAACACCTAAAGGTGGCAAGTATCAGATCATCTTACCGGATGGATCCAAAGTCTGGCTAAACTCGGTCTCTTCCCTTCGGTTTCCTGCAATATTTAGTGGCAGCGAGCGAAATGTAGAACTTACAGGAGAAGCATTTTTCGAGGTTGCCAAAAATATCAATAAACCATTTATAGTAAAGACTAATGATATGAATGTGTTTGTGACCGGTACCCAGTTTAATGTGATGGCCTATTCTGATGAAAACTATAGTGCTACTACACTCGTAGAGGGTTCTGTCCATGTAAGTAATCTCAATAGTGACATTGTTCTCAAACCCGGTGAACAAGTGGTTTCAAATGAGGGGGCAAAACTTAGCAAGAGTATTGCCGATGTAGAACAAAATATTGCCTGGAAAAATGGCTTGTTCCAATTCAACGATTCAGATATACGTACGGTGATGAATCAAATCAGCAGATGGTATGACGTTTCAATCGAATACAAAGGTGCGGTGCCAGAAAAGCATTTTGGAGGTTATATTTCCAGAAATTCAAAACTTTCACAGGTTTTAAAGATGCTTGAACTCAGCGGAGTAAAATTTAAAATAGAAGAGAAAAAAATTATTGTTTTACCTTAAAAACATAGCCTATGGACCCATAAATCTACTTTCAAAAAAGGCCCAATAAAAATCCGGAAACGTTGCAGCGTTCCCGGAGATAAAATAAAGGGGCTAAAAACTCACTCTTAAGTAATATTCTATTCACCCTAAATCATGTAAAGTTATGCAAATTACTGCTTTTTGCAAAAAAGAACCTTTCAGTAAACTGAGCAGGTTCGCTTATTCTCAATTAATACGAGTTATAAAATTTATTGATCCTGGATTTTTTCCGGTATTAGTATCAGAAATCAATCGAACCCAATTAATAAGGCAAATTATCCTGAAGATGAAATTAACTGCCGCCGTATTATTGATCGCCTGTTTACAGGTTAGTGCATCAGGGTTTGCCCAAAAGATCACTATATCCAGGCACAATGCCCCGGTTGAGCAGGTTTTAAAGGAAATAAAGAAACAAACCGGATACTTATTTTTTTACAATCAGGAATGGATAAAACAGGTAAAGGCTGTTGATATTGATGTAAAACAAGCCTCAATTGATGAAGTACTGAAAATTTGCTTTTATAATCAGCCTGTGAATTATTCCATTGTTGATAAAACAATAATTCTGTCAAAAAAGGAACTCTTTACTCCAAATGCTGAAATTCCAATCTTTAAAGAGACCCCTCCAAAAGAAGTCAAAGGTAAGATAACCGATGCTACAGGTGAGACTCTCCCTGGAGTAAGTGTTCGTGTAAAAGGGACCAATACAGGTACAACAACAGACATTAACGGTAATTATACCATCACTGTACCTGAAGATAATTCTGTTTTGGTATTTACTTATATAGGTTATGTAACCAAGGAAGTTGCTGTTAGCAACCGTACTGCGATCAATGTTACTCTGGAAGCAGCAAATACTGCTCTTACTGAAGTAGTTGTAATCGGATATGGTACCTCTAACCTGGCTAATTTAACAGGTTCGGTTTCTACTGTTGATGTTGAAAAAGCGATGTCATCCCGTCCTGCAACCAATGTTGCTTCAATGCTCGAAGGTCAGGTTTCGGGGGTCTTTATTCATACAAATTCCGGACAACCGGGTGCCGAAGGGATGAATGTACTGATCAGAGGTCAGGGAAGTATGGGTGATTCGCAACCACTTGTAATTGTAGACGGTCTTGAATCCTCTATGGATAATATCAACCCATTCGATATCGAAAGTATCAGTGTTCTGAAAGATGCGGCTTCTGCTTCAATTTATGGAACAAGGGCTGCAAACGGTGTAATTCTTGTTTCAACAAAAAGAGGAAAAGAAGGTCCAATCCAGATAAGATACAATACCTACTTTGGAAAACAGGATCCAACTGCCGTTCCTGATTTCCTGGGATCCGCAGATTATGCCGAACTTCATAATGAAGCCAGGGCAAATGCAGGATTATCCCCAACCTTTACAACTGATGCCATTGCAAAATACAGAGCGGGAAATGACCCTAACTTCCCAAGCACCGACTGGATGAGTGTATTGTATTCAGGATCAGGTGGTTCACAGTATCATGGGCTGGATTTTTCGGGAGGAACAGAAGCTACGAGATATAACATCTCTATGGCTTACAATGAACAAAAAGGAGTGATAAAGGCTGTTGATGCAGAACAGTTAAACTTCCGCTTCAATGTTGACAATAAAATTAATAAATGGCTCAATGTAGGTATAAATACAGCATTGAACCGTGCAGTTAATACCCTACCCTTAACCGGTCCGGAACTTACCCGTGGTGGTGATCTGCAGCAGTTCTATAATTCTGTGACGCACATCCCCCCTACTCAAAAACTTAAATTAGCCGATGGTTCATGGTCGGGTGAATATCCACTGGGAAATTTTGCTGCATGGATTGATCAGGGAAACCTGAGGTCGATCAAAGGCAATCAATTGGTTGGTACAATATTTTCGGATGCCAAAATAATAAAAGGGCTTTCCTGGAGAAACAGAGCGAGTGTTGATTACACTTTCCGGGAAACTACCAATCACATTTCTCAGTTTACCTATGGTGGCGGCCAGGTTTCAGGCCCTTCATCAAATCAGGAAATTGTAGACAGGTTTGGAATAATTGACATGGAATCGTTGTTTTC
>NZ_DASWXT010000109.1:0-59033 GCF_036405355.1 Daejeonella sp.
TCACTAATCTACCCCCTCCTTTTACTCCAAAACCCTCAAAAAACATCCCACATCTCTTTCGTTGCGGGTTGCAAAGGTATGTAAATTCACCATACTACACAACAGTTAACATGAATTAATTCGTCATATTTAGGTAAGTCGCTGGTAACTAAAGACAAAATTATTTAAAGCTGATTCAATACGATCCAATATCAAGTATTCCCGTATTTTTGGATCAATTATGAGCAGCAAACTTCCACCGGCATTTATCCGGTCTTTAATAGAACATTATAATATAGAAGAGGAGGAGTTTATCTCATCCCATGAAAGTGGCGAACAGCTAACTTCGGTCAGAATAAATCCCTTTAAACCGGCGAATCTGTTTAAATCAGATGAACAGGTGCCCTGGTGCGAAAATGGAAGGTATTTAAAAGAAAGGCCATCATTTACTGCTGATCCGCTTTTTCATGCAGGCTGCTATTATGTTCAGGAAGCTTCTTCTATGTTCCTAGAGCAGGTACTGAAACATTCTGCAGATCTTTCTGAAAACCTCAGAGTCCTCGATTTATGTGCTGCTCCGGGAGGAAAAAGTACCCTGATCAGTTCATTACTGAACAAAAACAGTTTATTACTCGCCAATGAGATCATCAAAACACGGGTACCTGTGCTTTGTGATAACCTGAGCAAATGGGGTCCTGAAAATACTTATGTCAGCAATAATGATCCTAAGGACTTTAAACGGCTGGAGGGTTATTTCGATGTAATCGTAGCTGATGCACCCTGCTCAGGCTCCGGAATGTTCAGAAAAGATCCGGCAGCAATTAATGAATGGTCGGAAAGTGCTGTAGAACTATGCAGCCAGAGACAGAAGCGGATACTGGCGGATGTTTATCCCGCATTAAAACAAAACGGAACACTGATCTATTCAACCTGTTCCTATTCAAAACAGGAAAACGAAGAAATATCTGACTGGCTTTGTGAAGAATTTGATCTTTCGCCGATTCAAATTCCGCTAAAACCTGAATGGGGTATTATTGAAACTCTGTCAGATAAGCATAAATGCTTCGGCTACCGTTTTTATCCTCACAAAGTTAAAGGAGAAGGTTTCTTCATTGCAGCATTCCGTAAAAATCAGGTAACAGCATCTCCGCATATTAAAAGAGCAAAAGAAAATTCTGTCAACGCAAAAAGTGAAGACCTGATCAGAAGATGGCTTAAACACACTGAGGATATCAGAATAGTTAACCTGAATGATGAATATTTTGCAATCCCGGGCCGGCATGAGGCAGATCTTCAATATTTACAGTCTAATCTGTATTTGAAAAAGTCAGGTGTCAGAATTGGAAAGATAATGGGCAAAGACCTGGTCCCAAATCATGAGCTTGCAATAAGCCTCTTAGCCGGTTCTGTAATACCAGAAATTAATCTGACCCGGGAACAATCCATTGCTTACCTCAAACGGGATGAACTCCGGATTGAGTCAGATATCCGTGGCTGGGCATTGATGTGCTTCCAAAGCCATCCAATGGGTTGGGCAAAGATTCTGGATAATCGGCTGAACAATTATTTTCCGAAAGAAATCCGGATTACTAATCCAAATGTAGTTTAGTATATTCAAACGATGCTTCTTAAAAAGGTGTTCAAAATAAGGAAGGATAAATTAATATGGTTATAATTCGTCACACAAGGCTCTGGAAATACAATAATTCGATTTTGGAAAGCAAATCCTGTGTATTATAGGCTATTTCAGTCCTTTCCTCCGGTTAGTTCCGGCAAGAAATTGCATTCTACATCAAAGTACCAATAGCCGGAAGCTAGCTCCTCCGGCAAAGTTTATTTTACCCGGAGCTGTTTTTGATCGGGACTGGCAGTACCCTAGATGCACAAGCCCTGCTTTCCAGAACAGAGAAAATCTTTAATTTAACTTAGCCCACCTACATATTATAGTAAACTACGGTTATTAGTATTGCCCAGTAGAAAGAAGTACTAAAGTACAAGCCTCTGTACATTCTATCCCATTAGCTTCAGCCAGTTCTTCCAGTTCGGGGTTTTCTGTTCCGGGATTGAAAATAATGCGCTTGGGTTTAGACTTTATTATATAATCGTAATACTCAGGCTGGTTCTGTGGACTCAGGTATAATGTGATAGTATCCAGATCAGTATGTATCTGTTCAGGTTTTTCGATCGCCACGCCGGCAACTTCACCGGCTTTTAAACCTACATTAACAATCGGGTGGCCATTAGCTACAAGCCGCTGTGCAGCAAGATTTGAATAACGCGCAGGATTGGTGCTTGCTCCAAGTATAAGTGTCTTCTTCATTTCAAGGTTAATAAATTATAATATGTAATGCATTCAGCTATAGTTTCGGTTTAACAGCACAGCCCTGACAGTCATAAACCCGGCTGTAGCGGATACCGGCCTGTGCTTAAGGCCTATGGGGTATAAGCGGAAGACGGGACAACCATTTGAAATTGCACATCAGCACATTTCCACACATAAAAATCTAATAACATCCAAAAAAATATCATAAGCCTTATTTATAAACAATAATTCAGCTTAGTTAATCGCTCTGAAAACTGCATCTGCACAATTCATGCCATCAATTGCAGCCGACACAATCCCGCCTGCATAACCGGCGCCTTCCCCGCAGGGATATAAACCAGCCAATTGGGGATGCTGCATTGATTCTTTATCACGGGGTATTCTTACAGGTGATGAAGTCCTTGATTCAACCCCAACCAGAATTGCCTCATTAGTATAATACCCGTTCATTTTCTTCCCAAATAAAGGAAGAGCCTTCTGAAGCCTTTTAAAAATGAATTCAGGAAGCACAGATCTCAGATCTGCACTTTTTGTGCCGGGAATATAAGAATTGGAAGGAAGATCAGTTGAGAGTCTGTTATTCACAAAATCAATCATCCTTTGGGCCGGAGCTACCAGATTTCCACCTCCTGCCTTAAAGGCCAATTTTTCTATGTTCGCCTGAAACTTTAGCATACTCAGCGCATCCCCTGAACTACCCGGAACATCTTCCAGATTGATCTGGACAACAGTTCCGGAATTTGCATAAGGGTTATTACGCTTCGAAGGCGACCAGCCATTCACCACAATTTCATTATGATCAGTAGAACAAGGAGCAATTATTCCCCCGGGACACATACAGAACGAAAATACGCCGCGGCCCTCCACCTGTTCAACCAGACTATAATAGGATGGAGGCAGATAGGGTCCACGATCACTGCAATGATACTGTGCCTGATCAATTATCTCCTGTGGATGCTCTATCCTGACACCAAGCGCAAAGGCTTTAGCTTCCATTAGAACCTGATGCTTGTCAAGGAGGTAATATATATCCCTTGCCGAGTGACCAGTAGCCAGGATTACATGATCAGCTTCAAACTTTTTATCCCCTGCCAAAACTCCCTTCAATTTCTTAGCCCTTATAATAAGATCTGTAATCCGGCTTTCAAAATGAATCTCCCCGCCGGCATTTAATATGCTGTCACGCATAGATGTAATTATCCCGGGTAATTTATTAGTACCGATATGCGGGCGGGCATCAATTAAAATATCTTCTGTTGCACCATGAGAGACAAATGCCTTTAAAACATAGTTCACGTCTCCACGCTTATTAGATCGGGTATAGAGTTTACCATCAGAATAGGTTCCTGCTCCACCTTCTCCAAAACAATAGTTTGAATCGGGGTCGATACGGCCCTCCCTGTTGATTAAGGCCAGATCTCTCCTTCTTAATTTCACATCTTTACCGCGTTCCAAAATAATCGGTTTAAGTCCGAGCTCAATACATCGTATTGCAGCAAATAAACCGGCCGGTCCGGCGCCGATGATCAAGACCGGCCTTTTGTCGCTGACATTTTGATATTTAACGGTAAAAATTTCAGGCTCAGGAAGCTCATCGATAAAAACATTAACCTTGAGCCTGAAAACGACTTTACGGCCTCGAGCATCAATTGAACGTTTTAAAATTTGGACAGCTACACTATTTTCACGATTGATATTCAGCGACTTACGGGCCAAGTCTCTGATAAAGTCTTCATCATTTGAATGTTCCGGAGGAAGAACTAATTCAATCTCTTTGATCATAATTTTTGCCGGGTATTATCCCGGATGTGTAACAAAGGTATGAAATTTGATTCCTATACTGTAAATTTATAGATTACAGTAAAAGCAAAATCAATTATGAAAAGAATAGTATTGAATATCGTTGCATTATTCGCAGTGCTTTCATTTAGTTCATGCGGATACAATAGTATGGTAAAGCTCGATGAACAAGTGACTTCACAATGGGCGCAGGTTGAAAATGTTTATCAACGCAGGGTCGATCTTATCCCAAATCTGGTGTCTACTGTTAAAGGAGCAGCAAATTTTGAGAAAGAGACCTTAACCCAGGTAATTGAGGCCCGTGCCAAAGCAACTTCGGTAAATGTTGACCCTACAAAGTTAACTCCTGAATCTATTGCACAATTTCAGGCAGCCCAGGGACAACTAAGTCAATCGCTGGGAAGATTACTCGCGACAGTAGAGGCTTATCCTGAATTGAAAGCAAACCAGAATTTCCTGGAACTTCAGGCACAACTTGAAGGAACAGAAAACCGTATCACTGTTGAGCGTCAAAAGTTTAATACAGTTACACAGGAGTACAATTCTACTATCAGAACTTTCCCAAATAACCTTACAGCAGGTATGTTTGGTTTCAAGGCTAAAGGATACTTCCAGGCAGAAGCCGGTGCAAATAAAGCACCAAAGGTTGAATTCTAAAATGCCTTTGCATTTATATTTTTAACTGATCGCCGGAATTTATTTCCGGCGATTTAAATTATGGCCATGTCAATTTTTAGTGAAAAAGAGCAACAACTTATCAGCGAAGCGGTTGAATCAGCAGAGCGCTATACTTCAGGTGAAATCCGCATTTGTGTTGAGAAAACCTGCAGTGAACCGGTTTTGGATCGTGCTGCAAACTATTTCCACAAACTTGGAATGGATAAGACGGCCCAAAGAAATGGTGTACTGATTTATATTGCGACCAATGACCATCAATTCGCAATTATTGGGGATGCCGGAATAAACAGGCTGGTACCTCATGATTTCTGGGACAGTACGAAAGAGGCTATGTTGAACCATTTTAAGAATGGGGAACTCGCCTCAGGTATCATTACAGGAGTAAGACTGGCCGGCAAACAACTTCAAGCCTATTTCCCATACGTAGATGGAGATGTTAATGAATTACCAAATGAGATCTCCTACGGCGATGGTAAATAATGGTATTGAAAAAATATAAGCAAGCTTCAGATGAAATTTAAATATATATTCCCAACGATTGTCCTGGTCTTACTAAGTCTGGTGCTTCGTGCTCAAACCTTTCCGGAAAAACCAAATCGGCTTGTAAATGACTATACGCAAACTCTCTCAGCTGATCAGATCAATCAGCTTGAGCAAAAACTTGTTGCATTCGACGATTCTACCTCAACACAAGTCGCTGTTGTTCTGATTAAATCGCTTGAAGGTTATGATGTAGCCGACTATGCAGTACGCCTTGCAGAAAACTGGGGAATTGGTGGGGCAAAAAATAATAATGGAGTTTTGCTTCTGGTATCCCTTGGCGACAGAAAAGTAACCATTCAAACAGGTTATGGTGTTGAAGGAGCTTTACCGGATGCTATTACAAAAAGGATCATCACCCAGGAAATTACACCTAACTTCAAAGAAGGGAATTATTTTGGGGGACTAGTGGCCGGGACCGATGCAATCATCGCCTATACCAAAGGAGAATATAAAAACGATACAGCCAAGCGTAAAGGCAAAAAGGGCGGCTTAGATATAATCTTTGTTATCATCATAGTCATTGTTATCCTTCTCGCGATTAAGAAAGGCGGCGGAGGAGGAAGTGAAGTTATCGGTGGCCGCGGTAGCGCGAGTCCGTTCTGGTGGCTATTAATGGGCTCTCAATTGGGCAGAGGAAATGGTGGCGGTGGTTTTGGAGGATTCTCAGGCGGTGGTGGCGGATTTGGTGGTGGTGGCGGAGGAGGCTTTGGCGGATTCGGTGGCGGAAGCTTTGGTGGGGGCGGATCAAGCGGAAGCTGGTAATCCTAAGCTAAAAGATTAAAGCTAAGAGCTAAATCCATAAAATTCGAAAATTGTTAATACATGAGCCATCTCAACTGGGAGAAGATCTCAACGAAATATATCATTCAAAAAAATTGGGCAACCTTGCGGGTAGATACCTGCAGGATGCCTGATGGTACTATTATTCCTGATTATTACGTTCTTGAATACCCCAACTGGGTCAATGCAGTTGCCCTGACAGAAGACAATCAGGTTATTTTGTTGCGTCAATACCGGCATGCAGCCGAAGAGGTGGTTCTTGAACTTCCAGGTGGTTGCATTGAGGAAAAGGAAAGCCCTGAACAAGCTCTTAGAAGAGAATTACTTGAAGAAACCGGATACGAATTCGGGGAAGTCGAATTCCTTTCTGAACTCTATGCCAATCCGGCAACTGCAAAAAATAAAACCTTTTGTTTTATTGCCAGAGGAGGCAAACGGGTTGCTGAACAAAAACTGGACAGGGGAGAAGAAATTGATATTGAACTGGTCAGCCCTGAGAAATTAAAGGAACTAGTTTTAAACAATGCTTTTGGACAGGCACTGCATACCAGCGGGATTTTCTATGCTCTCATTAAACTCGGATTAATCTCCTAATCGGGTAAAGCAAAGGCAACATAACTATCTCCCGACTTTACTCCCAGTTTTCCTCCACCACAGGCAATCACCAGAAATTGCTTCCCGTTGACCATGTAAGTCGCAGGACTGGCAAAACCTGCTGCAGGCAGTTTCGACTCCCAAACCATTTTCCCTGAATTCTTATCAAAGGCCCTGATCTTTTCATCAGGAGTAGCTGCAATGAATACGAGTCCCCCTTTTGTAACTACAGGTCCGCCATAATTACGTGAACCTGTTATACCTAATCCTCTATTAATCAATTCTGCGTATTCACCCAATGGCACTTTCCAGAGCAATTTTCCACTGTTCAGATCTACGGCATTAAGTGTGCCCCATGGTGGTTTAATGCCGGGATAGCCATCCTTATCCACAAAGCGGTCGTAGCCTTTCATAATATAAGGAATCTGACTCTTCCTGTTGACCGTTTTAACAGCAACAGCATTTTGTTTTTCCGATATATCCTCAGTCCCGCTTAAATAGGCTGTCAAATTTTTCCTATCCAACTCTGGAACATGCTTAAATGAAGGCATTCTGTTCCGGCCCTGCTGAATTATCTGACTAATCTGCAGCACATTGTACTTCTTACTAATATTCAATAAAGAAGGATATTCAGTACCACTACCTTTCAATTCAGCACCATGACAACTGATACAATATTTATTATAAACTGCTCTGCCAGGAGTAATCCCAGTTCCTTCAGTTTGAGGAGCATCAAGCATTACCTGGGTTGAAGGAACCTCATTACTGTTGACATAAAGAATCTTTGTTTCCATGTCAACGGCAGCTCCTCCCCATTCACCTCCCCCGCCAAAATCAGGAAACATCCAGTTACCTTCCTTGCTTGGCGGACTGAACTGTGTTCTGTTTTTGATCTGAACATATCTTTCCATTAATTCCTTATGAGTTTCGGGGCTGAGATCACTTACATCTTCAGGTCCAAATTTCTGTCTTGAGAAAGGTTCAGGGAGTGTAGGAATTGGCTGGGTAGGCCATGGTTTTTCTCCTGGCAGGGCTTCTTCCTGAGGTACAGGAACTTCGGGAATCGGAAATATCGGCTTACCATTAGTTCGGTCAAGAAGATAGACATAACCATGCTTGGTGATTTGTGCTAATGCATCTATTTTCTTGCCCTTGTGATTTACCGTAATCAGATTAGGTGCGGCAGGAAGATCACGATCCCAAAGATCATGATGCACTACCTGATAATGCCAGATATACTTTCCTGTTAAAGCATCCAATGCAATGATGCTGTTTGCAAACAAATTTGAGCCTTTGCGGGTACCTCCGTAAAAGTCGGGTGAAGCAGTACCTGTTGGGACATAAACCACTCCACGTTCTTCATCAAGTGACATACCAGTCCAGTTATTGGCACCTCCAATATTTTTCCAGGCCTCCTTATCTTCCCAGCTATCATAACCAAATTCACCGGGCTGTGGAATGGTATGAAATATCCACTTACGTTTTCCTGTCCTAACATCAAATGCTCTGACATGCCCTGGCAAAGCATCTGCATCCTCCGAAAGGCTCATCCCTACAATGACCAGATCCTTATAAATTACTCCGGGAGTTTTCAGAATTAAAGATCCATCCTGTGATGCAGGGATATCAAGTCCTTCTTTCAGTTCAATCGATCCATTTGTGCCAAAATCTTTAACAGGACTTCCATCTGCAGCATTCACTGCATAAAGCCTTGAGGCAGCACCATAAAAAATTCGTTTATCGGTTCCCTTTTCATCTTCCCAATACATCAGTCCGCGATTTACTCCAAATCCAATTTTTTCAGCTGAGTTTGTATTAGGATCAAAAACCCATTTTTGTTTTCCTGTAACCGGGTCAAGTGCAAAAAGCTTCAACTTTGAACTTGTAACATATAAAGTCCCGTCGATTACAATTGGATTGCATTGCATCTCACTCCGGTTAGCAGTGTCTTTATCACCGGTATTAAAAACCCAGGCTTCCTTTAACTGTGCAACATTCTCCAAATTGATCTGATCAATAGATGAATAGCGGTTGGCATCCTTGGTCCCGCCATAACTGGCCCAGGTGGAATAGTCATTATATCCTGAATCAGAGCAGGAATTAAATATCAGACCAGTAAGGATTAATAGAACAAGGAATTTTGTTTGGATTGCTTTCACTGGGATGTTGCTACAGGTTAATACTTAAGCAATTAAAGGATTTAAGTGAACAAAAGCAAGGAAGGCTTTAAGATTCAAAGCAGTAGAAATAAAAAATCTCATAAAACCATTTCAAATAAATGGCTCTATGAGATTGACAAAAATTTTAATGGCAAAAGTTTTAGCTCATTTTCAGTTTTTTCTGAATATCAGCTACATAACCTTTGAATTTTTTATCTGTATCGATCAGATCATCAACTGTCTGACAGGCATAAATAACGGTTGAGTGATCGCGGCCACCAAAGAAAGCTCCAATTGATTTAAGGGATGTTTTGGTATGCAGTTTGGCAAGGTACATAGATATCTGACGGGCCTGAACAATCTCACGCTTCCTTGTTTTGGATTTAACCATTTCGATTGGCACTTCAAAATACTCACAAACGAGTTTTTGAATATATTCCATCGAAATCTCCTTGCTTGAATTCTTAATGAAATTCTTAAGCATGGATTTGGCAAGATTCAGGTCAATCTCCTTTTTATTCAGGGTTGATTGTGCAAGCAGGGAAACCATTGCTCCTTCAAGTTCACGAACATTATTGTCAATATTATGAGCAACATATTCAATCACTTCTGAAGGAAGTTCAATTCCATCAGAGTACATCTTTTTGTTCAGAATTGCCATACGTGTTTCCAGATCAGGGATCTGAAGATCGGCCGACAAGCCCCACTTGAAACGGGACAATAATCTTTCTTCTAATCCGGACAAATCTTTTGGCGCTTTGTCTGAAGTAATAATCAATTGCTTGCCCGATTGATGTAAATGATTAAAAATATGGAAGAAAATATCTTGTGTTTTCTCTTTACCGGCGAAATTATGAACATCGTCCATAATCAGGACATCCATTGCCTGATAGAAATTCACAAAATCATTGATGTTATTATTCTTTAGAGCATCTACAAATTGCTGGGTAAACTTTTCGCATGAAACATAAAGTACCAGCTTATCTGTTAGAGTACGTTTGATCTCATTACCAATAGCCTGGGCAAGATGGGTCTTTCCAAGTCCAACCCCGCCATAAATCATAAGCGGATTGAAGGAGGTACCTCCAGGCTTTCCGGCAACTGCATAACCTGCAGAACGTGCAAGTCTGTTACAGTCTCCTTCTATGAAGTTTTCAAAAGTATAATTCTGATTTAACTGTGGATCTACCTGTAATTTTTTCAATCCCGGAATTACAAAAGGATTTTTAATGTCCTTATTCAGGGAAATAGGCATTGGCATCGACTGGTTTTTCCCTTCTGCGCCATTACCATTTGAAGGCATATTGGTTGTGTATGGAATACTGGTTGAAGACTTTTCCACAACGATGTTGTATTCCAGTCTGCCCTCTTCTCCCAACTGCTTCTTCACAGTCTTTCTAAGCAAGCCAACATAGTGCTCTTCGAGCCACTCATAAAAGAACAAACTCGGAACCTGTATAGTTAATACATTACCATCCAGACGCAAGGCTTTTATCGGCTCGAACCAGGTCTTAAAACTCTGGGCCGGGATGTTATCCTTAATAATCAGGAGGCAATTATTCCATACATGTGTACAAGTTTTTTCCATATAATTTTACTAATAATCTGATTTCCAATTGATGCCGAAAGAAATGTTGGTAACTCTTTGGAGTATCGAATATTCGGAAAAAAATCGGATTAAAAAACTAATTTTTGAAATAAGTTTTAACTTTCTGCTAAACAGAAGAATACATTAATTTTTATGGGGTTTAGCCCCAAAAATGATAACAATTCTTTCCAAAAAAAATATTTCCACATTCTGACTGAACCGGCATCCTCAATACTATCAATATCGGGATTATAATGAAATATCTAAGCTTATTACAGAAATAAAATTGACAATAATTCCTTTCGGAACCGATATTAAAGGCTATTACCCATCAGATGCCTAATATTCCCCGAATTCCTTTCTGAAGGTGTCGGCGATTTCGCCAAGTGTAGCATAAACTTCCACAGCCGAGATGATATAAGGCATAGTATTTAATCCCTGCTTCACAGCATCAGTTAATGCAAGCAAAGCCTTTTCAACAGCCATTCTATCCCGTTCAGCTTTGAGGCTGATAAGTTTATCCATCTGTAATTTCCGGATAGAATCATCAACCCTGAAACCTTCAGGCTTGATTCCTTCTGCATCTACATATTTATTCACACCTACCAGAATACTTTCACCATTTTCAATCTCTGTTTGGTATTGATAGGCAGAAGCCGCAATTTCATTCTGAATGTACCCTTCTTCAATTGCGGCAACCGATCCTCCTTTAGAATCGATAATATCAATATATCTCCAGGCTGCTGCTTCAACCTCATCAGTTAGTGCTTCAACAAAATAAGAGCCTGCCAGCGGGTCGACTGTATCTGTGACACCACTTTCAAAAGCAATAATCTGCTGGGTACGGAGTGCAACCTTAGCTGCAGCTTCGGTGGGCAATGAAAGAGCCTCATCAAAACCGTTGGTATGAAGCGATTGTGTTCCTCCAAGTACTGCTGCCATAGCCTGATTGCTAACCCTGATCACATTATTAAGAGGTTGTTGAGCAGTTAATGTTGAGCCACCGGTTTGGGTATGAAAACGGAGTTTTTGCGCAGCCAGGTCAGTTGCACCGAGGCTTTTAGTTAGCTTAGCCCACATTCTGCGGGCTGCCCTGAATTTTGCAATCTCCTCGAAGAAGTTATTATGGCAATTAAAAAAGAAAGAAAGGCGTTTTGCAAATACATTAATATCTAAACCCTTGTCCATCGCTGCCTGGAGATAGGCCTTCCCATTGGCTAAAGTAAATGCCAATTCCTGGACTGCTGTAGAGCCTGCCTCCCTGATGTGATATCCTGAAATGGAAATGGTATTCCATTTTGGAAGTTCTGAACTGCAATATTCGAAAACATCAGTAATTAATCGCATTGAAGCTTTTGGAGGATATATATAAGTACCCCTTGCTGCATATTCTTTTAAAATATCATTCTGAATAGTTCCGGATATCTGCTTCAAATCAGCACCTTGTTTTTTTGCCAGACATATATACATAGCCAGCAGAATCGGTGCGGTTGCATTTATAGTCATTGAACTGGTAACTTTTTGAAGGTCGATCCCATCAAAAAGTATTTCCATATCCTTTAAGGAGTCTATAGCAACCCCGACTTTACCCACTTCTCCCTCAGACATCATGTGATCAGAATCGTAACCGATCTGTGTGGGAAGATCAAAAGCGACAGAAAGACCTGTGGTGCCTTGTGAAAGCAGGTAATGGTAACGTTTATTTGATTCAGAAGCAGTAGAAAATCCCGCATATTGCCGCATTGTCCACATCCTGCCGCGGTACATATCCTTCTGTATACCACGGGTAAATGGAAACTCCCCGGGAAGTTCAATACTTTTCGCTTCAGTATAGACCTCCTTTATTTCAATACCGGAACTCGTTTTTATTTTTTTTTCGCTCATTCCTTTAAAATAAAGACTGCATATCCCCCTTCACAATGTTTAATGCCAGATCATAGGGGTTTTCTGTTTCCAGATTCGCCAAATGGCTAAGAACTGCCCTGCTCAAATCGACAGCAGAAGAATTTTCAGGTAATGCATTCACTGCGCTGTTAATCATGCTGATCGTATCTTCCTTTACCTGCTTTACGGTTGCCCATGCCCGGTCGCTGACATAAATCTGCTGCGAAATATTATGCTGATATTCAGCCCTGATATCTGAAATGATTAAACCTTGCATTTCACGGGCACTCATACCTGGCGTATGCAGCCGAATCAACATATTAGAGGGATTTACTCTTTCAAGAAATAAAACGGTCCTCTCATAAGCCTGAAGTCTGAGTGGCAGGGTGTGTTTGAGTCCGGCTCTTTTAAGTTCCATTCGCTGGAAATTAAGCTTTTCACTCAGGTAGTTCTTTATTATGAACCATCCCGTGAAGAACACGACCAGTCCGGCGAGTGCATATTTCAGTATATCAAGTATAAATTCAGTCTCATTCATGGTTATGCAATTGTTAACAGATAGTCAAAATGCCTGTGGTCAAAACAAAAGTGAGCAATTTCACGTATATTTGTGATAAGATTTTAAAAGAATTATGAGTACAGAAACAGCAAATCTTGTTGCACCGGTCACTTTGACGGATGGTGCTAAAAAAGAAATCATAAAACTCATTCAACAACAGGAGTTAGGTGAAGACTATGGATTACGTTTAGGTGTTGAGGGTGGTGGATGTGCCGGAATGAACTATGTACTTGGCTTTGATCAGCAGAAAGATGGTGATCAGGAGTATTTTATTGATGGGATCAGGGTTTTTATGCATAAAGCCCACGGATTATATCTGGCAGGCATGGAAGTAGATTTTAAAGACGGATTAAATGCCCGTGGCTTCACTTTTAGCAATCCGAATGCCAGTAGCACCTGTGGCTGCGGTACATCATTCTCAGTTTAACAAAAAATTTGTAACATTTCATGAAGTCCTGCTGTCAAACCAGCAGGACTTTTTATATTTATACTATGGCTACAAAAATGAGTTATTCGGAAAATGTCAAAGTGGCTATGCAATCCGTTAAGGGTAACAAGCTAAGGACATTTCTAACCGCTATTATCATTGCCATAGGTTTAACCGCTCTTGTCGGTATTTTGACTTCCATCGATGCCATTGAAGGTTCCCTGAATAATACTTTCTCAAGCATGGGGGCCAATTCATTTACAATCAGAAACCGGGGTATCGGAATTCGTATTGGAGGTGGCGGACAAAGACCAAAACGCTATAAATCAATAGATTACAGACAAGCAACGGAATTTAAAAGCAGCTTTACTTTCCCTGCAATGATTTCTGTAAACGTATTTGCCTCATTCGGAGGCACCGTAAAATATGGTAATGAAAAGACCAATCCAAATATTTCCGTGCTTGGAGCAGATGAAAATTACATTCAATCTGCCGGATATAAACTGGCTTCAGGAAGAAATTTCTCTCAGTCGGAGTTAGAATTCGGTACCAGTGTCGTGATAATTGGGGATGAGATCAAAACACGCCTCTTCCCAAATGTCGATCCAATCAATAGAACAATCAGTATCGGGAATAACAAATTCAGGATCATAGGTATTTTGGCAGCAAAAGGATCTAGTGTTGGTTTTGGGGGTGATAAAATCTGTGTGATCCCGCTTTACAGAGCTAAGCAGGTGATGACTATTCAAAATCCATCTTACACTATTTCGGTAATGAGTGATGATCCTTCTCAGATGGATGCAGCGATCGGTGAAGCTACCTCCCTTTTTAGAAATATACGTAATCTGAAAGTTGCCGATGACAATAATTTTGAGATAACAAAAAGTGATGCCATTGCTCAAACTCTGGTCGATAATTTAAAATTTGTAAGAATCGGCGGTATCGTGATCGGGGCGATTACTTTAATTGGTGCAGCTATTGCCCTGATGAATATCATGATAGTTTCCGTGACCGAACGTACACGTGAAATCGGTATTCGGAAGGCTATTGGAGCGACTCCTATCGTGATAAGGCGTCAATTTCTTATTGAAGCAATCGTTATTTGTCTGATGGGAGGAATAACCGGTGTTTTTCTAGGCATTCTGATCGGCAATCTGCTCTCCATGGTTATGGGCGGGTCATTTATTATGCCATGGGGCTGGACGATTCTGGGTTTAACTTTATGCATTGGAGTTGGACTGGTCTCCGGACTTTATCCTGCAGTAAAGGCAAGTAAAATGGATCCGGTGGAGTCTTTGAGATACGAGTAAAATGAGCAAGGATTAAGGAGTAAAGAGCAAGGAAGCTTATGTTAAACTACCTTTTTCCATACTGTTCTTCGTAGTAAGACTGGTAGCTTCCTGATGTCACACTCTGCAACCATTCCTCATTTTGCAAATACCAGTCAACCGTTTTTTCTAATCCTTCCTCAAATTGTAAACTGGGTTTCCAGTCAAGATCCTTCTGGAGCTTTGATGAGTCGATTGCATACCTAAGATCATGACCAGCACGATCGGTAACATAAGTGATTAGTTTTGCAGATGTGCCGGACTCTCTTCCCAGTTTTTCATCCATAATCCTGCAGAGCAACCGTATCAGGTCGATGTTCTTCCATTCGTTATGTCCACCTACATTATAGGTACTTCCGCTGGATGCCTGATGAAAGATCACATCAATTGCCCGGGCATGGTCTTCAACCCAAAGCCAATCACGTATATTTTCACCCTTCCCATAAACCGGGATAGCTTTGTTATTCTTAATATTATTAATTGAAAGCGGAATCAGCTTCTCCGGAAAATGGAATGAACCATAATTATTAGAGCAATTTGAGATCACAACGTCAATCCCGTAAGTATCATGATATGACCTAACAAAATGGTCAGAACTAGCTTTGGATGCAGAATATGGGCTGTGCGGATCATAGGCAGTTGTCTCGGTAAAAAGACCATGCTCACCCAGACTGCCATAAACTTCATCAGTTGAAACATGATAAAACCGATGAGATTCATAATCATCCTTCCATTGATGACGGGCAGAATTTAAAAGGTTTACCGTTCCAACTACATTAGTCATCACGAATTCAATCGGACTGCTGATGGACCGATCCACATGCGACTCAGCGGCAAGATGAATTACTGCGTCAATTTGCTCATCTGAAAATACTTTATCAATAAATCCGGCATCAACGATATCCCCTTTGATAAATTTATAATTGGGTTTATCCTCAATATCCCTGAGGTTAAGGAGATTACCCGCATAAGTGAGTTTATCTAAATTAACAATCTGATATTCAGGATAATTGATTACAAATCGCCTTACTACATGGGATCCAATGAATCCTGCTCCCCCGGTAATCAATATTTTTTTCATCCCCTGATATTTTTATGTTAAGACGTAAAATCTTTGGCTTAATTCTGAGAATAAAATCCTGTTTACAATGGATTTTGCTTGATATACTTTTCCCACTCCCAGGCAGAGCTCATCATTTCCTCAATACCCAACTCAGCCTTCCAAAACAATTCTTTTTCAGCTTTATTTACATCTCCATAAATCTGTTCAATATCCCCGGCTCTACGTTCTCCTATTGTATAATTCAATTTCTGACCGGTTGCAGATTCAAATGCATGGATTACTTCCAGAACAGAATTTCCTTTGCCGGTACCAATATTATAAATATCAAATTTTCTGGCATTCCGCTCGTTTTCCATCTGCTTGATAGCAGCAACATGTGCTTTAGCGAGATCAACTACATGTATGTAATCTCTTACACAGGTTCCATCGGAAGTATTATAATCATCCCCAAAAACAATAATATTACCACGCTTTCCAATCGCTGCCTGGGTAATAAATGGAACCAGATTTTGAGGAACACCTATGGGCAATTCACCGATGAGGGCAGATGAATGAGCTCCAACCGGATTGAAATAACGCAAGGCGATTACTTTAAGATTTTCACTGACACCTGATACCTCCTCCAGTATTTCTTCGGCGATCTGTTTCGTATTTCCATAAGTGGATTCTGCTTTTTTTACCGGAGCGAATTCGTTGACAGGTAATCTATCTGGCTCTCCGTAAACTGTACAGCTTGATGAAAACACCAGATCCATTTTACGATCCGAGCAGGCATCAAGAAGGTTTATAAGAGGATAAAAGTTGTTTTTATAATACTTGAGTGGTTCCCTTTCAGACTCACCTACACTTTTGAAAGCGGCAAAATGTATTAAGCCGCTTATATCACGATGTTCTTCTAAAAATTCACGGGTTAACTTTTCATCACAAAGATCGAAATTGTAAAATTCCGGCCTTGTACCGGTAATCTTCTCAATCTGATCAATAATCTTCGGACTTGAATTCGAAAGATTATCAATAATTACAGGATCATAAGCGGCATTGATCAATTCCACGACAGTGTGCGAGCCAATATATCCGGTTCCGCCGGTTACTAAAATTTTTCTGCCTGACATTATTTGTTGTTGTAGTAGGTAAAATCTTTATGTTTTATCTCTTGCTCGGGCAATGACTTAAAGTATTCGTAGGTCATTTTTAAACCCTCAGCACGATTAACCTTTGGCTCCCAGCCCAGAATTGTCCTGGCTTTCGTAATATCCGGTCTTCGCTGTTTTGGATCATCGGTTGGCAATTCTTTGAACACCATTTTTTGCCTGGTTCCGGTCAGCTTAATAATCTCTTCTCCGAATTCACGAATAGTGATTTCATCAGGGTTACCGATATTTACTGGCAATGCGTAGTCAGAAAATAATAACCGGTAAATACCTTCAACAAGGTCATCTACATAACAAAAGGAACGCGTTTGCGAGCCATCACCAAATACGGTAAGGTCTTCTCCACGCAAAGCCTGTCCGATAAATGCCGGCAATACTCTTCCGTCATTTAACCTCATCCTTGGTCCGTAGGTATTAAATATTCTTACAATACGTGTTTCTAAACCATGAAATGTATGATAAGCCATTGTCATAGCTTCCTGAAAACGCTTAGCCTCGTCGTAAACACCTCTGGGACCCACAGGATTAACATTCCCCCAATATTCTTCCGGCTGCGGATTTACGGCAGGGTCGCCATAAACCTCTGATGTTGAAGCAATTAAAATTCTTGATTTCTTGGATCGTGCTAATCCCAGTAAATTATGAATTCCCAATGATCCAACTTTTAATGTTTGAATAGGAATTCTTAAATAATCAATCGGACTTGCAGGAGAAGCAAAATGCAGGATATAATCCAATTCTCCAGCCACATATACAAATTTTGAAACATCGTGATGATAGAACTCGAAATTTTCCAGAGCAAAAAGATGTTCTATATTACGCAGATCTCCTGTGATAAGATTATCCATCGCAATCACATGAACACCCTCCTTAATAAACCGGTCGCAGAGATGGGAGCCAAGAAAACCTGCTGCACCTGTTATTAAAATACGTTTACGCTGATTCATTACTCAACAGTTTTTCGGCCAATACTATTATAATAGAAACCGCAATCGATCATCTTTTGCAGATCATACAAGTTGCGGCCGTCAAAAATAACCTTAGTCTTCATTAATTCAGCGATCCTGTCAAAATCAGGGGTTCTGAAAAGAGACCATTCCGTAACGATCAATAAAGCATCTGCATCGTTCAAAGCATCATACTGGTTCTCACTATAAGATATCTTATCTCCTAGCTGTTTCTTTACATTAGCCATAGCTTCTGGATCAAAAGCAGTAATTAAGGCTCCATCCTTAAGCAACTCTTCAATAATATAAAGTGCCGGAGCTTCACGGATATCATCTGTTTCAGGTTTAAAGGCCAGCCCCCATATTGCAATTTTCTTTCCTTTGATATTACCTTTATAGTACTTCCTGACTTTTTCGACCAGCTTTACCCTTTGGGAATCATTAACTTCCATCACTGAGGAGAGGATCTTAAAGTCATAATTATTTTCAGTAGCTGATCTACCCAAGGCCTGAACATCTTTAGGAAAACAACTTCCTCCATAACCAACACCCGGAAATAAAAATCGCTTACCGATACGATCATCCGAACCAATTCCCTTTCTGACTGCATCAACATCTGCACCCACAAGCTCACATAAGTTCGCAATCTCGTTCATGAAGGTTATTTTTGTAGCCAGGAATGAATTTGCAGCATATTTTGTCAGTTCAGAAGAACGGGTATCCATAAAAATAATTGGATTTCCCTGCCTTACATAGGGGCTGTATAATTCTGCCATAAGCTTTTGAGCTCTCAGACTTTGGGTACCAACTACTACTCTGTCGGGCTTCATAAAGTCATCAACGGCAACTCCTTCACGTAAAAATTCGGGGTTTGAGACTACATCCACTTCAACAGAAGTATTTTCATTGAACACCTTGATTACCTTATCTGCAGTACCAACCGGCACCGTTGATTTTGTCACAATGACCTTATATCCCGTAATGATTTTAGCAATATCTTTTGCCGCGCCGAGTACAAAACTCAAGTCAGCTGCTCCATCACCTGCTGGCGGTGTGGGCAAGGCAAGAAATATTATTTGAGCATCCTGAATTGCTTCAGAAAGCACCGTTGTAAATTTCAACCTACCCTGTTCTATATTTCTGTGAAAAAGTATATCCAGACCAGGCTCATAAATTGGTAATTTATATGCCTGCATCATTTTTACCTTTTCCTCATTTATATCCACACAGGTAACTGTATTTCCTGTTTCGGCAAGACAAGTACCGGTTACTAAGCCTACATATCCTGTACCAACTACTGCTATTTTCATCTATTGACGAAGACTATTTAAAAGATTTAACATTAACTTCGACGAAGATAAGAATTATATTCAAAATGCTTTTTTTGTACGATACAGGTATTTATTTATATACACTTTTCATCCGGATCGCTTCCATAAAAAATAAAAAAGCAGCGGCCTGGATTAATGGTAGAAAAGGACTCATTCCGTTCATTGAAAGCAGTCTGCACAAAAACAAAAACTACACTTGGTTTCATTTCGCTTCCTTAGGGGAGTTTGAGCAGGGAAGGCCGGTACTTGAACGATTAAAATCCGAGAATCCTGAAATGCATGTTGTAATCACTTTTTTTTCTCCTTCAGGGTATGAAATTAGAAAGAATTATGCCCTTGCTGATCATGTTTTTTATCTCCCAACCGATACCAGTGCCAATGCAAAAGAGTTTATCAGGATCTTAAATCCGGTGATGGCCATCTTTACAAAATATGAATACTGGTATCATTACTTTGATGAATTACATAAAAATAATATTCCCCTATATGTGATCTCCGGAATATTCAGAAAAGAGCAGGTATTTTTTAAATGGTATGGAGGTTTGCACCGGAAAATGCTAAGTAAGGTTTCACATTTTTTTGTCCAGAATCAAAATAGCAGCAATCTCCTAAATGATATAGGATTTAAAAATGTCACGGTAAATGGCGATACCCGATTCGACAGAGTAGAATACAATGCCACTCACACCGCAGAAATTAAAATTATCCGTGATTTCACTAAAGACAACAAAATATTTATCGCCGGCAGCACCTGGCCTGATGATGAAAAGCTGATTTCAAAATTGGCTTACTCTTTTCCAGACTGGAAATTCATTATTGCCCCACATGAAGTTAAGCCAGAAAGAACTAATGAAATCACTGAGCTATTTCCTAATTCGATCAGGTATTCTGAGATCAATAGCATGCTATCAGAAACAATCGACAATCAAAATATTAGTTCAACTTTTCAAGTCTTAATTATAGATAATATCGGTTTACTTTCATCAGCGTACCAATATGGAGACATCGCCTATATAGGTGGAGGATTTGGAGTGGGAATACACAATACTCTTGAAGCCGCTGCTTTTGGATTACCGGTTATTTTTGGCCCGAATTATCAAAGGTTCAATGAAGCTGTCGAACTCATTACTGCCGGAGCAGCTTTTACTATCAAAGATCAGGAAGAATTAAGGAAATGTATGGAAAATCTGCAAACAGATATTAAAAGGGAAGCATGCGGAAAGGCAGCACTTAATTATGTAAAAACACATACCGGAGCCACCCGCGCAATCCTTAATTTTATTGGTAAATTTAAATAACCTCCCCTTTAGAAAGTTCTTCAAGTGCATCAATCCAAAGCGGGTGATCGTTCAAACTTTCTACAAGCTGGACATGTTCACCACCCAGTTTCTTAAACTCATCACCATATTCAACTGTAACTTCATAGACTGTTTCAAGGCAATCTGCAACAAAAGCGGGACAAAATACAAGCAGCCTTTTAACTCCCTTTTCTGCCAATTGCTCTATAACTACACTTGTGTAGGGCTGAACCCATGGATCTTTACCTAAACGCGATTGAAAACAAACCGAATACTTGTCTTCAGTAAGACCAAGTTTCTTAGCGATCAATCGGGCAGTGTCATGACATTGCGCTGAGTAACAAAATTTATTATTCTCGGTCAATGTAGAACAGCAATTCTCAACCTTGAGGCAATGCTTTTGTGAATGGTCTGATTTAACAAGCTGTCTTTGTGGTAATCCATGAAAGCTGAATAAAACATGATCGTATGTTTCAGGTTTATGCTTTCTGCCATTCTCAGCAAATGCTTCTATCATTAGTTCATTATCATGAAAGGAATTAATGAACGAAATATTAGGAATTGTTTGCCATTTTCTGACCAGCTCCATCACTTTTTCCAGAACTGAACCAGTACTTGCAGAAGCATAATGAGGAAACATTGGAATAACTTTGATGCTTCTGACCTGGGCATCCTTTAATTTATTTAATGCACTCTCAATAGAAGGACTTTGGTAGCGCATAGCAAGTTCTACCTGATACTCATTGCCTAAGCGCTGCTGCAAAAGCTCTCTTTGAAGCAGACTGTAATGCATTAATGGCGATCCGGTGGTATCTGACCATATCTCTCTGTATAATTTAGCAGATTTAGGGCCCCGAAAAGGAACGATAATGCCCTTAACCAGCAATGCTCTCGAAACGGGATTTATATCAATTACCCGTTCATCCATCAGGAATTCATCGAGGTATTTGCGAACATTTGCGTTTGAGGGACTATCAGGAGTTCCTAAATTAACTAATAAAATACCTTGCTTGCTCATATGACTTCTAAAGAGCGTCAAAGATAGTCTTAGGAATCATTTATAAAAAATGCTTCTTTGTATTTGACTTAAGAAAAACATTTTGAGATCAGTGTTTTAGTTTCCAGAGTTTCCACCAGGGAGTTCCGGGTGAATCATGGTGTTCATAATGATAGCCAAAAAAATAACAGCCAAAGAAAGCGAAAAGATGATTTTTCTTTTGGGTACCCGACTGATGCTTGTTCGAATGTTCACCATGGTGAGGAAGCCAGGTGCCAAAATAAAACAGTTGAAGTGTACTAAGTAAGGACGGCAGTACCCAGAATAAAATGAGATTTACTTCAGCAACCCATAGTTTTAGCACATTATAAATCAGAGCCATCAGCACAAGCTGCCACCAGGATAAATATTCTTTGATAAAACTAATATACCAGGTTACAAAGTTCCCTTCGTGATAATCAGGGTCAAGCTCAGTATGCACATGCCTGTGATGTTTATGATGTTTATCATACAATTTACTGAATGGAAAACCAGCGTATAATGCTGTACAAACCTGGCCAATAAAATTATTAAGTGTTGGATTAGGGCTTACTGTACCATGCATTGCATCATGAGCTGTGATAAAGAGCCCTGTATATAAATGCATCTGAATAAGAATCATTAAATAAAGTACCGGATTCTGCAGATTTACCTGCCAGGTCATTAGATTTATAATACTCAAAACCCACAATCCGATTACAATCAGCGCAATTATTAATCCTGTATTCGACTGATGTTTGGGCATAGTATTTTAGTTTCTCAATATTCTTCCAGAACAGCCTTAATTTGTTGCATCAACCATAATGGAGTTGAAGTTGCACCACAAATTCCAACTTTATCTCCGGGCCTGAACATTTCTCTGGACAACTCTTCCTTACTCGAAATAAAATAAGTGTTTGGGTTAACACTCTTACAAACATCAAATAAAACCTTACCATTTGAAGACTTCTTGCCAGACACAAAAACGATATGGTCATAGTTTACAACAAACTTTCTCAGATCTTCATCCCTGCTTGAAACCTGCCTGCAAATGGTATCATTTGCTTTAATATCGTATCCTCGTCTAATCAGTTCATCCTTAATCTCGTAAAACTTCGCAGTACTTTTGGTTGTCTGGCTGTAGAGTGTGAATTTCTGTGGGAGATCCGCATTATCAAGTTCCGATATATCCTGAAATACAAGTGCATCATTATTAGTCTGACCCTGCAATCCTATAACTTCAGCATGCCCGTGCTTACCAAAAAGTAGTACTTTTTCATTATTATCATAGGAGTTCTTAACCCGGTTCTGAAGCTTTAATACAACTGGACAGGATGCATCGATCAGCGTGATATTATTCTCAAGGGCCAAACGGTATGTTTCTGGGGCTTCACCGTGAGCCCGGATCAAAACCTTCTCATTTTTAATGTTATGCAGATCCTCATGAGAAATAATTTTAAGTCCCATCGCCTTTAGACGGTTTACTTCTTCATCGTTATGCACGATATCACCTAGACAATACAGATAACCATCCTCAGCCAGAATGTCTTCAGCCATATCAATGGCATAAACCACTCCAAAACAGAATCCTGAATCCTGATCAATCGTTACCTTCAGATTATAGTCCATTACTTTTACTCAATTGCTAAAATTCAGCGGATTTATTACAAAAATACGAAAATGTTCATCACAAAGCCCATAAATTAAGGGCGAGGAAAAAACCGATCTGTGCAAAAAGAAGCAAAATTGCTGCACTATTCTCCTTTCTGAAATTTAAGCCTGAAAAAAACAGAAATAGAAAAAAAGAAAAAATATACCAGCCCAGGTAGTTTTGAACAGGAATTATGCCCCCAAGCCAAGACCAATAATCAAACCTTATTGCCACAGGCTCGATCAGGAAATCAATTCCCAGCAATATACCTGCGCCTAATGCAGAAAACAACAATCTGCTTTTAAGATTGAACTTCTGTAGAAATACTCCGGTGCAATAGACAAGAATCAACCAGTTTACTCCGATGAGCAGCGGAGTTGCCCATAATTTAATCCCTAAAGCATTTCCATAAGAATAATTTCCAAAGATTTGCCCGGTATTAACACCGATCACTTCAATAAAAAAACCTGCCAGATAGATCCCAATAACAAATTTTATAAGGTCAGGAGATCTGTCATTTACAGTTAGAACCATCAGCAACAGCATCAGCAATAAATGGAATGGAACAAGTTTTATGAAAAGATCTTCAAGCGCCGGACTCAGAAAACCATACAGACCAAC
The DNA here is from genome assembly GCF_036405355.1 of Daejeonella sp. GTDB lineage: Bacteria > Bacteroidota > Bacteroidia > Sphingobacteriales > Sphingobacteriaceae > Daejeonella. The sequence goes on from NZ_DASWXT010000109.1 coordinate 23,720, forward strand.
GAGATGAAATAATACAATTATCAAACTGCAAAGTAATGTTCTGTTCATTGTCAGTTTCTTATTATCCTACCCTTCCAGAGTATGGTTTTAGTAAAATGTTTTTTCACAGATTGTACCGAAATAAATACCATACATAGTAATTGAAAAGGGTGTAGCAGAAGATTCCGCCAGACACTCTGACCTGAAAGTAAGGAAATCATTATTCTGCTTAACACGATCAGAGATAAGGCAAACATCACCAGTTCTATACCAAGAAAGTAAGTGATAGCTATTGGTCCCAGCACTACAAGGAAGAGGTAGAAAAAAAGGCCGAGAACATTATAGTTAAAGCCTGCAAAAAAGTTTTTACTAAACCCCTCAACGGCCTCCGAAAATGAACGATACATACGGCAATGAATGTATCCGTTTGCGAGTAGTGCCTCCGCTTTGTAGCCATTGACCTTGACCAGCCTCATTATCTCAATATCCTCCACCACTTTGCCTTTCACCTGTTCATGCCATAGATTCGTTTTGTAATTATCTGCATCAAACATCATAAACTGCCCGCTCGCGGCAGAAAAGGAAGGATTAGCGGATAACCTGACCAGTCGGAGTGGAAGCAAATTAAGCAAAAGGAAATGCATAAGCGGAACCACCAATCGCTCACCCCATGTAACTGTCACCTGGTCTGTAAAGATACTGAGAAGACCGAGCTTGTTTAGTTTCATCCTGTGAATAGAATTATTGATCAGCCCATCAGCGATCGTTTCATCCGCATCAAGAAAAATAAGGTACTCGCCTTTTGCCAGGTCGGCAAGCTGAGAACATGCAAAATTCTTTCCAAGCCAGTCTTTGGGGAGATCTTTACCCCTAACTACTTTAAAGCGTTTGTGAATTTCACAGAAATCCGAGCAGAGCTTAAAGGTTTGATCAGAAGAATGATCATCAAGCACAATGACTTCAAAATTTTGATAATCCTGATCCCGGATAGACTCAAGCAGATCTATAATATTTCGTTCCTCATCTCTTGCCGGGATTAAAATTGAAACCAGGTCATTGTACTTTTTTCCGGTCTTGGTCAGCTTCGGATTAGATATGAAGTTAAACAGGGTTACCGTGAACCTCAGAATAAGAAAAAAATAGATGAGGTAAATCAGGGTCATGCTTATACTTGAATCGCGGTTTGCTTTAGCCGCGATGTTTCATAATGTTTATTGAATGCGCTTTTAATTAACTGCAGACTCGTAAACTCCGCACCCTCCCAGTCCTGAAGATAGCAGGTCATAACCGGCTTGCGATGCTCAAAATAATCAACAAAACTGGCAGCAAAAATATACTGAAATTTGCGGCTTGAGCTATTAATCAGATTGATTAAACCCTTTTGGAACTGAATTTCATCCACGTGGCCTGAATAAAGTTTTCCCTGAGGAAAGATAAGCACCAGATTTTCAGGATCATTTAGCAATTTCCCTGCATATTCCAGTGTTTCGATTGCACTCCGGGAATTCTTCTTTACCGAAAAACTTCCCAGATACTTTAAAAACCAAACCTTCCTATAGTTTTCTTCTGTAATCATTACATGAAACTTTTTCCTGAAATAAAGGCGGTTTATCTGAAACATCAAAAAGCCATCCCACCAGGAACAATGGTTAGCAAGCAATAAAATAGACCTGTCTTTATCAAAATCTGTCTTGTTAAATTTCAGTTCTTCGAAGTCCGATTTAATAATTCTATTGATATACCAGGAGAAGAATTGAAAAATAATTTTGTTCCGGCGTGGTTCAAGCATAATTAAAGATATAATTTTTTATAAGCCCTGAAATATTTAAAGACAGAACATCTAAAATATTACTTAATCAGTCCATCAACTATTTTTGCCGAAAGCAATGCAAGGGGTATCCCGCCTCCCGGGTGTACGCTTCCTCCCGCAAAATATAAATCCTTAATACCTGATGAAAAATTAGCATGCCTTAAAAAAGCAGAAAACTGACTGTTAGAACTGCTTCCATACAATGAACCCTGGTATGAAAAGGTCTTCGAATCAATCCCCCTTGGATCCAGAACAGATTCACAAGTAATCAGCTGACTAATATCTCTTCCAAGATTTCTGGAAAGCTTTTCTATAATATTTTTTCTTGAAACCCGAATCAGTTCGTCCCAGTCCTGCCCTGTATCAGAAGGTACATTGATCATTGTAAACCAATTTTCAGTGCTTTCGGGAGCATCATGTGGATTGCTTTTTGAACTGATATTTACATAAATTGTTGGATCAGAACCTATACTTTTCTCCTTCCATATCTGTCTGAATTCTTCCTCATAATCTTCGGTAAAAAATATATTATGCAGGCCTAATTCAGTGAAGGCAGCATTAATACCCCAGTAAAAGATCAGAGCTGAACTGCTGCGTTCCTGAATCTGCAAGCGTGCAGGAGGCTTAATTCCCTTCATCAAACGGGTGTAAGTATACCAAACATCCATATTGGAAACGATCAGATCGGCGGAATGACTTTGCCCTTCACAGATAAGGCCAATTACCTTATTATTTCTTATTTCTATCTCATTAACATAGGAATTGAAATGAAATTTAACCCCCAGGTCAATCGCCAGTTTTGTAAGTGAACTGACGATGGCGTACATTCCTCCAAGCGGGAAATAAGCGCCAAAATGCTGTTCAAAATGAGGAATTATATTAAGTGTGGCAGGAGCCTGATAGGGATTTGAACCATTGTAGGTTGCATAGCGGTTAAACAGGCGAACGGTTCGGCTATCCTTGAACCTGGCCTCATTGGCTTGATTCATTGATCGAAAAGCATCAATCTGAGGAAACCGCAAAAGTGATTTAAGGGTGCCTATGTTCAGGTAACTACGCAACTTATGAAGGGATCTTTGCAGGAATACAGGATTTGTAATTTCATAAATATCCCTGCTTTTACTCAAAAAATCTAAAACAGAATCAGCTGAGTCATTGGTCTTTTCTGCTATTTCCTCCGAAAACTTTTCAGGATCAGCAAATGCATGAATTCTGGTACCATCTTCATAAAAGTAATTGCAAATGGTGTCAAGTTTATCATATTTAAAATAATCCGGAGGATTTTTACCCGCAAGACGAAAAAGCTCATCCACATATTGAGGCATCGTAAATAAACTTGGTCCCGCATCGAAACGAAAAGACCCCAGCCTGATTTCAGAAAGTTTTCCTCCAGCCTGAGCCGAGGCTTCAAAAACCTCAACCTGATGACCTTTTATAGCCAGTCGAATAGCGGCAGCAATACCGGCGATACCCGCACCAATAATAATGGCTTTAGACATGAAGCGAAAATACGCTATTTCATCCCTAAATGAGATTTGGATGAAAATATGACAGGAATATTATTCAATAATACCGCTAATTCCTCCGTAAATAAACTATCTGCCCCTCGAACCTTTTAACCACTGATCTACTGAATATGGACCGGAACCTACAATCCAGAAAAGAATAAGCAGCATCAGGACCAGCACTGATAACCAAAGTTCTGAATTAAGCGGAGAAAATCCCTTTGTCAGATTCACGAAAAATACCGCTCCCAAAAGTATAGGTATCTGAATAACGGCGGCAAAACGGGTCACAAGTCCCAGTGTAATTAAAACCCCTCCTACCAGGTGGGCAAAAGCGATTGTATGCACAAGCGCAAGTGCCATCAGTCCCGAAAATCCAAAAGCACTATTTTGAATAATCCAGTCCTTCTGAGCTTCAGTATCGCTGATAAAAGCTAGCCCTTTACTTAAAATTAAAAGTCCAAGAACTATCCGGATTGAGTCGAGCCACTTCGCGTGATGTACATCGCCCCAGTGCTCTATTTTTTGAACTAAGTTCATAACAACCTCCTTTTTAATGAGTTGAGTATATCAATTTACAAAAAATTGGGGGTTATAGCAAATTAAACTTAGGTTTTGTGACTTACTTAAGGGCATTGAGAACTCTGAACATTTTCTGCCTGATGGCAGAACTGCTTCCATTATAATTATTGATCATAAACGAAAATACCATAGGGGTTCCGGAAGCTGAAGTATGGTATCCGGTATACGCGATTACATCACTGATTGTCCCACTTTTCATTTTCATATTATTATACTGCGGGAGACTATTGAAATAGTTATCAAACCAAATTTCCTTCTTTAGAGATTGAAGTATTCGTGCCATTGCCATAGTTGTGACCCGGTTCGCTGGTGATAAACCACTTCCATCATAAATATTCATTGATGCTGGATCTATTCCGATCTTTTTACTCCAAAAATCCTTCACAAGTTCAGTACCCTGACTTATGGTTACATCTTTCCCTTCTTTCCAGGCTATTGTTTTTATCAGGTGTTCACCAAACAGATTAATACTCTTCTGATTAAACCAGTAAACAATTTCATGAAGCGGAGGAGATATATGAACTGAAATAATTTTTGTTTGAGGCAGTAATGGTTTCCTGTTTGATGCTAATACTCTTGCAGTAATTACACCATTTTCAACCTGAATATCCGATTGCCTTAATTTATTCTGCAAACGATAAGCAAGATCATAAGCCGGATCAGGAACTGAAGCTGAAATTACCTTCTTAAGATCAACTCCATAAGTTCCCCTCAGGTAAACAACAGTTGAAAAAGGGGCAGAATAAGCATAAACATTATCTCCTGTGCCCGGGGCGCCAGTTTTTACTTCATTAACAATCTTAAGGTATGACATTTCGGGATCAGTTCTCAATAGTTCCGCAGGTTCCCCGACTCTGCCAGGTTTAAAATGCATGTCAAATTGGTTTTCGCGCCAGGTTAAAGAAGATGGTCCGGCACCATAATAATTCCCCATATCCTGCCAGGTCCAGCCCCCTGGCATGGTTTCAGTTCCAAATAAGCTATCATCAGCAATAATTTGTCCTGCAATATTTTTAATCCCGGTTCTTGTCAGGGCGTCTACCCATTTCCTGAGTATCATATCAGACCGGCTCTGGTCGTAGCGATCACTTCCCAACGCAGGATCTCCTCCACCAGTAATGATGATATCCCCGTTCAGGGTTCCGTTTGCAGAAATTGAACCTGAATAGCCCAGTGTTGTTTCCCAGGTAAAATCCTTACCCAAAATATGGTAGGCACTTGCTGAGGTAATTGTTTTAAGTGTAGAAGCACTTGCCAGACCTGTATTCCCATTTGCTGAATAAATCACATCTCCGGTTTCGGCGTTCAATACGCTCAATGAGCTACTGGCATACCTCATCTGGGGATCAGATTCAAACGTTTTGTAAGCATTTTCGATCTTTTGTTTCAGACCTTGTGCATGAGCAGATGGAATAAAAAATACAAGAATAAGAAACAGGAAATTTTTCATCTTTATTTGTTAGACTTTATTCAGAATCGATAATTTAACCTGAACAAAAAAATTAAATACCTTTTGATAAAGAAAGGAATCTTCCTACCGATAAAGAAGTACGGATCAGGTTAGAAGCGGTGTATTTCAATGCAGTCTCCAAATCAGTTGGCTGGTTACCAATAGCAAATAGCAGATCAAAATATTTATTCATCTCAGGATGATCATGCAGGGGTACTTTTCCGGCAAGTCCGATAACCGGGATGCCTTTCTCCTTTGCATATTTAGCCACTGCAAAAGGGCCCTTACCCTGCAAAGTCTGCTCATCCAGACTGCCTTCTCCGGTTATCAGCAGATCGGCATTTTTCAAACTTTCTTTAAAACCGGTGATCTGTAAAAAATGTTCCCCCCCATTTACTAATTCAGCATTTAAAAAAGCCCGTAAAGTCGCAGCGATACCACCTGCAGCTCCTCCATGAATAATCTCATTCATTTTGATTCCTGTCGACTTAAATGCAAGATCAGATAAATTGGTCAAAGCAAGATCCAGAAATTTCACATCTTCAGGGCTTGCTCCTTTTTGGGGACCAAAAACTTCGGCAGATCCCTGTTCACCCAGAAGTAAATTATCAACGTCACAGAGTACAGTGATATGACATTTCAAGACCCGTTTATCAAATTCTGCAGCATCAATTTGCCGGAAGCGGGACATATTGAGGGGCAAAGCCGCCAATTCGAGTCCATCAGCATCCCTGAATTTCATACCCAAAGCACTTAGAATTCCAATTCCACCATCAACAGTTGCAGAACCTCCAAGACCAATTATAATCCTTTCGACCTCTCTATCCAGTGCAAATCGGATTAATTCCCCAGTTCCGAAAGAGGACGCCATTAGGGGAGATCTTTCTTCCGGATTTAACAAGCGGATACCTGAGGCATCCGCCATTTCAATTACAGCTGTTTTGCCCAGATCTGTTATACCCAATGAGGCTTTAATCAATCGGCCCAAAGGATCATGAACCTCATACTCATGCCAGACACCTCCGCATCTCTCTACAATCAAATGTCCGGTACCATCCCCACCGTCTGCAATGGGGAAACATTCAGAAGTAAAATTTAAACCGCTGCGTTTTAAACCCTCCTGAATAGCATCAGCAGTCTCATTTGCCGTAAGACTATGTTTAAAGGCATTTGGGGCAATCAGAATATGCATGATGCTGAACTCAGAGCAAATTTAATCTTCAACCTCTACCACCATTTCAATTTCCGTAGCCCAATTTGCCGGAAGCGCTGACATCCCAACTGCTGAACGGGCATGTTTACCTTTCTCTCCAAATACTTCTACCATCAGATCTGAAAATGCATTCATCACTTTAGGCTGATCTTTGAAATCAGGGGTAGATTGCACCAAACCTAAAACCTTGACAATTCGCTTTACTTTATTCAGGTCACCAAGTTCAGCTTTTAAGCTCGAAAGCAATGAAATTGCGGTTAATCGTGCCGCTTCCTGGCCTTGTTCAAGCGTCAGATCATCTCCAAGCCTTCCGGTAACCCTGCTGCCATCCGGCTTATCAGGGCCATGTCCGGCTGTATATACAAGATTACCTACACGAACAGTTTTTACATAGCTTGCCAATGGGGCACTTGGCGCTGCTAAAACAATGTTCAGATCCTTCAATCGCTTATCGAAGTCAATAACTTCAGTTTTTGGTCCCTCATTTACCTGCTTTGTGGATGCAGAATTGCAGCCAATTAAAGCAATAGCGATCATAGATATTAAGAAATACTTCTTCATTATTTTAATTCTGGTAAAATTTAAATTAAATCAATTTCTGTAAAAAATTAATGCTGACCTACTAAATCTTTAAGAAAAGTAAATCAGCATTAAGATTAGAAATGTATGTGTTTAGGGAATTATTAATCCTCTACTTCAACAATCATTTCAATTTCTATGGCAATGTTTCCCGGCAATGCATTCATACCAACTGCAGAACGGGCATGCTTTCCTTTATCTCCGAAAATAGCAACCATCATATCAGAAAATGCATTCATCACTTTCGGCTGATCTTTAAATTCAGGAGTTGATTGAACCATTCCTAAAACTTTAACCACTCGCTTAACCTTGCTCAGGTCGCCGATCTCTGCTTTTAAGCTTGAAAGTAATGAAATACCGGTTAAACGGGCAGCTTCCTGACCTTGCTCAAGTGTTAAATCATCACCAACTCTGCCTGTTAAAGGACCTCCTTCTGCGCGATCAGGACCGTGACCTGAAGTATACACCAGGTTACCTACACGAACGGTTTTTACGAAATTTGCTGTCGGTGGCTTCGGAGTTGTAAGCTCTATATTCAATTCTTTTAAACGAGCTTCAATATTAACTGTATCAGCAGCAGCTGTTTCCTGTTTTGCAGCATCTTCCTGCTTTGGGTTACAACTTAATAAGGCTGCCGAAATAAGAAATAATAGGGAGTACTTTTTCATAATAATTTAATTTTTGGTTTTATTTATTTACAATGTTAATAGGTTTTTGATTCAGGAATGAAGATAAATTATTTTCTGCAATTCCCATCAATCTGGAACGGGCTTCTTTTGTTGCCCATGCAATATGAGGGGTAATTAAACAGTTCTTTGCCTTAAAAAGAGGATTATCTGCAGATGGGGGTTCTACCGACAATACGTCGATCCCTGCGCCGGCTATGATTCCCTCGTTCAAAGCATCCGCCAGATCCTGGTCAACCATCAGCGGCCCCCTGGAGGTATTCAAGAAGAATGCTGTACGCTTCATCAGTCTTAAGCTATCCTTATTAATGATACCCTGTGTTTCAGGGAAGAGCGGACAGTGAACACTAACCACATCCGATTCCTTCAGCAGCTCATTCAGTTCTGCCCATTTAAAGTTTTTACGATGCGATTGATCTGATCTGGTTCTTGAAAATCCAATAATATTCATTCCAAAAGCCGTTGCAATATCCGCTACTTTCTGACCGATGCTGCCGAAACCAATAATTCCAATCGTTTTGCCTTCGAGTTCAATCAAAGGGTAATTCCAGTAACAAAAGTCAGGTGAAGCTGCCCAATCACCCTGACGTACCGAATCGCTATGGCTTTGTACGTGCTGACATAATTCCAGCAATAAGGCAAAGGTCATTTGAACCACTGATGCCGTACCATAACCCGGCACATTCGCAACAGCAATGCCTCTGGATTTTGCATAATCAACATCCACTACATTGTAGCCCGTCGCCAGAACTCCGATATATTTTAGATCAGGGAGCTGAGAAAGTATCGGCTCCCTTAGCGGGGTCTTGTTCGTGAAAATAATCTCTGCTCCCTGGCAGCGTTCCACAATTTGGTTTTCCGGTGTACGGTCATGCACCTCCAGGTCGCCGAATTTTTTTATTCCCTCCCAGTTCAAATCTCCGGGATTTAAGGTGTAACCATCTAAAACAACTAACTTCATGCTTATTTCAATTCTAATATTTCTTTACTTTCTGCTTTAAGCTTTCTACTTTAAGCTTACTAAACTCTTGCCCATGCCAAATTCAATACCCGCTTGGCATTCGCTATCACCACATCAGCATCCTCATCTCCAAAAGGTTTTATCTCAAAACTTACTACCGGTGGGGTTTGGGTATTTAGAAAACCTATGTTAAGCAGCACCTTTAAATATTCCACCACTTCATCCACATCATTCTCCCCATTTGGGAAGCCAAATCTTGGGTGAACATCTCCGTATGCAGCCATATCCGGACTTTTCACCACGCAGTTTCCAATATGAGCATGCACAATATAGTCCTTTACAGGAAGAATTGATTCTTCAATTGTTTCATGTATCAATGGAATATGGCTCAGGTCTACCATCAGACCAAAATGATCATGTGCTTTACGAATCTCTTTGGCATAACGTAAGGCCAGATCTGCAGGACCAATCAGGCTCCTTTTATCCACATCATAATCAAAAACCTCTAATGCAATTTTCATATCTCCTTTACTCTTTGCATAGGCACAAATTTCATTGGTTGATTTTACCAGGGCCTGAAAGGCTTCTTCCTTTCTACGTTCTTCATAGTTCCCACTCAGAAAAGCAAAACTGGCTGCTCCAATTTCATAGGCCTCATCAATACCCTGCTTCAAATTATCCAGTGCTTTCTGTCGTTCCTCCTCCACCAAACTGTTGATATTCATTCCTGTGGTTAACAGTCTTGGCTGAGCTCCATAAGCTACCGTCATATGAGAAGTTTCCAGCATCTTCTTTACAGCCAGACGGGTTTCAGGATCCTTGATTGTGGTAATTTCAATTGCACTGAAATAATCATCCACTGCAATTTTTCGGATCGTTTCAAGTACCGGTCCTTCACCTTTGATTGTTGCCGGGAAGGCCATAAAGTGAACCAGGCCAACACGCATGTATTTGTATAGTGATTCGTTCATTTTGGTATTTTGTATTAATAATTTCGTATTCTATTAGCTTTAATTTCTCTGATCTATATACTCTCCCGAATCGTTTTAATCAGGTTCAGTGCACGCTGACATTCTTTACTCAAATAATCATACAACTGATTCTCAATCACTGTTTTGGTAATCATTTTACTTCCGCCTACAGCACAAACCCCTACTTTAAACCAGCCCCTAAGGTTGTCCTCATTCAGTTCAATGCCCCCTGTTGGTAAGAAGGTCATATCAGTAAACAATGCCTGAACTGCCTCAATATAAGAAGGACCCAGGGTATTTGCCGGAAAAAGTTTTACCAAATTCACTCCACAGGATTCGGCACGGATGATCTCACTTGGGGTCATGCAACCCGGCACACAAAGTAAATTATGCTTATCTGAAAGTTCAATTACTGATTCCAACATACCCGGGCAGACCAGAAACTCTGCACCTTCATCAATATATTCCTTCGCCGCCTCAGCATTTTTTATAGTACCAATGCCCAACCGCATACCCGGCATTTCTGCATCGCAAGCCTTGCGCATTTCCTTGAAATTTTTCATTGCCTGCTCACCACGATTGGCATACTCGGTTGTCCGAATCCCTCCCTGGTACATTGCACGCATTAATTCAATACTTACACCGGCATCGGCAGCATAATACAAGGGAACAATCCCCTGTTCTTTTATGAGAGACTTCAGCTCTGCTTTCTTATCCATATTATATAATTTGTATTCTGATCAATAGTCCCTGAGGGCATATCCTACTGTTTGTATTTTACTTAGGTTATGTTAAAGTTTATACCCCTGACGGGCCAGAAGCCTCCATTTACCCTGCTTTTTTTGCCAGATCATGATATTGCCAAATCTGATCTCAACGGGATTACCCTTGTTTACGGCCTGGGCTATTGCAATATGCCTCACAACTGCATTTTTGCCTGAAACCTTAATCGTTTGATTTTGAAGTTCAAATTTCCTGAAAAAATTAGGGCCATTCATCACACCGGCGATAAATGCCGCCTTATCCTGAATCAGGCCGGACGAATGTCCATAACTCAGATCTTCCCATACCAAGTTTTTTAAGACTGTACTGTCAGTGCTGATAATGGCCTGATTAAATTCATTGACCAGTTGCACGAAACGTTCTTCCTTTTTAGTCTGAGCATTTAAACTAAAACTGATTGATGTTAATGCGATAAAAATGTAGAAATATTTTGTCTTCATATTTTACTTAGCAGAATTTAATTCGGTTTCATATTCATTTTCAGCACCCAGGGGTGGTCTATTCTGCCAGTAGGATGCCAGGATAGACCCACTGATATTCATCATCGGTCCATAGATCATAGGTGCCAATCCAACAGTACCCAGTTTGCCCATACCATGAGCCAGGCCCTTTGAAAGTCCCGCATTCTGCATACCCACATTTATTGCTATCGTCCGGCAATCCCTTTCATTCATTCCAAATAATCTTGCCGACCAGTAGCCCAGGGTATATCCCATTAAATTATGGATCAATACCAGCAAGATTAGCAGAGGTCCAACAGTTAGCAGACTCTCCCTACCTACTGCAGTTACAATGATGATAATGAAAGCAATCCCAAACATTGATACCATTGGCATTACTGAATTCAGCCATTTGATCTTATCCTTGAGTAATTCATTCAGCACGATGGCCAGTGTAATCGGCAGAATGACCATTTTCATAATATCCCACATCATATCTAGCACATTGATTTCAATAAAGGAACCACCCAATAGCTTCATTAGTAAAGGAGTAAGGAATGGTGCCAATAAAGTTGCTATTGAGGTCAGGGTGATCGAAAGAGCCAGATTTGCTTTGGCCAGATAAGAAATCACATTAGCAGCAACCGCATTCGGGGCACAGCCAATTAAAATCATTCCGGCAGCAATTTCGGGTTCAAAACTGCTCATACTTGCCAGAGCAAAACCGAGCAGGGGCATGATTGTAAAATGACTTAGGATACCCACAAAAACTCCTTTGGGAGCTTTAAATACCCCAAGAAAATCTTTATAATTCATCGTGATGCCCATCCCGAACATAATCAGCTGAATCAGCGGGGTAATCAATCCCGAAAGCTTATATCCATTGATCTCTACGAAATACTGCGGAAAGATCAGGGCAGTTGAAACCACACCAACAATCATGATCGGATAGGCAAATCCTTTTAAAGCAGAAACTCCCCTGACACCCAGGGCAACACAAACGATCCCAGCAATTAAGAAAGGTTCTGCTGTTTTTGGACTATTGGTCAGATAAAGGATCAGCGCTGCCAGGAGGCAAATTGCCCCTAGCCCCATTACGATTTTGAATATTGGCTTCATAAGTTATTTAATAGGTTCTTTTCGACATAAACTGATCCAATTGAGCACGGCTAATCTTCTTTTCATTCGGATTACGATCGAGCCACTTCAGATATTCAACCTTGATTGGATCAGTCCACTGAGTATCGACCTCATTTGCCTTATAAGTCCCATTCCTGATCATCTCATGTCCAAAACGATCTTTGGAAGCAATAAACTCTGCGGTAGAAACAACCAGCTCAGCCATATGAGCCGGAATGAAAACTACCCCTGCCCTTCCAGCAATAACCAGGTCGCCGGGAAGTACAATCGCCGCGCCAATTGTAATCGGTGTATTCAATCCCATAAGCACTACACCCTGTAAAAACTGTGGAGCAAAGTCTCTAACATGAGCGTTAAACCCCTTGATATCGGCCAGTCCATCAATATCCCGTGCAAATCCATCGAAAACAACTCCATTACCTGAATTTTTATAGATTACATTACCAAGGTTATCACCCATCAATGATCCTACTCTGCCCTTATTATCAGCTACATACACATCCCCTTGAGTCAGCATATTTATTGGCCAATGTAAATGTCTTCCGGCACGGCCCTCCTTTGCTGCACGATCTACAATATTCTTTTCCACATCAGGACGGATCGGCATAAACTGAGCCGTTAATGCCCGGCCTACTACTTTAACCTCTTCATGAAGTATTTTCCAGTTCCGCTCATACTGGTACAGGTATCCCTCATTATTCAGAATCTGCCAGGCTTCTTCAATCCCTATTTCACGGGCACGTTTCACAAGGTCATCCGAAATCCTTGGGCGGCCGTCTGCAAAGCGTTCCCCCTTCCAGGCTGAAGTCAGAAATATCAATTCATCTTTGGGTATTGCCTGCGCAAATACAGTGGAGACTGAACCTAAAAAACAAACAAAAATAAGAGATAGATAAAATCTATAGTTTTTTGAAAACATATAATTAAATTTGATACTAAGTTAATTTAAGAAAAATAATGCTTAAAACTGAGAAAATTTATGCCTTCTTCGGAAACTTCCAGATCTCCAGGGCATTTTTACCCATAATTAAATCCAGATCCTTTTCGGTATAAAAATCACAGTACTTGTACATAAACTCGAGTTCTTTATCCATTGGAAGTTCCCATCGTGGGAAAGGATATCCAGTTCCCCAGATGATCTGCTTTGCACCGAACTCCTCATAAATTGCTTTATAGAAGGGCAGCGTATCTTCATAAGGGTACTTTTTTATCTCCGACATTTCATAGGGTTCTGAATTACTGATCCACACATTTTTGAAATGACTGAGTTTAAACATTTTTTTAAATTCAGGCCAGCAATCAGCGGCTTTAAGATCCGGTTTACCGGCATGGTCAACTACTATTTTCACACCCGGGAAACGTTCTGCCATATCTTCAAGCATCGGCATTTGATGTGGCAGAATATAATAATTGAAACAAAGTCCAAGTTTTTCGGCTTCTTTCCACAATGGATAATGTGCTTCTGAATTTAGCCAGGTTTCTTTAGGATGGTAAATCGGACTGAAACGCATCCCCTGAAAACCATGCTCATTGACCCAATACCTCAGATTATCAACAATTTTAGGATCATGCGGATTCAGTAAGCCATGAGCTACAAAATGATTGGGATAGGTTTTAAGGCAATGAGCTTTGTAGGAATTATCCCATCCATAATAACGTGGATTTATTAATACCCCATATGTTATATTAAAATCCTTCATCTGCTTCACCTGATTTTCGATAGGTGCTTCAATTGCAGCTTTTGCATTTGGATTTTCGGGATGTTTGAATGGAAAACGAGTATCAAAATTCCAGGTTTCGACATGGGTATCGATCACCAGACGCTTTTTCTTAAATTTTTCCGGCATTGAAGCCAGTACTGAATCAATAGGATTAATCAAGCCCAACAAAGGCATTGCTGCCATACCTTTAATGATGTCTCTTCGTTTCATATTACAATGCTTTTTAATTGTTAAAAATCATCTTATCAGGTTGCCAATGGCTGACCACCCGGAATCATTACTTTTTGTTTCGGAAGTTTAGTAGTGTTACGTCTGGCCGTGAATTTAGCAGTCAGGTATTCGCCCATATGGATATCTCCGGCGATGATATCTCCATCCACTTTTCCTGAGAAGAGATAAATAATGATGTTCCCAACAATTGGGATTGTACTTCTGATCTTTACCTCATTTCCATCTATGGTACCCACCATGTTTTTTGTATCGAGATCTCCTTTATGAGTTCCCTGAATCCAGTTTCCATCCTGCTCAATAACAAAGGAATGCATACTGGTACTCAAAGCATATTGTACTTCAACATCCCAGCGTCCGCTAAGATTAGCAGCAGGTGCAGCCATTTCAGGTTTGAAACTTCGTTTTTTTGACAACACCTCATAAAGCCGATCAGCAACTATTTTCTCCTCACCCGGCTGCATATGTCCCGGTGTAATTTGTATTGAAGTAGTTCCATCAGCTTCGTCACGATTCCCTAATGCGATTCTGGGCTTATTCCTTCCTACTTCTTCAGCGATCTCATAACCCGTCACAGGATACTTTGCGAGATCCCAGATAATATGAAGGACCGGATATTTATTATTCAGATTTACCGGCTCAATAATTTTTGTGCTTATTCCGCTGATACCTGATACCCGTTTCGAAATTACATCAAGCCAGGCAAGCCATCTCTTCCATTCCGCATCATGATCACGCACGAGCCAATCTTCAACTGCAGCCACCATACCAACTATCTCATCACGATCCAGCTTATTATCACGGCCGGGCCCATGGTGCGGTGCACTTGCCTGCCAGGCTGCAAGTAAGATATTTTTTTTGCCAAGCATCAAACCTGCCGACTGAGGTCCGCGAATAGTTTTACCCCCGCTGTAAGCAACAATATCCGCCCCTCTTTTCAAATGTACAGGTGGAATTGTAAGACTTTCAGCAGCTGCGTCCATCAGAATTGGAACATTCATTGGTTTCGCAATTGCTGCGATAACTTCGAGTGAAAGTGGCTGACCGGTATCCGAAGCAGCTCCTGGAGTTCCGGAGGTCAGATAGATCATAGCCGTTTTGGGATTGATTGCTTTTTCAAGCTCAGCTGCCGTAGAAACTGTTATGATCCTGACTCCAATATTCCTTACCGCATGATCATAGTGCTGACGAGAATATCTTGGTATGATCACCTCAGTTTTCTCAAATCCGGTAAGATCAGGGATTCGGATCAGCCTTTCCGGGCTTCCACCGGTAACACAGGCTGCTGTAATGTGTTTAACTCCGGCTGCACATCCTGATGAAACCATTCCCCACTCTGTTTTTGTAAGTTCTGAAAGTCGCTTACCGGCTGCTTCTGCAAGTTCGTCGAGCTGAACAAAATTATTACTGGCCGCATCGAGTGCCGCTTTTACTTTTGGAAGTTTAATTGAACCACCAATAATAGTAAATGAACCTCTGCAGTTTATAATGGGTTCAACACCCATCGATCGATAAATATTCTTCTCGTCCAGGAATGAACTTAATGTTGTTTCTGCTAAACTTTCCAAAGATCCTTGCAAATCAACTGATTCTGCTGCTTTAACAGAAAGAATATTCCCGGTTACCGGAAGTAAAGCAAGGCCTTTGATCAAACTTCTACGCTTCATTTTATTTATATGTATTTGCTGCCAGTCCGTTCAGATCCCAAACTATCCTTCCGGCGCGTACAGTAAGTTCTGCCTCAAGTTTACGATCCCCCTGAATCCTGTTTTGTCCTGAGTCCACAAAACCAAACTTGCCATTAATTATGCTCAACACCGCAATATCTGCTACTGAGCCCTCCGATAAATTTCCAAGATCTTCCCTTTTAATTGATTTGGCAGCATTCCAGCTTCCACGGGCTATTACTTCAGGAATACTCATGCCAATATTCAGATATTTTGACATCACATTCAGCATATTCTTCATACCTGAGTTCATACTTGTGCGATGCTCATCAGTTCCAAAAGAATTTGGCCAGAGTCCCTGATTAAATGCCGGAATTGCCTGATTGAACCAGAATCCTGCTCCTCCATGTCCCACATCAAAAAGCACACCTCTTTTCTGTGCATCCAAAACAAAAGGCCTGACTTTCCCCTGTTCATCAACTACGGTCATACGCTCAGAGACATTCTCAAATGAATGGGTAATAATATCTCCCGGACGCATATGATCCAATTGTTCCTGGAGTGTGTATTGAGGCATATGACATTCCACAAAAAGGGGGGTATTAGCAATTTTTGCGGCCTCAGAAGCACGCTCAAAAGGGAGCCAGCTTTTCCCCTTATAATGGCCAACCCTGGTACCTACAATATATTCTTTATATTTCTGAATGGATTCTACAGTTTTTTGAACACTTAATGTACCCATATCAGGTTCAAAACCAGAACCAGAACTAAATCCGGTTTCGAAAATATTGATCCAGGCAAGCACACGGGTTATTGAGGGATCAATTACTTTCGCTTTAAATTCAGGAAATGTTCTCCAACCGGTAGTACCCGCATCAACAACTGTAGTTATGCCAGAGCGTATTGCAAAAGCATCAGGCAGCTGACTCGATTGTCCGTCAGAAAAGCCAGGGTTACTGCCAGCAAAAACATGAGTATGGATATTGATCAAACCAGGGGCGACTATAAGTCCGCTTACATCAAGCACCTTCTTTGAAGCAGAAGCAGGGATATCAGCAGCCACCCTGGATATTTTCCCGTCTTTTACGGCAACATCCATTTTAGCATCAATTTTATTTTTTGCATCAATTAGCCTTCCGCCCTTAAGCAATAAATCATAATCCTGAGCCCGGGATAAAAACGGGCTTAGAACGAAAAATAGAATAAGTGATGCCCTTTGAAGAGACATCATAACCCGGTTCCTGATTTCAAAATAGAAAAAGTTCATGAACCTGTATTCTTCAGTTTGCAACAAATTATTTTCCATGATAATAAATTTCTTAATCTTAGTTTTTCCAGGGCTGCCCACTGATTCCATTTAAATCCCACATAATTTTCCCAGCCCTTAAAGTTAGTTCAGCCTCCAGCTTTTTTGAGCCTTCCACACTGACTTTGCGGACATCAGTAAAACCAAACTTTCCTTCACGCAAATTAAAAACTGCAATATCCGCTTCAGCACCAACACTTAAATGTCCCAGATCTGTACGCTTAATTACTTTGGCCGGTGCCCATGTTGAGCGCTCAATCACATCCTTTAATTGCATACCCAAAGCAAGAAACTTGGACATCACATTTGTCATATCTTTCATTCCGGCATTCATACTTTGATCGTGCAGATCTGAACTGATCACATCAGGCAAAAAACCCTGTTTGAATGCAGGGATAGCCTGCGACCATGAAAATGCTCCACCACCATGCCCTACATCGAAAATAACACCCCGCTTTTGAGCCTCTAAGATAAAGGGCTTTAATATTCTGCTTTTCTCGTCTACAATTGATTCACGGCCTGAACTGATCTCAGAGTAGGTGTGTGTAAAAATATCTCCGGGACGAAAATGCTTTAAAAAAAGCGACTCAATCGAGTTTGTTGGCATATGCTCTCCAAAATCTACCATAATAGGCACATCTGCGAGCCTGCCCGATTCAACTGCCTTATCCACCGAAGTAAACTCTCCCCAATAATGTGCTGATTTAATACCTACCAGAATTTCAGGAAATAGCTTCTTAATCATATAGGCGTTCATTTCAGGATTCATATCATTTATATCCTGCTCTTCAAAGCGGCCTATCATTCCGTTTCCGATCACATTCAAAAAAGCCAGAATTCGGGTTTGGGATTTGTCAATTGACTGAGCTTTAAATGTTCTGAAATTTCGCCAACCTGAAGTTCCTGCATCCACCATCGTAGTTACTCCTGATCTGAATGAGAAAGCATCTGCCTGCTGACTACGGGAAGAGTTGGCAACTGATGTACTGTATTTGTCGGTACCCTGAAATACATGCACATGCATATCAATTATTCCGGGGCTTATATACAGACCGCTAACATCTACAGTTTTTTTAGCTGAGGATTCCGGAATGTTTGCTGCCACCCTGAATATTTTACCATCCAAAATCGCCACATCCATTTTGGCATTAATATTATTTTTAGGATCAATCACATGACCACCTTTCAAAAGAATATCAATTTCCTGGGCATTCACAGTTTGAATAACCAGAAGAAAAAGAACTATCAGACTAACTCTCTGATAGTGAAACAAACATGAATTAAACTCTTTTAATGATGTCATTCTATTTATCTGTGATTTTATTTTATTCGGTTATACCTGCAAATTTTAATATTTCAATAGACCAAAGCCCGTACAAGCTGCTTATTGAAATTTAAGAATCCCAAAAAACTGAGGTAAATGAAACTGAGGCTTGTCATTTTTAACTTCATTCCATGTGATATAATGAGGGTTGGAGTTAATTTCAGCGATTTTATAGAAATTCGCTCTCCAGGCAACACCTGGTTTAGGACGAACCACGTTTGTATATTTTTCAAGCATCTCCAATGGGATCTTAAAAGACATGGTCCAGGTTACAGGCTCAGTAATCTCTGTATCGACTACCTTAGGCAAAGAAGCCTTGATCTGAATTTTCTGAATATCCTCGACGGTAGGCCTGTTCTTTTTGTGATGAAGTAAAGGAGTCCCTCCGCAATTGATCTCGAGATTAAAATAATTGATAGGATTATCTGCTTCAGGTGAGAAAAAGAACTCAACAGCTGAGTCTCTCCATACAGGTCCGTTTATTTTCTCAGTAACACTCTTTACATAGCGATCCTTAACTCTATAAATAACATAGATAAAATCATCATCATAGGTCATTTTAACATCCGCCTTAGGTTTGAATGCAGGAATTTTACCCATGTAATTCCGAATCTTAATAGATTTAATCCCTTTCCATCCGGATTCATTCCATTTGTCATTCACATCAACCGATTTAGCCGATCTTTTAACATTATAAACAAGAAAATCTGACGTATTGTTTGCAGAACCTTGCTGAGCGCTTATTGTATTGACAAAAAATAGTAAGACTAAAAGAAAAAGGGTGGCAATTTTTAATTTTTTCATCAATTTGATTGTTATTTATTGTAAGGGGTTTAAATCAGATAGTTCATATTTAATTAGTCAGACAAAATTGTCTGATATAACCTGCCGGCTTCTTGCAATCTGAAAGTACCCGGCAGGATAAAATGGCATTAAGTTGCCAAAGGCGGACCAGCAGGGATTTGAATTCTTTTCCTTGCTGGTGTTGATTTTCTACGGTTTGCAGTAAAAGTAGCTGTACGGTATTCGCCCAAATGAATATCTCCCGACATCGAATCACCGCTCACAGTACCCTGGAACAGGTAATTGATATTATCAGCAATGATCTTAATCGTGCTTTCGAACCTCACCTTATTGCCATCAATTGTACCTGCAAGAGCTCTGGTATCAAAATCTGCTTTATGAGTACCTGAAAGCCAGTTACCATCCTGTTCAATGTTTAATGTATGCATGCTGGTACTGCTGAAAAACTTGATGTTCAAATCCCAAAGGCCGGCAAGATTTGCTGAAGGGGCAGACATTTCGGGTCTTGGACTGCGCTTTTTTGAAAGAACTTCAAAAAGCCTGTCGGCTATAATTTTCTCTTCTCCGGCTTGTATTTGCCCGGTAGTTATACTGACAGAACTAATACCATCAGTTTCACCACGACTGGCCAATGCAATTCTTGGTTTGTTTCTACCCAACTCTTCTGCGAGCTCAAAACTATTGATATTGAGCTTATTAGTATCCCACCTTACATATAATACAGGGGACTTATTGGAAAGGCCTGCAGGTTCATAAACTTCTGTTTTCACTCCTTCGATCGGAGCAATTTTCTTAGAAATTGTATCAAGCCAGCCCAACCATTTCTTCCAGTCGGCAGCATGATCCCTTTTAACCCAATCTTCAACTGCTGCCATCATTCCGATCATCTCTTCACGGCCTACCTTATTATCCCGTCCCGGACCATGGTGAGGAGAACTTGCCTGCCATGCAGACATCAAAATTGACTTATCCCCTAACATTAATCCGGCGCATTGCGGCCCGCAGATAGCTTTTCCTCCGCTATATGCAACCAGAGTAGCTCCACGCTTCAGGTGTACTGGTGGAATAGTCAGATTTTGAGCTGCAACATCAATCAAAACCGGAATATTTTTTGGTTTAGCAAAAGATGAAATCACCTCAAGCGATAATGGTTGACCTGTTTCTGAAGCAGCTCCTGCGGTCAGGTATATCATTGCAGTCTTTGGATTAATGGCCATTTCCAACTCTTCGGGGGTGGAAACATGAACTATCTTCACCCCGATATTCCTGATTCCGTGATCATATGCGTTACGTGAGTATCTTGGAATAATAACTTCATCCTTATCAAAACCGGTGAGGTCAGGGATACGGATCAGTTTTTCCGGATTACCCCCTGTTACACAGGCAGCGGTGATATGTTTAAGCCCCGCCGCACAACCTGCCGAAACCATACCCCATTCTGCTCCTGTCAGATCAGCAAGGCGCTGACCAATTCCATCAGCCAGCTCATCATACTGTACAAAGTTATGCGCTGCAGCCTCCATTGCTTCACGAACTGCCTGACGCTCGATCGATCCTCCAATGATCGTGTATGTTCCCATACAATTTATCACCGGCTCTACACCTATTCTACGAAAAATATTGTTATCCGCCATGAATGAGGCTGCTATTGTTACAGCTTCCGGTCCTGTCAAAGCAGTGGATCCGTTTTCGGCAAGTGAATTCCCCAGGACTGATTGTGCCGGAAGAACTGCTCCTGCAACAGGCAGCATCGCTAAACCCTTGATTACATTTCTACGTTTCATTTTATTTGTTTTAATTTCTATGTTTTTCTATTTATAAGTATTTGCTGCAAGACCATTGAGATCCCATATAATACGACCTGCCCGTACAGTTAGCTCTGCTTCCAGTTTCTTATCCCCTTCAATCTTATTATTTCCTGAATCTACGAAACCAAACTTACCCTTAGAGACACTCAATACAGCAATGTCTGCGACAGATCCTTCTGACAAATTCCCCAGATCTTCACGCTTAATTGATTTGGCAGCATTCCAGCTACCTCTGGCAATGATTTCGGGCATGCTCATTCCTATATTCAAATATTTAGACATAACATTCAGCATTGTTTTCATACCTGAGTTCATGCTTGTGCGATGCTCATCAGTACCAAATGAATTTGGCCATAAACCCTGTTTAAATGAAGGAACCGCCTGATTAAACCAAAATCCACCACCACCATGGCCAATATCAAATAGTACACCTCTTTTGTAAGCTGCTAATACAAAAGGCCTGACTTTTCCCTGTTCATCCACTACGGTCATACGTTCAGAAACATTTTCGAATGCATGTGTGATAATATCTCCTGCACGCATTTTATTTAACTGATCTTCGAGAGAATACATTGGTAAGTGGCACTCTACAAAAAGTGGCTTATTCACTAGTTTGGCAGCTTCTGAAGCACGGTCAAAAGGGGTCCACTCAGTTCCATCATATCGTCCAATACGTACACCTACCAGGATTTCCGGATACTTTTTGATAGTCTCAGCAGTCTTTTGAACATCCATCTCAGCAATATTTTCCTGAGCTTTGTCTACTGAATAACCTGATGCAGCGATGCTCAGAAAGGCCAGTACACGGGTCATTGAATTATCAATTATTTTAGACTTGAAATCAGGGAAAGTACGCCAGCCTGAAGTACCAGCATCCACAACAGTTGTTATTCCTGCACGTGGGGCAAAGGCATCTGGCAACTGACTTGAAGTTCCGTCGGTAAATCCGGGATTACTGCCCGCATAAACATGCGTATGCATATTGATCAGGCCCGGTGCAACAATCAAACCGCTTACATCCACAACTTTTTTTGCAGAGCTTGCAGGAATATCGGCTGCAACACGAAATATTTTACCTGCTTTAATGGCAATATCCATTTTGCGGTCAATACTATTTTTTGCATCAATTACATGGCCGCCCTTTAATAAAAGATCGACATCCTGTGCATTCACCAGAGTGGCACAGGTAAGGAACATAAGTGCCATCAATAATGGCACTGCCGCAAGCAATGACTTTGACCCTTTGAAATTTAATAGCTTATTCATATTACTTTAATTTTATGATTGTATTCAATAAAAATCAATTAGTAACTACCGGCATTTGCCATTCCGGAACACTGATTCCATTCAAATCCCAGACTACACGTCCTGCTCTGAGAGTCAATTCTGCTTCAAGTTTTTCTGTACCAGTGATTTTTGTACGCCTGACATCCATATAGCCAAAATTTCCCTTTTTCAAATTGAAAACTGCTATATCGGCCTCAGAACCAACACTTAAATGGCCCAAATCCGGGCGTTTAATTACTTGTGCAGGATTCCAGCTTGATCGCAAAATGACATCCTGAAGACTCATCCCCATTGCGAGAAATTTGGACATCACATTAGTCATATCTTTCATTGCTGCATTCATACTTAAATTATACAGGTCTGTACTAATTGTATTTGGCATGAATCCCTGCTTCATGGCCGGAATTGCCTGATTGAAATTGAATGCTCCTGCACCATGGCCAACATCGAAAATAATACCTCTTTTTTGTGCAGCAAATACGAAGGGTTTCACTTTCCTGGACTTTTCGTCGACAATAGATTCACGACCTCCATTAATTTCCGAGAACGTATGTGTAAAAATATCACCCGGACGGAAATGCTCCATGAATAAAGATTCAATTGAATTGGCAGGGGTATGTTCTCCGAAATCAACAATAACCGGAACATTGGCCAGTTTACCAGATTCAACTGCCTTATCCACAGAGGTAAAATCACCCCAAAAATGTGCAGACTTTAATCCGACGATCAGATTTGGATAAAGTCGTTTGATCATATAGGCATTCATTTCCGGATTCATGTCTGTCACATCCTGCTGATCAAAACGGGAGAGCATTCCGTGACCGACAACATTCAGAAAGGCTAATACTCTGGTCTGAGCCCGATCAATTGACTGTGCTTTAAACAATGGGAAATTCCTCCAGCCTGAAGACCCTGCATCAACTACAGTAGTCACCCCTGCACGGAAAGAAAAGGCATCTGCCTGCAAGCCCCCGTAAGAGTTTGCTGTCATACTGTTTGGATCGGTACCGTGAAAAACATGGGTATGCATATCAATAAGGCCCGGAGTAACATACAAGCCACTTATATCAACTGTCTTTTTTGAAGCATTAGCCGGAATATCCTTTGCAACACGAAATATTTTATCACCCACAATGGCAACATCCATTTTTGAGTTGATATTGTTCTTTGGATCAATTACATGACCGCCTTTCAGTAGAAGATCTATTTCCTGAGCCTGAACCGTTGCTGTTATCAGGATGAGAACTAAAGCAGCGGCAATTCTATGTGCAACTTGGACAAATTTGTGCTGAATAAATTCTGAAATACCTGCTGTTTTAGTTCTCATGGTTGTTTATTTAATTACAATTAATTATCTGTTAACTGCATCCCATTGAGGTCCGCTGAGACCATTCAGATCCCATGCAACTCTACCGGCACGAAGGGTTAACTCTGCTTCTATTTTTTTGGTTCCATTAAATACTGAACCACGTGCATCCATAAATCCGAATTTGCCCTCTCTAACATTGAATACTGCAACATCTGCTTCTGCTCCAACACTCAAATGTCCAAGTTCAGTATGCTGAATAACATTTGCAGGGTTCCAGGTTGAACGTAAAACTACATCCTGAATAGACATTCCCATATTTAAGAATTTGGACATTACATTTGCCATGTCTTTCATACCTGCATTTCTACTGTTTCTGTAGAGGTCAGTGCTGATAGTATTTGGATAAAAACCTTGTTTTAATGCATTAATAGCTGTACTCCATACAAAAGCACCACCACCATGACCAGTGTCAAAGATTCTGCCTTGTTTCTGAGCCTCGAAAATGAAAGGCTTTACTTTATTATTGCCATCTACAATTGGTTCACGACCATTTGGAGTCACTGCTGAAGCAGCATTTCCTGAAAAAGTGTGCGTAAAAATATCACCCGGACGGAAATGCTTCATAAAAAGCTCTTCAATAGATAACTTAGGTGTGCTTGATCCGAAATCCACCATAATTGGCTTGTTGGTTAATCTTCCGGTAGCAATTG
This sequence comes from Daejeonella sp., assembly GCF_036405355.1. GTDB lineage: Bacteria > Bacteroidota > Bacteroidia > Sphingobacteriales > Sphingobacteriaceae > Daejeonella. The sequence goes on from NZ_DASWXT010000109.1 coordinate 47,983, forward strand.
CACGATCAACCGGGCCGAAATCGTGGCCCTGATAATGATGCGCCTTAATTCCTACAATGATGTCCGGATATTCCTTCATTATAAAGGCAGTGGTAACCGGATTCATGTCCGTAGTGTCCTGAGCATGAACGGTACCCAGCATACCATGTCCTGCCATGCTAATAAATGCAAGAACACGGGTTTGAGAATTGTCTATAGTCTGTTTTTTGAATTGATGAAAATCTCTCCAACCTGCAGAACCTGCATCAACAACTGTAGTTACTCCTGAACGGAAGGTAAAATCATCAGGGGCAACACTGCCAAAACCGTTTGTGATTCCAAAGCCAGTAAAGCCAGGTTCTTCGGCACCTGCAAATACATGGACATGCATGTCAATAAATCCTGGAGAAACATATAATCCGGTTGCATTAACTGTTTTCTTCGCACTGCTTGCCGGAATATCAGCCGCAACACGAAAAATTTTACCATCCTTAATAGCAACATCCATTTTACCATCAATTTTATTTTTGGGATCAATTACATGACCACCTTTAATCAGCATATCAATTTCCTGTGCCTTTACAGCTGACTGAGCCATCAAACATGCGGCAAAAACGAGAATTCCTGCATATTCTCTGATTTTTACAAATACATTTTTATTCATTATTTAGTAGTTTAAGTGTTAAAAATTCAATTTAGGTAATTTCGATTAACTAGCAAGCGGAGCCCCTGAAGGAACAAAAATCTTTTGCTTTGGACCCATCTTTTTATCCCTTACTGCCGTAAACTTTGCACTTCTGTATTCTCCCATAAAAATACTTCCGGTCATCTGATCACCGGAAACAGTACCTGTAAAAGTATAAGGCACATGATCTCCGATAAGCCTGAGCGAACTTTGAAGTCTGATCTGATTCCCTTCGATACTTCCGGTTAAATCACTCACAGCAAAAGTTGTCTGATGTCCGCCCTTAATCCAGTTTCCATCCTGTTCTATAAAGAGTTTGTGTTTTGCCGTACTGCTTGAGAATTTCACATCCACATCCCAACTACCTGCCAAACTTTGGGCAGGAGCTTGCATTTCTGTTATAATTGGAGACCGTTTAGCCGTTAAAATTTTATAGATTTTATCTGCAGCTATTTTTTCTTCACCAGCTTGCATACCTATGGTTGTAACTGCAATCCCGTTAACATTTGGATCCTTCCCTCTTCCACCACCTGCAGCTACTGCAATCCTTGGTTTTGTTCTGGCTAGTTCATCAGCCATTTCAAGTCCGGTGATGTTAAGCACATCCTTATCCCAGCTTATGACAACTTCCGGCGACACATTTGACAATCCGGATTGGGTTGACGGAACATGAATCATTGTTTGAACACTTTTAATACCTGAGACTTTTTTAATTATATGATCTAGGTAGGAATACCATTGTTTCAGTATCGCATCATGATCAATTTCTTTCCAGGCCCTGACTGCCGCCACCATACCAAACATTTCGTCGCGATCTACTTTATTATCCCTGCATGGACCATGGTGTGGAGAGCTTGCCAACCATGCAGAGGTTAGAATATCCTTATTTCCAAGTATCAATCCACAAGATTGTGGCCCGCAAATTGCTTTTCCACCACTATAAGCAACAATCGTTGCACCACGCTTCAAATGAACCGGAGGAAAAGTTAGTATCTCATTGGCTGCATCAAAAAGTACCGGTATATTTCTGGGTTTAGCAACGGCAACAATATTCTCAAGTGACATTGGAGCACCAGTCCATGACCGGTCTCCATTCACTAAATATATCATGGCTGTTTTGGGATTTATTGCATTCTCTAATTCTTCCATTGATTCTACATTAACCATAGTCACACCAATATTTCTGATGGCATGATCATACGCATTGCGTGAAGTGCGGGGAACAATTACCTCTGTTTTTTCAAGCCCTTCCAGGTTTGGAATACGAACCAGTTTCTCAGGATCACCTCCCGACACAACAGCTGCTGTTACAAGTTTTAGTCCTGCAGCACAACCAGCTGATACGACCCCCCATTCTGCACCTGTCAAATTGGCAAGTTGTTGACCGATGCCATCAGCTACTTCATCCATTTGAGCGAAGTTTTTGGATGCCAGTTCCATTGCGGATTTAACTTGAGGACGCTTCAATGAGCCTCCAATAATTGTAAAAATCCCACGGCAATTTATTACTGGCTCAATACCGTGAGTTCTGTAAATATTGTTTTTATCCAAAAACGACTCTAATGTAACTTCAACAGGACTACCTGTGTTGAACGGTGCAGCAGTCAAATTTTCGGCATGCGGTGATGCAAGCGACGAATTAAATGGAATGGCGCTGCCTGCCAGTGGCAGAAGTGACAAGGTTTTAAGAACATTTCTACGTTTCATTTTTGCTGTGTTATTAGTTTAAGGATTTGTATAAAACCCTGTAATAATTTCTCTTAATTGGTTTAATTTATAAAATTTAATTCACCCAAATCATCCATTAGAATTCCCTTTATCACCCATTTTCTGTCACCTGCCGTATTACACGCAGCCAGTTTAATCCGAGAATCTTACGAATGCGCTTCTCGGAATACCCCAGCTTCTGCATTGCATAAGTCATTTGAGGATAATCACTTACATCCTTTATTTCTCTTGGCAAAGGTGGACCACCATCAAAATCAGAGCCCAGGGCAATATGATCTTCACCAACCAGACGAACTCCATAATCAATGACTCTTGCAAGCTGGTCGACACCCATCCAGACCTCGTCTGGAATTACTTCTTTATAAACAAAGGGAAGACCTTTTGAGAGTCCCCGATCAACTTCCTCAATGCTTAACGGCTTTCTTTCTTTTGGAGCCACTTTGGTAACCGATCCTGGTTGACGTTTTGAGTCCACCCATTGGGCATATTTAGGATTATTGAAACTGCTCCCGAATTGTATTCCGATTACTCCCCCTTTTGCGGCTAAAGCTTTTGCACATTCATCTGTAATACACCTTAAACTATTCACAATACCGCGAAACCCTCCATGGCTATAAATCACAGGCTGGCTACTCGCTTCAACAGTTTGAAGGATGGCATCATCTGATGCATGAGCTACATTAATGAGCATCCCCAGCTTATTCATTTCAGTCACAATATCACGTCCATGGGCATTTAATCCGCCCCAGCGTTTCTCACCATAACATGAATCAATAAATGCATTTGTTTCGTTATGAGCGGTAAGCTGCACAGATCGAAGTCCTAAGCGATAAAGAGCCCTTAATAAGTTCAGATCTCCGTCAAGATCAAAACCACCCTCAAGATCCAGAAAAGCTGCCATCTTACCTCTACGGTTTATTCTGACAATATCTGATGCATTATGAGCCAATTCAATAAGATCATTGTTCTTCTCTATCTGCGCAAGAGCCAGTTCAACAACTCGAAAAGTGTTTTTTACTTCATGACGGTCGGAATAATATGGCTCCGGAGTATAACAGGAGAAGAACATTGCATCCAATCCACCATCAATAGCTCTTGGAATATCAACATGACCATCAGTATAGCGATCTCCGATATCAAGTCCCTCTAATAACTGCCTGGTCATCATATGAATATGACCATCCATAACAAAGGCCTTTTTATGCAGATCAGGATTAAATGAATTAGCCGATGAGGGATTCAATAAAGATCCGTATTCATCAATAATTGAATTTTCCCCAATTTTAAAAGGAGAAAATTCAGCTATTGGCAGAATAGTTAAGCACTTTATGACATCCCTGCGTTTCATGTATCTTATTCCAAATTAAATCCAAATAACAGGTAATCGCTTTCTGTATATGAAGATGAGCTTCTACCTCAGTGATAGCCCTTCAAATATGCTCCTGATATGAGAGAAAGAGCTTGTTTATTTTCCTTTTTCAATATAGAAAAAAACAAAATAAGCCATGCACATATGTGAATCATGATAAAATTTTACATGACCCAGCCAGGCTTCGATTTTAGAAATCCGGCATTATAATGTTAAAATAAGGGATACTGTGAAAATTTTATTCACAGTATCCCTTTATCCTTCTAAAGCTAAATTTATGCCTTATAAGGCAGATTACCAGCTTGGATTCTGTGTCAGTTTTGGATTGATATCTATTTCAAGCTGAGGTATTGGGAATAAAGCGTGTTTAGCTGTATAACCCAATGGACCTAATTCCTGCAAAGCAAGTCCCCATCTTCTCAAATCATTAAAACGGATGAATTCAAACATCAATTCCACTTGTCTTTCCTTATTGATGGCATTGAACATGGTTGCTTTTGTACCTGTATCGGTAGCGGTTAATGCTGGCATATTCACTGACGGTCTGGCACGAACCTGGTTTACAGCAGCTCTTGCCTCAGTTAACTTGTTTAGCTCGTTTGCTGCTTCAGCATACATCAATAATACGTCAGCATAGCGAATGATAGGATAATTTATACCATTGCTATTGACATACATAATTGGCCACATACCCTTCTTTACTGCATAGCCGGTTGCTGACCAAACCGCACTAAATGTAGTTAGGGCTGCACTAACATTCGGAGCGAAAGTATCACCTGGCTTGAAGATTGACATACCACGCCTTGGATCTGCCGGATCAAAAGCATCAAATGCTCTTTTAGTAGCCAAACCTGAACCAGTAGCTCCGTTCACTGCCGGAAGATAACTTCCGTTTCGACCATTTGTACCAGTACCACCAATATCAGCAAATTGAACCTCAAAAATTGATTCCTTATTGTTTTCGAAACTGCGGTGCCATACTTCCTGGAAATTATCCATCAAACCATATTTTCCTGAATTGATTACCAGTAAAAAGTACTTCTCAGCATTGGCATAATCCTTATTGTACAGATAAACTTTACCAAGTAATGCCTGAGCTGACCCCTTGGTGGCTCTTCCCAAATTAGCACCGCTATGGGAAACTGGCAAACCAGCTTCTGCTGCCAATAAATCGGCAATTATAACTTTATAAACATCGGCAGCAGGTGTTCTTGCAACCAGTGCTGCATCTGTATTCGGTAATGGTTGTGTGATCAATGGAACTGCACCGAATATATTAACGAGATCAAAATAGAAAAGTGCTCTTAAAAATTTGGCTTCACCTACATATTGATTCTTTAAGGCATCTGCCATATTAATTGAAGGAATATTCGCAATGGCAAGATTTGACCTGTATACACCTTCATACAATCCTCTCCAGGTATCATGAATCTGATTCAGTGCCGGAAAGTAAGTGAAATTATTATACTCCAAAGGAACTGTATTGGAAAGTAAAACCTCACCGGATGGCACATCATAAATCCGCTGGAGATTAATACTCCAGGCACTTTGAAGTGAAACATATATCGCATTTACTCCTAACTGAGCTCTTTCTGCGGAATTATAAAAACCATCTTCGGTCAATGCATCCGGTGGTGACTTTTCTAAAAACTCCTTTTTACAACCTGCAAACAACAACAGCATTAACATGGTTGATATACCTAATTTTAGATTTTTCATATTCTTGTATTTTTAATTTCTTAATGAACTGATTAATAAGATAATTATGCGATCTAAAAGATTAGAAAGTCAAATTAACTCCGAATGAATAAACACTAGGGATAGGAGTTGAACCTGTATCTACTCCAAAAGCTAGTGGACTCATCGAGTCATCATTGAAACCTACTCCTCCCAGGGTATCCGCATTGTAGTTAGGATACTTGGTAATAGTAAATAAGTTTTGTCCATTAAAATAAATTCTTGCATTTCTGGCACCTACCCTCTTGATCAAACTTTGAGGAAGTGTATAGCCGATCTGGAAATTCTGCATTCTTAAGAAATCTGCATCCAATACATAGTCAGACTGACTACGGTTATTCTGGTTCGTATCCCCACGCACTGCACGTGGAAGCGTGTTGGATGTTCCAGGTCCTTTCCAGCGATTTAAAACAGTGGTCTTATTATTCCATTCGCCCTGCATGGTTTCAAGATATACACCCTGAGAATCATATAATTTCTTACCGCTGGTTCCATAAAAACTCATATTGATATCAAAACCTTTCCAACTGGCATCCGCAGCAAACCCGTAATCAAAATCAGGCCATGGATCACCAATATTGGTTCTGTCATTCGCATCAACCTTACCATCGCCATTAATATCTCTGAATCTTCTGTCACCCGGCTTGGCACCAACCTGCGTTGGATGTGCATTAATCTCAGCCTGCGTCTGGAAGATACCATCATTGATATGACCATAGAAGTGGGACATTGGCAGTCCTGGCATGGTGCGGGTAAAGGTTCCAGAATAGTATACATTCTCAACCAGGTTGATAATACTTGTACCGGCACCCAGTGAAATTACCTTGTTTTGCACATTAGATAAGTTCCCCGAAACACCGTACTTCAAATCACCAGTTCCTCCCCTATAGCCTAACAAGAACTCCAAACCCTTATTCTGCAATTGAGCAGCATTTTGGAAAGGTCCGGAATCACGGCCAAATCCGGTTACGGTTGAAATTGGTGTACGAACCAAAATTCCATCTGTATCCTTTATCCAGTAATCGGCAGTGAAATAAATTTTATTCTGAAGAAAGCTTAAATCTACCCCTATATTGGTTTGAGTAGTAGTTTCCCAACGAAGATTTGGATTTCCTAAGTTGTTAACCACGGCTGCAGGAGCTAATTGGTCAGCACCAAAGAAATATCTGGCACTGGTTGAAACAACAGTCTGGTTACTGTAGTTACCTATATCCTGATTACCCAGCTTTCCCCAGCTGGCTCTGACTTTTAAACCACTGATCAGCTTGGAATCCTTCAGGAAATTTTCCTGATCCACATTCCATCCCACAGCTAGAGATGGGAAGTTTCCATATCTATTGTCGGCACCAAATCGTGATGAACCATCACGACGTATCGTAGCAGTGATTAAATATCTGTCGAACAAAGTAATATTTGCTCTACCCAGGAAAGATCTGATAGCCCACTCCTGCTCATTTCCACCAACTGTAAATACACCGGTACCAGCACTCAAAACCTGAATATCATTACTTGGGAAATCTCTTCTGGTACCATTAATACCATTTCCGAAAAAATTCTGCTGAGTAAAACCACCCAATAAATTAAGCCTGTAGTTTTCTTTAATAACCTTATTATAGGTAAGTGTATTTTCAACAAGGTATTCGTAAGACTCATTCATACTTGTATTTAAAGATCTTACGTTACTTCCCCTGTTATTCATCTGAAACTGAGGCACATAGTTTTTAAATCTTCTCTGCCCCATGTTCATACCTCCATTTAACTTATATTCCAGATCAGGAAGAATTTTAAAGGAAGCATATGCACTACCAATTATTTTATTGTTAAAGGTATATGCCCTGTTCATATCACGACGGCCAAGAATATTATCCCTGTTATTCACACCGGTTGTTGCTGGTGATGGACCGGCATAACCGCTATCATTATTTGGATCATAAATAGGCATAGTTGGAGCTGCACCCATCATATAAGCCAAATCCAGGTTATTACCGAAATTTAAATTCAGACCCTCATCTTTACTGGCGATTAAGGATTGACCGATAGTTAACTTTCCGATTTTAAATTCAGTTTTTACCCTAGAATAGTAGCGCTTATAGGTACGGAATGCCAGGACGCTCTCCTGATCAAAAATACCACCGGAAATAGAATAACTTGCATCTTTAGTACCTCCAGAAACTGTGAGCGAGTGATCCTGTATTGGAGCTGGATTAATTGCAGCATCCTGCCAGTCAGTATTCGTCTGTAAATTCACAGGGTCATTCATTGCAGGTTGTAAAGGATAGAAGTTACCATTTACGTGAGCCTCATTAATTACATCTGCCATTTGCTGAGAATTCAGCAATGGAATGAATTTATTGAAAGACTGAATACCATAATAAGAATTAAAACTAATTGAAGGAGCACGATTTGTGCCACTTTTCGTAGTTAACAAAATCACACCATTTGCAGATCTGGCACCATAAATTGCTGCAGCAGATCCATCCTTTAATACAGTTGTAGTTTCAATATCATTTGGGTTAATACTATTGATATCTGCTGCCTCCATTGGCATACCATCCACTACATAAAGTGGTCCGGAACCTCCAAATGTATTTAATCCCCTGATCCTAACGTTCACATTCTCACCCGGATCACCCGAAGTACTGGTAAAAGCCACACCGGCAACTTTACCTTGCAAAGCCTGGTTAATGTTTGAGAATGCCTGATCTTTAATATCCTTTGATGTAACTGAAACAACTGAACCGGTTAAATCACTTTTCTTTTGAGTACCGTAACCAACTACCACCACTTCCTGAAGTGCCTCGGTATTTTGCTCCAGAGTAACATCAAGACTTGTGCGGCCTGTCATGGGAACCTCTTTGGTAGTGTAACCGATATAGGTAAACACTAATACACTTGAACCATCAGGAACATTAATAGTATATCGACCGTTTGCGTCGGTACTTACACCAATGGCAGTTCCTTTCACTTTAACACTAACACCAATCAATGATTCTCCCTTTGAATCCGTAACCTGACCTCTCACTTCCGTAGGAGGTGCCTTTTCTGAAAGTTTCTTGATATCAATAAGTGCAGCCGATAAAAAAGCCGATGACTTTTGCTGTACAATAATGGTGTTATTACTAATAGTATAGGTGAGGGACTGATTTGAAAAAGATTTTTCAAGTACCTCTTTTAAAGGTGCATTATTCACATTGATACTCACCGGTTTGGCTTCGTTTATCAATGGTGTAATGTACACCAGATCGTAACCTGTTTGGGTTCCAATCTCTTTTAAGACCGTCTCAAGTTTGGCATTCTTAAATCTTAAGCTCACCGTTTGAGAGAATGATGCAGCACTGCTTATTTGAAGTAGGGCTGTGACCAATAAAACAAAAGTTAGTTTTATCATCAACAAGAGTTTTATTATGTAATCAGATGGCCTACATATGGTTAATGAATAGAATTTCATATCTTTGCGCGTTTGGGTTTAGTTAATACTTGTTCACAACAATTAAATTGGTAACCCGAATATGGTCAGGGGCGTTGCAACCGCTCCTGACTTTTTTTATAAGATTACCATTAGCTTTTCAGGGTCTATCTCATCGCATAACAGTAATCCTCCTTCCTTCAACTTTAAAATGAACGGCATTAGTTAACTGAAGTACATTTAATACTTCATTAATATCTTTGGACCTGGAAATGTTTCCTCCAAAGCCAACATCCGGAATATTTCCCGAATAATTAACTTCAACATTGTACCACCTTGATATTTTCCTCATTATACTCCTGATGTCTTCATCCTTAAATAAAAAATATCCGTTCTTCCAGGCGGTTACTCCTTCTGTATCGGCCTCTATCACTTTGGAAGATTTCATATTGGGTTGAAATTGCTGCCCCGGACTTAACAAAACAACTCTATCCTTGTAAATAATCTTTACTGAGCCTTCAATTAGTGTTGTTTTAAAGGTTTCCTCATCCGAATATGAATTGATATTAAATTGAGTACCTAAAACTTCCACAATCTGATCCTTAGTGATTACCTTGAATGGCTTATTTGGATTTTTAGCTACATCAAAATAGGCTTCACCATTCAACTCCACTTCACGTGTATTTCCGGAAAACAAGGCAGGAAAGCGCAAAGTTGAAGCTGAATTCAACCATACTTTACTTCCATCAGGCAAATTAATCTGATACTTCCCACCAAAAGGAGTTTCTATTTTATTATAAATCACTTCTTCAGGCAAAGCTTCGGAAACGGAATTTAAATTCTTAGCAAATGAATAGAGTAACTCGCCATCAGCAGTTTTTTGGATACTCACACCGGCCTGGTTCGCTAATAAACCTTTCTTTGCGTCTTCTAGAATAATTTTAGAACCATCCGAAAGTGTCAAAACAGCCTTATCACCACCAGGTTTGATTATCGACTTTTCCTTTATAATTTGGGATTCTGAAAGCACTAATTGAGTATCAATAGTTCTGTTGGTATAAAAGTAGAGGCCAACAGTAAGCATTGCAAGGATACTTGCAGCTACACCAATCTGATACCATGCTCTGACCACGTGATTGCCAGAGTTTTCAGAAACTGGTTCTTGTCCAAATTTATCGTTTGTAAGAATATTTTGGAAAATTGCATCCTTCTCACCATCGGTTAGTGAAGCACATTTCTTCATTTTCCCAAGCTCCTGATCGATCGCATAATTAATGCTATCATCATCAGCCTCTGATCTCAAATAATCAAATAAGTGATCAAACTCATCCCTGCTGATTTTCCCCTCAGCAAAAAGACTTAAAAGCTCATCTAATTTATTTTGATTCATTGTAGCCTGTGCAAAACTTAAAATGATTTAATGTTAATACACTCCAACAACAAAACAGGACTAGTCTTAATAAATATTTATTGAAAAAAATAGATAGATGGGAGTTCCTTCTAATAAAGTATAGAAAACGCTTTCTGCAATTGGGTCCTGAGAGTCTTTAGAGCTGAAACCAGGTGATTTTTTACAGTGTTTCTGGATATATTGAGTTCTTCAGCTATTTCATCATAACTAAGTTCCTGTTGCCTGCTCATTCTGTATACCAATTGTTGTTGCTTTGGAAGACTTGCTAATACCTGTTCGGTAAATCGCTCAAGATCCTCCAAATAAACAAGTTCTTCAGTTTCATTACTGCTTGTTTGAAGGTTCAGCCACATTTTCTCCATTGCATTTTGGGAATTTGCAACCTGACGAAGTACATTTAATGTTAACCTGCGGGTGATGGTATACAGATATGGTGCAATCGGATATTGGGTATCAAGCTTTTCCCGGTTAATCCAAAGACTCATGAAAACTTCCTGAACAACCTCCTGACTGGGCTCCTTATCTTTCAGGAACCTTAGACTAAAGTAATAGAGTTTACTGGAATAAGAATCAAAAACTTTGCGAAATGCAACTTCATCACCCTCTTTTATACGGGTGATTAGTTCAAAATCGCAAATTTGTTCTCTTTTCTGCATTATTTACAGTATTCAAACTAAATATAAAGTAAATATTGGAAATTATAATTAAAATATCCAATGAATTTAAAGTCTGCACG
>NZ_DASWXT010000110.1:0-8166 GCF_036405355.1 Daejeonella sp.
TTTATTGAAAATCAGCATTTTACGTAATCATAGATTTGTAAAATAATAATTATAATATATTTAGAAGTATAGATCATGAGCAATCCGGAAGGTATTGCAGTGAGCTTCAACGATATCTGAAATCTTAGGCGAATAGCCCCCTCCCATACTTATCTGTACTGGCAGTCCCAAATTCTGACAATAACGCAGTACCAGTTCGTCCCTTTGTTTACATCCGGCTTTGGAAAGATTGAGCTTACCCAATTTATCCGTTCCAAGAACATCCACCCCTGCCAGATAAAAAATAAAATCTGGTTTAAACGATTCTATAATAAACTTCAGGTTCTGTGAAAGCAGTTTAAGGTATTGTGAATCAGTAGTTCCATCTGTCAATCCGATATCAAGATCAGATCGCTCTTTTCTGAAAGGAAAATTCTTTTCTGCATGCATCGAAAATGTAAAAACCCTTTCTTCTTTGCTAAATATTTCGGCAGTACCGTTTCCCTGATGCACATCTAAATCAATAATTAATATGCGATCTGCTAAAGAATTGCTCAATAAGTAATTAGCGGCAATTGCCTGGTCATTTAAAAGACAAAAACCTTCGGCCCAGTTTGATCCTGCGTGGTGGGTACCTCCTGCGACATTAAATGCTATCCCATGCTTCAAAGCATGAATACTGGCATCAATGGTACCTCGAGCTATTCTGATCTCACGGTCAATTAATGTCGCCGATAATGGAAATCCTGAACGACGGACTTCAGCATCACTCAGCTTCAAATCCCTGAGCCTTTCCCAGTAATTCTGCTCATGTGTCAACAAGATAATATCTTTATCCAGCTTCTCAGGTGAAAACAACGAATCACTTTTGATCAAGCCTTCATGCAGAAGCTGTTCAGGAATAAGTTCGTATTTAAGCATTGGGAAGCGATGGCCTTCCGGCAAGGGATGAGCATAAATAGGATCAAAAGCAATAAAAAGCAAGGAAATTAATAATTAACAAATGTATTGGACTTATTCTTTTTATTAAATATTCTCATAAGCAATGCAAGCAGTATAATCACAAAAGCTGCATATGCCGCATTAATCACATCTTCATACAGTAGAGCATCTACTTGTTTCCGTTTCAAAATAATCCCATACAAGGCCCAAAGGACAACAAATCCGAAAGGCACATTCCTCCTGACCAAAATTATAAACAAAGAAAGAAGAGTAGCTAGGCCTATCAGTATGATAACCCAATAACTTTCAGAAATTCCCATTCTATTCCAGCCTGTTGAAATTAGCCAGGCACTGATATTGGCAATACTTGCAATACATATCCATCCAAAATAAATACTCAAAGGAAATTGTGTAAAGATCTTTGTCTGAATTGATCGATCAGGGTTCGAAATATGGGCTTTAATACTGATTTTAATCAGTGTGAACAGCTGTATTAAAATCAAAATAACAGACAAAAATAGTTGTTCATTTACCCAGGCAATTAACCAAAGTCCAGTAGCAATGCTGTTCAGGGAAAATAGCCATCCTATGTTATGGGTATCCTGATTGGTTTGACAGCTTGAGGTTTTCGCAAATGCTTTATAGAGATGGAATACACAAAACGCCAGAAGAGAGGTATAAATAAGTCCCCAAATAGCAAATGTAATCCCTGCCGGTGCGAAAACGGTATCATATTTTGCAGAAACCTGACCTACATCCTGGGTAGAAAGTAATTTCACCTGAACCAGGTATGACATCAATAATTGAAAACCAAGAGTTATCAAATTCAGTATTGCCAATAACTTTGTTTTCATCTGTTTATTTTTTGTTTTTTAATGGCGATGAAGCCCGTCCGAACGGCGTGACCGGGGGCATATCATGATTTGGTAATAATACCTCATCGGGATTTGGCAAAATCATGATGATTTCATGGTATTTCAGATTAATAAGTATTATTCAGAAAATAATTTTTAATCTAGCAAAAAAGGACCTGATTTAATAAGTTTTATTCAGGAATTAAATTCAATAAGTCCAATAATCTGCGTCAGATAGGATGCATCAGTCTCATCAAAACTATCTAATTCTGCACTATCAACATCTAAAACACCGATTACCCTCTCATTTCTGACTATTGGTATTACAATTTCGGACCTCGAAGCAGCACTACATGCGATATGTCCTGGAAATTCCTCAACATCAGGAACAATCAGGGTTTGTTTCTTTGCCCATGAGGAACCACAAACTCCCTTTCCCTTCTTAATTCGGGTACATGCAACCGGCCCCTGAAATGGACCCAGAACCAGTTCATCACCTTTTACCATATAAAAACCTACCCAAAAGAAGTTAAATTGTTCTTTCAGGGCAGCACACATATTAGCCATATTGGCAATCTGATCATGCTCTCCTTCGAGTAAAGCAGAAATCTGAGGTAATAATGAACGGTACTGTTCCTCCTTACTCCCCCTCACAATTTTTAAATCTTCAGACATGCTGCAAAATTACAATTGATTTATAAGACAGCAATATTATAAAAATTTATCTTCATCATAACTTCATGTTCATTAACAAACTTTGTATTGAAATGTCAGATAAAATCAAAATATAATACTAAAAATTAATTATTAAAAAGTATAATATACTAATATTTATATCTCTGGCATAATTCATCTAAAAATAACAGCTATGAAAAAATTAATTATCCTGGCAGTCCTCTTTGCAGCATTGGGGACTACCGATACGCAGGCCCAATACCGTCAGGGACAAACTGTTTGGGGTCAAAATGACCAGAATGTTTACAGAGATGATCGTGGTGAATACCATTATGAAATGCGTGAGAGACGGGTTTGGATCCCTGAATATCAAACTGCAGGTATATTTGGTATTGGAAGACGGAGAGTTACTGGGCATTATGAAATCAGAAATGAGCGTGTCAGAGTATATTCAGGCCAGAATAATCAGAACAGAAAGCAACATCCGCATGGGATGCCTCCGGGACAAAGAAAAAAATACAATAACAACTATGACCAGCGTTATGAGCGCGACAGATACGATGAGGGCTATGGTGACAGAAACCAGAATGGTAGTTATGATAGTCAAAGAAATCAAAAAGGCCGGGGCAAGGGTAACAATGACCGTGATTAAGAATCTTAATTTTAAGACAAAGTCTTCCTATAACAGGGAAGACTTTTCTTTTTTATGACCTTAAGAATACATTTTGATAAATTACCTTTGAGACCTGAGCAAGAAATCGTTAAGGTCAATTATGTTAGTTTCAATAAGTATAGTACGATACAGACCCTTATTCATTCCACTGGCAATCTTTGCTATGGCTATTCACCGCATTCCGCTTTCTTTAAACAAAGCCTGTTCTTTCTGGAAATTGATGGGATGTGGTAAAAATGGCTCATTTGACCTTAAACCCGACTGGCAGCAATGGGCACTTTTAGCAGTCTGGGATTCAGAGGAGGACTTTAAGAAGTTCAATGAAAGCTCATTCATTTCCTGGTGGTGGCAGAAGTTCACTAAAGAGAAATGGACTCTTTTAAGTATTCCTTTAGCAAGTCATGGTAAATGGGATGGTAAAGATCCTTTTAAGATGGAAATTTATGAAACAAATTATAATGGACCGGTTGCAGTTTTAACCAGAGCAACGATTCGTTTGAATAAACTAACCCAATTTTGGGCCAATGTAGAACCTGTGGCAGAAATCATGACTAAAGCTCCCGGCTTTATTAGCTCTGTTGGAATTGGTGAAGCGCCGTTTTTCAGACAGGCTACCCTATCAATCTGGCGGGATATGGAAAGCATGAAAGCATTCGCATACGGCTCTGCTGAACATGCTGAAGTAATAAGAAAAACCAGAAAGCTGGATTGGTATAGTGAAGAACTGTTTGCCAGATTCCGTTTAATATCAGCAAGAGGTACCAACAAAGGAATCAACCCGATCAAAGAAATTCAACAAGATTTATAAAAAGCCAATCAATGAGAGTAATAGCAGAACTGCCACATCCGGATTGTAAGATCACCATATTCTCCATGAATCAGAAGTATATAATAAAACTGGAGAAGGGAATATTTGAACAGGTATATAAAATTGCCGAACTAGACATTCCGGAAGGGGTGAACGGAGTCTTTCAATTACTTGATTCGGAATTCATCAAATCAGCGGCCGAACGCTTTAATCAAATGAGACTTGATTTTAACCAGGCCTACAAAAGATATGATAATACTTAAGCATAAATAGCTGATAAACAGCAGTTTAAATATTAAAACAGAATTATATTTGGCAAATAGGAGTATTTTTAACCAGTAAATATCATCTAATATAAAATATTACTTAATATAAATAAATTCAATTACTTTATTTACAGTTATTTATAATACTAAACAAAATATTATTTTACAGTGTATAAATGCCAAATTTATGGGAGGTTTGGCCATTATTATATATTTCAATACATTTTAAAAGCTAAGATTTTTTTTCCTATTTTTGAATCATGAAACATATCAGCACAACCCGTTTTATAGTATTAACACTTCTTGTCATTGCAGCTGCGCTGACCAGGGCACTTCCCTATTTAATTCCACATATCTGGAACTTTACAGCCATTGGAGCTTTGGCAGTATTTAGTGGCGCTCAATTCAGTGATAAACGAATGGCATTCATTATACCAATAGCTGCTATGGCTATTTCTGATATCTTCATCGGAAATGGATTTAGTCTTGCTGTCTATACAGGCTTTGTTGCAATGGTTGGATGTGGATTCCTGATCAGGAATAAAGTGAATACTACTAATGTAATTCTGGCATCATTTATCAGTGCATCTGTTTTCTTCCTGATAACCAATTTTGCATTTTTATACCCTGCTACTATGTACCCGCGGAATATTTCAGGAATCCTGACTTCTTATGCTGCAGGTCTTCCTTTCTTCAGAAATATGTTAATTGGTAATTTGGTGTTTTCAGCAGTATTATTTGGAAGCTTCTACCTTTTATCAAAAAGATTCCCTGTTCTGGCAAAAGTTTAGATTGGAATTTTAGTAATAATATAAAGAATACCCGGACATATTAATTCTGATTCCTGTATGAAATCTTGAATTATTAGGTCCGGGTTTTTTATTTATAGTTACATTTTACGATCTCTTGTATGGATTTAGGAAGAATATTTTCTGCGGGCTTCTAATTGTGCTTTTTCGCCTTCAATAATAACCTCTTCGTTAGTTTTAAGATTAAACTCCTTTAAAATATCCTTAATAAATACATCAGGAGACAAACTTTCTATTACAGCCCACTCTTCTTCATGGAATACCTTTATATCCACCTTGCGTCCGTATTTTTTTTGAATAGCAGGGAAATGTTGAACGAATGGCCATAGATGCAAAAATACCTTCTCCAGATTGACTGGAGCCCAGCAAAGTTGAGGATTCCATGAGCCTGTCTTTGCAATTTCCTCACCCGTAATATCACATATTTTACTGGTTCCTTTCCGGGTGCTTGAAACCACCACGCATTTATGCTTCCATGCACGCGCATTAATCATTTGTCCGGCTGAAAATGCAGAAGGGAAGAAAATGATCTCCGCTCCCTGCTTGCGGTACATCTCCCATCCATCATCCCACAATGAATCAAAGCATATCTGAACCCCTATTTTTCCAAAATCAGTTTGAATAACAGGCTGAAATAAAGGTCCGGGCATAACACCACTTTTTATTTCGCCTTCTGTCGGATGAATTTTATGATATGCTCCGATACGTTTCCCCTGCCGGTCAATTACGACAGATGAGATATAAAACATTCCATGGCCTGCAGGAGTATCAACAGAACAAATCGTGTAGCAATTGTGTTTTTTAGAAAAATCGGAAAACTGATTTAACACCTCTTCTGATTTGCTCAGCCTTTGTTCTACTGTAAACTTCCCATCCATTTTAGTATTTGCAATGTAGAAACATTCAGGCAGACAGACCACATCAGGGCTAAAGGGTTCGATTCCCTTGAGGGATTCAATTACTCTTTTAACCATATCATCAGGTGTTTCTGCAGATAGTTTTTCCTGCGAAAAGCTTGCTATCCAAACCTCACGGGGAAGTTTTCCGGCTGGGTTTAAAGCATCATCTGAAGGACGGTCGCTTTTTATTGACTCTGCTAAGCCTATATTACCAATAGTAGTAAGACCGGCAGTTAATGCCGATTTTTTCAAAAAATTCCTTCTCGAGTTTTGCTCCATTGTCATTTGGCTATAATTGTTAATAAGTTCAAACACACTCCTCAGTAAATATAATGCTAATCTCCCGCATAGTTTTTCTAAGCTACATCAAAAGTACATCCAGTAACAACACTAAATCAAGAGAGAATACCCCTTATTGATTTAACAAGCGTTCTACCAGTTCAGGAACTGCAGTAGCAGCATTTTCAGGAATCATTTCTATGTTTTTTGCAGATATCTCCATTGCCCTGGGATCTACCAGTATTTTTTTCGCTTTCGCCGGTACCAGATCAATGAGGCCAGCTGCGGGGTAAACCTGTAATGAAGTACCAATTACAATGAATATATCAGCCTCATAGCATTCTTTAGCTGCATTTTCAATCATCGGAACAGCTTCTCCAAACCAAACAACATGCGGGCGCAGCTGAGAGCCTAATTCACACAGTTCTCCCATCTTTAATTCCGATCCGGGGATATCATAGGTCAGGTTGGGGTTCCTATCCGACTGGGATTTTGTGATCAGACCATGTAAATGAATAATTCTGAAAGATCCCGCACGTTCATGCAGGTCATCAATATTCTGAGTAACGATTGTCACTTGATATTTTTCTTCCAGCTTTACCAGAGCATAATGTGCCGCATTGGGTTCAGCCTCAAGAACAGATTTACGGCGCTCATTATAAAAGTGTTGAACCAGATCCGGATCCCGCTTCCATGCTTCAGGAGTTGCAACATCATATACATTATATCCTTCCCATAGTCCGCCAGAATCTCTGAACGTCTTCAGGCCACTTTCTGCAGATATTCCGGCGCCAGTTACTACAACAACTTTTTTCATAATTTTATCAGATAATATCCAGGTATAAAAACCCAGCTTCCTCTGCCCTGTCTGTTTGTTTAATTTGCAAAGGCTTAAACACCACTTCGCCGGTTTCATAAGTGATGAGGTTTCGAAAAACCGGCCCATTATAACAAAAAGTATGGAACTCACCATTTTCTCCGAATGGATCTATACCATGAGGTAATTTCCTGAAGAAATCTGAATTTAATTGTTTTCCAAGCCAATCCTTTCCTAATTTATCTGATTGAACACAACAGGTAATTGCCTCAAAACGTCCATCAGATAATTCTTTCTGAAGCTCTATTGAAGAACTCTTCCATAAGGGAAAATATGTTTTCAGCCCAGCTCTTGCTGCTAAATCCTCCCGGTATATTCTGAGGTCTTCGAGAAAAATATCTCCAAACACCAGCGTATCAACTCCCATTTCTACTAATTGTGAACAGGTTTTCAGAAAGACTTCTTCATAGGAATAATTGTCAGGCTGATTTGATACCCACATTTTAATGACTGGAAACCCCAGTTGTTCAGCTTGTCTGTCAAGTACTTTTTCAGCTATTCCATGCATAGAAATTCGCTTAAAATCACTATTCAAAGTCGTAACAAGCCCCATTATTTCGACTTGAGGGTTTTGTTTAAGCCTATGTAATGCTATTGCTGAATCCTTTCCTGCACTCCAGAATAAAACTGCCTTCTTCATGTTAATCTGCTTAAAACAAAAATAGCGATGAATTTACATCCATCGCTATTTATTATTTGGTTTTGCAACTTATCTAATGTCTAACTTAAATCCAGCATTAAAATTAATCCCTTTGGTTTGATAGCCTGCAAATTCGATATAATTCTCATCCAGGACATTCTTAATATCTGTAAACAAGCTAAGTCTGGTAGAAACTTTGTATTGAGCATAAACATCCAGTACATTAAATGAACCAAGTTCAGCTTCCACCGTTTTGAAAGTCTTACCATCAAAATATCTGTCTCTACGGTCACCTGTAAACTTATAAATCAGATTAAAGCTTAGGGATTTACTTAAATCAAGACCGGCATTCAGTCCGAAAGAGTTCTTTGGCCTTCTGAAAAGATTAAATGATGAACCTGCCGGAGTGGTCACTTCTCCATCAACATAAGCGTAAAAAGCATTCAGATTAAGTACACCGGTCGG
>NZ_DASWXT010000111.1:0-12032 GCF_036405355.1 Daejeonella sp.
AAAGAAAAGTTCTTATCATTAGTCGTTAAATGATTTAGTATTGAGAGTTCAATGCTTTTCAGAGTATTATCCGTAAACGAGTGGTCACCTTTCCTAATAAGAGCTATAACCTTAACTAACTTCTCAAGGTTTTCAAAACTACAGCATGACAACATAAATAAGGAGAATTTCAAGCAGATAAACCATCCATATCCTCAGGTTTATACTTCCATCTTTTGTGAGACCATAGCCAAAACTCTGGCTGAACTCTGATCACCTCTTCCAGATATTTAACATGCGCTTTAGTGATTTCATGTTCTTCTGTTAACCTGGGATTTTCAAACAAATTAACAAAATCGCAGGTATAATAACCCCGTTTAACCCTTCGGATATCGCAAAATACAACAACACTATTGGTAAGTTTTGCCAGTTTTTCCACGCCCAAAAAGACTGCAGTTGGCTGGTTTAAAAAATCAGTAAAATAAGTAATCTCAGGTTTCGCAGGAGTTTGATCTCCGACAAGGACTGTTATGCTGCGTTCATTTTTATATTCTACCAATTTCCTTGTAGTCTGCTTCATGCTAACCAAAGTTGCTCCAAATCTGGATCTCATCTTTAGCATCATACGATCAAAGAACTGGCTAGTCAGAGGTTTGTATACAATAATCCTTTTTTCGGAAAATAGCTGACTAAAACGCAGACCTGCCATTTCCCAGTTCCCATAATGTCCGAGGATTCCAATCACACTCTGTCCGTTCCTGAAACATTGTTCAATGAAGTCCGTATTCGTCACCAACACCCGCTTTTTAACCTCCTCCTCAGAGATCGAAAATAATTTAACAGTCTCTACAATAAGATCTGAAAGATATCTTAAATAATCCTTACGAATCTGTTTACGCTCACTTGAAGATTTCTCAGGAAAGGAGTTTTCTATATTGTCATCAATTACCCTTTTCCGGTACCGGATGAGCCAATATAAAATGACAAATAAGAGATCAGATATCAAATACAAGATCGGGAATGGAAGCAGGGACAAGAGATAAAGCAAGCCGCCAACTGTAGCATGAAATATTTTTTTTAACATCAGATTAATGAAGCTTTTCTTTACCCGGGCAGTACAATTGCAAAATTATTAAATAATTAATTAGAGCTTACAATCAGGTCTGCTAAATTTTACAAACATCTTATGACAATCCTAAGCAATGAGCTGAAATGGTGAGTAAAATGATACCTTGTCTTCTCAATCTTTTTTATTACACTGACATTAAATCAGATCAAAAAAGTATGATGTACTGTCCGGGGGATTTTTTGGTTAATAAACTTCACGATTGAACCTCTTAGCAGGGAAAAGTCAGAAAACCATCTGTAGCTATATAACAGCTGACTACAAACATCTGTATTGATCTGCTTTTGCCTGCAGAACCTGCTCCGATTACTTTGGTGTGATAATTACATTAACTCAAAGTTATCAATTCATAGAGCCGATCTGCGTCTTCTTTCCGACACAGTTCTGTACCAGGATTTAAAGTTGCTGCGGTGCCGCAGGCAACACCATAACGCCCCGCTTCTATCAGGCTCTTGCCCAGCGACAAGCTATACACAATACCTGCAAGCATACTGTCGCCCGCACCAACCGTACTTTTTATCTGGACCCGGGGCGGAACAATACTTATCGCAGTATCCCGTGTAATTAATATTGCCCCCTTTTCTCCCATCGACAGAGCAATGACCTCACAGGTTCCATTCATGATCACACCCCGTGCAATATCAACAGCCTGGGCAGCATCCACCTGCTCCTGCCCGGCCAGTGAACTTAACTCGCGGAGATTAGGCTTTATCAAATAGACGCCGCTACTAACTGCTTGTTTTAATGTATCTCCGGAAGTATCCACAACTAGACGTGCATTTTTTGCTTTCGATATTCCTGAGATTAAGGCAAAAATATCCTGCGGCACACCTTCCGGCATGCTGCCGCTTACCACAATATATCCTATATCGGGTATTTTTTTAATAGAATTCAGACAGGCCATGCATTCATCGGTTTGTACGAGGGGGCCGGGCATTACAAAGCGATATTGATGTGCTGAAGAATTTTCAAATACCACAAGGTTCTCGCGGGTGCTGTCCCCAATTTCTGAAACAATAGAGCTTATGCCTTCCGAGATTAATAATTGAGTAAAAGCTTTACCAGTATATCCCCCTGCAAGATAAGCCGCCATGGCATGACCACCAAGCTTGTGAATTGCCCTGGCTACATTAATTCCGCCTCCGCCAGGTTCAAAAACAGGCACAGTACATCTTAATTTCTTCTCCGGGATAAGCTCCTGTACGGTTGTACTTTTGTCGATTGCCGGATTAAATGTAATCGTGATAATAGCTGTCATAACCGAAGTTAACAAAGACTTTAATGAAGCGGATGAAAAAATATATTCTCAACTCTTTGAGAATTGTTCAGCTTCTTCCTTCAGAATTTCGAACTTGTCTTTGATACTGTCTCGAATATCAGCAAAGCTGTTTTTACCTTCCTGCAAAAGGTCATCCATAGAATTAATCAGATGCTTACCCTTCCGGCTAATCCTCTCTCTTGTCCTTTTGCCCTCGGCAGGCGCAAATAAAACACCAGCCAATGCACCGACGGCAAAAGCAGCCGCAAGACCCAGTACAATTTTTCCAGATTTTTCCATGTTTATTTATTTATAAAGGCAAATCTAACTGTAAGATTTGCCTTCCCGGTTGACCCAGGTCACAAAAGCTTATGATTTTACTCATCAAAACATTTTTTGCTGAAGAAATTCTTACAGAAATTAATATCACATGAATGATTCGTATCAGACCTTAATTGGCCGAATTATTATAAATTTGATACAATAGCGACAATAGATCTGAAACTACTAAAGAGTCTATTAAATAAATCCCCATATTATGCTACTTCCTTTTTATCTAAACAGAGAAATCAAATCCACAGGCAAAGAACTACTGCTTGCCGGTGATATTGGCGCCACGAAAACGAACCTGGCTATATTTAAACATGAAGGGAATGAATTTAAAGCCCTCCATGAAGCCACTTACAGAACAAGTGATTACAACACTATTACCGAGCTTACTGATAATTTCATTAAGGGAAAACCGAATCCGGATACTATTTGCTTTGCCGTTGCCGGCCCTGTGATCAACGGGACAGCCAAACTGTCGAACATATCATGGAATATTGATCAGACAGACCTGCAAAGCCATTACAATGTCAATGTTAAGATAATCAATGACCTGGAAGCCACAGCATATGGCCTTGCAGTACTGACAGCAAAAGACATCCGTACCATACACAAAGTTCCCCATCCGGTGCCAGGCAACGCAGTAGTAATAGCTCCTGGAACGGGATTGGGTGAGGCTGGTATCTTTTGGGATGGGCAGTTCTACAAGCCTTTTGCTACTGAAGGCGGACATTGCGATTTTGCAGCACGAAATGCATTCGATTTTGAACTTTACACTTTCTTACAGAAAAAATTTGGTCATGTTAGCTGGGAGCGGGTTGCCAGTGGGCAAGGCATTGTTAACATTTATAATTTCCTCAGCACCGAAAAAAAACTACATGAACCGAAATGGTTAAAAGCGAAATTCAGCACAGGACCTGATTCTGCAGTAATCGCAAAAAATATTGCTAAAAGTGCTATTTGCAGAGAAACTATGAATATATTCTGTCGTTACCTGGCCTATGAGTGTGCTAACCTTGCTCTGAAGAACAATGCAACCGGAGGGCTGTTTATAGGTGGCGGTATAGTCCCTCAAAACCTTCATTTATTTGAGGAAAGTTCTTTTTTCTCGTCCTTCTGCCAGAGCGGCCGATTAAACGTTTTACTGGAAAAAGTACCAATAAATATTATTTTAAATCCAAAAGCAGCTTTACTGGGAGCAGCATGGTTTGCCGGCACAAACTGACCAGTCATTCGGATTCATTGAGGAGTTCAAGATTCTACTACTCAATCGAGCCAACAGGGTGATAGGAGTATTACCGGTATCCACAGGTGGTATGTGGGGAACTATACCAGATACAAGAGTGATTTTTGTAGCTACTCTCAAAAGTTGTACTACATCTATCATTCTTGCACATAATCTCCCATCCGTTAACCTCCAACCCAGCCAATCAGACATTGATCTAACTAACAAGCTTAAAGCAGCAGGCAAACTACTTGATATTGAGGTACTAGACCATATCATTCTCGCCGAGGATACTTATCTAAGCTTTGCAGATGTAGGTAAATTGTAGTCCTTCTGGCACTAAATTTTTGCATTGTACGTCAAAAAGACAAGCCAAACGCGCCAAATGTCATAAATTATTCCCCTAAATAACTTATTATCTAACCCGACGCATGGATGCCAGAGAGGGGCAAACTATTAGAAGTATTAAGCAAAAAGCCACTCAGGACTGCCTTAAAGCAAAAAACCCCCAGATTACTCTGAGGGTTTTTGGTGGTACCAGCTGTACCACATTGTTAGATTAAGCCAGTAAACTATCTTATAAAATTATAGCCCTGATTATATCAAAATACAAGTATTTATAAAAGCTAAGTAAAGGTCGATTAAGCGGGGGAAAATAAAACCGACACCCAAACCGACACCGAAGCAACATATTTTGTATATTACAATCTTAATACGGATGCTATGAATACAATTAAAATCAAGCCTGCGAAGAATCATTTTTCTGTTAAGGTAAATTTCAACCTCAGAAATACTAAACCGTCGAATCTACTCACTCCTGTTAGGTGTATAGTACGTTACAATAATGAGCGTATTGTTCTCCCTAGTTACTTCCATGTAGAACCCAGACACTGGAATACTAAGCAGCAAACTGTAAGGAGTAACCAGACAGATAATATATCCCTGGAGATAAATAAGACAATTCTTAGGATTAAGGGAAAAATTGCAGAGTTATTTGATAGTTACGTAAAGGAAAATCGAACCTACCCGCCAATACCTATGTTTCGACAACTCCTACTAGATAAGGTTGAACAACCGGAGGAACCTAACAGCGTTTTCCAATTGGATCTAATTGAATTTACTGATGCGTTCATTAAAGGAGCTGAGCAGAAAAAGACCTTAACTGTAAATGGAAAACCATATGCAGAGAACACATTAAAAATTTATAGGACTTTAAAAAGAAATCTTACTCAATTTAAAACTGAGCCCATTTACAAGAAGGTAGATTTGAAGCTTAATGTTATTGGGTTGGAGTTTTTCGAGAATTTCAAAGACTATATGATCGACAAACTTGATTACTCCAAAAATACAGTAGCTAAACATCTAAGAGTATTAAAAGTATTACTGGCAGAAGCGAAGGAAACAGGGTTAATCGACACTGAATTCAAGGGTAAACGCTATCAAGCACCCACTGAGGAGACAGAAAGTATTTACTTAAACGAAAACGAGATACAAGATTTACTTGATTTGGATTTAACTAAGGAACCTTCATTAGATAGAATTAGGGACTTATTTTTAGTTGGATGTTGGACTGGGTTGCGATTTTCGGATTTTCATGATATTAGCCCAGCAAATATAAAAGGGGAAGATATTGAGATAAAGACTCAAAAAACAGGCGTAAGGGTTGTTGTCCCAATTCACGACCATATAAAGACATTAATGGCAAAATATAACGGTAAAACTGAAAATAGCTTACCGCCTACTATTAGCAACCAGAAGTTAAATGAAGGAATCAAAAAGATTGCAAAACGTGCGGGAATTTCAGAAAGCGTCCAGATCAAGCAAACAAAAGGGGGTAAGGAGATAGTTAAAAGTGTACCTAAATATGATTTAGTAAGTAGCCATACAGCACGCCGTAGTTTTGCTTCGAATATGTATTTAGCTAATGCTAAGACCATCTCCATTATGGCAATCACTGGACACAAAACCGAGTCCTCATTCATGAAGTATATTCGAATCACCCCTAAAGAACATTCAGAAAAGATCAGGGAAATTTGGCAGAATAAGCCTAAATTAAGGGTGGTTAGTGATGAAAATTAGGAAGTTATCGACAACGTACCAAAGTTTCAAATCTGTTTAATTATTTTTGGGTCAGCAAAGATAAACGGATTATATGCCATCACAGACTATTCACACTACTTACGATCAAGCGGAGTTTCAAGAATTAATTGCCCAGGCAGTGGCTAATGCTCTTAAAGATCTAATGGGTGCTTTGAATATCAATCAGAGTAACGAGAAAAATATCTTTACTCGCCAGGAAACAGCTGAAATCTTGAATATTTCATTACCAACACTACGCAGTTATACCAAACAAGGCATAATCAAATCATGCACTTTAGGCTATAAAGTAAGGTACAGACTTGAGGATATTCAGGAAGCCATTAAGAACAATCAGTTGACAGCCTAAACAAATTCCGGATCAATTATCTTTTGAGAATATCTTCTTAGACATCTTTTAAATACCGGAAAATTTAACAGGGCTTTTACAATAAGATTTTCGGACTGTGACATTCATAGACAACTGCAGGTTCTCGCAATTGTCATTCAATTCCTGAGATACCTGTTTACCAGGATGCTGACATCTTTATAGCAATGGCTATGGTATTTTATTTCGAGCATGAGCCGCACTTCCCATCTTTTTAAAAGCATTTATCGACCATAAGTAAATCTTAGAAGTAAAACCCACTTCCCACTTCAGATTAAATATCAAAACATCTAGTGGTCTAATCGGTTTTATAGATCCTTTTAAAACCTGCTGTACCATCACCAAATTAAAATTCTTGTTTTCGGCATTCGGACTGAATCGGTTTAAATTAGCTATATACCTTTTGTAGTAATCTGGGAAAAGCATGAAACGGTAATCAAACGAGTTTAGCTTATTATAAAATAGATCTATCTGCCTCATTCAAACTGACCTTGTGAGTAGATACATCCAAGACTGTTATGTATTCTGAACTTGAAAAAAATGGGTGTTGCCTTTTCTCTGCTTCCGGTATAACCCTTGCTTCATTTTGTTGACGTGGTAATTTGTTATTAAACTCTTCAATTATCTTCCAGTATTCAAGGTGCTTAAGGTATACTGGCCTGACCCCAAGAGTTAATAGGTTAAGTATAAGCCCTGTTAGTTCCACATTATTTGATTTTCTAATCTAATATACATTGTTATTCATAATTATTAAACGTGCAACATGGATACATTTCAGCATTGTAATAAGCTAATTCTATAGAACTCTAAAAAGCATCATTCCTAATTCAAATTGGTAATTAACTAATATTCAGCTATATAATAAGCTAAACATAAAAATTGGGAGTGAAAATATGAGTGGATTTTCTGTCGATTTTTACTGCCATTATGGAACAAGTGAAAACGAAAATACGTGAGCGATTTAAAGTCTATCCTCACAACTGTAATTATTTGGTTGGGCACCGAGGTACAATATTTAGCCTAGCTTATATGAAGCAAATTGGTACGGTCTCTATGTATGGCTATATATGTGTTATGGTAGATGGACATTGGATAGGCGCACATCGAATGGTTTGGATGACGTGGAAAGATCCAGTAATCGAGCCTGGGCTGGAGATTAACCATATCGACGGTGTAAAAACGAATAATGCGTTAGGCAATCTTGAAAAGGTCACTAGATCAGAGAATCTGCGTCATGCTAGAGAAGTTCTTGACTCGCTGACTAAAGGTGAATCACATTGGAGGTGGAAGGGTTATTGGGTAGTTAATGACGTACAGTACACTACTGCGAATGAAGCTGCTAAGGCGACAGGACTTGCCAGTCAAACAATTAGGAAACGGTGTTTAGCAGGCGTTGATGGATATGGTTTCATACCTGCTGAAAAACCCAAGCAGATGACCGCATAGGTGAAAAGTTATCAAAAGACTAGAGTAATATAAAATCCAGTACCGAATTTAGTTTACAAACCTCGAACAAATTTTATGGTGTAACTAGCTCAGGTAGTTTGAAATTAACACCTAAAAAACTACCTAAAGCTAGACCAGTGCTGATGGATTTATAAATAAAAAAGGGGGTATTTACTGTTGATTTTGCTACTGGATAGAGAACTTAAATACCAATTTTTTAAATAGAGTATATAGGGTTGATATTCAACTTAAATACCCAAGGGCGAGAGCCCGTTTTTTATCTAGCATGTTGAATAAAAAATTAAAGTATTTTATATAAGAGAAGTATGTTTTTTTTGAAAAAAAATATTCAAGAATAACCTTCATTACAGCCGATAAGTTAACTTTTTAAGCCGAATCCAATGCATAAACCATCAATTCCAATTTTCGTTAAGTATCGTGATTATTTAGATAGAGCCGTATACGAAGATGGTAAATTAGTAACTGAAATACCTTCAAACAGCATATTCTGGAAACGAATATGCAACCTAGGTGCAACTAGCATGGAACTAATGAATTGGTTTCGCAGCTCAATCGTGATTATTCCGTACAAGGATCCATCCAAGCAAAAACTTGAATCGATGCTGGAAAAATCCGGAAAGTACCCTGACGCCATGGTAGTGTGTGAAGGTGTTAGTAATGACGATATTCGATACTGGCTGAAAAAACACATCGGTGTCCGTAAAATTCTCACTACAGCTGAGGGTATTTATAAGATCATTCGTGCATGTGAAAGCGAAGATTTGTGTATTGACTGGAGAAATGAATTCTTTTGCCTTTTTGATGAGTACCATACTATAGTTACCGACCACAACTTTAGAGAAGTATTATATGATGTCGCAAGCACAGTTGTGGTTCAGTTTGCTCGTAGTTCTTTCATGTCAGCCTCTGCGATAGTCTTAACCGACCCAGTATTCTCTAAATACCAAAATTACCACATAGAAGTTATAGGTGAGATAAATCGCCCATTGACTGTGATTACAACTGATACAATTATGCCAACTGGAGTTCATTTTATTAAAGAATTCATCTCAGAAAGCCAGGACGATGAAGTCGTCTGTGTTTACATCAACTGTGTAACTGATATGGTTGATATCATGAATAGACTAGGTGAAAAGTATCAAAAACTAGTTTCGATCTATTGCCGGAAAGAAGATAACAACTTCTCAAACTTGGGTTGCTATTCAGCAAATTTCAATAATAACACCAATCGCCTTACCAAGATTAATTTATTTACACTCAGCTATAACCAATGCTGGGACTTAAACCATGAAAAACCAACTATGGTTTACCTAACCAATGTTCACTCGCCTTTTACCCATCAGAATATCGAAATATTCGGAGCACAATTTATCGGCAGAGCTAGAAAAGAAGGCGCTAAATTATTTCATATTACTAATGTCTCGGATTCGCAGCATAGACGAAGATCATCAGCTTTAATTCGGAAGGAGAATCTGGGTATGGCGCATACCTTTCAAGACTCAAGTATTCTGGAAATAGCAGCTCTTACTACAAAATCGACTGCAGAGTTGCATCGCTATATAAGGACGCGAACCACTTGCCCCATTGTTAAGGACTATTTAAAATATAATGAAAAGGATAACACAGTACACTTAAACCACGGAGGAATTGAATGCATGTCCTTAATTGAAATTGGCGATCAGCAATATTACAATGCTGAAACAGTAATGACTGCTTGGAGAAACGTGTTATATAATCCAGTACATGTTTATCGAACGGATAATTGGACAAAAGAAGAAGTTCAGTTAGGAAAAAATAGGAAGACTAAAAAAGAAAAACGTGAAGATGATTACCGGAAGTTGCACCATTTGGCGGCGGCGGAGCCTGGTTCTGAAGAATATGCTGAATTTCTAAAATTTAAAACAGAACGAAAGGATTATTGGCGGATCTATGAATTAATCGGCATGAGCGAAATAGAGCGTTTGAAATTTGATCCTATTTTGATGAAGAAACTCAGTGACCTGAAAGAGAATGAGTATAAGCTCAATAGACTCCGTTTTAAAAACTCGTTGGCATCTCAGATAAAAGTTGGTGGGCAGTATACCGCTAAAGAACTACAAGCTGTTTTTGAAAAGTCCTTTAAGCATAGCTCTATTAGTCTTACTCCATTTGGAAACTTTATTAAGCAGTGTTGTAATGTCTCGAAACCTAAACGGAAACCAGGTACATCATCCGACAAAAACGACAACGCATTTACCATTACGGGATTTAAAGACTATATCACCCTACCAAAAGCTCAGACCGAAGCCTTCTATTCTTAGAAATCTCTTTTTCCCATAGCTTATATTTTGGTGAATCTTGAGATGGTCTTAGCAAACCCAGGTGGTCGTTAAATACCCTATGGTGGACTTCTGCCAATTGATGCAGCACCAAGTCACTTACATACTGTCCGTCCAGTTTCCGCTTTACCGCGTCGTAGAATTCTATAGCGGAGTTGTCTAATTCTCTAATTGCTTCTTGTGCGCTCATAGTTTGTTGTTAATGCAAAATACCCTTGTCATGATAATGATATAGCCTGGTCGAATCGGGCAATACAAATATAACTAAAACTTTAGTTGTTTTTATTAATTGTTGATAATTAATTACTTATGCCTTATTACCTAAAGTTTAATGAGAGATATGTGTATCATCGCAGCTGTGACAATCAAAACCAATAGAAGTCTGCTTTCCACAATTGAAAAGAAACTATTACTACGTTTCGCCTACACTTTCTGAAATTGGTGTGTATTGAATCTCATCAGAGGATCTCAATTATTCCCTCTATAAAGGGTAGTGGACTAAAAAGAGAGGTAAGCACACTTGGGAATTGTATATGTGAATCTCGATACCATTCACCCACTTTTATCCCGATTAACAAGGCCTAAAATAAATATACCGGATTCAAATTCATGCTCCTTTTTGGTATACTTTTATGACCAAATAAATATTTATGAAAATAAAAGCTACTTCGTCTTTTGGTAATTATATACGTGTAGGCTATGGTGGAAATAAAAAAGCCTCTTAAGTCGGAGGCGTTTTTATTCTTGATCTTTATTTTCTCTTTCGAAATAACCGCCGTCCTTCCAACTTCTATGCTGTTCAAACCACTCTAGTAATTCTCCCATTTTAGAAATCCTGATACAAATCGCAGTTGCTTTTAAAAATGGAATTTGTTCGTCAGGTGTTTTTCTTAAGTAAACAGTTCTTTTATGGGAAGGAGAACTTCCTTCTAATACAAAGGCTGTTGTACTGCCGACTATAGTCTTATCTATTACTTTACTACAACTCTCGACCATTTCAAGCATAAAGCTGTAATCAACAGAGGGGTTAAATTCATCACTCATAGTGCAACTTCTAAAACCCTAGTATCGCCGGTTTCCATCATTGACTCCATTGCAGAGTTCAAATTATCAATCGTAAATATGGAATGGTTCTTACTTTCCCCCGCTTCTTTATTCCATCCAATAAACGAAAGTTCATTCTCTACACCCATTCCATGTTTTTCAGATATAATAACAAAGCATTGAAAGGCTTCCTCGACTGCTTTCTCAGCATCTTGTTCATTTTCAGCGTGCGTTATTAATCCACCAAGAAATGGGATGTGTATGCAAATATGACTTCCCTCAAACTTATTCCATGTTTGAATAATCGCCTTAACAGAAAGCGTTTTACCCTCTCTGTTAATTTCAATAATAGGTTCGCTATTAATCATGTTATTTTGACTTATAAAAGCCCAATTCGTTTAAATAAAGAACACTGCAAGTTTTTTTTAATATGTAATATACACATATTACGTGCCAAGTTACAAATTGTTTACATATTGTCAAGTGTAGTAGCAAATAAATGACAATATATCAAAAGTGTCAAATTTACCAATTGTCTTTGTTTTTAGATGTTTTTCTTATAAACGGTGCTTTTATAACTTCGTTGTCAGTTCTTTTATTTCTAGGCTTTGGATTATCATTTACGGAAGCTTTCATATAGCCTAGCGGCTTCTTTTGGTGTGAACTCAGTAGACATACTTAAAATTCTAAAAATACTTCAAATCAACCACAAGCTTTTCAGCTACATTTTATAATGTCATAATCCTAACCCTAACCTGCTCGTTTTCAAACTGGGGCAAGTTAAAATAATCCGTTTGGCATATATCGCCCAAGTCACTAATTTT
>NZ_DASWXT010000112.1:0-8563 GCF_036405355.1 Daejeonella sp.
GCGGGTGTTCCGGTATAAACGGATTATTTTGGGCTGAAGCCTGGAATATCCCCCTTGTTTACCCCACTTAAAAGCGGGGCCTATTGAGCGAGTGCGCTAACAGCGGGGCTTGCTTTTTGAAATCAGGAAATAAAATCGTTCGCGATACTTTTTAAAAGGATATTTTTAAACTTTTTATTTTTACTGGACAACAATGACTTGGAGTCATCAGATGAGTTTAATAGCTTTTGTACAGTTTTAGCGCAAGGTCTCTGCAGATATTGGTGGCTCCCTAAGTCAATTCATACTTTTTTGTCGCAATTGACACACCACATTGTCGTTTTTACCCGGCAATGCGCCTATCTATTCCTCATATTTTTGCATTGTACCTTTAAAAATCCACTAAAATGAAATCATTAGAAATTATTATGATACCTGTCAAGGACAGGCAAAAAGCCAAAGAGTTTTATTTGAATCTCGGTTTTAAAGTGCTTGTTGAAGCCCCAGATCCTCATGGTGAAACCTGGATACAAATGGGACTTCCCGGAAGTAATACCAGCATTTCGCTTGCGGGTTTTCAAGGTATCATTTGTGAAACAGACGATATTGAAACCAACATCAGGCAATATGAAAGTAAAGGGATTGCTGTTGGCAAGATTGATAATACCCCCTGGGGCAAATTTGCCTGGTTCAAGGATTTGGATGAAAACAGTTTGTGTCTGCATCAAAAGTAGTGAGGCAGGATGTTATTATAGTTAATACAGGTATTGGGGTAGACGAGTGTGTCCCGCATGTACGGGAATTCACTTAATATTCCGTAGAGAGGTTGGGCTTAACTCTGCGGGAAGTGGCTGTCTGATACCGACAAATTAACTTATTCATTAAAGCACTCGGTATGCGATTTCATAAATTCAATCCTCTCTGCCTTGTAAGTATTTGTCAATATATGTTCCAACTCGCTTTCCATAATTCTTATTTGCTGGACAGATAGTAGTTCAGTACTTCATCTGCTCTTTGGGTTATATATGGATTGGATAAATTTGTTTCACCTATCGAAACAACCATATTGCTGATTTTCCTTTCCAAGAGCCAAGAGCCGTTCTTCTGTCGTTTTGATGCCAATAAACCAACAGCCTTGTTCAATTTATCAGATTTTATTTTTTCCCGTTTCAATAACCAAAGTATTTCTAAAAAATCACTTTTATACATGTTTGGAAAAGTAAGCTGATCCATTTTGTCAACCATAATTTTGTCCGGATGGTGTGAGCTGTAGCAAACTTGATGCTTTAAAACAAAATTTACACATTTATCTTTTAATTCGAGTATCTCTTTGCTTCTGTAATTATTTGGAATAAAAGATATACCTTTTAATAGTTTAACAATGCCCCAATAACATGAGTGCTTTCCGTAACAGCTTGTATTAGAACAGAACTTGGTTTTGGGTTCTTCATATATACCATCATCAAATCTTTGATATTTGTGAAAGAACTCTAAAGCTTTCAAACTTCTGCTGTCTGGTGTCTTGTTAAAATATAAATCAATATAAATGATATTTCCATTTAAACACGGAATTGGAAAATGATCTTGTTTTAATGTGTAAATCCCAAAATTGTGGTCATATAAATGGCTTTTAACTTCTTCTAATGCTCTCTTTACTCGTGGTTCATCCCTATCTATTTCTAAATCTGCAAGAAGAATTAATGTCCATAAGGAGGCTCGGAAATTGGGCACATAATGAAGATAGTCTGGATAGTATTTATCAGTTTTGGGCAAGACTTTCCATAAGCCATTTTCATCTTGTGCTCTAAAAATTTTATCAATTAGATTTTGGCCAACGTCCAATTTCATATTCTTGTTACTCGTTATTGTCGTTTAACATAGCATAACGTTTTGGGGCTTGGCGTAGTGGGGGTTTTTCCGCACAAAAGTTCATACGAAGCACACAGTTCAAATTTAGCACAAATTTTCATACGAAGAACTTCCGCCACCATTACGCCAAACCGCTGTTACAGGCAGTGTTTTTTTGTCGGTCGTTTTGTCGCTGTCTATTTTCGCCCTGTCGCTTCTTGTATTTCTGCAGGGTAGCGTTCGCCAACGATTTTAATTGTCGCCAATATTGAATTTATTTTGTTCAATTCATCATTAGACAATGAAACATTTGTCGCACCAATATTTTCTTGTAAGCGATGTAGTTTTGATGTTCCGGGAATTGGAACAATAAAAGGTTTTTGAGCCAACAGCCAACCTAACGCAATTTGTGCAGGTGTAGCGTTTTTATCTGTCGCAATGGAAACAACTAAATCTACTAATGCTTGGTTAGCCGCTCTGTTTTCTTTGCTGAAACGTGGAAGCATATTTCTTGTATCTGATTTGTCCAATTCCACGTTTGCATTTATTGTTCCTGTGAGAAAGCCTTTGCCTAATGGACTGAATGGAACAAAGCCAATTCCTAATTCTTCCAATGTAGAAATTATGTCTGTTTCGGGTTCACGGTAAAACATTGAATACTCACTTTGCAAAGCCGTTACAGGCAAAACAGCGTGAGCCTTGCGAATGATTTCGGCAGGTGCTTCCGACAAACCAAAGTGTTTTACTTTACCTTGTTGAATTAAATCTTTTACCGTTCCTGCAACGGCTTCAATCGGCACATTCGGGTCAAAACGATGTTGGTAAAACAAATCAATTACGTCAATTCGTAATCGTTTCAATGATGCTTCGGCAACGGATTTTATTGTTTCGGGACGACTGTCTAAACCCAATCTTACATTTCCTTCTTTCAAGCCGAATTTTGTTGCAATTACAACTTTGTTACGAAATGGTTCAAGTGCTTCGCCAACCAACAATTCATTTTCGCCATAGCCTTGTGCCGTGTCGAAAAACGTAATACCGTGCTCAACTGCCGAACGAATTAGTTTTATACTTTCTTCTTTTGTCGGTGCGTTTGGAAAGCTCAAACCCATTGCACCAAAACCCAATGCAGATACTTCTAATTCGCTGTTTCCCAATTTTCTTGATTTCATTTTTCTTGATTTTAAAATTTGATACCGCAAAGGTTGTTCAATAGAAAATGAAACCATTTGCCATTTGGCAAAAAGTGAATTAGCGAATGTTTTTTCTTATTCTGCTTAATGAAGATTGTGTAATACCTAAGTAAGAAGCGATATAGGATAGGGGAACACGGTTGGCTAAGGTTGGGAATTTGTCAATGAATTCATTGTAACGGGTTGCGGCATCTTGTGAAACTAATATGCTTCTTCTTTCTATTTTTTCGGTGTGTTGTTTATTGTTTATTTTTTGGACAATGTTTTCCCAACCTATAATGGTATCAGAAATTTCTTTCCAATCTTTTTTATAAAACACAGTGAGTTTGCAACCAGTAATTGCTTGCAAATATTCCGAAGGAGTATAGTTTCCCTGTGAATTTGGACCATCTAAAATCAAGAGGTTTTCGTCAATAAAGTATCGTGTATTTTCTTCGCCTTTGCTGTCGTAATAATAAACACGAATAACACCGTCTGTTATAAAACCAATCTGCCTAACTATTTTTCCTGCCTCCCAATAAAATTCGTCTTTGCGAAGTTCTATTTCTGTCGATTTGCTTTTAATAAGGTCAATTTGTTG
Organism: Daejeonella sp.; assembly: GCF_036405355.1. Taxonomy (GTDB): domain Bacteria; phylum Bacteroidota; class Bacteroidia; order Sphingobacteriales; family Sphingobacteriaceae; genus Daejeonella. The sequence goes on from NZ_DASWXT010000112.1 coordinate 3,601, forward strand.
CTTGTTCAAATTGCCAAACTGTAAAACGTATTCAATAAATTTTTCCATTCAGCAAAGTTAGAAATTCCTGTTTGTCGGGCATTTGTCATTTGGCAAAAATGTCGGGACGTGAGGTCGTTTAACACTGCCTGTAACGGTCGGGGATTGCCGAAGGCGGGGATTTTTAGCACCGAACTTCAATAGAAATACTAATGTTTGTTTTAGCACAAAAGTTCATTAGAATTCCTTCAGCCCCGCTTTTGGCAATACCTTGTTATGTGATGCCTTTTTTGTCAATAGTTATAAATAAATAGTCGCCTAAGTCGTTGTCGTATTGGCTTTTTATTTGCTCAAATTCGTTGTTGTTAATGTCAGTTCTAAGTTTTGTCAAACCTTGTTTTACCTCGTCAATGTTTGCTAATGATGAAAACGATGAAATTCCGAGTCGGATTTGTTCGTCAAAATAGCGTTCGGGGTTGTTCTTACCGACATATAAAAAGCAATCTTTGAGGTCACCTTTGATAAAATACTTTTCAATTCCACTAATTTTAAGCCTTGCTTTGTCTGTTGCTTTTTGTATGGTGTCAAGCGAAGGCATTTGAACAATGGAAGAATAAAGCATTTTAGGAAAATAATGATTGAGCCAATATCCTTTCATTTGTTCAGGCGTTGATGTAAACATTACTATTCTCCCGTTGTCTGTCAAAACTCTGCTTAGTTCAACAAACGCTTTGTTAATGTCTGTCCAATGGTGGATTGTCAATGTCGCAATAATTCCGTCAAATGTTTTGTCGTCTGCTGGTATTTGTTCCGCTGTTCCGTTAAACCATTCTATATTTTGGCTTCGTGATTTTGCTTGACTAAGCATTTTTTCTGATGGTTCTACTCCGACAAAATTTAGTCCTTTGTCAGCCAAAACGCAGGTATAACTTCCTGTTCCGCAACCAATGTCAAGATACAGTTTGTCGTTTTGTGGTCGTAACAATGAGAAAAGCCTACTCGTCAAATATGGGTCTGCTTGTCTTGTAGAATTATATCCTGTTCCTATCTTGTCATATTTCACTTCCATTTCTTTTGTTCGTTAAGGTTGCATATAACTTATTTATACACTCTATAAAATACCCCAAGCCACTCAAATGAGGTGGTTTGAGGCATTTTATATGCTTTATTAAATATCCCCATTCTCTCCCCAATTATCTAATCCAAACAGAAAATTTTAGAAGCAATTAACCTGGAACCTTCAATTTTATATTGAACCATACAGAAATTGTCAGTCAAGTCTCCCTTCATAGCTATTTCTGGATAAGCCAAAGGGTGTTTGTTGTATTAGTTAAAGTATAGTTTAAGTATAATTAAGGTATAGTTAAGGTATATATAAGGTATAATTTAATAAGGATACTTAACTTATATTAAAATAATATTTGGTATATTGTTTATTACCAAATACTTACACAATATGGCCATACTAAAAGACAGTCTTGAGTTTTCCGGGGGACTGGGAAACCTCTCTGCTTATAAGCTGCCGGGAATGAACAAAACCATTATTCGGACTAAGGGTGGTGCCGATAAAAAGAAGATTCTAAAATCGCCTTCCTTTAAGCTTACCCGTGATAATTATACCGAGTTCAGTGCTTGTGCAAAAATGGGTGGATGTATCCGCAGGTCTATGCTGTCTTTAGCTCCTTTAGCGGATTATAATTATACTCCTATGCTGAACTCTCTGTCAAAAACCATTCAGCTGTTGGATACTGAAAGTCCGCGTGGTAAACGCAATGTCTATTTGACCCAACATAAACATTTACTGACGGGCTTCAGTTTGAACAGGAATACGATTTTTGAAAGTGTGGTCAGGCATCCATTGCAATTCAGTCTCGACCGCGATCATAAACACTCCTTTGTTCAGTTTCCTGAATTAATGCCGGGAGTTAATTTAATGCTATCCAAACAGTATCCTCTGTTCCGTTTCATTGTCAATCTGGGCTGCGTTTGCGACATGCGTTTTATCGGCAGGGGATATCATGCAGGAATTATAGAAAACAGTAGTGTGTATACCGACTGGTTTCATGCCAGCCAGCTATTTCAGGCAATGCATGTTTCTGTGCATTTAAAGGATAAGTTTATAATATCTGACCAGATGACACTGATCTTATCCCTGGGGATACAAATGGGGATTCAGATTACAGATACAGTGGTTAATCCGGTTAAATATGGAGGCTGTGGGAAGATTATTGGAGTGGCCTGACTGTCATTGCGAGGAGGCCCGCCTTACCGGACGGGCAGGCAAGACGAAGCAATCTTATGACTGGAAGTAATAATTATGGGGAGATTGCTTCGCTACACTCGCTATGACAATAAGGAGGCCCGCAATTGATATCCCGGTAAGGAAACAGGCAATCGAACCTATTATTTTATTCCCTCGATTTCTTAACCAACTCCGCCACCTTTTTACTGATCTGCTTTTCTACCGATTCCGTGTATGGTGCGCGATGCCCGTATTCAGCCATGCCGCTGGTACCTTCATAACCGCCTTCTTTCAATACTCTCAGGCTGGGAACATAGCTTAGAAGATCATTGTTATACCCAAAGACCCAGGTATCATTCCAGCCGTACAGGCCTTTGAATTTGAGGGAGTAATCAACAACCGTTTCACCGGTTAAGGCAATGAAGGTAAATCCGGAGCCAAATCTCCAGACCTGAACAGGGTATTTGACACGGTCAGGGGGCGAACCCAGCGTTTGATACTGATTGATCTGATGTTCCACTTCAGTCTTTGCCATACCGCTCAGACCAGGTAGTTGTTTTTTCAATTCTGCAAGGGATAAACCCGGTTTAAGATAGAGTTCGGTTTCACCCATTACGGCTTTCAGCGGACCGGTAATCGCTTTCATAGGAGCTGCAATCACTTGTTTTACAGATTCAGCCAGGATATGACCGTACATCGAGGTAAGTTTCACAGCCTCAGCCTCATTTCCACGAATTCTGGGCAGTGGATTTGCATCGCCACCACAATTCTGAACGAACATCGCCAGTGATCCCGGATATTGCTTCTCCAGTTCGATCTGCGCAAAGCCGGCATAATCGCCACTGATGCTTAAGCCTCCCAATGCTGTGGTATGGCATGAATAACCGAAAAGAATGCCGCGCAGCTGCCCCCCCGACTTAATAGTCAGTACCGGAACATCCTGATCCACCTGTCCGCCGAATGATCTGGTCTCCGGACCGCGCGATCTCCTGCGGTTTACTGCAATACCGGCAAGGCCGTATTCAAAATTGATCTCTGCGGGAGAAAGATCTTTCAGGGCAGCCCCAATCACTTCATCATATCGCTGATAGACCATTTGGGTATAGCGATCCTTCGCCGCCCTTTCCTGATCATTAAATTCATAATAGATCCATAATACATCTTCAGTCACCGGACAGGAATGATTATGGGAAGTATTCAGAATCAGGCGTTCTCTTGGTATTTTATACTTTTCAAGTGCATTAGCTGCAATAATACCTACCATTTTATCACTCAGACCAACCAGATCGGCAGTCACCATAACAGACGTTTGTCCCGTTTCATCACGCAAGGCCATTGCCTTAAGCCAGATCGGATGTACCACCTCCTTTGACATCCTGGTTTTTCCGCCATATCCTGCCAATGGAACTGATTCAGTCGGGGTAATATCTGCTTTGGCAACACCTGCCTGCCATTGGGCAAGAGCAGGAGTTGAAAAGAGTATGCTGGCGAGGATAATTGTATTCATTAGTCTATTCATTTCTTTCAATGTTATGGGCTGTGAGCTATGGGCAGTGAGCTATGGGCTGCGGGCTTGAATCAATATTTTCTAAATTACTAGCCCATTGCTCATCACTCAGAGCTCATTGCTCAAAGCTCATCACTCAGAGCTCCTTGCATAAAGCTCATCACTCAAAGCCCACAGCCCATAGCTCATTACTCAAAGCTCATTTCCTAAAAACCTCCGGCACATTATACTCCGGCATATTCTTAATACAAGGCTCAATTACCGTATACGCATTTTCACCCAGGATCTTTTTCTTACTTGCCAATGGAAGGTTCGAAAATACGAGCCAGCCTAATTGTTGTCGCGGGTCACGCATCGGAAGGTCAGAACCATACATAATCCGGTCGTCACCAACGGCATCAACCATGTATTCAATAACACCCAATGGAACCGGGGTAAGGGTAATTTCAGCAAAGACATTTTTATGTTTCTTCATTACTGCAATGGCCATATCCGCCATTTTATAGCTTCCGCCGGCATGGGCAATAACCCAGCGTACATTCTTATACTTTTCAGCGAGTTTATCAACCTCCAGTAAATCGCCTCTGGAAGGATGAATCAAGGCATATAAGCCGTTCTTATTACCATATTCCCACCAGATATCATAAGCCGGGTTATGGTATTCCATTCCGTAGAAATGATAAGGCTTCATTCCGATAATTCGCTTATCTGAATATACCTGCGGAATCATTTCTGCCAATTGTTCCTGGGTATAATGTGTCGGACTGAAAGTCGCAAGTCCCCAGAAACCTTTAGGCGAAGCATCCAGAGCCTCTCTAACCAGCTTATTTCCCTGTACAGAATCATTACTCACCACTCCATTCCAGCTCATGAAGCCCCCTCCTACACAACCCAGCCGCTCCATCATTTTAAAGATTCCCTTCGGACCGCCATTTTCCATATGATAGCCTGTACCTCCGGCACCGTTAATTCCTTCATGAAGCATGTGCATGTGCATATCGATCACAGGAACAGGTAATGGTTTGCCATTCCTGACGGAACTCATTAAAACATCTTCAGATCTGTTGGTATGAACCTTAGGAGGGCGCTGACCACCCAAAAGCCGGATCAGATTTCCTCCCGCAACTTTAGCTTTTGCCTCATCGGGGATGTCTGCATAATCGATATAGGTACGATGCGCTCCGGCCGACATGGTTGGTGCATCGGTAGCAAATATCAATTGATTAATATGTCCC
>NZ_DASWXT010000113.1:0-8748 GCF_036405355.1 Daejeonella sp.
ACGAAAGTCAGGACCCCCTAATTATTTGCTCGTTAAATAATGTGGATCCGAGGCCGCTCTCGACCAGGTAATCCTTAACTTAATGACATTGAGCGAAAGCTGGAACCTCACGACTCTTAAACAATGAAATTGGATGCGCGCATTCAGCGCGTTCCATGAATTATAAATACAGAATCACACGCGTGCGCTAGCAAGGATGGGCAGAACCGAAGAGGCACAGACCCTGCTTCTAAAACAAAAGAAATAATTCAATTTAAACATTACCCAAGCAAAATTTTATATCCTAATAAGGTTAAAATAAGAAAAAATCTTCCCGGGTGTAACCTGATTCAAAAAGCTGTTGTCATAGTTTTCAGATCAGATGATCAGCATAGAATTAAATAATCTATAAACCTTTAAAATAACATTATCATGGTTGAAATTTTAATACCTATTTTACTTGGCCTGGGCCTGTTAGCTGCAATATTCGGTATCCGGTATCTGCAGAACAAAGAGAATATGTTAATGATCCAAAATGGTATGGATCCCGGAATACGCCGGCCAAAAGGAAGGTCATATATCAACCTTACCTGGGGCTTGCTGTTAATGGGATCGGGTGTCGGATTGTTTTTAGCTCACCTATTGGCTAATACAGTCCTGAACTTCGATAATCCAAAGATGGATGAAGATGCTAATGTGGCAATCTATTTCTCACTGATAGCTATATTCGGCGGATTAGGCCTTTTGATTTCACACATCATTGAGAAAAAGGAATCTAAAGAAGAGAATAAGGCTTAAGAACAAAGGAGGTTATTACCAGGCCTCCTTTTTCTTTAGGTTTTAGGAATTATTGCCACAGTCAGCCTGCTCACACAATTCATCTTTCCCCTGTCGTCGTACAATCTGATATCCCAGACATGGGTTTTACCGCCAATATGGATCGGTTTACAAATTCCGGTTACGAAGCCCGATTTAACCGGCCGCAGATGATTGGCATTTACCTCGAGTCCTACCCCTATATACTTATTCGAATCGACGATCATGTTTGAAGCCACGCTGCCCAATGACTCGGCCAGAACCACTGAAGCACCTCCATGGAGTATCCCATGTGGCTGATGCGTTTTTTCATTAACAGGCATCCGGGCGGAAATAGAATCCTCTGTAATTTCAGTAAATTCTATTCCAATCAGTTCACCGATATGGCCTTTGGGCCTGCTATTAAGCTCTTCGACAGTATAATCCCTTGACCAGATCATAAATATCTTTCTTTAAGAATCCGCATGTGATGATTCAGATGACCGGCAATAATAAAAACAAGGGCTTTAACAGAAATAGCTTTCTCATTTGAAATTCCAACACGTGCAAGCTCAGTCTCATTCAAACTTTTGATCAGAAACAGATTAGCTTTCCGCAGATGCTCAAACTCTTCGGCCATGCTGCCGAGGCTTCTGTCTTCAAAATGGGCATTCGCCACATAATCATTTTCTTCAAAACCGGCTAAAGGAGTTGCATCGTTTCGGGCAATCCTCAGAGTTCTGTAAGCCATAATCCTTTCTGTATCCAAAATATGGCCAAGAAGTTCTATAATAGTCCATTTTCCTTCAGCATAGGCAAAACTGGCCTTTTCTTCAGGGATTTCCTTCAATAAGGCCTGAAAGGATTCGATCTGATGTTCCAGCTCAGTAAGTACATCATCCTTTACAGTATCAATATATCCCTTGTAAAAAACAGGGTATTCATCAGCTTGTGGTCGGTTCATAGGTCATATTACTTTTTAAAACAATCCGGAAAGTTGTTCCTTTCCCGATCTCAGATTCTTTAACAAAGACACTCCCCTGGTGATAATTTTCAACAATCCTTTTGGTTAGCGAAAGGCCCAATCCCCAGCCACGCTTACGTGTGGTATAACCCGGTTGAAATACCGCTTCAAATTTAAGTCGCGGAATACCACCCCCGGTATCAGAAATATCAATAAATACCTGCTCCTTCACCAGGTTTTCCCTGATCTCAACTTTAATGCTCCCGGCACCTTCAATTGCATTCACCGCATTTTTCAGGATATTCTCAATTACCCAGTCGAACAGCGGAACATTAATCAGTGCCTCAACCTGTTTATCACCTTTAAGAATGAATTCGATCTTATCACTCACTCTGACCCTGAAATAATTAACGAATTCCTCAACCACATCATATACAACGTGATTGTGGAGAATGGGCTTGGATCCGATCTTCGAAAATCTGTCGGCAACCACCTCAAGGCGTTTCACATCATTCTCCATTTCAAGGATTAGCGGATCGTCCGGTACATTGAACCTTGATTTCAGCAGCTCGGTCCAGGCCATTAATGAAGAAATCGGTGTGCCCAGCTGATGGGCGGTTTCTTTGGCCAATCCGACCCAAACCTGATCCTGTTCCAATCTCTTTGCGGAACTGAAAACAGCATAAGCCACCAGTAAAAAGATAGCTATCACCGATAACTGTATGTATGGGAATGCCCTTAATTGAGTTAAAAGCATCGAATCCTTATAATAAACATACCACCGCTGATTACCCATAGTATTAAGATCCAGAACGATTGGCTCGGGATGCTGTGATTTCATCTCCTTTAACTCCCTTCTGAAATATTTCGGATCATACTTTTTGGTCGTATCAGAATCGAGCTCAAAATTGGTTTTTGTACTGTCGAGTCCGCGCCAGGTGACGATATTTTCTGCCGAATCAACCACAATTGCAGGGACAGCCAGACTATCTCTCATGCTGTAAATGAAGGTGATATACTCATCATTCACATCAGGCATCGCGATTATATTGCGGGTACTTTTGGCCCATAATTCAGCCCTGGTACGCTCAGCTACCGATATATTCCTGACCAGATAATCCGTATACCACAATGAGGCACCGGCAATAACCACTGCAAAAGCAAGTAAAATAAACTTCCAGCGGCGTTTCCATTCGTATTGGTTCATATCGATAAGCAAATTACAAAAGGAAAATGAAAGAGAAGCAGGAATTTTCAATACAAAACGGTTAAGAGTTGTCTGTTATCAGTTACCTGTTATCTGTAATGTATTACTTCATATAGGATGTGTTAGTCCAGGCTGAATTTTGCATTATTAACTCTCAATTGTCAATTGTCAACTGTCAACTAATCTTTATCTTTGCCCCATGCCTGATACAACTAAGAAAGTAAGAGTACGATTTGCACCCAGCCCTACAGGAGGTTTACATCTTGGGGGAGTAAGAACTGTGTTATTTAATTACCTTTTTGCCCGCAAACACGGCGGTGATTTTATACTCAGAATAGAAGATACCGATCAAAGCCGCTATGTTGAGGGAGCAGAACAATACATACTTGATTGCCTCGCCTGGTGCGGATTACATCCGGATGAAGGCCCTGAGAATGGCGGACCTTATGCTCCATACCGTCAGAGTGAACGCAAAGACAATTACCGGAAATATGCCGAACAGCTTGTCAGTGATGGTTATGCATATTATGCATTCGACACTCCGGCAGAACTGGATGAGCAGCGCCAAAAATTTCCAAACTTTCGTTACGGGCATGAAAACCGCGATACTTTAAGGAATTCCCTGAACCTGTCGCAGGAAGAAACTCAGGCGCTCCTGGATCAGGGAGTAGCGCATGTTATCCGCATCAAGGTTCCGGTTGATGATACTGTTCATTTTTACGATATGATTCGCGGGGATGTCAGCTTTGACACCAATCTTGTTGATGATAAAGTACTTTTAAAAGCAGATGGCATGCCTACCTATCACCTTGCGGTTGTGGTGGATGATTATCTGATGAAAATTAGCCATGCCTTCCGTGGGGAAGAATGGCTCCCTTCAGCGCCGGTTCATATCCTGCTTTGGGAATATCTTGGATGGAAAGCAGATATGCCGCATTGGGTACATCTTCCGTTGATCCTAAAGCCTGATGGAAATGGTAAATTAAGCAAGCGTGATGGCGACCGGCTTGGTTTCCCCGTGTATGCAATGAACTGGAAAGATCCGAAAAGCGGAGAAATTACCCGGGGATTCCGTGAAATGGGATACCTGCCCGAAGCTTTTGTCAATATGCTGGCCCTTTTAGGCTGGAATGACGGAACTGAGCAGGAGATCTTCAGCATGGATGAACTAATTGAGAAATTCAGTATCGAGCGGGTAAGCAAAGCCGGTGCAAAGTTTGATTTTGAGAAAGCGAAGTGGTTTAATCATGAGTATATCAAGAGGTCTGAGGTATCAGGCATCAGGTATCAGGTACTTGAGATTTTGAAAGCAAAAGACATCCAAACTGAGGATAATGAATATTTCGATAAAGTTCTTGATACTGTCAAAGAGCGCATGACCTTTCTTCAGGATTTCTGGGATCAGGCCTCATTCTTCTTTGAGCAGCCTGCATTTTATGATCTGAATGCTGTAAAACCTAAATGGAGCGACGCCAAAACCGAATATTTCAATGAGCTGATCAAAACCTGGGAAGGGTTAACAGCCTGGGATGCTGTAAATCTGGAAACTGTTTTTAAAGCTTTAGCCGAAGAAAAGGGCATTAAACCAGGTGAGCTGATGCTGCCATTCAGGGTTATGCTTGTAGGAGGCAAATTTGGTCCGGGAGTTTTTGATATTGCGGTGCTTCTTGGAAAAGAGGAAACTATTGAAAGGATAAGAAAGGCGATTATTGCTTTTACGGAGGAGTAATGACTTACGAAATCACCTGGGCGAAAAGAAAGTAGATTTCGTAAGTCGCATTCCGAGATGGCGACTGACGAATTTTAATAGCATAGCGCCTAGGTAAATTCGTAAGTCTAAATTTCCCGACTTACGAAATCACCTAAGCATAAAGAAAGTCGATTTCGTCAGTCACCTGCCTAAATTGTGACTGACGAATTTAACCAGTATGACGCCTAAGTAAATTCGTAAGTCTTAATCCCGACTTAAAAATCACATAAGCTAAATTTTACTGCTAGCGCCTACCCGTGGCGCGTGATTCCTGATTTTTCTAATTATTTATGTCTTGTTAAATTCTTTGTTTTTCGACCCCAAAGGGGTCGTATGTTTATAGAAAACCATAGAATCTGGGCATCGACCCTGAAGGGGTCGTATGTGAGGATTTACAAATACATACGACCCCTTCAGGGTCGGGATTTCCGTGATATTGGCATTACTATAAACATTTGACCCCTTCAGGGTCAGTAGAAAAAATTCAATTTGGATTACAATCATGATAAACTCCTCAAGTACATCGCTAGCGCCCACCCCTAGCGCGTGATTCCCCTTTTTCCTAAATGGTTAATTCATATATTTAATTAACCAAAGCCTTAATAATGAATTTCAAATCTTTATTCATCCCTTTAAGGGCAAATACCTGTTATTTTTTAATTCTGGCCCTTATTGTTTGCATGAATTTTACTGCCTGCAAAACAAAAGAAAGCCCAAGTCTGGCTATTGTCAATGCCCGCATCTGGACCGGCGACGAGGCTCAGCCCTGGGCAGAAGCCATCGCAATTAAAGGCGAAACAATACTCCATGTCGGCAGCAGTGCAGAAGTCAGGAAAATGCTGGCTGATGGTACTAAACTTATCGATGCCGAAGGTCAGATGATGGTGCCGGGGTTCAATGATGCTCACGTTCATTTTATTGATGGGGGTTTTGGTTTGTCCTCGGTTTCCCTGCGTGATGCAAAAACAAAACAGGAATTTATTGATCGTATCGCTGCCTTTGTCAAAACGGTGCCTGCAGGTACCTGGATTTTAAATGGCGACTGGGACCATACGAATTGGGGGGCTGAACTTCCTCAAGCCAGCTGGATCGATTCGGTGAGCACCAATCATCCGGTTTTCATCCAGCGTCTTGACGGGCACATGGGTCTGGCAAATTCTGCAGCAATGAGAATCGCAAAAATAACTAACGCTACTGCGGATGTTGAAGGAGGATCGATAGCCCGTGCTAAAAATGGAATGCCCGAAGGTATTTTCAAGGACAACGCTATGGGGCTCATCGGACAGCATATTTCCGATCCATCGGATGAGTTAAAAGACAGAGCGCTTCAGGCAGCGATGAAATATGTAGCAGAAAATGGTGTTACTTCAGTACAAAGCATGGGTGGCTGGCAGGATCTGGAAGTCTACCGCAGAGCTGCGAAAAAAGGGATCTTAAATACAAGAATCTATGCTGTAGTTCCATTGTATACCTGGAAAAAACTTAATGAAGAAATTAAAAAATCAGGAAAAGGCGATTCCTGGCTAAAGATTGGAGGTTTAAAGGGATTTGTTGACGGATCTTTGGGATCGCATACCGCAGCATTTAAAAAGCCTTTTAGTGATACGCCGACTGATAGCGGCTTCCTCGTTACCCCGGTAAAAGAACTCTATGAGCAAATATCCTCAGCCGATAAAGCCGGATTGCAGATCATGGTGCATGCCATAGGCGATAAAGCAATCGAAGAACAACTGAATATTTTTGAAAGGGTTGAAAAGGAAAATGGAAAACGCGACCGGCGTTTCCGCATTGAACATGCCCAGCATATTGCTCCTGAAGATTTGAGCCGCTTCAAGACCCTGAATGTCATTGCCAGCATGCAGCCCTATCATGCAATTGATGATGGCAGATGGGCCGAAAAAGTAATCGGCCCTGAACGTATCAAAACAACCTATGCTTTTAAAAGCCTGCTGGATAATCAGGCAGTTCTTGCCTTTGGAAGCGATTGGTTTGTAGCCCCTCCAACACCCCTTGTGGGAATCTATGCTGCGGTGACCCGTCGCACGCTGGATGATAAAAACCCCGGAGGATGGGTTCCGGAACAAAAAATCAGTGTTGAACAGGCCCTAAAAGCATATACCTATAATTCTGCATACGCCTCCTTTGATGAAAACAATAAAGGAATCTTAAAAAAGGGCTATCTCGCAGATTTCGTAATTCTGGATCAGAATTTGTTTGATATCAAAGCTGAAGCCATCAGGGATGTAAAAATAATGAAGACTTTTGCCGGCGGGAGGCTTGTCTTTGAGCGCGGCAAAAAATAGATCCGCTAAAATATATTGACCAATAATTTTATAATATTGCTTGAAATAAATTAAGAATATGAAGTGGTTAGGAAGACGCGGAAGCGGTAACATTGATGACAGACGTGGGATGAGCGGCGGTGGTATGGCTATTGGCGGCGGGACAATCATTCTTGTTATCCTTGGCTTATTATTTGGCGGCGATCCGCAATCTATTTTAGATCAGGTATCTCAGAATCAGCCTGTTCAGGAAGGCAAGGTCGGTTCACCACAGGATGATGCCGGCAAATTTGCTGATGTGGTTTTAGCTGATACGGACGAACTATGGACTGAAGTGTTCAGGGAAAACGGCAAGCAATACGAACGGCCAACCATGGTGTTGTTCGATGATCTTGTGGCTTCTGCCTGCGGATCGGCAAGCTCTGCTACCGGACCGTTTTACTGCCCGTCAGACCGTCAGATCTACCTTGACCTTAGCTTCCAGGCTGAACTGAAGAACAGGTTTGGAGCAGGCGGCGATTTCCCGATGGCCTATGTCATTGCCCATGAAGTAGGGCATCATGTTCAGAACCTTCTGGGCGTTTCAGAAAACGTTCAACGATTACGTAGCAGCCTGAGTGAAGCTGAGTATAACCAATTATCAGTAAAACTGGAATTGCAGGCTGATTTTTATGCCGGTATTTATGCCAATTACATTGCAAAGCTGCAGCAAAATGGTGAAAGTGTACTGGAGCCCGGTGATATCGAAGAAGCTCTTACAGCAGCCAGCGCAATTGGTGACGACCGCCTGCAACAACAATCGCAGGGAAGGGTGGTTCCTGATTCTTTTACCCATGGCACCTCAGAGCAGCGAATGAAATGGTTCAAAAAAGGCTATGAAAGCGGGGATATGAAGCAGGGGGATACGTTTAATGCGAGGGATTTGTAGGAATTCTCCGTCATTTCGACGAGCGAAAGGAATTGAAATAACCACTCCGCTTATCAACGCGAGGAGAAATCTGTTGAACATGGCTTCTGCCTCTCAGCATGAGATTTCTCTTCGTGCCTCCTCGCAATGACAGACAATCCATCACCCGTCATTTCTGTAGAAGTTAGATATTTCGAGGACAGAATTTAGATTTAATCACTAAATCTAATATGTTATGCGAATCAATACAACTGATCTAACACTTGCTAGGAATTACTTGGACAAGTACCGTTTCCTGATTAAGGAATATGAGTTGGTTAAAGCCAAACAACACGGGCTTTATGTAAAAGCGAATGACTTTTATAAAGCTCATGATACAGATCGCAGGAGTTTTCTGAAGTATTATAACCGGTTCAAGCAATCAGGCAAAGACTCTGATCTGCTGCCTCAAAAGCGTGGCCCTAAATACAAGACCCGAAGACCTCTGCCATTTATCGGGAACAAAGTCATTGAGCTTCGTTACAAAGGCAACAATAAGCTTGAGATCGTTAACATACTAAAGCCATCTTTGCATAAATTTACACCTTCTGCATCCGGAGTATATAACATCTTCAAGCGTAACGGACTGAACCGCCTGAAGCCTAAAATGAAGCAGAACAAACGCAAAATTATCAAAGAGCGTATGGGCCAGTTAGGACACATTGACTGTCATCATTTAAGTAAAAGTATCATTAGGGGCCAAAGCAGAAAACTGTATTTGGTATGCTTAATTGATGATTATTCACGGCTAGCCTGGGCAGAAGTTACAGAAGATATCACCGCATTAACGGTTATGTTCTCTGCTTTAAAATGCATGAATGTCCT
>NZ_DASWXT010000114.1:0-7880 GCF_036405355.1 Daejeonella sp.
TGATGACTGCTTTTGGAGATATCGCTTACATCAAGTATGCTAACGTTCAGGGTCAATTTAACCCTAGGGTAAATACTTACATTGTAGGTGATTTTACAAGTCCTGGTGGTGATACTGTTGAAGGTAGCAAGTGGGCTGGTAAATTTATCGATCATCTGAAAAACACTTCAGATCCACGTTTACCTGTTATCTCTGTTGTTTGGGTACCATCGGGTGGTTCATATACTCCAAATAATACTCCTGCCGCTCAGCGTGGAATGGTTAATGGAAGTATCAATACCCGGCCTACTGATTTTGATACCTACTCTGAACCATCTCTGCTTTACCTTGACAGAGGTTCTCCTATCATTACGATGGGCCCTGCTGAAGCTTATTTAATTATTGCTGAAGCTGCTGCAAGAGGATGGAGTGTTGGATCAACTGCTCAGGCTGCTTATGAGAATGGTGTTCGTGCGGCAATGGCACAATGGGCATTATGGCCAACTGTTGCTCCTCATTCCGGTGTGATTTCTAGTGCTCAGGTTGATGCTTATCTTGTAGCAAACCCATATCCTGTAGCAGGTACATTCGCTCAGCAACTGGAGGCAATTTCAACTCAGAAATGGGTATCATTGCTTGGAAATGATTATGAAGTTTATTCAAACTGGAGACGTACCAAATATCCTGTATTTAATTATGCGAATTGGGATAATGGTTCCGGACAGAAAGTATCATATCCTGGAAATGTTACCGCTGGTAAAATGTGGAGAAGATTCTCTTTGCCAGTTGAAGAGCGCAATGTAAACCCTGATAATTATTTTGAAGCAATCAAGCGTCAGAATTATTCTGAGGAGACTGTTGACCTTCTTCAAGGCAGAATGTGGTGGGATGTTGGTCCTGGTACCGGTCAAAGTAACTAATACGTTATAAAGCTGAAGCAATATGAAAAGAAGTGTTCATTTTGTATATTAGCTATATGATCAATAAAAGGAGATCGAAAGGTCTCCTTTTATTGTTTAAGAATAAATCAATAAAAACAAAAACAATACTATGAAACGTAGAGAACTTATTAAATACCTGTCTGTAGCCCCGATTGCAGGAGCTGCTGTTGGCACAGGTGTTCCGCTGCAATCTTTGGCCGCTCCGGCTGCAGCTGCTGCCAAACGTGATGTGATTAAAGAACTGGGTTTACGAACCTTTATTAATGCTGCTGGTACTTATACGACCATGACTGCCTCATTGATGCATCATGAAGTTATTGATACCATTGAATCTGCTTCTAAACACTTCGTGATGATTAACGAGGTTCAGGATAAAGTTGGGGAGAAAATTGCTGCAATGTGTCATGCTGAATCGGCTATGGTTACTGCAGGCTGCTGGTCGGCCCTTGTTTTGGGAACTGCCGGTATCTTAACCAGAATGGATAGAAAGAAAGTGTCTTTATTGCCTGATCTTTCAACGTTCGACCGTTCTGAAGTTATCGTTCAGAAAACTCATAATGTTGGTTATGTTCACGCTTTGACCAATACAGGTATCAAGGTAGTTGAGGTTGAAACTGCCGAAGAAATGGAAAGAGCCATCACCGGTAAAACGGCTATGATGTGGTTCCTGAATTCCAGTGGTCCTATGGGTAAGATTAAACATGAAGAATTTGTTGCCATCGGTAAAAAGCACAATATTCCTACCATGATTGACATGGCTGCAGATGTACCTCCTGTTGAAAATCTTTGGAAGTACAATGATCTGGGTTTTGATCTGGTTTGTGTTTCTGGAGGTAAAGCTATATGCGGCCCTCAGAGCGCAGGAATTTTGATGGGTAAGAAGGATCTGATTGCTGCTGCACGCCTTAATGCACCACCTAATGGCGGCAATATCGGTCGTGGTATGAAGGTAAACAAAGAAGAAATACTGGGAATGTATGTTGCTCTCGACAAATACATTAATACAGATCATGTAGCAGAGTGGAAAATGTGGGAAGATCGGGTTGCGGTAATTGTAAATGCTGCAAAAAAAGTCGACGGAGTTAGTGCTGATGTTTTTGTTCCTCCTGTAGCAAATCACACTCCTGCAATTAAAATATCCTGGGATCAGAATAAAGTAAAGATCACACCAAGGCAATTATTGAAAAATCTTCAGGATGGAAGCCCGTCAGTTGAAGTGATGACCAGTCAGGATGCTATCAATATTACAGTATTTATGCTGAAGAATGGAGAAGATAAACTTGTTGCTAAACGGGTTCAGCAGGAGCTTGCCAAAGCGGCGATGAGTTAAATGGGCTTGAGGGGTTAGGGATTAGGCGTTAGGTATTAGTATTGAGCAATCAGATTTAAGAATTGCTCATTGTAATCTCTATTCCCTAAAACCTATTCCCTAATACCTCTAACCAAAATTTACCAATACACAATACAAATTATGAAAAGAATATCCTTTCTGCTTCTTTCCGGCTTTATTATGTTTGCTGTATTTGCTCAGGCACAAACAAAAACTTACAGCATCCTGATCAAAGGGGGGCATGTAATTGATGCAAAGAATAATATAAACGAATTGATGGACGTGGCTATCCAAAACGGAAAAATAGCCGCAGTTGCTAAAAATATTGATCCTTCACTTGCAGCACAGATTGTGGATGCAAAGGGGATGTACGTTACACCCGGTTTGATTGACCTGCATGCCCATGTTTTTGCAGGCACAGATGATCGGGGATTAAGTGGTGGATTTTCTGCCCTTGCACCCGATCCTTACACATTCAGGTCGGGTGTAACAACGGTTGTTGATTGTGGAGGCGCAGGCTGGCAATCATTTGACAGATTTAAGAAAAATATCATAGACCGTTCAAGAACAAGAGTTTTATCCTTTCTGAATATCGTCGGTGATGGTATGAGAGGCAATCCTTATGAACAGGATATTAATGATATGGATGCTAAGAAGGCCGCTGATAAAGCTTTAGCAAATAAAGATATTGTGGTTGGATTCAAACTTGCTCACTTTGCTGCTGCAAGCTGGGTTCCGGTAGAACGTGTAGTTGAGGCAGGTAAACTGGCAGATATGCCGGTAATTATTGATTTTGGTGGTGATAATACGCATGCTCCTTTGTCTATCGAAAAATTGTTTACTCAATATCTTCGTCCTGGAGATATTTACACTCATGTTTATACTGAGTTGGTTCAAAGAGATCCTGTTGTAGATCTAAAAACCCGTCAGCTAAAGCCATTTTTAATTCCTGCCCAAAAAAGAGGGATTATTTTTGACGTCGGTTTTGGTGGAGGAAGTTTCAACTTCAATCAGGCTATTCCTTCAATTAAGGCTGGGTTTTTGCCCAATACGATGGGGACAGACCTTCATACCGGGAGTATGAATGGTGCAATGAAAGATCAACTGAATGTACTCTCGATTTTCCTTTCCATGGGAATGGATATTCAGGGGGTGATTTCCCGTAGTACCTGGGCGCCTGCACAAGCTATTAAGAGACCAGAACTCGGCAACCTTTCCGTTGGATCCGGGGCGGATGTAGCAATCTTAACAGTACGTAACGGAAATTTCGCTTTTAGAGATATCGCTGGCAACAGAAATGAAGGTAAACAACGGTTTGAGTGTGAAATGACTATTCGTAACGGAAGAATTGTTTACGATCTGAATGCCATAGCCAGTACTTCGGCGCAAAGCAAATAAATAATAGGCTAAAAAATCAGTTTATTGATTTTTATTTAAAGATTTTAGAAATAATGCAATGAAGAAATTCCCAATTTTAGTTGTGGTTCTGCTTTTCCTGGCAACATTTACAAATGCTCAGAGTAAACTATATAATACCCTAATCAAGGGTGGCAGAGTGATTGACGCAAAGAACAATATTAATGCCCTGATGGATGTCGCCATTAAAGACGGTAAGATTGCTAAAGTAGCACAGAATATCGATGCTGCTCAAGCTGAACAGGTCGTAAATGCGAAAGGGATGTATGTTACTCCCGGTCTTATCGATGTCCATGCACACGTTTTCTGGGGTACCCAGCCAAACAGTTATTTAAGTAATGGTGATGTGGGTGTAACAGCAGATGGATTTAGCTTTCGTTCAGGTGTAACCACTATGGTAGACTGTGGAGGTCCGGGATATAAATCATTTGACACCTTTAAAAAGAATATCATTGATAAATCTCAAACCAGAATTTTAGCATTCCTGAATATTGTAGGAGAGGGTATGAGAGGTGGTGATTACGAGCAGGATGTTAGTGATATGGATGTCAATCTTGCCGCAAAAGCTGCTTTAGATAATAAAGAACATGTAGTTGGATTTAAGCTTGCACATTTTACTAACCCGGATTGGACGCCTGTTGAACGCATAGTTGCCGCTGGTAAATTAGCTAATATGCCGGTAATTATTGATTTTGGAGGGGGGAAACTGCCAATTGAAGATCTCTTTTTTAAATACCTGAGACCGGGGGATATATATACTCACGTGTTCACCGAACTGGAAAGAAGGGATCCTATAGTCGATCTTCAGACCAGACAATTAAGGCCTTTTGTTATCCCTGCTCAAAAGAGAGGAATTATTTTTGACGTTGGTTTTGGTGGCGGAAGTTTCAACTTCAATCAGGCTATTCCGGCAATTAAAGCTGGCTTTTTGCCTGATCTGATGGGTACCGACCTCCATACTGGGAGTATGAATGGTTCTATGAAGGATCAGTTGAATGTCTTGTCAATACACCTTGCAATGGGTATGAATCTGCAATCTGTAATTGAACGTAGTACCTGGAGGCCTGCTCAGGCAATCAAACGCACAGAATTAGGTCATCTTTCGGAGGGAGCTATAGCAGATATTGTTGTTCTGAGCCTCCGTCAGGGTAAGTTTGGATTCAGGGATATTGCAATGAACAGGCAGGAAGGAACTCAAAAACTGGAGTGTGAAATGACAATTAAGGGTGGCAAGATTATGTATGATCTCAATGCAATTGCATCCCCCATTGCAAAGTAATAATCCAGGGTATTTAGATTCCTAATTTTTATTATGTCAAGACTGTTTTTTCTTTGTTTTTTGGCTCTCTCTGTTCCAGGATTCGATGCTTATTCTCAAGGTGTAGTCTCCAAAAAGAGAATTTATGGTATTGTTATTAAAGGCGGTCATGTGATTGACCCTAAAAATAACATTAATGAGGTGATGGATATTGCAACTGAAATTGCTCCTCCATCAATTAAAGGTCAGCCTGTTGCTGAACCTAAAATTGCACTCGTAGCCAAAAATATTGACACAGCCTTAGCCCTTCAGGTAGTAAATGCTAAGGGAATGTACGTTAGTCCCGGTCTTATTGATATCCATACCCATGTTTTTTACGGCCATTCAAAAAGTGACTATCTGAGTAATGGTTCGGTTGCTGTAATTCCTGATAGTTATACATTCAGAACTGGTGTAACTACTGTAGTTGATGCCGGTGGTGCAGGATGGAAATCCTTTCAGACCTTTAAGAAGAATATTATCGACATCTCAGCTACTCGGGTACTTTCAATGCTCAATATTGTTGGCGAAGGAATGCGTGGTGGAGAATATGAACAGAACATAGGTGATATGGATTCTGAAAAGACCGCTGCTGCAGCATTAGAAAACAAGGAATATGTGGTAGGTTTTAAGCTTGCCCATTTTGGTAAGGCCGACTGGACTCCGGTTGAGCGGCTCACTAAGGCTGGTAAAATTGCTGATATGCCTGTTATGGTTGATTTTGGCAGTGGAAATCAATCTTTGGAAGAACTCTTTTTTAAGTATCTCCGCCCCGGCGATATCTACACACATTCTTTCTGCTATGTTCCCGGAGTAAGAGAGCCCATTATTGATACTGAAACTAAATTAGTCAAACCATTCGTGCGTAAAGCTCAGCAGAACGGATTAATTTTTGATATCGGCTTTGGTAGTGGTAGTTTTGATTATAGAACAGCTATTCCGGCGATGAAACAAGGGTTTTATCCCAATACTCTGGGCACAGATCTGCATGCATCCAGTATTAATGGCGCTATGAAAGATCAAATGAATGTTTTTTCTGTTTTTTTAGCGTTGAGAATGGATATTCCATCTATTATAAAAGCAGCAACATGGACACCTGCTCTTACCATAAAGAGACCTGAGCTTGGAAATCTATCTAAGGGTGCTGTTGCTGACATTACAGTAATCAGTATGCGTGAGGGAGATTTTGGCTTCAAGGATATTGTTGGAAACAGGCAGGAAGGTAAGCGCAGATTCGAATGTCAGTTGACAATAAAAGGGGGGCGGGTTGTTTATGATCTGAATGCAATTTCTTCAAAACCACATTTACAATAATTGCATTTGATAGGATATCTGTCAGTTTAACTAATTGATATTCATTTTGTTATAAATGTTATTTCTATTTTAAATTATTGGGTTTCATATGTCCTGTTTAAAGCTAATCTGTCTTTTTGTATTTCTGAATCTAAGCTTTGAAGCTCAGAACACTTATGCCCAGAAAAGACCAAATATTTTGTTGATCATGACTGATGATCAGGGTGTCGGGGACATTGGCTTACACAATAATGATGTCCTTAAAACCCCGAATATGGATGCTATTGCTAAGCAAGGCGCTGAATTCAAACAATTTATTGTCAATTTCAATTGCTCACCAACGCGTGCAAGTATGCTCACAGGACGTGATAATTACAGGACAGGAGTGGTGGGAGTAACCGAGACATCTCATTTGATGAAATCCTCTGAAGTTACGATTGCAAGGTTGCTGTCTGAGGCAGGATATAGTACCGGAATTTTTGGCAAATGGCATCTGGGTGACAGTTATCCTATGAGACCATCAGACAAAGGATTTCAGGAAACCCTTATTCACAAGGGTGGAGGAATAGGCCAGGCCTCTGATCCTCCTGGAAATTCCTATTTCAATCCAATTCTCGAACATAATAATGTGAAGAAAGTATTTGAGGGCTATTGCGATGATATTTTTGCTGATGCAACCCTCAGTTTTATAGATAAGAACAGGGACAAACCTTTCTTTGCTTTTTATGCCACTAACCTCCCGCATTTTCCTCTAACTGTTAGCGATAAATGGGCCGATCCATTTCGCAAAATGGGTCTTCATGAATTGAATGCCCGTACTTATGGTATGGTTGCCAATGTTGATGCAAATATTGGCCGCTTACTGGCTAAACTTAAAGAGCTTGGAATTGAGGATAACACCATTGTTATCTTTATGTCTGATAATGGTCCAAGGACCAAAAGGACTAAAAATGATCTCTATCCCGATCGGTATAACATGAATCTTAGAGGAACTAAAACAAGTGTCTATGATAATGGTATTCGTGCTCCATTCTTTATTAAATGGCCAGCTAGAATTCCGCAGGGCATAAAATTCACCAATCTTGCTGCTCATATAGATGTAATGCCAACACTACTGGAAGCGTGTAATATTCCAGTACCTAAAGGTCTGAAACTTGACGGAGTATCTCTGATGCCCTTATTAATTGGGAAGGTAAAAGCACTTCCTGAACGTGAAATTTTCATTCAGGGACATGCTGGTTCTGAGCCATTCAAATACTTCCATTTTACGGTTCGCGGACAGCGATATAAACTAATTTCTCCAACTGATGATCCTTATGGTGATATCAGCCGTCCTACTGAGGCAGATGTAAAGAAAATGATCGCGAATCTTGAGTTATATGACATAGAAAAAGATTCCAGTGAAATCAATAATATTGCCAGACAACATCCTGAGATAGTTAAAAGTATGCTGACAAAGTATGAGAACTGGTTTGATCAGGCAATTAAGGATCGTGGTCCGGACTGGCCTCAGCGGATTTATTTAGGAACTCTATTTCAAAAGAATGTGCAGTTATCCCGCTTCGATTGGGGAGGTCCCGGAGCTTATGTTAATCAGACCGATAAATGTGGTTATTGGGAAGTT
>NZ_DASWXT010000115.1:0-3401 GCF_036405355.1 Daejeonella sp.
CCTGGGACTCGATTTCAGGAACGGCAACAGGTACTGAGAAAGAATCGATTAATGTCCTGCTTGTAATTGGTTGCTGCTTAGGATTAGGCGCATTCTTTCTTTATTATTTTACTGTGAAGCATGTGGAATTGATCGTTGAGGATGAGGCTATGAATGAAAGAGGCTAATTGGATTAGGATTGGGTTGGATTAAAGGATTTTAGGATTAAAAAGTAATAAGGGTAGTTCAGACAATGAATTAGATAAACTGTCTGAGCTAGGATTAGTAGGATTAAAGGATTTTAAGATTAAGGGATTGGTAGGATTAAAGGTAAGTCGGGGAATTAGACTTACGAATTTACCTGGGTATTTTGCAAGATAAATTCGTCAATCACATCTTGATTGAACGACCCGATAGCTATCGGGTGACGAAATCTACTTTCCGCTCGGTAAGGTGATTTCGTAAGTCGGGTAGTTCAGTCAATGAATTAGAAAAACTGTCTGAGCTAGGATTGGTAGGATTATAGGATTTTAGGATTCAAACGTAACTCGGGTCGGGAAATTCAGGCCGCAGAATATACATGTATAGATTAATATAAGATTATCAAATTGTCAAATCTGCTTCCAGGCCTTTAAACACGCAAATCTATTGATAGATTGCGGACAATTAAAATCTTATAAATGAAGAGATCCGCATCTGTTTTCCTTATTCTTTTAGTTTTCAGTTCATGCGACAAAGAGAGTGCTGGTAATCCCAATCTGCATGGCAGCTGGGAATCAACAACAACTGACCTTACATTAACCTTTAGGGATGGGAGATTTGAAGCAGTGCACGACTACCTTCCATCAAATTCCGGATATTTAATCTACAGAGGCAGCTACACTTTGGATGGAAGCAATATTTATTTAACTCCGGAACAAGCTGAAGCGTTTGACCATGTGCATATGAGTGTGCCTATAATTGTTGTATATCAGAACACTGTAAGTCAACACTTTAAATTCAAGATTAGAGGAGAAACAGTTGAAATGACCAAAGCTGATGAAGTAGTTGAGGAAATGGTAATTCCTAATGGAATATACTCAAAAAAATACTGAAATTGAACCTCTTCGGGTAGGTCCTCGAATAATCTTGCATTTCCTATGAATGCTTTCAGCTCACCACTTTGTTTTGTTGCGAAATTTGAAATGTAAGTGTTTTTATGTAAGTCTGATCCTCATTTCCCGATCGTCGGTGAATCCTAAAATATTACAGACCATCCTTCTTATATGAAAAAGCCATTTCGTAAAAAAAGAGGGGTCACCAAGTCTAATTTTCTAAAACCTATAGTTAACTGAATACACAGCCATACTGGTAACTTCTGAAAGCTATTGCGATAATTTCAGGAAAAATTTACCCTCAGAAATAGATCTTGTCGGTGGTTCGCTCACCGATTGTATATTGGAATTTACAAGTGTACCATGAAACGTACCCTTAATGTATTCAGAGGTAACCTGCGTAAAACTTATAGTAACAAGCTGTACATTATTCGTGGTATTCGCGGTAAAATATGAGTTCGTGTTTGGAGAACCTTGCCAATTGAGGCTGGCAAAAGGTTTTGTGCCTACCGGACCAATGTTGGTATATGTATCAATACCTTTTGACCTGGGAGCATTGACCATAATCTGCATCATTTCAGAATGTACGTCCTCGGATAAGCTTGCAGTTCCTATAAATGCTATCAGCTCGCCACTTTGTTTTGTTGCGAAATTTGAAATGTAAGTGTATTTATATTCTTTGAGAATACCATCAACTCTAAAACGGATATAGTAGGCAGTTTCTCCAGACTCTTTTTTACATCCTGATAAAACAAGCATCACTGTTATTATCAGAATTGACCACAGGTACTTGAACAGATTCTTCATTTGCCCAGACGATCGTATATAACCTAAATATAAAAAATATTACCATAATGTAAGTCTGATCCTCATCTCCCGATCGTCCGGATACCTTAAAATATTACCAACAATCCCTTTTATAGAGAAATGAAAGTCATTTCGAAAAAAAAGAGAAACTAAAGAGCTTTAAATTTATTATAAAGAAACCCGTAAAATTAGGTCCCAAAAAATCAATGATCGACCGATTTAGTTCAGTAAATAAACTGGTCTTGATCTGCAAGTAATAGGGCTATAATATCTTTTTTCTATCGGAAACTATAACCAAGAGATAAGCCCGCCCACGATCTCAAGCGCCGGTCAAGGTAAGTTGGTGTCCACATCGCACGTAAGAGTAAGCCCTCTCTGAGCGGTTGCAGGCGGTAACCAAGATTAAAAATGGCAGCAACATCCAGGTCGGGTCCCTGAGTAGATTTATTTACTATAAACGAAGGGGTAAGGCCTAAGCCTGTTTCAATGCCGCTACGTTCATTCCGAAAGATATAATTATAAGAAAGCGGAACTGACAAATGGGTACCAGGCTCATTGTTCTCGTAGGATGTACCCGTGTAACCCACTCCTATCCCGAAACCCGGTCCGTCATTTCTTCCGGGCCTTAAACGCATATCAAAATTCCCGGAGAGGCCGCGGCCATTGCCCCCTCCCTCAACAAAAATCGCTTTCCGATATTTTCCGGGCGGTGCCTTAGCCACAAGCTCCTTTTGTTTCTTTTCCTTCGGTGGGGGCAGAAGGATTTTTTTATTAAGACTATACCCGACCGATATGCCAGGCCAGAAGGGAGGATAAAAATAGCCCTTTCCGATATACATAAACGAATTGGTTGCTCTAAGCACCAAGCCCCGCGTGGCCTGATAACGATACCCTACAGTTAGCATTTCTGCTGACGTTAATTTGGGATGAGCTTCATCCGCATCCAAATCAATGAAGTAATTCTCGTTACCCGAAACATTATACAGAAGAGTAATTCCCAGGCCGCTTTCAAAACCGTGCTTTCTTTGGCCAACAATATAGTTGATCCCCAGAGGTACCATTATATAATCGTCGAAATATTTATCCGGCAGCATGCCTGCTCCCGCCCTGATACCAAAACCATCATTTCTGTTTCTCTTGAGGCGCATATCGTAGTTCGCGGTCAATGTCAAGCCATTTCCAGCTAATTCGGCAAAAACGACCATCCGGTGTTTTCCGTCTAAGGGCGAAACCTGGATTTTATCCGGTCCGTCAATATTTTTTGAAAAATTATATTTATAAATCAGATCCAGGCCGAAAAAACCAGGACGTGTATTGAATGTCCCCTTATACATTTTGTCATTCATCTGAACTTGTAAAATCCCTGCTCCTATTGGTTTCAGTCCAAAACTCTTCCTTAAACCAAATACTAAGCTGCTCCCCGAACCTAAGTTTCTTTCTATTCCTATGGAGGAAGCGATGTTCAGATCGAACCTATGACCTGTTGCGGGGATGTCCACCAGCAGATCAGCCGGCAAAGTA
>NZ_DASWXT010000116.1:0-54447 GCF_036405355.1 Daejeonella sp.
GAATCCTGGTTAACATATACCAGGCATATAATCTCAAATCAGTACAATAAAATTAACAGTAATATTATAAGAAACGAAGGAATGCTAAAATCCTTAAAAGACGATAATTTAAATGGGTAGCGGACAAGAATTATACAAAAAAGCAAAAGCTTTGATTCCGGGAGGAACAATGCTTCTATCAAAAAGGCCCGAGATGTTTTTGCCAGAGCAATGGCCTTCATATTTTTCTAAAACTAAGGGATGTAGTGTGTGGGATCTTGATGGTAATGAGTTGATCGATATGTGTATAATGGGAATAGGAACTAATACCTTGGGATACGGAAATGATGAGGTAGATGCAGCTGTTCTTGAAACTGTGAAAAAAGGGAACATGAGCACACTTAATTGTCCTGAAGAAGTTTATTTGGCGGAAAAATTGGTTGAAATAAATCCATGGGCAGATATGGTACGCTTTGCGAGAAGTGGTGGTGAAGCTAACTCGATAGCGATCCGGATTGCACGGGCAGCCTCAGGGAGGGATAAAGTGGCGATTTGTGGTTATCATGGATGGCACGACTGGTATCTATCAGCAAACCATAACGACAGGGATGAACTTTCTGGACATTTGTTACCCGGACTAAGCCCTAAAGGGGTTCCAAGAAACTTGAAAGACACAGTCTTTCCATTTCATTATAATAATTTTGGTGAGCTGCTTTCTATTGTTGAGAAAAACGAAATCGGCGTGATTAAAATGGAAGTTGTGAGAAATTTTGGCCCTGAAGATAACTTTTTACAGAAAGTAAGAGACCTTGCCACAAAGAAAGGTATTGTATTGGTTTTTGACGAATGTACCTCGGGTTTTAGAGAAACTTTTGGAGGCATCCATAAAAAGTATAATGTTGAACCTGATATTGCCATGTATGGTAAAACTATTGGTAATGGTTATGCCTTAACGGCAATTGTAGGTAGAAAATCTGTTATGGAGGCTGCACAAACAACTTTCATCAGCAGCACTTTTTGGACTGAAAGAATAGGTCCTACCGCTGCTCTTGCCACTTTGAAAGTGATGGAGCGGATTAAATCGTGGGAAATTATTACAGACAAAGGCAAACAAATGCAGCGCCAATGGCAAAATCTTGCTTCTCAGCATAATCTTTCTATTACTGTGTCGGGTATACCGGCATTAAGTACCTACAGTTTCAACAGTAAAAACGCCATGGAATATAAAACTCTGATTACTCAGGAGATGCTAAAAAGAGGTTTTTTGGCGAGCACAAGCTTTTATTCATGTACAGCTCATACGGATGATAAATTTGAATCTTATTTTACCGCTTTGGATGAAGTTTACAAGGTTATTGCAAAATGTGAAAATGGTCTAATCGATGTTCAGGGTCTTTTGGAAGGTCCTGTTTGTCATTCGGGATTTAAGAGATTAAATTAAAGGTTAGTACGTAAAACCACAATTCAGGAAAACTCTTATTTCAGAGATATTACCCGGATTTGGTTATTTTTGTTCGAAATAGATTGAATTTAACATATAGTTTTAAATAGCATGAGCAGACTGAAAAGATGCACTAAGTGTTTATTGCCTGAAACACATGAGAGTATTACTTTTGATGAAACAGGTGTTTGCAGTATCTGCAGGCAAGTCGAATTTAAAGAGGGTAAGATAGATTGGGAAAGTAGAAAAAGAGATTTATCGGAGCTTATAGAAAGTCATAGAGGACTTTATGATTATGATTGTATTGTTCCTTTCAGTGGAGGCAAAGACAGTGTCTGGACACTTTACTACCTGATGAAGGAATTTAAAGTCAAACCGTTGGTAGTACGTTTTGATCATGGATTCCTTAGGCCAAACTTAAATGACAACACCACTAAGGTACTTCGAAATTTGGGTGCTGATTTTATATCTTTTACCCCTAATTGGAAAGTTGTACAGAAGCTAATGCTGCAAAGCTTCCTTGAGAAGGGCGACTTTTGCTGGCATTGTCATACAGGAATTTTTTCCTATCCAATGCACATTGCATTAAAGTTTAAAGTTCCTCTGATATTTTGGG
Organism: Daejeonella sp.; assembly: GCF_036405355.1. Lineage (GTDB taxonomy): Bacteria > Bacteroidota > Bacteroidia > Sphingobacteriales > Sphingobacteriaceae > Daejeonella. Next base: position 2,037 of record NZ_DASWXT010000116.1, read on the forward strand.
GAGAGCCTTCAGCAGAATACACATCTTATTATAGTTATGATCAGCCTGAAGAGGTGGATGAAAAGAGATTTAACCGTTTTGTAAACCTTGGTATTACAGCTTTAGATATGGCTGTAAGGTTGGGTGGAGATATGGATGAAAGAGATTTTAAACCATATACCTATCCACCTTTAAAGGAACTGAGGCAATTGAATTACCGAAGTGTTTGCCTGGGGTCATACATACCCTGGGATGTTAAAACACAATCACGTATTATTATGGATGAGTTGGGCTGGCAGGGAGATCTTGTGGAAAATGTTCCTGAGCAGTATAATTATGAGAAGATAGAATGCCATATGCAAGGTGTCAGAGATTATATTAAATATATCAAAAGAGGATACACACGTCCTACACATCTTGCTTCAATTGATATTCGGCATGACAGGTTGACAAGGGAGGAAGGTATGGATATGCTGACCAAGTATGAAGGAAAAAAGCCGGCCAGCCTTGAAATTTTTCTTGAGATGGTAGGTTTAACCGAAGATGAGTTTTTTGAAATATCAAAAAGTCATACGGTATCTCCTTGGAAATTAAATGTTTTTGAACAAGAGGCTGGAACTAAACTGCCCGATTTTAATGAATGGACCAGGGAAGGTAAAATGAAGAGGGAAGATGCAGAAAAGCAGCTTGAGAACTGGAAAAGATCGCAATAAATGATAGGAATTGTTGACTATGGGATGGGTAATCTCTTATCTGTTTACAATGCCTTTGATTACCTTGGTGCGGCCGTCACAATATGCAAGCATCCCGAGGATCTTGCTGGTGTAGATCGTATAGTAATCCCCGGAGTTGGTGCTTTTAAGGATTGTATTGATAAAATTAACCAAACAGGTTTCTTTGAAGCATTAAATGATGAAGTTATAAAAAATGCAAAACCCACTTTGGGTATTTGCTTAGGAATGCAGGTCATGGGAAAGCGAAGTTTTGAGGGCGGAGAGTTTATCGGGCTTGGCTGGTTTGATGCAGATATAGTAAGGCTGGCACCTTCTGATCCTATCCTTCGTGTACCCAACATTGGCTGGAACACGATAAAATATAATAAGGATGTCCCTTTATTCAAGGGCTTACCAGATGAGCCGGATTTTTACCTTGTACATTCTTATTATATGAAAGCAAATGATCCTAAAGACGTGGTAGCAGTTTATGATTATACTTACGATGTAACTGCTTCGGTTTTAAAGAACAATATTTTTGCAACACAGTTCCATCCTGAAAAGAGCCAGGAATTTGGATTGAAGATTCTTGAAAATTTTATAGACTGGAAGCCTTAATGTCAAAGAAAAGATTAATTCCCAAGCTCCAGTTAAGAACCGCCAGTTATAACCCCAATAAAATGGTGCTGGTTGTAACGAAACAATTTAATGAAGTTATTGAAATAGGAGATCCTGTTTCGCAGGCTAAGATTTTTCAGGCACAAGCTGCTGATGAACTAATATTTATTAATATTGATAGACATAACAAGGACATCAAAAAACTCTCAGGCATAATTAACAAAGTATCGGAAGAAATTTTTATGCCGATAACTGTTGGCGGAGGCATTAAAACTTCGGATGATTTCAGGGAGCTTCTCAGCAATGGTGCTGATAAAATATCGATCAACACTTCGGCAGTTATACGGCCTGAGTTAATTACTGAGACTTCTGAGAAGTATGGTGCACAATGTGTTGTGGTGAGTATTGACTTCAAAAAAGATGAACAAGGGGAATATTGGGTTTATATTAACGGAGGTCAGGAAAAGACATCTTATCATCCTTTGGATTGGGCATTAAAGGCAGAGAAGCTGGGTGCAGGAGAATTGCTTTTATGTAATATAAGTTTTGACGGAATGCGGGAGGGCCTTGACCTTGAGATTATAAAATCTATCTCAGAGAATTCTTCTATCCCGGTAATTGCAAGCGGAGGATGCGGACTTGCACAACATTTTGCTGATGGATTTTTAAAGGGCAGGGCAGATGCAGTTGCCGCAGGTAGTTTTTTTGCTCACAGGGATCAAAACTTTATGCAAACAAGGTCACAAATCAAAAATGCAGGAATCAATATTAGAATGCATCATTGATCGAACTATAATCTTTAGGGCAGATGGCAACTCAAAAATTGGTTTCGGCCATGTATATCGAATGCTTGCCTTAATGGAAATGTTCGACTCAGTAACCCGCAGCATTGTTTTCATATCACAGTCACTACCAGAATCTATAACCAGGCATCTAAAAGACCGAAAGATTCATCATGAAATTGTTTCTGATTATGATTTGGAAATTCCTGATAAGCAAAATGGTTTTGAAATTGCACTTGATATGAAGTTATCAGGAAATGAAATAGTGGTGCTGGACGGATACCATTTCGGAATAGAATATCAGAAAAGTATTAAGCAATTGGGCAACAAATTGGTATATATCGATGATTTGGGTGGTGACCGGTTTATAGCAGATGCAGTTATCAATCATGCACCAGGTGCAGTTTACAGAGACAATTCTATAACAAAGTTTTACACGGGCCTTGATTATGCGATGTTAAGAATGCCTTTTCTAAGTCCGTTCAAAGACGGAGAGAAGGTTGGCAGAGTAGCCTATGTCTGCATGGGCGGATCAGATTATTTTGAACATTCATTGATGTTATTGGATCTGATAAATCTAAATGGAGGTTTTGATTCAATTAATCTGGTATACAGCTCTAATTATCCGCAAGGGCTTATTGAAAAGCTTAGAACTTACAGATCAGCAAGTCCTTTGAATTTATATTCTGATTTAAATGCTATGGAGCTCGTAGCATTATTAGAAGAGTCTACGCACGCTTTCGTTTCAGCCAGCACGGTACTTTTGGAATGCTACGCAAGAGGTTTGTATAGCTATGCTGGTTACTACACAAGAAACCAGAATTTGATTTATAATGGATTCATAGAAAGAAATTTGGCTTGTGGCCTGGGTGATTTTTCAACTTTGGATCTTAAAAGATTCAAAACGGCACTTTCAGGGATGCCTCATAAGCTGTCGGAACCTTTGAACTCGGCTAATAATATTATCAAAATATTTAGCCATCTATGAAATTACAGATTTTATGCGACAACAATAATTCATGGATCATTCCCTATATAATATCCTATGTAGACATTAAGAGAAATCAGGGTTTGGAATGCATGTTTTGTCAGACGCATGAGGAAGTTTCTGAAGGAGACGTCCTGGTGCTTTTGTCTTGTGAAAAGTTATTTAAAGGGCTACATTTGAACAAATATAATCTGGTTGTTCATGAGAGCTTGCTGCCTGAAGGAAAAGGTTGGTCTCCTTTAACATGGCAAATTCTTGAAGGCAAATCTGAAATACCGGTTACATTATTTGAAGCTGAAGAAAGAGTTGACTCCGGTTTAATTTATGGAGTAGAATATATTAGGTTGGAAGGACATGAATTAATTAATGAAATTCGGGCGCTACAATCCGAATCGACATTTAAATTACTTGACAAATTCATTGCTGATTATCCACATATTTCGGGTGTAAAACAGCTGGGAAATTCGACATTTTATCCCAGACGTACAGCAAAAGACAGTGAGTTTAGCATTCATTTACCTTTAAGTGAGCAGTTTAATCTGCTAAGGGTTTGTGATAATGAGCGATATCCTGCGTTTTTTATAGTTAAAGGAATTAAATATTATCTAAAAATAGAAAAAGCTTAATGAATAATATAAAAATTGATCATGTTACCATCGGTGATTCAGAGAAGCCCTTTGTGATCGCAGAGATGTCAGGAAACCACAATCAATCTCTTGATAGGGCCTTGGCTATTGTTGATGCAGCAGCAAATTGCGGGGCACATGCAATAAAGTTGCAGACTTACACACCTGATACCATGACTATAAATACGTCTGGTGGATTATTTGATATTAATGATAAAGATTCTTTATGGAAAGGTCGGAATCTATACGATCTATATAAAGAAGCTCACACGCCATGGGAATGGCATAAACCTATTTTTGAGCGTGCAAAAAGTAAAGGGCTGGTTGTTTTCAGTACTCCCTTTGATGAGACCGCAGTTGATTTTTTAGAGAGCATGAATGTGTCGGCTTATAAAGTGGCCTCATTCGAGAACACAGATTGGCCATTATTAAAGAAAATTGCTTCTACCGGGAAACCTGTGATTATGTCTACCGGACTAGCAACTTTAGCTGACCTGGATGATGCGGTTAAAATACTCAGGAAAAATGGTTGCAAGGATCTTATATTATTAAAATGTACCAGCACTTATCCGGCAACTCCTGAAAATACTAACCTATTGACCATTCCGCATATGAGGGAAATGTTCAATTGTCATATTGGTTTATCTGATCATACAATGGGAATAGGTGCAGCCATAGCTTCAGTGAGTTTAGGGGCACGTGTAATAGAAAAGCATTTTACGCTCAGCCGTGCAGATGGAGGAGTCGATAGTACATTTTCTATAGAGCCATCCGAATTAGAAGCTTTGGTTATCGAATCAGAGCGTGCCTTTTTATCATTGGGAAGCGTTTACTATGGCGTTCAGGATGCGGAACTTAAAAGTCTCAGATTTAAGAGATCTCTTTATGTCGTAGAAGATATCAAAGCTGGTGATGTATTTACTAAGGATAATTTGAGAGTTATAAGACCTGGAGACGGAATGCAGGCTAAGTATTATGAACAGGTATTAGGTAAAAAAGCCAGACTGGATATAAATGCAGGTACACCTTTATCATGGGAGCTCCTGTAAAACCAACCTATATTTTTCTGACAGCCAAGCCTTGGAATGATACGGCTTTCTCAGAATTAGAGAGAGAGCCGCATGCCAACTGGGTAAGAATTAAAAGTAAGGAAGAGTTTCAGTTATCCAAAATAACTGATTTAAATCCGGCTAAGATTTTTATTCCGCATTGGTCCTATATAATCCCAGCTGAAATATTCAATAAATATGAGTGTATTGTATTTCATATGACAGATCTGCCTTATGGAAGAGGTGGGAGCCCTTTGCAGAATCTGATTGTAAGAGGACATAAGGATACCAAAATTTCAGCATTAAAAGTCGTGGAGAATTTGGATGCTGGTCCGATTTATTTAAAAAAAAATCTGAATTTAGATGGTACGGCAGATGCAATTTTTAAAAGGGCATCAGGAGTCATAAAAGAAATGATCATAGAAATAATTGAAAATGATTTAAAGCCAGTGCCACAGGTTGGTAGTCCTGTAATTTTTAAAAGAAGAACACCAGCTGAAAGTAATTTAGAGAATGTCAGGTCTATTACAGAGGCCTACGATCACATTAGAATGTTGGATGCAGAAGGTTACCCACCTGCGTTCGCAGAGACAGAATATTTGCAATTTGAGTTCACCAACGCTGTTATTTCTGAAAACGGGGAGTTAAAAGCCAATGTTAGAATATTTAAAAAATAAGAAGATACTTATTGTTGTTGCACATCCTGATGACGAATTACTCGGTCTGGGTGCCAGTATGAACCGTTTAATATCTGATTATAATACGTCTGTGCATGTTGTGATTTTAGGAGAGGGCATTACATCCAGATCCGACAATAGAGATGTTGAAAAATGGGAAGAGGAGCTACTTATTCACAGGAATAATATCAAACAGGCTCAAGCTGCAATTGGCTATAATTCTGTTAGTATATATGATTTTCCTGATAATCGATTCGATACCGTTGCTCTACTCGATATCATTAAGGTAATCGAAAAAGAGAAAGCAGAATTCAAACCTGATGTCATATTTACCCATCATGGCGGGGATGTGAATATTGACCATCAGCGTACTTTTGAAGCGGTCATAACATCAACCAGGCCAATGGAGCATGAGCATGTCAAAGCAATTATAACTTTTGAAACTCCTTCTGGTACCGAATGGAGGGCTTCTTCAGACCCTAAACACTTTGTCCCTAATTTTTTCATTTCCTTTTCATATTCAAATCTTGAGAAAAAGATCATTGGAATGGAATCCTATGAATTTGAAAAAAGAGCATATCCTCACCCTCGTTCGCCTGAAGCATTGAAAATTCAAGCACAAAGATGGGGGGTTGCAGTGGGATGTGATTTCGCAGAAGCTTTTTGTATCATTCGTCTGTTATCCTGAAATTGAATAAAATTAATATGATTAACGCTACTATAGAAGTCCGGATGACAAGCAGCAGATTGCCAGGAAAGCCCTTAATGCTTGCTGGCGGTATTACTATGCTTGAGATACTGATCAGACGTCTGTCACAGAGCAGATTTATAGAAAAAATTATTGTTGCTACAACAACAAATACGCAGGATGATCCTATCATAAAGTTTTGTATAGCGAATAATCTGCCTTATTTCAGGGGAAGCGAACATAATGTATTGGAGAGAGTTTATGCTGCCGCTAAACAATTTCATACAGATACGCTGGTACAAATCACAGGAGATTGTCCATTGATTGATTATAGGATGGTTGATGATTTAATTGAAATATTCAATAATAATTATCCCACCTCCAGAGTTGTATCCAACACCGGGCCGGAGATATCAATGCCATGGGGTTTTGATGTTCAGGTTTACAAAGCAGATGAATTAAAAAAGGTTCTTGACAATTCGCCCAGTGAAGAAGACAAGGAACATGTCTCTCAAAGGTTTTATAGTGCAGAGTTTAAGGGAATTTATAATCTGCTTCACATAAAATATGGCCCTCCACTTAACAGACCGGAATTAAGGGTTACACTTGACTACTTAGAGGATTATCTTTTAATTAAAGAAATTGTGGAAGATTTCGGCATTGAGAGATTAAAGGAATTTACAGCAGAAGATATTATTGAGTGGTTGGACAGACATCCGGCACAACGAGATCTTGTTATTGCGAAACACCATGAAGGCTAGTGTATTAGTAATAGGAGCTGGAAACATAGCGCAGGCATATGACTCAATACAAGGGCCGGAGGTAAGAACCCATATAAAAGGTTATCAGTATTATGGGGATTGTTTTTCGATAAAAACATTATTCGATATAGATGCTGAAAAGGCCAGGGATGTTGCAAATAGGTGGAGTATTCCTCAATACTGCTCAGATTTTTCAACTATTAAACATCTTAATTACGATGTGATTTCCATATGCTCCCCGGACAAAACTCATGAGTTTTATCTGGATGAAGCAATGAAGATGAAGCCAAAAGTCATTTTCATAGAAAAGCCCTTAAATATTACTACTGAAAAGGCTAAGGAGGTATATAAATATTGTTTGTCTTTCAATATATTGTTACTGGTTAATTATTCCAGAGTATACATACCAGAGTTTATTCAACTTAAGGAACGTGAAGGGAATAATGATTTTGGGAAAATTCTTTCCGTCGGTCTGAAATATCATGGAGGTTTTTTACACAACTGTTCCCATTTAATTAACCTTTTTGCATTTTTATTTGATCCCGAGATAAGTCATAGCTTTATAACAAATTCAATTACAGACTACAATCAGGACGACCCCTCGCTTTCAGCAATTGTTTATTGTAAGAAACCTGATAATAAATTTACACTTACCATTGAGGCCTATGATTCGTCCATTGTTAATATGACGGAAGTTGATATAATTGCTGAAAAAATCAGAATCAGGTATGTAGAATCTAAGGGCAGCCTGATTAGTGAAGCTGGGAAATTTTCTTACAAGGATGGTATCGACCTTCAGGAATTTGTATCAGTTAATGAGTATAGGATTGACTATAATTATGCAATGAAAAACGCGATTCTGTTAATAAAGACATTCCTTGAGAAGCCTGCAGAGAAACTAATAAATGAACAATTTAATTTACAAATCAAAACTTTGGAACTATTACAAAGTATAAAATCGGGGATTAATATATGAAAGATTTACCTGCAATATTAGGAGGGGATAAAGTCCGGGAAAAGCCATTTCCCAGACGTATTACCATGGGTGATGAAGAAAAGAAAGCTGTTCAGGCGGTAATGGATAGTGACGTTCTATCTGCATTTTTTGGAAGCCCGGGAGAATTGTTTTTAGGTGGTCCTAAAATCAAGGAATTTGAGAATAATTGGGCGAGAGATTTTGGATTTAAGTATGCAATTAGCGTCAATTCCTGGACATCTGGTCTGATGATAGCGCTTGGAAGCGTCGGAATTGAACCCGGGGATGAAGTGATCTGCTCAAGTTATACAATGTCGGCTTCGGCATCCTGTTGTTTCTTTTATGGTGCCATACCTGTTTTTGCGGATATCGATCCCAAAAATTATTGTATAGACCCTAAATCCTTTGAAAAGCTAATTACACCCAGGACTAAAGCAATTATAGTTGTTCATCTTTTTGGTGGACCAGCTGATATGGATGCTATTCTTGCAATTGCTAAGAAACATGGTATTAAAGTGATTGAAGATGCTGCACAAGCGCCGGGCGTTAAATATAAAGGTAAGCCTATTGGTTGCCTTGGAGATATTGGCGGTTACAGTCTCAATTATCACAAACATATTCATACCGGTGAAGGAGGAATGTTGGCAACCAATGATCCTGAGATTGCAAAAATTGCGAGAGCAATACGGAATCATGGTGAAAATACGATCGAAACCGAGTCACCCGAGAACTTTGTAAATTATGTTGGGGGCAATTTCAGACTAACTGAACTTCAGGCAGCTATTGGTACAGAACAACTTAAAAAATTAAATAAATACGTAGCTACCAGACAATCTCTTGCATCCCGTTTCACTGCAGGACTTAATAAAATTGATGGATTAAATGCTGATCAAAATGACCTGGAAAATAATGCTTATTATTTATACCCATTTAAATATGATAGTAAGGTTATTGGATTATCCAGGAATTTGTTTGTAAAGTCTGTTTTGGCAGAGTTGCCTGATCCTGTAGATTTTGAAGACACTGCCCTGGCCGGTGGATATTTAAAGCCCCTCTATTTGAATCCGATTTACCAGAAGCAAATTGCTATTGGGAAGAAAGGGTTTCCATTCAATTTTAACGAAGGAGTGAAGTATAATTACAGCAAAGGTATCTGTCCGGTAGCTGAAAGCCTTTATGAGCGTGAATTGGTACTTTCACCATTAATAAGAGAGCCGCTTGAGCTGGGTGATGTGGATGATATTTTATTGGCTATTAATAAGGTTATTAGTTCTGCTGATCAGATAAAAAAAGCTTTTCCGGAAGTGAATGATGACATTGTTGATTATGTTTAATCTAGGCTGATCAGTGAAAAAGAAAATCGTTTTTGCATCACATGATCCGGGAGGGTGCAATTTACTTGTTCCTATAATTGATGCTTTAAGTAGTAATCCAAACTATACGATTTTCCTGCTCATGGCTGGTCCGGCAAAGATGAAAACAATGAGGTTTTCTGATTTCGGTGACAGGCAAATTGAACTTACTACATTCCCATTGGAGAATTTTCCAAATGAGTATGATGTTCTGCCATCTGAAATAGAAGTTGTACTAGATGAAATAAAGCCTGACATCCTATTTACATCCACCAGCATTAACTCAAACATTGAACGTTATGTCATTCAATATGGGGAAATGTCAGGTATTCCTACTATGAGTTATGTTGATTCCTGGATTGGAGAAGATATTCGGTTCAATTCTGATAAAATTAATGTCTGCCCGAATTATATACTAGTTTGTGATGAGCAGATGAAAGGACCTTATCTTAAATTTGAATCAGAGAATTGCCATATAGTAACTGTGGGTAACCCTCACCTTGAAAAACTTGCAGCTGAATTTCAAAGGGTAACGAGTATGGTTCAAATTGAAGAAGATCGTATCCTGTTTTTTTGTGAAAACCTAAAACATTATTACCCATCTGAGAAATTTAATGAGATTGCTGTACTACAGAATATTTTGTCAAATTATAATTATCCAAGGAAACTTCAAATTGTTGTTCGTCCGCACCCGCTCGAGTCTAAGTCTCATTGGGTAAATTTTATAAAGGGGTCTGAATCTCAGCTTAACGAGTTTATTACGATTTGCCTGGATGATACTTCGGATTTGAGAATTAGCATTGAAAAATCTTTATTGACATTTGGAGTTTCGTCAATGGCACTTATCGAGGCTTCGATCATGGGAAAATATACATTTAGTTTTCAAGTCGGTATCCAGGGAAATAGAAAATTCCTTTATATTCCGTTTGAAACATATGGAATTATTAGTTGTGGAACAATTGAAGAGGTTTGCGAGCAATTGAGTCTAGCCGGAAGCCAAATTTCAGGTTATAAACCCAATAACGAAACAAGCGTTGTTGATAACATAATGGATTTATTGAATAGCCTATAATTTTGACTGACAGATTTTATTATGGATTTATTTAGTTCATTTGAAAAATTAGGACTTCGCAATAGGAGCGTAATGGCACCACTTACGAGGTATCATAGTTCTAGGCTAGGGAATCCAACATCGGAATTAGCCGATTATTACATACGACGCGCAAAAGCCAATGTTGGATTAATCATTTTAGAAAGCTGTGCAATCAATTCGGAAGATGCTATGGGATATTTACATGGTATGCAATTTCACTCGAAATCACATGTAAACGCCTGGAAGCCAATTGTTGATAAAATTCATGATGCAGGAGCTAAAGTCTGGATTCAACTTTTTCATGCCGGTCGGTTAACAGTTCCTGAAATAACTGGGGGGTGTGTGTTTTCCGCTTCTGCAAAAAAAGCAGGGGATCATCAATCATTTTGGAGACCGAAGATTGCCGATCAGGTGGTTAACTTTCAAACGAATACACCCTACACCTTGCCACAAGAGATATCTAAAGAATCCATTAAAACTGTTATTGAACAGTTTGTAACTGCAGTAGCACTTGCCGAAGAGGCGGGTTTTGATGGTGTAGAGATTCATGGTGCACACGGATATCTGATTCATACATTTATGACAAAACGTGTAAACTGTCGATCCGATGAATATGTTGAGAGTGATAAATTTGTAGCGGAATTAATTGGAGGTTGTCGTAGAGTAATGAACAGTTCTACAGTACTGTCCTTTCGCTGTTCAATTCATATGGTTGACAATCCTATGATTCGATATTCTAAAGATGATATGGATTTCGAGTTTCTTGTACGTACATTAGAACAAAAAGGGGTAGATGTATTTCATTGCTCGCAGATTGATTCAAAAAGGCCGCTCTTTGGCTCTGATAAGACATTACACCAAATAGTAAGGGAATTAACTGACCTTCCTATAGTTGTTTGTGGTGGCATAAAGTCACTTGCTGAAGCAAACTCCCTAATTTCTGAGGATATAAATTCCTTAATTGCATTTGGAAGAAATTTTATTCCGAATCCTGGCCTAATCGATCTGTTTAAAAATAACAGGGAATCAGAAATCGTAAGCTTTGATTATGAAAAACATATTAATACGATTTATTAGATGATAGGTAAATTCCTTATAAGCGATCTGGTTGAAGGTCAGCAATATTCATTTAAGAAGAAATTTACAAGAGATATCATTGAAACCTTCAGTGCCATTACCGGTGATTATCATCCCCTTCATACTGATCAACATTATGCCAACCTACATGAGTTTGATAACATTATTATTCAAGGCTTTTTATTGACATCATTGATGTCATACGTAGTTGGAATGGAATTGCCGGGTGAAAATGCATTAATTCTATCCCAGGAGTCAAAATTTATCAGACCGGTTTATATCGATGAAGAAGTTACCTATAATTGTGAAATAACAAAAATTGATCTGAGATTCTCGACCTTTATATTACTTTATACCATTTTTAATAAATATAGTCTTAAAGCTGTCTCGGGTTCTGTTACAGTGAAAGTAAGAATACCTAAAAGCTAATCAAATTTATTTAAACATTAAAAGATGAACGTTGACGTATTTATTAGCGGTAAAGAAATTGATCTAATTTGCTTAGATGAATCTACCATTGAGCACACAAATTGGTATAAGTGGTTTAATGATGAAGAGACAACTAAGTTTATGCAACGGCATTACTACCCCAATAATAAGCAGAATCAAATTGATTTTTATAGAGAGTCAATTGAAAAAAACTCCTCGAAAGTCCAGCTCGGAATCTATCATAAGAGAGCGCAAATAATGATTGGTACAATTTCCCTGAACAATATTGATTTTATAAATAGTAATTGTGAAGTTTCGTTAGTTATTGGAGAGAAGGAATTTCAGAATCTTCGAAATCTTGTTGAAGCCCATAAATTAATCATCCGCCATGCTTTTGAAACAATGAATCTACATCGTGTTTATGGAGGTTCACTAATCAAAGAGATTGACTTACTTTTTTGCAGAGCGCTGGGATATTCAAGCGAAGGTTGTCTTAAGCAACAGGTCTATAAAAATGGAGAATATTTAGATGTTTATTTGTTTGGTATTTTGAGAGAAAAATACCTTCAGTTACGCGATAACTGGTTCAAGATATGAGTATCCTTGCAGAGATTTTAGTAAAAGACAGGTGGATTCGTATAGCTAACTCGAAAGTTCAGAAATCCCCTGAGTACAGTGTTGAAATTGCCGACATAATAAGTAACCATTTAACTGATTACGCATCTTTTTATGGATTGTCTGCTGAAGAAATTATTAGGATTTATAATAATTTTACAAGACAGTACTCGGAGCATATAAGAGTTTTCTTATCAACCGGTAATTATCCTTTTCAGAATAATATTGTACCTGACTTAAAGAGAATTGATTACGATATTGTACTGATACTTTCTGTCGTATTGTCAATTCATAGGCATAGGATATTTGTAGAACTTCATAAGTCAGCACAACAAATAAAGGGTAACGTACTTTTAATTGGGATTGGTTCAGGAGTGGAGTTAGATCTTTTAAATAGTCTTAATCATGACGTTCACGCATATGATATAAGCATTTCTGATTTTATAAAGAAAAAATACACTGGAATAGAATTACATGAAACATTCTTTGAGGGAGATAGTGAAAAATATTGCAATATTTTTGCAATTGAGTTACTTGAACATTTGTCTCAGCCGATAGATTTTGTAAAAATGTCTTATGATTCCTTAACGCATAAAGGGAAATTTTACTTCACAACTGCAACCAATATACCTCAAATTGACCATCTATATAACTTCAATGATAAGAAGGGATGGGAACAATCTTTAAAAGACCTGGGGTTTGACATTCTAGTTAGTGAGCAAATCGATCATGAGTCAATAGATTCGAAGCTTATGGCAAGTAATACCTGGTATATCACAAAAAAGTAAATGGAGATTAAATATTCAGAACTTCTAAAGTTAAATAAAGAGTTGAAGGATGGTAATTCTTCTGAGGAGTACAATATAAAAATTCTTTCAAACATTATCGTTAACCAACTTACTCAAATAGTAGAATACCCACTTCAAAAGAGAGGGGTTAACGCCATTGCCTCGTGTGGAAATTTTGATAATATAGTTCAAGATAGCATTCAGTTTAACAAAAGCAACTGTGTTTTAATTTTCTGGGAGTTGTGTAATATCGTTGATGGCTTCCAATATAAATCTAACGTTCTTACCGAATCGGAAAAATCGGCAATTATTGAAAAAACAAAATCTGAAATCGATTATACATTAACTAACCTCAATAGTACATCCATTGTTATAATTAATTATTTCAGCACAACAGTTTTTAATCATCAATTCATAGGTCGAAATAATTATGATGAAATATGCAGGGAATTAAACAATTACCTTGAATCAAAAAAAACACGAAATGTAGTATTGTTCGATATTGACAAAATTTTCGCTAAAATTTCAGTGAGCTCTAGCGTTGATTTTAGAAACTATTATTCGTCTAAAACCCTATATACTCTGGATTTCTTTGAGGTTTATTCATCTATGATTACCCCGATCATCACTTCTGTTTTTGGGAAGTCGAAGAAGGCATTGATATTTGATTGTGATAATACACTTTGGAAAGGAATTTTGGGGGAAGACGGTGAAAGTGGAATAGAGATGTCTGGGAAATCTGCCAAAGGTGTATTCTTCGAAGAAGTACAGTTTATGGCAAAAGAGCTTGCGTCAAGAGGTATTATTATTGGTCTGAACTCAAAAAATAATCCCGAAGATGTAAAGAAAGTTATTAAGGATCATGAATCAATGAGCCTGAAAGAATCAGATATTGTAATTGAAAAGGTCAATTGGAACGACAAGGTTTCTAATCTTCAGAACATAGCAAAGGAATTAAATATCGGGCTGGATAGTATTGTTTTCATTGATGATTCTGATTTCGAAATCAATCTGGTTAAAGAATACCTTCAGGAAGTTTATACCATTCAGGTACCCCAAAATTTGTATGAATACCCCTCGCTATTCAGGAAGAACATCGACCTGTTCTACTCTATTCTGAACACTAAGGATGATGCTGCAAGAGTTAAGTCATACAAAGATCAGGTTGTGCGTGAGCAGGCGAAAAATAGCTATGGGAGTATAAATGAATACTTGGAATCACTTGATCTGGAGATGATCATATACATTGATCACAAGGATCTTATTGAAAGGATGGCTCAGCTTACCCAAAAGACCAATCAATTTAATCTTACTACCAAAAGGTATACCTTTACACAGGTAGAAGAGTTTGTTAAAACAAATCAGTATATCACTTTTGCTTTTGAGGTAAATGACAAATTTGGAAAGTTTGGAATAACCGGCGAATCATTTGTCTCTATCAATGGCCATGAAGCTACGATTGATACTTTTTTAATGAGTTGCAGAGTACTTGGTAGAAACATTGAGCTTAAATTTTTGGAGGAGTTGGTTCTATATCTGGAATCAAAGGGGATTACACAGATTAAATCATCCTATATTAAAACGCAAAAGAACCAACAAGTTGAAGATTTTTATGAACGTGCAGGTTTTACTTTAACTGGAGATTTTGGGGAATTAAAGAACTATGAATTGAATATAAAGGATCAAAAAAAAGTAGCTATCAACTATATATCGGTAAAATATGAAAGAAAAAATTAAAGAAATTATGGCGGCAGTGTTTGAAATAAATGCGGCGGATATTAAAGATTCAGATGACTCAACAACTATTCCTAACTGGGATTCGCTCAATCAGATGAATCTTATCGTGGCTTTGGAGGAAGAATTTGATGTGCGTTTTGAAGATGATGAGATAGTCGAACTGACTTCCTTGGAAAGCATTGAAAATTCCTTAAAGAGTAAGTGAATGCCTTCGTTTTACTTTTCTATCTAGGTCTCCGATAGTTAAAAAATCGTTGAGAATGTAGGTTTTCTATTATCATGTTTGATATTTGTCATTGTCTCAATGTTAAGTTGACATTGACAGTATAGTTAATTAAGTTTATTTTTCGAAGTGTTTGATTCTTTCTAAAATCTTGCCCTAAAAAATTCGTGTTGAAAAATTTTATAAAAAAAATAATAAGTCAGGGTACAAAGGAGTTGATTACTAATTCTTGGTTATATAGATATCTGATTCTTAACATCAAATATTATCGGCTTCTTAAACCGAGACTTAAAGTAAATCTAAGTTTACAAAATGGACTCCTCGTAAACACAAGTAAGGAAAAAAAGCAGAGAATATTAGTTCCTTTGATCGAAACATCGCATTATAATTTCTATCAAATATTGATCATGGCAAAGTCGCTTCAACTAAGGGGCCATGATGTCAAGTTATTATTATGTGGATCTTCTCTAGATGGATGTGAGATTAAATCTGTAAGAAATAATCTATTTGATCCCTGCCTGAACTGCCGGTTCAATAAAAATAATGTAGTGCCATTTTTTGGCCTGGATACAGTTACTCTAAAAGATTATATTGGGAAGGAAGACAATAATATTATAAGCCTCAAGGCGGAAGAGGTGGTGGAATCCTATCCCAGTAAATATTATTTCAAAGATATTGAAATAATTAGAATGACCAATGATTCAGTAACACGGTTTTATTATGGTGATGTTCCCGATGAGCATTCTTATGAATTAAGCAGGATTAGAAAGCGTTTTTTGATTTCAGCGATGAGGGGGATTTTAGTAGCTTCCAAAATTGAGGCCGAATGGAAGCCAACAATAGTTTTTAGCCACCTAAATGTGTATTCAGATTGGGAGCCTTATTACCAGTATTTTGGATCCAAAAATGTCCAGCTGAATACAATGTCAATTTCGCCATTTAATTATCATGCTCAATTGCTCAATTATGCAGACTTGTTTTCATCCTCAGAAAGATTTAACAAGTGGCTTCAAAGTCGGCAGAGCAAACCTCTAACTGATCCTGAAAAAAATGAACTGTCTAAGTTACTTAGTTCAAGATTTGCAGGAAAAGCCACTGTTTTCGAACAATACGGATTTTTCGACAGTAGGACGTCTGTATCGAGCCATATAAACATAGACTCTCAAAAGAATAATATTTTTCTTTTTTCAAATGTTTTTTGGGATGTGGGAATCACTCATGACGACGCCTTATTTAAAGATGTAATTTCATGGGTTTTGGACTCTATTGAGTTCATATCAAAATCTAGAACAAGCCATCTTTATATTAAACCACATCCAGCTGAAAGGTATGATTCAGGCGCGACTTCAGCAAAAGGAGTAATAGATTATATTTTCGAGCGTTTTCCAGTTTTACCATCTAACGTTACCATAATTTATCCGGAGTTTAAGATAAATACTTACGAATTATTTCCATACATAAATAAAGGAGTAGTTTATAATGGAACGCTGGGAATCGAAATGCTGGTCAATAATATTCCTGTAGTAGCATGCGGGCGAGGTCCTTATAGCGGATCAAATTTGGTTATTGAACCAATGACAATAGATGAATATAAAGAAATGCTGACCAGTGATTATAAAATATTGAAACCATCAAAGGAACGTGTGGAACTGTTCGCGTATTTTTATTTTATAAAAACACTTATTCCGTGGAAGCTTACTAAAAGGGCTTATGCAGATAATTTTGATGGATTTACCATCGAATCATTAGATAAATTACTTCCTGGGAATGATAAATATCTGGATCACTTGTGCAACAGTATTTTGGATGCAAAAAACACAGTCATAGAAAACTGGAACTAATTTTTATGATGGTGTATGAATTTTTTGTTTTTTCCATTAAAGTCTATCTAATGTTATAAATTGAAACTCTCAATTAAAAAGCTTATATGTACACTTCAATTACAACTCTTTAAAAAACCTTATGGGAGCACAACATTCAAACCTACGTAACCTTTGGGATAAGTCATTTATGGCAAAAGGACACACAGGTTATACAGATCCATTGAAGCATAGTTATGATCAACCTATACGTCTGGCAGCTGTTAGCCGGATACTAGCTAGGTTATTTCCTAATGCCGGATTATCAGGGAAAAATGCATTAGATATTGGTTGTGGTACTGGCGATTTTATTAAACTTCAAAGGCAAAATGGGATGTTTGTTACGGGGCTGGATATTTCTCCTAAGGTAATTGAAGCTACGCGTCAAAGATTTCAAAATGATGAAAAGGTTGAATTAATTAGCGGACCTGTTGTAAATGTAAATCTTAAGGATGATTTTTATGATCTTGTTACCAGTATTACAGTATTACAACATATTTTGGAAGAAGATGAATTAATTCAATCCTTAAAATTGATAGGTAAATCTATGAAGACTGAGGGAATACTGATTGTTCTTGAATTGGCGCCACCTCATAAAGATTCTATAATTCATTACAATGATGGAATACCCTATCTTATCGAACGACCGGCAAATACCTGGAAGTTACTGTTTAATAAGGCAGGGTTTGATTTAATTGAAGAACCGGTAATGCCTCAACTCGGTATTGCTATGCTTAGAGGATTCGGTTCAATATTTGAAAAAATCGGTCAGAGGAAAAATAATTTGGGTGTTTCACCTCCTAACCCTAACAATGACAGCACCAAGAATGCAGGCTCTGCAATTAATAAACCGTCATTCTTTCAAAAGATTAAATATAAAGGGTTTGTCTCCATACGAAAACTCTTACTTTTGATTTCACACCCTTTTGACCATACATTCCATCTTCCATTTCCAAGTGCGCCCAACAGGCATTATCACATTTTTGTCTACAAATTCAAAAGACATTAAATATTATATTGCGAGAATGTCCAAAATATAGGTTCAGTTCTACAAATAATTAAAATTGAATTTTAATTATTTGTAGAATGATTATGTGAATTTAACTCAGCTTTAACGAGAAAGCTATAACGTGAATGCTTCTATATTTAAGTAAAATAAGTTTAAAACATTTAACTAATTGCTCTAATTGGATTTCGAAAGTATGTTTTAAAAGTCAATTTTACCTTTAAGTGTTTTTCAAATTTAATATTTTTATAACTATCAGTGATGAAAAAAATCCCTGTTTACCAGCCATTATTAGCTGGAAATGAAATTGAATACGTAAATAATTGTCTTAAAACTACCTGGATTTCCTCAAAGGGGGAGTATATTTTGAAATTCGAAGAAGAGTTTGCTAAATATATTGACATCGATTATGCGACTACAGTAAGCAACGGTACAGTTGCTTTGCATCTGGCCTTATTAGTCTTGGGGATTGAAAAAGATGATGAAATTATAGTACCAACCCTTACTTATATAGCAAGTATTAATGCTATTTCAATGGTGGGGGCTAAACCTATATTTGTAGATTCAAATAAAGATTCCTGGAATATGGAATGTGAACTAATTGAATCAAAGATTACCAATAAAACAAAGGCAATTATGGCAGTTCATTTATATGGTATGCCCTGTGATATGAGTACTTTAAGGTCTATTTGTGATAAGCATAATTTGTATTTGATTGAAGATGCAGCAGAAGCCTTTGGTAGCAAATTTGATAATAAATTTACAGGTACTTTTGGAGATATATCTACATTTAGTTTTTTTGGTAATAAAACAATAACCACTGGAGAAGGTGGAATGTTAGTATCTAATAATCAATCTTTTATAAGGAGAGCCGAATATTTAAAAAGTCAATCAGTATCAAATATTAAAGAATACTGGCATGATGAAGTAGGATACAATTATCGAATGACCAATATTTGCGGGGCAATTGGACTTGCTCAACTGGAACAGGCTAGTGAAATTATAGAGAAGAAGGTTCAAATTGCCCAATGGTACAAGAGTGGTCTAAAGAAACTGCCGGTCACATTTCAATCTGATAATCCTAAATGTTTTAATTCGTTCTGGATGGTATCCATACTCGCAGAGAATAAAGAGATCCGCGATTCAATCCGTGAATATCTTAAGTTAAACGGTATAGAAACTCGTCCATTATTCTATCCTGCCCATACAATGCCTGTTTTTAAGAATGATGAAGCTTATCCAATCTCGGAATTTCTGAGTGATAGAGGGATGAACTTGCCTAGTTATCCAGGCTTAACTAAGGATGATGTTGATTATATTTGCTCAATGATGATTAGGACATTTAATAACTAACTCAAAATAAAACTTTAATTACGAATAATGGTTGAATGCAAAAAACTTAGAGTCCTACTAGTGGGAACGTATCCTCCGCCATATGGTGGGATTGCAACTCACTTAGTTTCACTTATCCCGGCCTTAACGGAAAGAGGTGCTGATGATATCGCAGTGATAACTTTAGGGTCTGAAGATAAAATTGAGGCTATTGATGGAGCTACAATTTACAGATACAACATAAAGAAATATTATAGGCATCTATTTTTGCCGTCGAATTGGTTGCTTTTGTTTCGTGTTTTTATAACACTAATGACAAAGGGATTAGAATTTCGTGCAGTAATTCGGGAGTCTATTAAAGCTATTTTGATAAATAAAATTGCAAAACTTCATCATAGTGAGGTAGTTGCTTTTTACCATAGTGATGCCCATTTTGAGATGATTCCGTTAATTGAACACTGGAAGGGTAAATGTGGTATTGTATTAACAGTATTTGGTGAAGTATATGGTTCTCCAGTCTTTATTCAGCAATACAAGGCAATAATTGAAAAAATGCTTGAATTGCCTGATATCGTATGGGCTTCAAGTAATCATTGTGCTTGCAGCTTTAAAACTGTTGGTATTAATAGGCAAATAAATACCATTTATCTGGGCTCTGATCTTGGGAATAAGCAAGACGATTCGAAACGGTCTGAATTTCGGAGGGAGAACAATATTTCGTCAGAAGACGTTGTAATTCTCTTCATGGGTCGTTTCATTAAGGATATGGGACTGGATGTGGTTCTTCGGATTATTCCAGAAATGCTAAATGAATTTCAAAACATTGTTTTTATTTTGGCGGGTGCAAGAGGCCATTTATCTGATCAGGCAACTGAGCTGTCCCAGAAATTCCATGATAGAGTATTAATTTTTGAAAATTTTCCGTTTTCAATACAGGATAAAATGCTTGCAGGTTCTGACGTGATTTTGGCCCCATCATATGACCAAAGAGCATGTATGGGGCTTTCTATCAAAGAAGCAATGGCTGCTAGTCTTCCGGTTGTTGCCACAAAAAGTGGCGGTATCCCAGAGGCGGTAGTACATGGTGAAACAGGGTTTCTGGTAGGGTTAGATGCAAAAACTAAGTCTGCGGATCAATCAAGTTTAAAGGAATATATTGTAACACTTGTAAATGATTCTAAATTAAGATCACGCTTTGGTGTTGAAGGGCGAAAACGTGCAGAAAAATTGTTTTCACTTGTAACCACTCTTGATAAAGTTACCGCTACTTTTAATGATGCAAAATTAAAAAGAAGAGTAAATGGCCACTAAGCGTCACATTTCTTTATATTATGGTTCTATATCGATAAATCGATCTTTCAGATTCATACTTGATTGGGTCCAGAATTTTTTTAGAAGTAATGACTATTGCCGTAAAATGCTGCATGAATACATCAAGGTTACATATTATAGTGAGGCCACAGATATTTATTCATATGGGAGTGCAAGATCAGCTTTAGCTGCATTTCTCAAAGCATATGGGATTAAGGAAGGCGATGAGGTGATATTATCAGCATATACCTGTCTGGCAGTTCCAACTGCGATCCTTGCGGCAGGTGGTACACCGGTTTATGTAGATATAAATAGTGATACTTTAAATATAGAAATACAGGGCATACAAAAGTGTATGTCGCCTAAGGTAAAGGCAATAATCATTCAACATACATTAGGGAAAATAGCAAATGTTAAAGAAATTGTAGATTTTGCCCAATCAAAGGGAATAGTAACAATTGAAGATTGTGCGCTTTCACTTGGATCCAGGATTAATGGTAAATTAATTGGCAGTTTTGCAGATGCCGCCATTTTATCAATGGAACTCTCTAAAACTTTATCTATAGGCTGGGGTGGTATTTTGGTCGTCAACAAAACAGAGATTAATGGGCTTGTAAAGAAGAATTATAATTTATTGAGTGAAAAAGGTAGAGCCTCAGCCTCAAAAGATTTATGTCAAACAGTGATTTCTGCAATTAGTTATCATCCTTCATTATATCATATCCTCGGCAAGTACGTTTTATTTGCAGGCTTCACGAGCAAACTCTTCAGGAAGTCTACACCGACTAATGAATTTTTAGGATTAATTGCGGATGATTTTATCCTTAAGATGAGCGGTATACAAGCAAGCATCGCTTTGTTGCAGTGGAAAGATGCTCAGCGTACAATTTTTTTAACAAATAAAAATGCGACACACTTAAGAAAACTGTTGTATGGATTAAATATTGAGATGCCTGGCATACCTGAACTATCTGAGTACGGAGTTTCTCCCCGGCTATCATTTTATACAAATGACAGGTCGGTGGCTGTAGATTACTTTATGGAACGAGGAATTGAGTTAGGGCAATGGTTTGATGGGCCGCTATCTCCTGTTCCAACAAATCCTTCATTTAATTATTTGCCGGGTCAATATCCATTAGCAGAGGCAGTTGCTATGAAAATAGTAAATCTTCCTTGCCATAGTAGGATAACAGGAAGAGATTTAGACCATATGGAAAATGTACTTAAAAATTTTATTTCAGAAAATCCTGAAAATATTGTAACCAATGTTTAAAGAATTAAGCAACAAATATTTATGAAAAGCCAAAATATTGTAAAAACCCAACAAGAAATTGACAAACGTATAAATGCTCTTGCAGAGCAAATTAACCATGATTACAAAGACCTTTCTCTGGATTTAGTGTGTTTGTTAAATGGGGCTTCCATGTTTTGTTCAGACCTCATCAGAAAGTTGACGATACCGGTAAAAATTCACCAAATTGGTTTTTCATCATATCCCAATGGTAGTAAGTCGGGAGAAGTAAGAATTACACTTGATATCACACAACCTCTTGAAAATTGCCATGTTCTAATGTTAGAAGGTGTAATTGTTAGTGGCCGAACACCTCATTATATATATGAATACTTAAAACTTCGTAAACCTTCAAGTATTGAAATTTGTGCCTTTGGAAAGAAACCTGATGTATTGGCTGTTGATCTTCCGATTAAATACGCTGCATTTGAGTTTGGATCTGAGGTAATTGTAGGGTATGGAATGGGAGATCAGGAGAAGTCGTTACCTTATATAATTAATAGAAGCTAATATAGCAGGATTTCATGAAGCAGATTTTAATAAGAAGTGGAGCAGCTATAATTGCAGAGGTTCCACAGCCTATGATAGAACCGGATGAAATTTTGGTACAGGTAAGAGTATCTTGTTTATCAATTGGTACAGAAATGAGTGGAGTAAAATTAAGTGCAGTTCCGATGTGGAAAAGGGCACTTAATCAACCCGATAATGTTAAAAAGGTCATTAATATGGCTGCAACTCATGGAATTAGTCAGGCAATCAGTACGATAAGGGAAAAGAAAAATCTGTCTAGCCCTACTGGATACTCATCATCAGGTATAGTGGTGCAGATCGGGTCTTCAGTATCAGACATAAAAGTTGGAGATCGAGTGGCTTGTGCAGGATCACCTCATGCTGAATTGATTAAAGTTACCCGTAATCTTTGTGTGCCTATTCCCAAAGAAGTGGATTTCGATAGTGCATCTACTGTAACTTTAGGAGCCATTGCCCTACAAGGCATAAGAAGAGCACAGCCCACACTTGGAGAAACATTTGTTGTAATTGGTCTGGGGGTCCTGGGTCAATTAACCATACAGATGCTAAAAGTAAATGGGTGTAAAACGATTGGGTTGGATCTCGATAAAACAAGGATAGATCTTGCTAAGGAACTTGGTATGAACATAGGTCTGGATACCAATGAAAAAAATGATTTTGAACAAATCTCAAGGTTTACAAATGGGTATGGAGCTGATGGTGTGATTATCACAGCTGCATCATCTTCTAACGAAATAATATCTACAGCTTTTAAAATGTGTCGAAAAAAAGGGCGTGTGGTATTAGTCGGAGATGTTGGTTTAGATCTAAGGCGGCCTGATTTTTATGCTAAGGAGTTAGATTTTTTTATTTCTACTTCATATGGTCCTGGACGCTACGATCATAGATACGAGGAGAAAGGGTTAGATTACCCAATATCTTATGTTCGCTGGACAGAGAATAGAAACATGGAAGAATACTTACGGTTGGTGGCAAATAAACAGGTTTCTATTAGGCCTATGGTTTCTGCTACTTATACAGTTGAGAATTCATCCGAAGCTTATTCGGTATTAAATACTCAGAAAGATAAGTATCTAATGATCTTATTAACCTATCCCGCCAAGGAGGTTCCTGCATTTACCAGAATAGATATCACATCCGGTAAAACAGAATTTAAAAATGAAAAGGTAAGGATAGCTGTATTGGGTGCAGGAGGTTTCGCTAGGGGCACACATTTACCATTAATTAGAAGTCTTAATGATAAGTATGCTTTACAAGCAATCGTAACCCGTACAGGACATACTGCTAAGTCAGTGGCTGAACAGTTCGGAGCGGTTTATGCCAGCACAGATTATAGAGAGGTTTTAAATGACCCCAATGTGGATGCGGTAATAATCGCTACTAGACATCATCTACATGGACAAATGGCACTGGAAGCTTTAAAAGCCGGGAAACATGTGTTATTGGAAAAACCACTAGCCCTGACCTACCAAGATATCGAAAATCTGGATCTTTTTATAAATGAAACAAGCGAAAAGGATCTGCCTGTTTTAATGACAGGATATAACAGAAGGTTTTCTCCTTTTGCTAAGAAAATGCAATCTTTATTAAACGTGAGGAGTGCACCATTTATCATCAATTACAGGATGAATGCGGGATTTATTTCGGATGAACATTGGGTACACGGGCCTGAAGGAGGTGGAAGAAATGTAGGAGAGGCCTGTCACATTTATGATTTATTTCTTTACCTTGCAAATTCAAAAGTAACTGAACTCACAGCAACAAGTATTAAACCCCTATCCAATCACTACAGATATAATGATAATTTTGTAACCACGCTGAGTTTTGAGAATGGATCTATTGCAACATTAACATATACAGCATTGGGATCCAAAGATTATTCTAAGGAAATGGCTGATTTATATTATGATGGGAAAATAGTTATCTTAAATGATTACAAAAGTCTGGATGTCTATGGTAAGCGAGAAAAATCAATTATTACTTCTTTACAGGATAAAGGACATAAAAATCAACTCACAGAATTCTACGAAGCTATAAGAACTGGAAAATGGCCGATTCCTTGGTGGCAACAACAGCAGTCTGCACAGATTGCACTAGCGGTAGAAGGACAGCTAAAGCAATAGAAATGGTAAATAACTAGACCGAAAACTTGCTTTAATGATAAGACTTGATATTCTTAAGTATCTACTTCCACTGTTTTTGATAAGTCCTATGCTAACTTTAGGTGGCTTTGGATTAACAATTGCAGAGATTTTAACCTTTTTTACAGGGATAGTTTTTCTGATGGGATTTAAAGGCACTATCAAATTTCCTGCAATTCTTATACTATTCATATTTCTCATAGTAGTCGGAAGAATTGGAGCCTTTGTGAATTCATTAGATTATAATATCCCTTTCAATTACGCCAAAATAGTCTTTCTGTTTATTATTTTTGTTCAGGTAATAAGCTACAGTATTGGCAGATATTCTAAGATTACTTTTGATGAAATTATTGTTTCGGGATTCGCTAAGGTATTATTTTCGGTTTTGGCAGTTTTCTCTTTAATATATATTGTTTCTGACTTTGATACTAGAGTCAGACTATTGACTTTATTTTTCCCAAAGGGGATGGATTTTGTAAGATTTAATTCACCTAGATTTCCGGGATTGGGAATTAATGCAAATATCTATTCCTTTATTGTGTTTATGTTTCTAGTTATGTCTGTCCGTACCTACCTTGAAAATAAATCAAATTTTTTGATACCGTTTTTGTGCACAGTTATTATATTCTCAATTACAAGTAAAACCACAATTATTGTATCAATGATTGCATTATTGTTTTTTTCGATTTATTACTACAGCAAAAAAACTTCAGATAATTTGACCAAGAAGAAAGCAACACGAATCATAACAACTTTGATTTTAATTGGTTTTATCATAATTACTGCAAGTATAGTTTTCTCTGAGTATATAATCATATTTCAACGATTTGATGAATTATTGGGCAATAGTGAAAATGTAAATTCATTAAATGATCGTTTTGAACTTTGGAATCTGGGAATTGAGAGAATAAAAATGGCGCCATTTTTTGGTATAGATGTAGTTCAGGCAAATTTGGTCAGTGATACTAGACCTATCTATTTTGCCACTCCACATAATGAATTTCTTTTTTATTGGATGTCGTTGGGTATAGCAGGTCTTTTGGCTTATAGTATTTTGCTTATTTATTTGGTTTGGATAAATCTGTTTCCTAAGATTCGAATTGAATGGATAATCATATATTCCGCTTTAATAATCCAGATGTTTTTTGACGGTGCATTCCAAACATTAAGATTTCAGTTTATTTTCTTCATTTTCTTGGGATTAAATTTCAGAGAATTGGCAATAGAACGAACAAAAGATTATGATTTTAAACTACAGTAAAGTTTTCAGTTCTTTAAAGAATTTAGAGGGCTGGATTAATAACAATGGATTCAAAGGGTATGACCCACACGATATAAAAGGATTGAAATTATTCATTTACTTCCTACGTCCCAAGCATACTATATTAATGAAAATTATCAGGAAACCATTTTTCTATGCACTTGACTATTTCCCATTAACATTAAGAAAAATCTTCAACGTTAAAAAAACCACAAATGCCAAAGGTATGGCATTGTTTGCCAAAGGATATCTAAACCTTTTTGAACTTACAGGTGATAATAATTATAAACTTAAGGCGGAGGAATGTTTGACTTGGCTTCTCAATAATAAATCTGAAGGATTTAAAAACAATGCCTGGGGATATCCATTTGATTGGCAAAGCGGTGTGTTTACCCCTACGGGAACTCCTGCTTCTGTTGTTTGTAATGCGGTTGGTGATGCGTTTTGGAGGGCCTGGGAGGTAATCAAAGATCCCGAATACCTTAAAGTGTGTGAGGGTCTTTGTGATTTTTTTCTGGAAGATTTGAATATCGATGAGGTTGCTCAGGAAAGTATTTGTTTTAGTTATACACCTTTAGATAATTTACATGTCCATAATGCAAATTTACTATGTGCTGAATTTTTGATTAGAATAGGAAAAGCAGTTAATAATGAAAAATATATTGAATTTGGGCTGAAAGCCGCTAACTATGCATTGGAAGAACAAAATGAAGACGGATCAATATATTATTGGGGCAATGACCAACAATATCATGGACCTAAAGCAATAGATCATTACCATTCGGGATTTGAGATTCGGTGCCTATATATGATATCAAAATTAACTGATCGTATAGAATACAAAGAAGCTTATGCTCGTTACTACGATTTTTATCTAAAAAATTTGCTTGCCCAAGATGGGGACTTTGTAATGCCGAAAATGACACCTAAAAGTTATTATCCAATTAATATTCATTCATGCGCTGAAGCGCTGATACTTAATTCATCATTGTTAAAACAGCGGAGTGAGCCAAATCTGTTTCTCGAAAATTTGGCAAGCAATATTATTGACACTATGCAGGGGCCGGACGGAGCTTTTTATTATGTGAAACGTAAAATTGGATCAATAATTTTCACAGATAAAATGCCATATATACGATGGGGACAAGCGTGGATGTTTTTGGCCATGTCAGAATATCTTTTGAAAACCTCTCAACATAACACCGTTAATTCACCTAATAGTACACTACATCAGGCCAATTAATCTCTGACCTATATAAATGAGAATTTCAGTCGTATTACCTGACAATATAAATACTGCTTCCAGAGCATCGAAGGAAATCCAAACGCTTAAAAAGGAAGGACACACCATTAATCTGATCTATATGCCTCCGGCTTATGCGTATGAAGATATGCGTAATCCAAACGTGTCAAGATATGTGCGAATAAGGCTTTTGTCGAGAGGTCTACCTAAAAGCACCTTTTTTTGGGCAGTTAAGTTTCTCGAATTTTTGATTCAAACCTTTTTTAGCTTGATTAGACAAAGACCAGATGTGGTTCTATGTCATGACCTTTTACCATTAATACCTTGCTTTTTGTATAGCAAGCTATTTTTTAAAAAACTTGTCTATGATTCCCATGAAATTCATCGAGAGATTTTAAGCCCGTTGAAGCCAAAAAAATTCTGGGATGCTGCTGAAACTTATATTATCAACCATTCTAATATTACATTCATAACAGACCATCATCGATTAAATTATATGGTCGAAAAAGCAGGTGTTCATGCGGATAAAATCACGACACTTTATAACTATCCATATCTGGGAGAACTAAGAAGTGCCGGTAAAAAATTATCAGATCTAAGCTACTCTAAGCAAAAGGTGGTTTATACCGGCATTATTATGCCTGGGAGATACATTGATGACGTAGTCAGATCAATCCCCTATTGGCAACCAGATTCCGATTTTTATCTTATTGGTGATGGTGGATCAGAATATATCAACGAACTTAAAGAAATTGCCTCTGGACTTGGTGTATCAGAAAGAATACATTTCGTAGGTGCAGTAAAGTGGGATGAACTTGTTGATTTTATTGACGAATCTGCTGTGGCATTTGCATTCTATAAAGACAATTGTTTAAATAATTATTATTGTTCTCCTAACAAGCTTTATGAGGCATTATCATCAGGTACACCTGTTATTGGCACAAAAAACCCAATGATTGTGGAAGTTCTTGATAAATTAGATTTTGGGGTATGCCTAGATTTCAAGACCATTAATCCAAAAGCAATAGGTGAGGCGGTAAATCTTACCATATTAAAAAATTACTCAAAAGATCATCGGTTAAAGGTGAAAAAACAGCTCATTGATAATTATTCATGGGAATCTCAAGAGCATCAGTTCCTGGATGTATTTAATCAAGCGGCGAAATAATATATTAAATGAAAAGGAAATTAAGATTTGCAATAGTGGGCTGTGGAAGGATTGCACAGCGTCATGCCGAGCACATAGAAAAAATTGGTGAACTTGCGGCGGTTTGTGACATAGTAGAATATAAAGCAGTTCAGTTATCTGAAAAATATAATTCAAAAGCTTTTTTTTCTCTGGATACCATGTTGTCCGAATTACAGGACGTAGATGTGATTTCTATTTGCAGTCCTAATGGCCTGCATGCTAGTCATAGCATAAGTGCCCTGAATGCGGGATTTCATGTATTGTGTGAAAAGCCAATGGCCATATCCGTAGCAGATTGTGGAGAAATGATAAAAACTGCAGAAAGAAATAATAAAAGACTATTTGCTATCAAGCAGAATCGTTTTAATCCGCCTGTGGCCGCGGTGAAAAAGGCAATTGACGAGAATAGACTTGGCAAGATATACAGCGTACAATTGAGCTGTTTCTGGAATAGAAATGAAGATTATTATAAAGACTCCTGGAAGGGCACCAAGGATATGGATGGAGGTACTTTGTATACTCAATTTAGTCATTTCATAGATTTGCTTTACTGGTTAATTGGGGATGTCAGAGATGCTCATGCTTTCACACGAAATTTCGGTCATTCAGATATAATAGAATTTGAAGATACTGGTGCAGTGATTGTTGAATTCTATTCTGGGGTAATTGGAACAATCAATTATACGGTTAATAGTTATAAGAAAAATATGGAAGGATCTTTAACTATTTTTGCTGAGAAGGGGACTGTTAAAATAGGTGGTCAATATCTGAATGAATTAGAATACCAATCTATTGAAGGATTTGAAATTAAGGATCTCCCGGTTGGAAATACGCCTAATAATTACGGTACTTACATGGGATCAATGTCTAATCATGATAAAGTGTATGCCAACTTAGTGGAGGTTTTGAACGATAACGCCGCCATATCGGCAAACTCATTTGAAGGTTTAAAGACGGTTGAGATAATTGACAAAATTTATGCCTCCGCAAAATTTTTAAATGGAAAATAGTCCTAAAGTTTATAAATCAACAGTAAGAGATGTCTCTTTTGGTACAAATGTAACCATAGTTGAACCAGTGAACCTCTATGAATGTCAAATTTCTACAGGATGTTTTATCGGACCATTTGTGGAAATTCAGAAGGGGGTAGTGATTGGCGTTAATACCAAGATTCAATCACATACATTTGTTTGTGAATTAGTAAAAATTGGATCTGACTGTTTTATTGGACATGGTGTGATGTTTATTAATGATTTGTTTAAAGAGGGTGGGCCTGCAAACGGTGATGTAACTAAATGGGCAAAAACAACAATAGGTGATAACGTCTCATTGGGAAGCAATTCAACTATTCTGCCAGTAAATATTTGTAGCAATGTAGTAATCGGCGCTGGGTCGGTGGTGACTAGAGACATCATTGAGCCTGGAGTCTATGCTGGAAACCCAGCCAGATTTAAACGTAAAATTAAGTAATATGAAGATTCCTTTTGTCGATTTAAAATCACAGTACAATTCCATTAAGAATGATATTGATCAGGCTATTTCGAATGTTATAGAAAATACAGCTTTTATCGGGGGCCAGGTGGTAAGTGATTTTGAGGAGCAATTTGCGAAGGCTTATGGTGTTAAAAATTGTGTTTCGGTGGCAAATGGGACTGATTCGTTATACATCATCATGAAAATGCTTGGCATAGGCAAGGGTGATGAGGTGATTACAGTTGCAAATAGCTGGATATCTTCATCTGAGACCATTACTCAAACTGGAGCGAAACCTGTATTTGTAGATATTGACCCAATATTCTATTCAATTGATGAGACCCTGATTGAACAGACTATTACTCCCCGAACAAAAGCAATTATGCCTGTTCATTTATATGGTCAGATGTGTAATATGGATGTGATAATGAAGATTGCGGATAAGCATGGTATTCATGTAATTGAAGATTGTGCCCAATCTCATTTTTCTGAATTTAAAGGGATAAGGGCAGGCTTAAGGGGCGTTGCTGCATCATTTTCCTTCTACCCAGGGAAAAATTTGGGTGCTTATGGAGATGCTGGATGTATTATAACGAATGATGATGCCTTAGCTGAAAAATACAAAATGTTCGCCAGACATGGTGCACTCAAAAAGCATCAGCACCGTATTGAAGGAGTTAACAGCAGATTGGACGGACTTCAAGCAGCAATTTTATCGGTTAAACTAAAATCAATTGGTTCATGGACAGAAAAGCGGATAGCTAATGCAGCGTATTATAATGATAATCTAAAAGGAGTACATGGAATTACAATACCTGTGGTAAGACCCGAAACGGTTCATACATTTCATTTGTATGTAATAAGAACTCTAAATCGGGACGGGCTAGCTAAGTATTTGAAAGATAAGGGGATTGAAACTGCTGTTCACTACCCAACCGCTTTACCAAATTTGGAAGCATACAAATACTTGGGACACCAGCCATCAGATTTCCCGATTGCTTCAGAATATCAAAATCAAATTCTTTCTCTGCCAATGTACCCTGAATTGTCGGAACAAATGATTGATTTCGTCACAGATAGTATTAAAGACTTCTTAGGAGAAAAAAAATGATCGCGATAGTAGATTATGATATGGGCAATTTGGGATCTATTAAAAACATGATCAAAAAAATTGGTGGACAAAGTATCATTTCAAACGATAAATCAGATTTGATGAAAGCAGCGGGGATAATACTTCCCGGTGTTGGATCATTTGACACTGGAGTAAGAAATCTTAAGAAATATGACCTATATAATTACCTTCAAGATCTCGCCGAAGAAAAACAAATTCCAATTCTGGGTATTTGTCTTGGTATGCAATTGATGTGTAAGTCAAGTGAGGAAGGCGAAGAAATAGGATTGGGTCTTATAAATGCAACTGCAGTTAAGTTTGCGGATAGTGAAACACTGAAAATACCACACATGGGCTGGAGTTTTGTTCAAAAAACAAAGCCCAGTATTTTATTGGATGACTTTACAGAATCTCCTCGATTTTATTTTGTACATTCTTATTATGTTAAGTGCAATGAGGAGAAGGATATTTTGGGTATCACTAATTACGGCATTGACTTCCATTCTGCATTCGAAAAAAATAATATTTTTGGTGTTCAATATCATCCAGAAAAGAGTCATAAATTTGGAATAACCTTATTGAAGGGATTTTTAAAATACGTATATCACAGAAATGAGTAGTTGGCGTAAGCGTGTAATCCCGGTTTTATTACTGCATGGTGAGGGCCTGGTCAAAACTATCAATTTCAAAAATCCTAAATACGTTGGAGATGCAGTCAACAGTGTTAAGATTTTTAACGATAAAGAAGTTGATGAACTTGCCCTTATTGATATTACTCCCTTAGATTCCCGATCTGAGCCAAATTTTGAATTGCTGAAAGATATTACTTCGGAGTGTTTTAGCCCTCTCTCCTATGGTGGTAAAGTTAGATCTATTGAACAAATAAGGAAGATTTTAGGAATTGGAGTCGAGAAAGTCATAATTAACACTGCTGCTATAGAAGATCCTGAGTTTTTAAGAAGTGCTTGTATGGAATTTGGGAGCTCCACGATTGTAGGAAGCATCGATGTTAAAAGAGACATTTTTGGTCGACAAAGGGTATATACATCAAATGGTCGAAAAAATACAGGTAAGACTCCCCTGGAAGTCATAATTCAGTTTGAGAAATGTGGTGTTGGCGAAATACTTTTGAATTCAATTGATCGAGACGGGACAAAAAAAGGTTTCGACTTAGAGACTATAAATACATTAAGTAATGGTGTCGCCGTCCCTGTTATTGCTTGTGGGGGGGCAAATACTGTAGATGATTTTATTCTCGCATTGAAAAATGGCGCTTCCGCCGTTGCAGCAGGTTCAAAATTTGTGTTTACCGGAAAGCATAACGCAGTACTTATTACTTATTTGTCAGAAGACGAGAATAAAAAGTTGTTAAAATATGAAGATAAATAGGCATTATCAGCAATGTAAAAGATGTGTCATGGATACAAGTGATCCAGAGATAATTTTTGATGATACAGGCAATTGCAATCATTGTATTGATTACTTAGCAAAACTTCCTATGGTTTTGAAACGTGGCGATCAAGGTAGAATACTCTTAGATCAGCAAATAGAAAAAGCCCGTATTGCCGGAAAAGGAAAGAAATACGATGTAATTATGGGTTTAAGTGGGGGTATGGACAGCTCATATGTAGCTTATAATGCTAAAAAATTTAACCTTCGGATACTTGTAGTTCACCTGGACAATGGATGGAATTCCGAATTGTCTGTTAACAACATTGAAAATTGCATTAAATATTTGGACGCCGATTTATATACTCATGTTATTGATTGGGAAGAGTTTAAAAATCTGCAAATTGCATATTTAAAAGCCGGAGTAATTGATATCGAAGCTTTGACTGATCATGCTATAAGGTCTATTATATACAAACTGACTGCTAAATACGGTATTGAATATAATCTTAGTGGGTCTAATTTTGCCACCGAAGGTATTTTGCCTAACGCATGGGTGTATAACAAACTTGATTTTAAGAATATAAAAGCAATAAATAGTCGTTTCGGTTCTCGTAAAATTAAGACTTTTCCAGGGATGTCTCTTGGGAAATACATTTATTATCGTGCATTTGCAAAAATTAAACCTATTGATGTCCTCAATTTTGTTGACTACGAGGTTGGTAAAGCACGAAAGGAGATGGAGGAAAATATGTCCTGGCAGTATTATGGCGGAAAGCATCATGAGTCAATTTTTACTAAATTCTATCAAGGTTTTATTTTACCTGAGAAATTTGGAGTAGATAAAAGAAAGGCTCATTACTCCACATTAATTTGTTCGGGAAATATGAGTCGTGAAGAGGCTGTCAAACTACTAAGCAGAGGCATTTATGTGGAAGATGAATTAGCCGCTGACATGGAGTATGTGTTAAAAAAGCTGGGTATTTCTGAGAGAGAGTTCAAAACAATCATGAGCCAGGAACCTATACCTCATTTGGCTTATCCAAATAATAGCACTTTATTTAATTTTTTCAAGCAGTTTGCCTGATGAGCAAAGGCAATGTATTAGTTGTTTCGAGAACTGCCTGGTGTGAGGCTCCAAGGTTAAGGCATCAGTTGAGCAGACTATTACGTGACATCGGTTATGAGATTTATTATGTTCAGTTGCTCTTTGCGAACAAATCAATCAAAGATTGCTCGGAGGATGGAATCAATGTGTTTACAGTATATGAAAGATTGCACCACCAGTTAAAACCTTTTACAGTTTTACAAAACTTTGATTCTGCCCGCATTTGCAAAACATTAAAAAGGATTTTGCCGGTTAATGATTTTCGCTTTATTGTAAATTTTAATTATGATAACGATTATACATTCTCGTTGTTCCCAGGGGTTCCAGCAATTACTGTTATAAATGATGATTTTTACGTCATGGCTAAACCTTGGATGCGACCGCAGGTTTTAAAAAACTTAGCTAAGACCGTATCAAGATCCAGAATGAATCTCAGCGTTTCTTATTCGTTGGATAGACAACTTAGTCAATTCTCATCTTTCACTGAGCTTTTTTTGCCTTGGTCCGATATAAATTATAAAAAACCTAATTCCAATCTTAAAAGAGACGTAGTACTGTATTATGGTTTTGTGAGCCGTCTTGATATGAAACTTGTCGGTGGCTTGTGTAATAGTGGAATTAAGCTAAGGTTTGTTGGACCAGTACAAGGCAATGGATTGGATATAAAAAAGAAATATGGAGCACTTCCCAATGTCGAATTTTTAAATGAAACCAAATTAACTGATTTGGATATCAGTGACGTGTGCTGTTCTATAGCTTTGTATGATGGTAGATTGGAATCAATCCAAGCGATCACTGCAAGCAATCGAATGTTTCAATTACTAGCAATGGGTATACCGTTAATATATCCCAATTTACCAAATTTGATCTTGGCACCGCATCAGGTAATTACGAGATGTACATCGACATCCGATTTTCTGAATGCAATATCATACTTTAAGGTAAATTTCGACTCTGTTCAGCCAATAATTGAACGTTTTCTGATTGATCACACCAAGGATAAAAGAAAACATTTTATCGAGCGAATGATTGAGAGTTTTGATGATGTCAAATCTTAGTAGCTACTTTTAGCTTGTTCAAATAAAATGAATTTTAGCCAGCCTCATCTTTTAAAAACCAACAACTTTAATCTGATAAGGATATTGGCGTCTATACAGGTTTTTATAACACATGGAATTGACCATTTAAACATTAAAACCGAATGGCTGTTATTTATTTATTATAAGTTTCTGATTTATTTTCCTGGAGTACCTATTTTTTTTACGATAAGTGGATTTCTGATTTATGCCTCTTATGACAGGCATCACACTGATCTTCGCAACTTTTTTAGAAATAGAATTCTTAGAATCTATCCTGGTTTATTTTTTTGCGTTCTATTTACGATTTTACTTTTATACAGTGATTATCCACTAGCTAAAGCCACGCTTTTCTCCAAGCATTTTTTTATCTGGCTTTTTACCCAATTATCGTTATTTCAATTCTATACTCCCGACATTCTGAGGTTTTGGGGTGTTGGTACTCCAAATGGAAGTTTATGGACTATTTCCATTGAAATGCAGTTTTATCTAATAATCCCTATTATATTCCTATTATTTAAATATTTTAGAAATTGGCAATATGCTTTTTGGGGCTTATTCATCGTGTCGATTTTGGTTAACATTTCATTTACTGATCGGGCTAATATTTTCGAGAAACTTTATCACGAGTTTATATTCAAATATCTATATTACTTTTTGTTTGGCATATTCGCATATAAAATGTGGGACAAAGTAAGTTCTATTTTTGTGAATAAATTTTTGCTTATTTCAACTATTTACATAGTTTATTCTTTAGTTTTTGGCAATTTATTAGGATACAGAATTGAGGCCTACATATTAGAGTCTCCCTTTGGTTTCATCGCCAATGCTTTATTATCAATTTGGACGCTGGCTTTTGCTTTCTCAAATACTTCGTTAAGTCAAATGGTCATAAAGAATCAGGATCTATCTTATGGGATGTATATTTATCACATGCCTGTTATCAATTTTCTAAATCACCATAATTATGTTGGATCATTGGTCTATTTTGGCATTGCATTCATTGTCACGTTGATATTATCGTCTATATCCTGGAATTTTGTTGAGAAGAATGCCTTGAGGTTTAAAAGGGCAAATTTGACAACAATCAAATAAAAACTATCGCTAACAAGTGTTGGCAAAATTAATTATACATGGCAACTCAATTATGTGCGGAATAATAGGTGCAATTGGATATAGGGATCTCGACAGTAAAAGGATACTTTCAACGATTGGTCATCGTGGACCTGATTCTCAAGGATTTTTCGAAGAACAAAATATCTTTCTTGGACATGTAAGGCTTTCCATACTAGACTTATCTGATCTGGGAAGACAACCTATGGTTGATAGTTCGGGTAGGTATGTGATGATATTCAATGGTGAGATTTATAATCATCTTGAGATAAGACAAAAATTAGGCAACAAATATAATTTTTTATCAAGTTCGGATACCGAAACTCTTCTATACGGATACATTGAATATGGTGAAGCGATCCTGCAGTTGCTTAATGGGATATTCGCATTTGCTGTTTTTGACAAAGTAAAAGATGAAGTATTTATAGCCCGAGATCAATTTGGTATCAAGCCTTTATACTATTATCATAAAGAAGGTAAATTTTTATTCGGATCAGAAATCAAGTCATTTCTCGGGTTTGAAGAATTTGACAAATCTGTAGATTTATCAGCTTTGGTTAATTACATAACATTTTTGTGGAGCCCAGGAGAACGTACAGCATTTTCTAATGTAAAAAAATTGTCTCCAGGTCACTATATTAAGATTAGTACAGCGAAGCCCGAATCCCCAGTATTTCGACAATATTATGATATTCCTTTTTTGGGAAAGTATTCGTCAAAATCCGAGGCCGATCTGATTGAAGAATTGGATTCCAGATTGCTTATGGCTGTCCAAAGACAACTCCTTTCTGATGTACCTGTGGCATTTTTTCTCTCAGGGGGACTTGATTCAAGCGCAATCGTAGTGATGGCGAAAAGAGTTCTACCCAATCAACGGCTAAGATGTTACACCATAAATGCATCAGATGGGGATGATGAAGGATTTAGTGAGGATCTTCTTTACGCCAGGAAAGTGGCCAAACATCTTGATTTGGATCTTATAGAGGTTGATGCCAATGTCGACATAGTCTCTAATTTTGACAAGATGCTTTACCATTTGGATGAGCCTCAGGCAGATGCAGCACCTTTAAATGTTCTGAATATTTGTGAAAGGGCAAAGAGAGATGGCTATAAAGTGTTACTTGGAGGAACTGCCGGTGACGATATTTTTTCAGGGTATCGTAGGCATCAGGCATTGGAATATGAAGCATATATTAGGTTTCTTCCAAAATTTCTCTTGAGGATAATAAAAAGCTCGTTCAGTAAATTAAAATCAAATAATGCAATGGCACGCCGGTTGAAAAAACTGACTTCAAACCTCGATGTGTCAAAGCTGGACAGGATGTACGGATACTTCGAGTGGCTACCACTACATGTTACAAAAAATCTTTTTAGTTCAGAAAGTAGAATTATAATAGATGAATACAAACCAAAAAAACTTTTTTTTAACCTGCTTAAAAATATTCCAGAGGAAAAAAGCGACTTGAACAAAGCTTTATATTGGGAGATGAAAACGTTTTTACCAGACCATAATTTAAATTACACCGATAAGCTTAGTATGGCAACGGGAGTTGAGGTTAGGGTTCCTTTTCTGGACGTTGAGCTCGTAGAGTTTAGTACAACTATACCTCCTCATATTAAAATGAAAGGTAATACCACAAAATATATTCTCAAGAAATTGATGGAAAGCTATTTGCCTAAAGAGGTTATTTATCGTGCAAAAGCTGGGTTCGGTGCCCCTGTAAGACAGTGGATAACCCATGATTTGGATAAAAAAATAAATTCATATCTAAGTACAGATGCTATAAATAGAAGAGGTATTTTTGATGCTGAAAAGGTACAACAGTTATTAAAAGACAATAAAGACGGTACGATTGATGCCTCATATTCAATTTGGGGATTATTAGCCATAGAATCTTGGCATAGGAAATTTGTAGATGAAAATGATTGATAAAGTCAGAGTAAAAGATTTTTGGAATGAAGCCTCATGTGGTGAAGATTTATATTTGAAGGGTTTTGATAAACAGGACTATATAAATCATTCAAGTGTACGTTACCAATTGGAGCCAGAAATCTTATCTTTTGGGCAATTCAAATCTTTTGAGGGAAAAAAAACTCTGGAAATAGGAGTAGGGTTAGGCTCAGATCATCAGAAACTTGCTGAAAATGGAGCAGTATTGACTGGGATAGATCTGACCCCTCGTGCAATAAATCATACAAAAAGAAGATTTGAATTGATGGGTTTAAACTCTGATCTTCAAATTGCGGATGCTGAAAATCTTCCATTTGAGGATAATTCTTTTGATGCAGTTTATTCATGGGGCGTTTTACATCACTCACCAGATACCCAAAAAGCAATAAATGAGGTATATCGCGTTCTTAGATCAGGAGGCCTGGCAAAAATAATGATTTACAATAAGTATAGTTTAATTGGTTATATGCTTTGGGTCAGGTATGCATTATTGAAATTTAAGCCATTCAAATCACTTAATGCAATATACTCAGACCATCTTGAAAGTCCGGGTACAAAGGCTTACACATATGATGAAGCAAAAATCCTTTTTTCGAAGTTTCAAATCGATTCAATAGATTCACCCTTGACCCACGCTGATCTTCTTAATTCAGAGGTCGGTCAAAAACATCGGGGTGGATATCTTTCCATTGCAAAGAAAATATGGCCACGCTGGTTTTTTAAGGCATTTATGAAAAAAAATGGTCTTTTTTTATTCGTAACATTAACAAAAAAAAGTTAGATGCTTCAAATTATACAAGACCTAAAAAAGGGTAATACTATTCTTGAAGACGTACCCGCCCCTCTTGTACGAAAAGGGTATGTGTTGATTAAAACTCACCGAACTCTTGTGAGCCTGGGTACTGAAAAAATGCTGGTCGAATTTGGTAAAAGTAACCTTATTTCTAAAGCAAGGCAGCAGCCCGAAAAGGTTAAGCAAGTACTAGATAAAATCAAAACTGAAGGCCTTTTACCTACCCTGGAAGCGGTATTTAATAAACTTGACGAACCTTTACCTCTTGGTTATTGCAATGCCGGTGAAGTTATTGCGGTAGGCGAAGGGGTATCAGAATTTAGAGTTGGTGATCGTGTTGCAAGTAATGGACACCATGCTGAAATAGTCTGTATAGCAAAAAATCTGGTCGCAAAGATTCCTGAAAATGTATCTTATGAGGAAGCTGCTTTTACGGTAATTGGTTCAATCGGACTGCAGGGAATTCGCCTGGTTAATCCAACCATGGGAGAAACTGTAGTAGTGATAGGTTTAGGATTAATAGGGCTCATCACTACTCAATTACTTTTAGCTAATGGCTGCAATGTAATAGGCTTCGATTTCGATGAACGAAAGGTTGAGATGGCTAGGAATAGTGGTGCAAATGCTTTTGTTGCATCAAGTGTAGATGTGGTCAAAATTGTTGAGGAATACACTGGTGGTATTGGCGCTGACGCTGTATTGATTACTGCTTCAACAAAGAGCAATGATGTAATCAGTCAGGCGGCCCAGATGAGTAGAAAGAAAGGTCGCATTGTATTGGTTGGAGTTATAGGGTTAAATATACAAAGATCTGATTTTTTCAAAAAAGAACTAAGTTTTCAGGTTTCAAGCTCATATGGGCCCGGACGGTACGATGAGGATTATGAATCCAAAGGGATCGACTATCCATTGGCTTATGTTAGATGGACGGAAAAGCGAAATTTTGAAACTGTTCTAATGGCAATTTCCAGGAAACAATTAAATGTCAATTCTTTAATTACTGAACGGGTTGCACTCAAAGATTATCAGGAAGTTTATAATAATATGGGAGGGGCTTCCATAGCCTCTATTCTGGAATATAATTATACCTCAGATATTGTACAAAACACTGTTTCAGGTAAAACTTTCTCAACTCGTCCCGGTAAGGGAGTTTTGGGAATAATAGGTGCGGGTAATTTTACCAAAATGACAGTATTACCTGCATTAAAAAATTCTGGGGCACATTATAAGTACATATCGAGTGCCGGAGGATTATCAGCAAAATCACTTTCCAATAAGTATGGCTTTGAATATAGTACAACTGATTATAAAGAAATATTAAATGACAAGGAAGTAGATATTGTAATGATAACAACAAGGCATGATCTGCATGCCGGAATGGTCATCGAGTCTATTAAAGCAGGAAAGAATATTTTTGTAGAAAAGCCATTAGCACTCAACCCAAATGAGCTGGAAACAATAATATCGGAATATGAAAAATTACAGAATCCAATCTCTATAACAGTAGGTTTCAACCGAAGATTTTCTCCGCATATCCAAAGGGCGAAACAATTGATTGGAAATGCTCCAATGAATATTGTTGCGACAATGAATGCAGGGTTTATTCCACCAGAGGTTTGGGTGCATGATATGAAAGTTGGTGGTGGTAGAATTATTGGTGAAGCTTGCCACTTCATTGATCTTATGGTATTTTTAACTGGAAGTAAAGTGAGTTCTGTGGTTATGAATGCAATGGGTACAAATCCTGAAGAGAATACTGATAATGCCATAATTACACTAAGATTTGCAGATGGTTCTCAGGGTGTTATCAATTATTTTTCGAATGGTAGTAAAGAGTATTCCAAGGAACGGGTAGAAATTTTCTCTCAGGGCCGGATTTTGATTCTGGATAATTTTCGTAAACTCAAGGGCTATGGATTTAAAGATTTCTCCTCAATGAGTACATCTTTGGATAAAGGGCATAAAAACCAATTTTTGCAATTGATTAAGCAAGTAAAGGGGGGGGGGACTTCACTGATACCTTTTGAAGAGCTAATAAATACTACTAAGGCGAGCTTTGCTGCAGTAGAAAGTCTTCGTACCGGTACTTGGGTAAATATTTGAAAATGAAACCATCATGAGCATGCTTCACACAAACCATCATGAATATGCTAATGATAGCTTCATTACCGATAAAAAACGGACTATACACTGATGAAAATAACTTTAATTGCAGGCGCAAGGCCCAATTTCATGAAAATTGCACCAATAATTCATGCCATTCAGGAAGCACAGAAAGCTGGTAAAACTATTACTTATCGCCTGGTACATACTGGCCAGCATTATGATAAGAAAATGTCTGGAGATTTCTTTGAGCAACTTTCCATTCCTGAGCCTGATGCAAATCTGGAAGCGGGCGGTGGCACACAAGCTGAGCAGACTGGAGCCATAATGATTCGGTTTGAAAAAGAGTTGACCGAGAATCCTGCAGATTTAGTTTTGGTTGTTGGAGATGTTACTTCAACAATGGCATGTGCCATTACAGCACAAAAATTGCACACTAAGGTTGCACATGTTGAGGCGGGTATCCGATCGGGCGACTGGTCTATGCCCGAGGAGATAAACAGGCTGATTACGGATAGCATTACCAATTATTTCTTCACAACCACGGAGTCTGCAGGTAATAATTTGCGGAAATCTGGTATTAACGATAGTCAGATCTTTTTTGTAGGAAATACAATGATTGATACCCTTAAGGCGCAGGAAAAAAGTTTTACGAAACCTTCATTCTGGGAAGAATATAAATTAAGTGTGGGTAATTACCTTGTTCTTACACTTCATCGGCCATCTAATGTTGATCATGAGGTACAATTAAGAGCACTCGTAAAAGTAATGGAGGAGAATACTGGTGGGGTTCCTGTAATTTTCCCGGTTCACCCAAGGACAAGAGCGAGAATGGAATCATTCGGTATCCAGATTAATAATATAAAATTGGTTGATCCGATGTCTTATCTGGAGTTTAATTACCTGGTTAAATATGCAAAAGGTGTAATAACTGATTCAGGCGGAATTACTGAAGAGACTACAGTAATGGGCGTGCCCTGCATGACTTTGAGAACAAGTACGGAGCGTCCTGAAACCTGTACAATCGGTACTAATGAGTTATTGGGATCTGATCCATCGGCTTTAAAGGCTGCACTAGATAAATTGTTCAGAGGAGAATGGAAAAAAGGAGCAATACCAGATTTATGGGATGGAAATACTGCAAAACGTATTGTAGAAATCTTATCTAAACTTTAAATGATAAGTCGAATTGGGACATTATTGCGCACGATTCGTTTTATTAAGCCGGTTCAGATAATTTATCAGCTTAAAAGCCGAATAATCAAGGTAAAGTCTCTAAATCAATACAAAATTCATGCTGAGTTAAAACCCATTCCACTCTCAATAATTCCTGATTTGAGGAATAGCAATGCTGCAAGGGCAGATGGATTGTTCAATTTTTTGAATTTGCCGCATGTATTTCCTGGGAACATTGATTGGAATTATTCTGCTCATGGTAAACTATGGAATTACAATCTACAATATCTGGATTATATTCTTCAGGAAGATATTCCATTAGATACTCGCATAAGCTGGATTAGGAGTATTTATTCCTGCCTAAATTCAGGTGAACTAAAGCCTGAACCTTATCCCGCATCCTTAAGGGCTATGAATCT
Organism: Daejeonella sp.; assembly: GCF_036405355.1. GTDB lineage: Bacteria > Bacteroidota > Bacteroidia > Sphingobacteriales > Sphingobacteriaceae > Daejeonella. The sequence goes on from NZ_DASWXT010000116.1 coordinate 44,084, forward strand.
CATTCGCCTTTTCTCAACAAACCCCTCCCTTATTATTGATTACCCCGACTTACAGTCTGATTTATATGCTGAATTGAACTACCTGCATGAACATTATGAATATCATTTATTGGGGAATCATTTGTTAGAAAATGCTTTCTGTATGTTGATGGGAGGATGTTATTTTCAGAAGACTACTTGGAAAATGCAAGCTGAAGACGTTTTATTAAAACAACTGGATGAGCAGATACTTTCTGATGGAGCACATTTTGAATTAAGCCCAATGTATCACCAAATCATCCTCCTCCGTGTGATGGAGGCGATCAGTATCTTAAATATCAATGATGCCTTATATGGTTTCCTTCGAATCAAGGCAGAAAAAATGCTGGGATGGCTTAATCAAATGACCTTTGCAAATGGTGACATACCACATTTTAATGATTCTACCGATGGTATTGCTTTGAGAGTGGATCAACTTCAAAAATTAGCCCATTTGCTAAATCTTGATACTTGTAAAAGTAAATTATTTGATTCTGGTTACCGTAAAATTACTGAGGGTAATATCGAAATGATTGCAGATGTTCATGGAATCAGCCCAACCTATCAACCCGGACATGCTCATGCAGATCATCTTTCTTTTGTCCTATATTCTAAAGGAAAGCCTTTTATTGTCGATTCGGGAACCTCAACCTATACAATATCCGAACGTAGGACTTGGGAACGATCATCTATTGCACACAATACAGTTACAGTGAACGCTATGAATCAATCAGAGGTTTGGAGTGGTTTCAGGGTTGGCCGAAGAGCTAAGGTTAAAATCCTGGAAGACCAGAAAAATATGATCAAAGCATCCATATTATATCCAGGAGTTGCTCATATCAGATCTTTTATTGTCGATTCATCCTCTCTGATCATACAAGACGAGGTTAAGGCTGAGCACTCTGCTGCATTACGATTCTTTTTACACCCTTCGGTCAAAATAAAACAACAATTGGATTCAGAGGTTCAGATTGAATCTGGGGAGATTATTCGGTTTGAGAATTGCAAAAAGTTAATGATTAAAGAATATGATTTTGCTACTGGATTTAATAAACTAGTAAAGTCTAAGTTTATTGAGGTATTTTTCGAAGGTACCTGTAAATCCGTTATTTTTACCGGCTGATATGCCTAAAAGAATTTTATTCCTCAGTTTTTATTTCGAGCCTGATCTTTGTGCCGGTTCATTTCGCAATAGCCCGCTCGCTTATGAGCTGGCAAGGCAGGCTAAATCTATTGATGTGGAGATTGACGTCATTACTACTCTGCCAAATAGATACAGCACTTACAGTGCTCAGGCACCGGAATTTGAAAAAAGGGATAATCTCACAATTAACAGAATTCGTATACCCAGCCATAAAAGTGGTATCAAAGATCAGATAAATTCTTATCGTACCTACTTTTCAGCCACACATAAACTGGTTAAAGGTAAGCAGTATGATATGGTTTATGCTTCATCCTCCAGATTATTTACAGCTTATCTCGGCTATCGAATTGCTTCTCAAAGGAAAATTCCACTATATCTTGACATCAGGGATATTTTTGTAGATACCATAAAGGATGTCTTCTCTAATCCTTTAGTTAAGAAGCTTGTTCTACCTATTATGTCCTTTATTGAGCAGAAGACATTTAGTTATGCATCTCATATTAATTTGATCAGTGGTGGATTCAAGGAATATTTCCAAAAGTTTAATGTCCCTTTAATTACTGAATATAGCAATGGTATTGACCCGGTTTTTCTGAACGCACCTAAACAGCTTATTTCTGAAATAAAAAAAGTTCGAACAATAATTTATGCCGGTAATATTGGAGAGGGACAGGGGCTTCATAGGATTGTGCCTCAGGCTGCAAAAGCATTTGGAGACAGTTTCCAGTTCAGAATTATTGGCGATGGTGGAGCAAAATTGAAACTAATGAATGCAATAGACGGAATGTCAAATGTGAAGTTATTGCCCCCTGTGAGCCGTGAAAAGCTTATTGATGAATATAATTCAGCTGATTTTTTGTTTATGCATCTTAATGATTATGATGCCTTTAAAAAGGTGCTGCCATCCAAGGTTTTCGAATTAGGGGTATTCCCCAAACCTTTGATCGCAGGTGTAAATGGCTATTCAAGATTTTTTGTTGAACAAAACTTACCTGGATCAATCTTGGTCGATCCGTGCAATGCTGTCGAATTAGTTGAAAAAGTTCGCCAATATAATATTGAAGTTTCACTGGATAGATCTGCATTTATTGACAGATATAGAAGGGATTCTATCAATGAAAAAATGGCTGACTCTATCTTAAAATATTTATGAAAAGGGTTCTGATAACTGGAGCCACAGGTTTTGTTGGGAAAAATCTATTGTCTGATCTAAAGTTTCATGGCTTTGATGTGCAAACATTAAATTTAAGAACTGTTAATCATCATTTTGATTTTCGTGATACTGATACATTAATTCATCTTGCAGGGAAAGCGCATGATTTGAAGAATATATCTTCATCTTCAGAATACTATGAAATAAATTATGACCTGACAAAGAATGTCTATCATGCATTTCTTGATTCTGAGGTAAAGCAGTTTATCTTCATGAGTTCTGTCAAAGCAAGTGCAGATGAAGTGCCAGGGATTCTCAAAGAAAGCGATACGGCCGATCCGAAGACACATTATGGTAAATCAAAGCGAATGGCAGAAGAGTTTATTCTAAGTCAGCCACTTCCTGAAGGCAAATCGTTTTTCATTCTCCGCCCCTGTATGATCCACGGTCCTGGCAACAAAGGAAATCTTAACCTACTTTATAAACTGATATCTAAGGGAATACCCTATCCACTTGCCGCATTTGAGAATAAACGTTCATTTTTAAATATCGAGAATCTTTGTTTTGTAATCCATGAATTATTAGAGCGTAATGACATTCCATCCGGAATCTATAATGTCGCGGATGATGAGGTCCTTTCAACCAATGATCTCATTAAGCTTATAGCTATTGCATCTGAAAGGAGCCCCAAATTATGGAAAATATATCCTGCATTGATTAGATTCTTTGCAAAACTGGGTGATTTATTAAACCTTCCATTAACTACAGAGCGTCTAAACAAACTAACTGAAAACTATTTAGTTGATAATTCTAAAATCAAGCATGCCTTGGGTAAGGAATTTCCTACTCATGCTCAGGATGGCATTATCAAAACAATAAGGTCGTTCCAAAACCTCAAATAAAATAATATCACATTCTGCATCTTGTTTAATTCCCCGAATTAATTAACCTTTGCAGCTATGCTGCAACTGTTATATCTGCCGGTATTAACTTCCCTCCTCCTGTTTTATTTCAGGCTTGCTGTTCAGTTTAAAATAATTGATAAACCGAATCAGCGAAGTTCACATTCCCGGATAACGATTCGGGGAGGTGGTATTATTTTTCCAATAGCTATCTTACTTCAAGCCCTGTTCAGTGGCTTTCAATATCCACTTTTTACTTCTGGTCTGTTACTTATTAGCGTTGTCAGCTTTTATGACGATCTGCGGCCTTTATCCAATAAGATCAGGTTATTTGTACATCTACTATCAGGATGCTTACTCTTTATGCAGGCAGGTTTGATGGCTTATCCGGTCTGGGTTATTATTCCAGTCTATATTCTGGTTATTGGTACTATTAATGCCTATAATTTTATGGACGGTATCAATGGAATTACCGGTGCTTATAGCCTTATTACCATACTAAGCTTATATTTTATCAATGAAACTCAATTTGTATTCGTTTTTAGCGAGTGGCTCATAATAGTTGCAATCTCTTTGCTGGTATTCAATTTCTTTAATTTCAGGAAGAAGGCAAAATGCTTTGCAGGAGATGTCGGGAGTGTAAGTATGGCTTTTATAGTTATCTTTTTCCTTCTACTTCTCATCCTTAAGAGCCAGGATCTGAAATATATTGGTTTGCTCTTATTTTATGGTCTGGATACCGTCAGTACCATTATTTTCAGATTGATTCGCAAGGAGAATATTTTTGAAGCTCATAGAAGCCACTTCTATCAGTACCTGGCTAATATTAAAGGCTGGCCACATTTAATGGTAGCAACTTTGTACATGGTGGTTCAGCTAATGGTCAATATTTTGATATTGTATTCGGACTGGAACGCTGTGACTTTTTTGGTTTTTATTATGGTTTCAGGCTTTATCTTTATTGGACTAAGGTTTGCTGTTGAAGGAAGAAGTAATCTGATGGGAAGAGAATTAGTTGATGGGCAAATTAGCAAATGAGAGATAATTGGTAGTTGAGAGGACTTGTTTATTTGTCAATGAAACACAGGCTTAATTGAGTAAACTGATCGTTTAGGGAGGAAAGAGCTCGTTGATTATTATTATATCCCTAATGATTAGATTATTCGGGATCATTCCTAAATCAATTCCGACCCCGGGAATGTGTTTCACTCTCAATTTTTCACCCGATAGCTATCGGGTCTCAATTTTCTAAAGAAATACTTTGAATAAGTAATTATACTATATTTGTTAATAAACTAAGAAAATAGCTTTGTTTAATCATATCAATATTGTACCCCGCTGGATCATTTTTTGTCTGGATCTATTTGTTTGCGCATTCTCTCTTTGTTTTGCCTATTTCCTCAAGTATAATTTTATTGCTGAGGAAATAAATGCGAATGAACTGAGTCGTAATATACTTGTGTTTACGATATTAAACAGTTTTGTTTTTCTGATTATTAAAACGTATGCTGGGATTATTCGTTATACCAGTGCGCAAGATTCGTTCCGCATTTTGTTTTCGGTTTTAATAAGTAACGGCCTGTTTTTCATTGTTAATTTAGTTCTTGTAAGCATTGACAAGGCACCCTATATCTCTAATGTTATTCTGGTAATCAATGGATTGACGGGTTTTTTATTGTTAATCACTTACCGGGTGATGGTGAAGTACTTCTTTATGTATGTAAAGAATTTTAAAATGGATAAGCGCAGGGTTATTATTTATGGTGCAGGTGAAGCTGGAATAGCGGCTAAGCGGACCTTGGATCATGATAATAAGGTTAATATGCTTTTAACTGCCTTTATTGATGATGATGAGCGCAAAACAGGTAAAGCGATAGATGGGATCAAGATATATCATACCCGGGAGTTCCTGAGCCTGATCAAAAACGATAAAATTGATGATCTGATTATAGCGTCCCAAAATATCCTTCCCGACAGAAAGAATAAGATTGTCGATCTTTGTCTTGAGAATGAAATTAAGGTATTGACTTTGCCTCCGGTCCGATCATGGATTAACGGACAGTTGTCGAGCAAGCAATTGCAGAATATCAAAATTGAGGATCTCCTTGAACGTGAGCCAATTGAAATCCATAATGAAATCATTTCCGAACAATTAAGGGGGAAGAGGGTGCTTGTTACAGGAGCTGCCGGTTCTATCGGTTCAGAGATTGTCCGTCAAATTTCTCAGTTTGGACCTCAGATGATCATACTTAATGATCAGAGTGAAACCCCTCTACATGAACTTCATCTTGAATTACAGGAAAATAATCTTCAGAATAATTTTCATTCTTTCATCGGAGACGTAAGGGATCGTTGCCGTATGGAACTGCTGTTTCAGACTTTCAAGCCCCATTATGTTTACCATGCCGCTGCTTATAAGCATGTGCCTCTGATGGAACATAACCCGGGAGAAGCAGTAAGGACCAATGTTATGGGAACCAAAGTAATTGCAGATCTTTCTGTAAAATACGGGGTTCATAAATTTGTAATGATTTCTACAGATAAGGCTGTAAACCCGACCAATGTAATGGGGGCTTCCAAGCGAATTGCAGAGATCTATGTTCAATCCTTATTTAATTCCTTCAAGTATAAGGAGCCAACTATTTATACTAATGGACTTAGTCACCTGAATGAGGATCGTTCCAATGTTAACACACTTTTTATTACAACCCGTTTCGGTAATGTTCTGGGTTCAAATGGTTCTGTAATCCCGCGGTTTAAAGCGCAGATTCAAAAGGGCGGGCCGATTACTGTGACTCATCCAGATATTACGCGCTACTTTATGACCATACCTGAGGCTTGCCGTCTGGTTTTGGAAGCTGGTTCTATGGGCGAAGGAGGTGAGATCTTTATTTTCGATATGGGTAAATCGGTTAAGATCATCGAACTGGCTAAGAAAATGATTCGGCTCTCGGGTCTTGTGCCTCATCAGGATATTGCGATAGAATTTTCGGGTCTTCGTCCCGGTGAAAAGCTTTATGAAGAGTTATTAAATGATCTGGAGAATACCATGCCTACCCATCATGAAAAGATCATGGTTGCACAGGTGAGGGAGTATCATTTTCAAACAATCAGTAAACATATCTCAGAGCTGATCAAATTAAGTTGCGAGTATAAGGACAGGCAAGTCGTAGTGAAGATGAAAGAAATTGTACCTGAATTTAAGAGTAATAATTCTATTTACGAAGAGCTTGATAGTCCGGTTGAGGTACCCGACAAATCTATATCTGATCTATAATCTGTAGAGAAGGAGATAAGTATAAAATTGTGGTCAGAGCGAATTCAGAATTTTTACGATTAAAAGGGAAAATTACAGGAAAGGGTTTTATCATTCTTTTTTTCTTAATGTTTGTTTCTGAATTTGTATTCACACAAAGTCTCCCTTTGGGTACAATTGCTTTAGAAGACTATTACCTTAGGAAGCAGTTAAATGGAGATCTTGACTCTGCAATTTCTTTTACAGTTCGCCCCAGTTTCCCTTTTTTAATTGAATCGGAGAACATCAGAGAAATAGATTCCTTACTGGATCCAGGTAAACAAATTTATGGATCAGCATCCGGCAAAATCAAAGTTCTTATTCTTCCATTTTCCTGGCAACAACGATACAATGGGCATCCTTCTTATAACCGAAATGATGGAGCAATGATTCCGGCTAAGGGATATCAGAGTCTTGTTAGTGCGGGATTCTATGCTAAAGCAGGTCCGCTGAGTGTTCAAGTTAAACCTGAATACGTTTTTGCAGGAAATGGAGCATTCAGGGAATACCGGTCCCACTATGGTTCTGCGGATCTTCCGGTACGTTTTGGTAAGGATCCATACTCGAAGCTATCCTGGGGACAGAGCAGTGTGCGCTTGAATTTTGACCCGGTTTCGGTCGGTCTTTCTAATGAAAATCTTTGGTGGGGTCCAGGGAAACAAAACTCAATCCTTATGAGTAATACTGCTCCGGGATTTAAACATCTTACACTAAATACCAGCCGACCAGTAAGGACTCCAATTGGGTCTATAGAAGCTCAGATCGTTTCCGGACGTTTGGAGGGATCAGGCTATACAGAAGGATTACCTGATGACTGGAGGTATTTATCAGGAATGGTGTTTAGCTATCAGCCACGCTGGGTTCCGGGCCTGTTCCTTGGCCTGACCAGAAGTTTTCAAATCTATAACGAGGATATGGATGATAGTTTTGGGGATTACCTGCCTTTTTTACAGGCTTTTCAGAAGAAAAATACGAATGAGGATGATAAGAGAAGGGATCAGCTTACTTCAATATTCGCCCGCTGGCTTTTGACTAAATCCAAAGCAGAAGTTTATTTTGAGTATGGTCTGAACGATCATTCCTATAATACCCGTGATTTTCTGATGAGTCCGGAGCACTCGAGGGCCTATACTTTGGGGGTGACTAAGCTTATTCCTTATAGGGGCAGGAAGGATGAATACATTCAGTTGGGCATGGAACTTACTCACATGGAACAATCAATTGACCGGATAATTAGAAATTCCGGCGAATGGTATATGCATCATCAGGTCATTCATGGCTACACCAATCGTGGGGAGGTTTTGGGGGCGGGTATTGGTCCGGGTGGAAATTTCCAGTCTGTGAATGCTTTTTGGGTAAAAGGTTTGAAGCAAATCGGTTTACAATTGGAACGCTATGAGCATAACGGAGATCTTGCAAGTGCCTATGGCTATGGCCCATGGATAGATTTCAGTGCCGCTGCAGTAGGTAACTGGGATTATAAGAAGTTTATCTTCAATGCAAAATTGCAGGCGATAGAGTCGGTAAATTATCAGTGGTTGTCGGGGCCTTATGGGGCTGCGAATAAAAATGTGTTTCATGTGAATGGGGAGGTGGGGGTGATGTATAGGTTTTAGTGAATTTGAAAATTTGAAAATGAGCAAATTTGAAAATGGGAAGAGTGCTTCATTATAAAATTGTAGTCCATGGTGGAATTAGGTTAGTTGACACCCGATAGCTGTCGGGTGGTACCGTCATTTCGATGAGCGAAATGAGACCCGATAGCTATCGGGTGGTGAATGAATAGAAGGTATTAATGCGAAGAGAAATCTGTTGATGAATGGTTGTAGCAGTGGACATGAGATTTCTCAGTCATACCTGCCCGTCCGGTCAGGCGGGCTTCCTTCGAAATGACGGGCCCCGAGGGAACTTAGGGACTAAATGAATAATAAATAATTGAAGGTCCCTCCTGTGTCGGGATGACAGATATTTTAAATGAAGCACAATTTAATCTCAATACTAATTACTCAATACTCTTCTATGCACAATAGATTTCAACATATACTTGTAGGTTTCCTAATCATAGTAACTATTGCTTCCTGCAAAGGCTTGCAAAAGGAGACCATAATTTACAGGAATGATTTTGAAGGTGGTAATTTATCGAGAATTATTGATGGTAAAATAGAAGAATACAATGGATCAAAGGTAATCGGGAGGTATTCTCAAAGTGGGTTTCTTTTAAAATTAGATAGTTTACCTAAGCATAATATGGTTCAAATCAGCTTTGACCTATATATACATGATACCTGGGACGGAAATGCAATAAAGCCTGAGGGTCCGGATATCTGGATTATGAATATTGATGGCTGGAGTGCAGTCTATTCAACCTTTGCGAATGGTTTGTGTACGAACTGTTCTCAGGCTTTTCCGGTAGTGCAACCATCCCATGTTAATGGTGGATTTGTTTTCTTTGATAATAAGCCGAATAGTAATGCGATAAAAACTGATCTTCCAGGAGCCTGTAAATTGAAGGATTCTAAAGAGGGCACTTCGATGTACAAGATTCTACGCACTTTTGAGCATACTGAAAGTACTCTGGATATAGGCTGCTATGCCCAGCTTGAAGATCCGGATACGGCCAATAAGAATTGTAATGAAAGCTGGTCAGTTGATAATATGATGGTTAAGGTAATTGAATTCAAGTGATATGATGCGGAAAAAGGCCTTATTAATTATCCTCTTACAAATCCTTGTTAATGCAGGAATAGGCTTTGCACAGACATTGCCTGTTGGCCTGCCTGTAATCGAAGATTCCTATCGCAGGGAGCAATTGTTGGGGAATAAGGATTCACTCATTTCTTTTACAATCAGACCAATCTATGCAGGGGACCAATTGAGATCCGGAATAGATACAATTTCTGCTGATAAGCGACTTTTTAAGTTTAATAGCCGATTAAGCGTGCCTGGTAATAAGGGTATTATTCAGTTGCTGCCAATAAGTTTGCAGCATCAGTACAATTCTATTCTCCCATACGACTGGAATGACGGAACTATGATTCCGGCGAAAGGGAATCAGACCTCTTTGAGTTTTGGAGCTTTCTTTAAATACGGGCCATTGAGCATTCAATTAAGACCGGAATACGTTTATGCTGAGAATGCAGAGTTTGAGGGCTTTCCATCGGAACAATACGATGTGGTTTGGGCCAAATATTATAATAATTATTTTAATGTCACTGATATCACAGAACGTTATGGAGAAGATCCCTATTCAAAATTGTTCTGGGGACAAAGTAGCGTTCGTTTAACTTTCGATCCTATTTCTATTGGTATTTCGAATGAGAATCTCTGGTGGGGCCCAGGGAGAAGGAGTTCCCTGCTGATGAGTAATAATGCACCCGGTTTTAAACATATCACATTAAATACCAGCCGGCCGGTTCAAACAGCAATTGGTTCTTTTGAAGCCCAGTTAATTGCCGGGCGACTTGAGAATTCCGGTATTCTGCCGCCTCAGGAGAATCGGGTCTATGAAGGCACATCTCTTTATGTGCCCAAAAGGGATGATTGGCGTTTTCTTTCGGGATTTGTTTTAACGTATAATCCGAAGGGTGTTCCTGGCTTATTTATCGGTGCAAGTCAGGTGTCCCAGATGTATAAGCAGGATGCAGGAAAGAGACCTTCAGATTTTCTTCCTTTGCTGTTGCCCTTTGAAAGTAAGGAGGCGGCATCAATCAGAGACAGGTACTCCAGCTTGTTCTTTCGTTGGGTATTGCGGGAAGCAAATGCAGAGATCTATGGGGAATACGGACATCAGGGTAAACATAGTATAACTGCATTTTTAAGAGAACCCGACAGGTCAGCGGCCTATTTGCTTGG
>NZ_DASWXT010000117.1:0-3283 GCF_036405355.1 Daejeonella sp.
CCCATCAATACCTCACCGGTAAAACTCACATTTTCCTTCAGCCAGTCAGTATCCTGTAATAATTCGGGTGATTCATTGTGAACATCCGCGAATTTTTTTTGAACATATTCAAATATCTCTGCTACTGCATTTGCACCCATGGCCCGATGACGACTGATATAACGCTTACCAGGTTGGACATCCAGTTTAATCGTTGCAATTCCGGCACCATCCTGCCCCCTGTTATGCTGCTTTTCCATCAGCAAATACAATTTATTCAGCCCGTAAAGTGCTGTTCCATATTTTTGCTGATAATAAGATAAAGGCTTTAAAAGACGGATAAGTGCAATACCACACTCATGTTTGATCGAATCACTCATAGTAAGTTCTGAGATTGCAAAAATAGATATTTAATACCTAAGAAGCCAATGAAATCATTCTTAAATCTTCAGGAAAATGCCATTTTTATTAACAAATGGTACTTAACTAAATATTTGCTCAAGCATTGAAGGAAAGACCATTAAAATTAATAACAGAAATGCCAGAAATACACCAATATATACTTTCGCAGACCTGACCGAAAGTTGAACCGGAACAGGCGATTCTCTCAAAAATGCATTCAGAGGAAGCTTAAAATAATAAAACAGTGACACTACAGTACTCAGGGATGCTATAATTATCATAATCAGCACAATAAGCGATCCTGATAAATTATAGGCCTCCAATGCCGAAGAGAACACTAAAAACTTTGCTGTAAATCCGACAGTTGGGGGCAAACCTGTGAGCGAAACTAGAACGACCAGCAGACTAACCATCACTAAGCTATTCTGTTTTCCCAAACCTTTATATTCATCAATATTTTGCTTCCCTGTTTTTTCTTCTATTTCATCAACAAGCATGAATGCAGCCATATTCATGATCACATAAATAGTCATATAGAATATAATTGCTTTAAATCCACTTGTTGAAAAAATAAACAGAGCCATCATCATAAACCCGGTATGACCAATTGATGAATAAGCCAGCATCCGCTTGACATTATTCTGCCAGATAGCAACAAAATTTCCGAGCAGCATACTCAGAATAGCAAGAAATGCAAGAATATAATTAATATCCAGTATAGAAGAACTCAATATCTTTGATCCCGGATCATAGAATATTTCCAAAAACTTAATCAAAACAGCAAATCCTGCAATTTTGGGAGCAGTTGAGAGGAAAGCAGTTACCGGCGTTGGGGCTCCTTCATAAACATCAGGTGACCAGAAATGAAGAGGTACAAGGGATAGTTTGAATGCTATCCCGATAAACAACATAATAAGGGCAAGTCCTGAAGACATAAGAGGCAGACTTTTCAATCCTGACAGAAATTCAGGATCACTTAAATAAAGTGTACCTGTAAATCCATACAGCAATGAAATTCCATAAAGCATAATGGCTGAACAAACTGCCCCAAACAAGGCATATTTCATCGCAGCTTCAGTTTGCTTTTGACCTGATGAAAGATAGCCTACCATTAAATAGGATCCAAGAGATACCATTTCAAGTGACAGATATATCATCAGCAAATTTGCTGACATAGCCATCAGATTAAGCCCCAGATGAACCGCAAGCAGAATGGCATACATATCTCCAAAACCCTTATCATGGCTCTGAAAAGCGCGGTTAAACCGGATAAATAAAACAAAAAGTATACTGGCCAGACAAAAGAGAAGCTTAAATAGTATGGACAAATGATCCATAATGATCATTCCTCCGAACAACGGAGTACTGTCAATTTTCAGGAATCCGCTGCTTTGGTAGGCGACCAGCAATAAAGTAAGAAGTGCGAGGATAAAACTTAGCTGGGGATATCGTTTGCTAAAAAAGAGATCGGCAAGAACTACAAAAAGGAAACCCAAAACCAAACTTATCTCGGCACTAAAAAAAGATAAACTTGCAAATGAATCCCGGATGGATGAAGGAATATATGGAATCAGATCATTCATTATCCGGTAATTAACTGAACCAATGCCAGAACTGAAGCATTCATTTTATCAAACAGCAAAGAAGGAAATATTCCCAAAAGCAAAGCAAGTACCGCAAGAGGTACCAGCGCAAATTTTTCCCTGGTCTTAACATCTACAAGCTGATCTTTCCAGGCATCTCCTCCCTTCAAACGTACCTGGCCAAAGAACATACGCTGTAATGTCCAAAGGAAATAGGCAGCACTGAGTAAAATTCCAACCGAAGCTCCTATTGCCATCCACCGAGGTAAAAGACCATTTACATCCTCTGAAGTAAAAGCACCAATCAGGCTGAAAGCTTCGGCCATGAACGCAGAGAATCCCGGCAATCCAAGAGATGCAAAGAAAGCGATCATCACAAAAAATGTAAATTGAGGCATCAATTCGGCTAAACCTCTGAAATTAGAAATTTCGCGGTCATGAACCCTGTTATAAATCATTCCCACGAGAAAGAAGAGCATTGCCGACAAGGCACCGTGACTGATCATCTGTAGCATTGCACCACTTATTCCTTCTGTTGTTGCCGAAGCAATACCAAGGAGTACAAAACCCATATGTGAAACAGATGAATAGGCGATCAGGCGTTTTAAATCAGTCTGAGCCAATGCATTCATTGCGCCGTAAAGAATTGAAATAAGACCAATCAAACCAATCCACCAGGCCGATTGAATGGCAGAATCAGGAAAGATACTGAAGCATATCCTCAGAATACCATACCCTCCTACTTTCAGTAACAGACCGGCCAGAATAATTGAAACAGGTGTTGGAGCCTCTACGTGTGCATCAGGTAACCAGGTATGCAGCGGAACGATAGGAACCTTGATCGCAAAAGCAATAAAAAGCACGATAAAAGCGAGTAATCTGGCAGATATACCAAAAATGCTTTGCGCTACTATTGATGAAAATACTGAACCATTTATGTAATTCCCCGGATCCATCATTAGGATCATGTTAAATGTATGGTTACCGGTAGCAGGATTCAATACGGAGAAGTACAATCCGATAATCACAAGTAGCATGAATACCGAACCAAAAAGTGTATACAAAAAGAATTTAATAGCTGCGTATTCCCTTCTTGCACCACCCCACATCCCGATCAGAAAGTAAAGAGGTAAGAGCATCAATTCATAAAAAATATAAAAAAGGAAAAAGTCGAGAGCACAAAAAACTCCCATTACTGCCGTGTTCAGCAACAGGAACAAGGAGAAATATGCTTTCAGATTTGTTTTAATTTCCCAGGATGCCAGGGTAGCCACAAACATGACCAGAGCACTCAGCATTAGAAATGGCATAGATAAACC
>NZ_DASWXT010000118.1:0-56225 GCF_036405355.1 Daejeonella sp.
CAATGACACTACTCTTGTCATTGCGAGGAGGCACGACGAAGCAATCTTATGACGATTATCACTATTGTAAGGGGATTGCCGCGCTGCACCTGCCTACGGCAGGCAGGCTCGCAATGACATTACGATTTCGGGTCAATTGTCAACTGTCAACTATCAACTGTCAATTGTCACCAACCTCCCCACAACCTCAAACTTCGCAAACACCTGATCGCTATGGGGTGCATCCTTTAGTTCGTCTGTCAAATCCTGCCCGGCCCAGTGCTCATAGTGCTTCCCGTTTTTCCATAGCCGGCTTTCGGTAACATCATAAATTATGCCTTTGAATGCGACCCAGATCTGTGGTTTATCCTGCCCATTTCTCAGGGCGAGATAGGACTTACTATATTCTGGAAGCTTATTCATGAATCACTAATATCCGATTAAAATAAAATTTACCAATTATTATACTTCTTTCACTGACTTTAAACCTCCAGTATTTTTACCTATACTGACAGGATCGTTCATATGCTTTGGCCTAAGTACAAAATCTCCGTTAACGTTTTTTTCCGCCTCAGCTGGTGCGGTAGGCACAGACCAAGCCAATGCATTAACTTTAATAGCATCAGGTGCAGCGGCGGCATTTTGTTTCTTTTCTGCTGCAGGAAAAGAAAAGAGAAAAATTATTAGTTAAGAATAAGATCATTATTTCAATTTTTTCTGGACGCAGCTGATTCAAATACTGCCTTTGCCCGTTTACGGAAATACTCAAAGAACATGACATTCAGCAATAGCATCGCCATCGAATAAAAATGATCCTCAAATGGGATGGTTCCGACTCTGAATGCCATATTCTCTTCATTATTATAAAGGACTACCGGAATTGAAGTCAGCAATCCATTAACAATATAAAATGGGATCAGGGAAACCAGATAGGCGAGATAGAACCTGCTTAAAAACTTCAATTTGAAGACAAACTGGGCTAGCAGCAAAATCACCAGCAGCAGGCCAAAGGTAATCAGCGAATAAACCTTATCGTAATACAGCAGCAATAAAACGGCACATAAAAGGATCAGTGCATAGGTGATATAAACAGAAACAGATGCTAACAGATCCCCCTTTATATAATAATTAAGGCATTCATAGATAAAAATACAGGCAAAGGGAACAGTCACAAAAAAGAGGACTTCCTCTAAGGGTAAATTCAGAAAATAAATGCCTATGATGTAATCAGGATTGAAAGACCATACCCCGTAAATGGTAAAGAGATAATCCCAAAACAGAAAAAGCAAACCGCTGATAAAAAGCCCGGGGAAGATATTTTTCCAGCTTTGATAAAATCTGACCCGCTTATCAAATGAAAGAATGACAGGAAATAATACAGTCAGAAAATTGATCAGCAGATAGGTATTCTCCATATTCAAATATCAGATATACTTTTTGAATACGGGCAGTTCTTCTTTCAGGCATCTGTCAGATTCGATCATAAATGCGGCTATATTCCTGATCAGGGGAGCATCAGCAAGTCCGAACTTCTTGTTTTTGAATTGCCTGACAATCGCTTTGCGGTCCTCATCAAGATCCTTACTGAAACCCAAAAAGGAAGGAGTATAATGCTGTATAGTGAATCGCATAAAGCGGATCTCCAGATTATTGGGATCACGTTCTACTGCTTTCCTCATCGTCTTTTGTGAAAGGGATACATATTTGATCTTATTGTAAGGATTCCAGCTATGCTTTGCTTTCAAAGCTTCCAGTGTACCGATATAGGCAACAATGAGCGGACTTTGGTTGCTCTCAGACTTAAGCGTAAGATAGAGTGAGTCAGTTACAGCTGAACTTTCAATTGCCCGGTGAACCGCTACCTTGATATTTCTGATTTCATCCAGCCCGATAGATTCTGCGTACGAATGGACTGATAAGAATATAAATATGAGTACTAAGAACCTGAATTTCATCTGCTGTAATATCGTTTTCAAAATTAAGAAAAATCATCCCGGATGAGCCATAATTCTGTTTAAGCTAAGACCACATCCTGTTAAGCGAAAAAAAAGAGAAAAAATATTAGAATAAGTCCAAAATTCTTTAACTTAATATTACCTAACGTATTAATTATGAAAGCATTGCGAATTATTGGAATTATTGTGATTGTATTGGCTGCCATTTATTTTATTGGTGGACGTTTGCTGCCAAAATCATATTCTTTCCAGAGATCAATTTTAATCAAGGCAGCAGACAGTGTAGTCTACATGAATGTTGCAGATATGAACAATTTCCATAAATGGAATCCCTGGCTTAAAATGGAACCTACTGCAAAGATAAAAATTAGTGGTACCAGTGCAGAGCCGGGTAATATATGGGAATGGGAAGGTGAAGAACTTGGATCAGGAAGTATGGAATTGGTTAAAGTAAATCCCTACACTTCGCTGGATTATGAGCTTAAATTTCGTCAACCCCATGAAAATTCGGCCACTTCTAATTTTAGCTTTGAAAAGACCTCGGATGGAATAAAGGTTACCTGGTCATTAAGTGGTGAGTCGAAAACTTTACCCGACCGCTGGATGGGTTTAGGTATGGACATGATGATGGATAAGCCATTTACCAGCGGACTGGAGTCTTTGAAGGAGCTTTCTGAACAATAAAGTGCTGGGTTGATAGGGAGTTTACGGTAAAAGGGGTTTGGTTCGTGACAATGGAGGGAGGTTCCTGCCTGCGGTGGTTCTAAATGCCTGGGTTTGTTGCCGGAGATCCTGGCAAAGCGAATTACAAAGTTGTTTGGGTTTGCGGAAATTCAAGTCTAATTGCATACAACAAATTGGATTGGGGAGGTTCCCACTTTCGTGGGATCCGATTTTATCGGATGACAAGGGTTGTTTAGGTTAGGGAGATCCCAGCTTTCGCTGATCCGACTTTGTAAGAGGCGATACGGGTAGTTCAGACCTGAACTAATGGGACTTTATAACATGTTGCAGGAGGTTCCCACTTTCGTGGGAATGACAACGGTTTTTTAGGATTAGGGAGATTCCAGCCTTCGCTGGAATCGAAGTGCTAAACCCTATGCTAAATGATGTTTCGTTTTAATTATTATATTCAATATTTATTTCAGGGGTTGCAATGGAATAGTTCTTTATTATACGATTGACCTGGGCCGATTCCAGCGAAGGCTGGAATCTCCCGATCACTCCCACCCGATTTGTCTTCCGATAATTATCGGAACCAGCGAAAGCTGGAACCTCCCAATAATAACAACCCTTTTTCAAGCGATCAAATCGGTCCGAGCAGAGCTGGATCCTCCCGATCTCTAAATAATGGAATTACACCTTTTGACTGAAGCCAGATTGACTTTTCCCGAATAAGAATTAGCTTTTTAACCTCAAATAATATTAACCTCGCGCTCAAGATGAATACCAAATTTGGCATGAACGCTTTCAATAATTGATTCTGAAAATTGATAGATCTCCTTACCGCTCGCATTGCCATGGTTTACCAGTACCAGGGCCTGATTCTTCCATGTTCCGGTATTGCCAGCAATTTTGCCTTTCCATCCGCAATGCTCAATCAGCCATCCTGCCGAGATCTTAATAAATCCCTCTTGTGCGGGGAAATGGACCAATTCAGGGAATGCTGCCTTCAACTTAAGGAACTGAGCTTCAGGAATTACCGGATTCTTAAAAAAACTTCCGGCATTACCAATGGTCGCCGGATCAGGTAATTTGCTTACGCGGATATGAGAAACGACAGTAGAAAGATCTTTTATACCGGGATTACTGATTCCCCTTTTCCGGAGTTCATCGCTGATGGCACCATAGGCCAGCTCAGGCTTGAATATTTTTGAAAGTTTAAAGCTTACTTCAGTAATGATGTAAAGTCCCTTCAGGGCCGACTTAAATACGCTGTCGCGATAGCTGAATCCGCAATCCTCCTTATCAAACACCCTGATCCTGCCACTTGCTATCTCAAAGGCCCTGCATGAGTGGAAAATATCCTGAAGTTCAACACCATAAGCTCCGATATTCTGTACCGG
The DNA here is from genome assembly GCF_036405355.1 of Daejeonella sp. GTDB lineage: Bacteria > Bacteroidota > Bacteroidia > Sphingobacteriales > Sphingobacteriaceae > Daejeonella. Next base: position 4,001 of record NZ_DASWXT010000118.1, read on the forward strand.
AGCCGCACCAACTGAACCGGGGATCAGGCTCAGATTTTCAATGCCGGCGAATCCATTATCCACACAATAATTAACCAGATCATTCCACACAACACCTCCGCCGGCGGTCACAAAAACATCATCCCCTTTTACCTCATAGCGGATGCCCTGAATTTTCATATGAATGATAAGGCCGCTGAAATCGGTGGTAAACAACATATTGCTGCCCCCGCCCAAAACCAAACGCGGACAATCTTTCCAGCGATCCTGTGCAAACAGAGCCTGTAAATCATTTTCATCCCTTATATCAACGTACCAGGCTGCATTGGCTGCAACTCCGAAGGTATTGAGCTTCTTAAGAGGGACGTTTTCGATTACCTGCATCTGCAATTATTTAAAGGGAAAATAGCATTTATTTCTGACTGAAATACTTTTTGGAAGCAAGCAGCAGGCCAAATTCTTCGGAAGGATTCTTTTTTGTCGACTTATGATGGATCTTATGTGCCCTTCTGATTCCTAAAAGATATGGGTTGGTAGATTTAAAACTCTTAAAACGATTGTGTATGAACCAGTCGTGAAAAATAAAATAGATTATTCCATAGACCGAAATCCCAAGCCCTATCCAAAACTTATAACTTAAATCAAGTCTTCCTACCCACATCAGATAAAGCGATATGGCGGCAAAAAGCAGACTAAATACATCATTAAATTCAAACCAGCCATGCCTTTCACTATGATGGCTTTTATGAATAAACCATAAAGGACCGTGAAACAGATACTTATGAATAAACCATGAAAATGCCTCCATAGCTGCAATGGTAAGTAGGATTATTGCAATATGATAGACAATTTGCATTGTTGGTTATCTGTTTTTTGTATTAGTTATCAGTTGTCTGTTATCTGTTGCCAGTAATTTTCTCGCAAAGAATACAATGCTGCTTTCTATTGGGACTTCGGAAATATTTCTCTTGGAACAAATTTCCAAAACTTATAACCTATAACTTAAAACTTATAACTCCAAATTAAATATGAATTGCTCTATTTTCAGTAGCCGCCATACTGGCTTCTTTAAATGCCTCGGTATAAGTTGGGTGTGCATGGGATATTCTTGCAATATCTTCAGCTGATGCCCTGAATTCCATTGCTACGACCGCTTCTGCAATCATGTCAGCGGCTCTTGGTCCGATCATGTGTACACCAAGGATTTCGTCGGTGGATGCATCCGCAAGTACTTTAATAAATCCGTCTGAATCATTACTTGCCCTGGCACGTCCGCTGGCTTTGAATGGAAATGAACCGCTCTTGTATTTAGTACCACTTTCTTTCAATTGCTCTTCAGTATAGCCCACACTAGCCACTTCAGGCCAGGTATAAACTACTCCGGGTATCAGATTATAATTGATATGTGGTTTTTGTCCGGCGATAACTTCAGCCACAAAAGTTCCTTCATCTTCGGCTTTATGAGCCAGCATAGCACCTTTTATCACATCACCTATAGCATAAACTCCGGGAACAGAAGTTTCAAGGTGCTCATTCACAGGGATCTTTTTACCACGCTCATCTAAAGTGATTCCAATATTCTCAAGGCCCAGATTTTCAGTGTATGCGACACGGCCTACTGCAACAAGGCAATAATCACCTTCCAGACTGATTTTTTCGCCTTTCGGACTATCAGCAGTTACAGTTACCTTATTACCTTTTACACTTGCTCCTGTAACTTTATGACTTAACAGGAATTCCATTCCCTGTTTAGCCAGAACTTTCTGAAGTTCTTTACCCAAACTCTTGTCCATTGTGCTGATAATAGAATCCATGAATTCTACTACGGTAACCTTTGATCCCAGACGGGCATAAACAGAGCCCAGCTCAAGTCCGATAACACCGCCACCGATCAGGATTAAATGCTTTGGAATTTCGGTTAAATTCAATGCCTCGGTTGAAGTAATGATTCGTTTACCATCAGTTTTCAGGAAAGGAAGCTGAGTTGGCTTTGAACCAGTTGCGATGATCACATTTTTACCTGTAATAGTTTCAGAGGTTCCGTCGGCCTTGTTAACTTTCACTGTATTTTTATCGACCATAGAGCCCATTCCCTGAAAGGTACTCACCTTGTTTTTCTTTAAAAGGAATGCAATTCCCCCCGTGGTGTGGGCAACAACCTCATCCTTACGCTTCACCATTTGTTTCAGGTCGGGCTTAAGGTCCTTAAGATTGATACCATGTTCTTTGAATGTATGAAGGGCATTATGATAATGTTCTGATGAGTCTAATAAAGCCTTTGATGGAATACATCCTACATTTAGGCAGGTACCACCATATGTACTGTATTTTTCAATTAGTGCTGTTTTTAAGCCCAACTGGGCACAACGAATGGCGGCAACATAACCACCCGGACCACTACCTATAACTATTACGTCGAATTGCATTTTGTATATTTTAAATTTGGATCAAAGTTAACAAATATTAGGATTAATAGGATTAGTAGGATTATAGGATTTTAGGATTTGGAAAGCTGCTATAACGAAAACTATTATGAAGTATGAATCACGCTAATCATAAAATAGGATTGATAGGATGATAGGATTAATAGGATTAGGAACGCTGCTCTTACGAAAACTAACACGAATTATAAATCTAACAACCATTCTAATCCTAAAATCCTATAATCCTATTAATCCTAATTAATTACATTTGATATTCTTTGACCAATTATTACAAGCTATAATCAATACAAACCTCATGTTTAAGATAAAGACTCTGACCCTCCTACTCTTTTCACTGACATTCTTAATCACAAACAGCCAGGGACAAGACAATACCTTTACAAGAGCTGATACACTCAGAGGAAACTTAAGTCCGCTGAGGAGTTCATATGACATCAATTACTATCATCTGGATATCAAACTTGATATCGAAAAAAAGATGATCAGCGGATCAAATCTGTTCAGATTCACCGCGGTTCAGGATCTAAAGCGGCTTCAGTTCGATCTTTTCGAAAATCTGAACATCGAAAAAGTAAGCTACAGGGGGCAGGATATTCCATTTAGCAGAGAATTCAACGCAGTTTTAATTGATTTTCCGGAAAGCATAAAAAAGGGAAGTAAGGAAGAATTCAGAGTGTTTTATAATGGGAATCCAACAATTGCGATAAATCCGCCCTGGGATGGAGGATTTACTTTTTCCAGCGATCAGAACGGCAAGCCATGGGTAAGTGTGTCCTGCCAGGGCTTTGGAGCAAGTTCATGGTGGCCTACCAAAGACCATCAGTCGGATGAGGTTGACAACATGCTCATCAGCATTGCAGTCCCGAAAGGATTAATGAATGTAAGCAATGGCCGGCTGCGTTCTGCTAAAGACCTTGGAGATGGTTATACCCAATTTAACTGGTTTGTTTCTTATCCGATCAACAATTACAATGTCAGTCTCAATGTGGCCGACTATGTCCATTTCAATGATAAATATCCCGGCGAAAACGGGAATTTAACGCTTGATTATTATGTTCTGAGGGAGAATCTTGAGAAAGCAAAAAAGCAATTCGGCGCGAATGTAAAGCCAATGTTTAAAGTCTTTGAAAACTGGTTTGGCCCCTATCCCTTTTACCGCGATGGATATAAACTGATAGAAACCCCCTATTTGGGCATGGAACATCAGAGTGCAATTGCTTATGGCAATAAATATCTCAATGGATACAGAGGCCGGGATCTTTCGGGTACCGGACTTGGCTTAAAATGGGATTATATCATCATCCATGAGACCGGACATGAATGGTTCGGAAATAATATTACGGCGAAGGATATTGCCGACATGTGGATACATGAGGCCTTTACGATGTATTCGGAAGCCCTGTTTGTTGAAAGCAGAGACGGAAAAGCTGCCGGTTCGAAGTACATTGCCGGTATCAGGTCGAATATCATGAATAACAAACCTATCATTGGCACCTACAATGTCAATCAGGAAGGATCAGGAGATATGTATTATAAAGGGGCTAACCTGATTCATATGACCCGCATATTGCTGGATGATGATAAAAAATGGCGTGAATTATTGAGGGGAATAAATAAGGAATTCGGCCTTAAAACAACCACTACAGAGGAAATTGTGAATTATATAAACAAGCTCACGGGAAAGGATCTGACTAAAATCTATGATCAGTATCTGCGTTATGCCCGGATTCCAGTCCTGGAGTACAAACAGGCAGGAAATCAGGTTTCATATCGCTGGCAGGCAGATGTAGCTAATTTTGACATGCCGATAAGGATAAAACGGGGTAATAAAATGGAATGGATCAAACCCGAAACTGAATGGAAAAAGATAAAAATGAACGCTGCCTTTAGTCCGGACACCCTGAACTTCTACATCCGGCTTAAGCAGATTGAATCTGGAATCAATAGTGTCCAGTGAAAATAAATTTTCAGATAAAATAGCCATTTATATCCTATTTAGCATGTTTTTAAGTGTTGGATAAAAAGCAAGCTCCCTCAAGGAAGGTATCAGTTTTTATACTTCTTTCACTGACTTGAAACCTGCAATATTTTAACCTATACTGACAGGACTGTTCATAAGCTTTGGCCTAAGCACAAAATCTCCGTTACCGTTTTTTTCCGCCTCAGCTGGTGCGGTAGGCACAGACCAAGCCAAAGCATTAACTTGAATAGCATCAGGTGCAGCGGCGGCATTTTGTTTCTTTTCTGCTGCAGGAAAAGAAAAAAGAAAAATTATGAGATAAGAATTAAGATCATTATTCCTATAATTTCAATTTTTTCCAGACAGTATTGAAACAGAAATCAGCCAATCGGAATAAAATCCGAAAATAAATTTATACCCATGCAACTTTATTCCTAAACCCGCGTCTCATCTTAATAAACAGAAAAACTAAAGCTCGGAACACCGTTCGGGCAAAACCATAAAAAATAATTAAGATGAAACACCTCAGAAAATTTATTACACTGGCATTATTCATTGTTGCCGGATCAGAACTCACAGTAGCGAATACAAAAGGCACTGTTACAGACAGTAAAATAATCAATACAGACGATGAACGTCAGGTGTCGGGATTCTCCGGAATTACTATTTCGGGAAGACACAATGTTTACATCACTATGGGTAATACCGAAAGTTTACGTTTAGAGGGCGATGCCACTGCGATTAATGAAATTGAAACCAAGGTAGAGGATGGAGTTTTAAAGATTCGCAACAAAAAACAAATGAACACCCGCAGCTGGAATAATACCGGCAAGGTTAATATCTATATTCAGGCTAAAAACCTCAACAACCTTGTGCTAAGCGGTTCAGGAAATGTAGAGGTGAATGGTAAAGTAAAATCAGCTAATCTCAGCAATACCATCAGCGGTTCAGGAAGTATAGAAGTCTCTATGGAGGTTGAAAATTACAGTGCAGTAATCAGTGGTTCAGGCGAAATCAGTGCAAAGGGATATGCAAAAAATGCGAAGATCACCATTGCCGGATCAGGCGACTTCGAAGGCAACAATTTAAAAACCTCCAATGCCAATGCAAAAGTAAGCGGTTCAGGCGATATTTCAATTATTGCTGATAAACAACTGGATGCAGTGGTGAGTGGCTCGGGAGATATCAGATACGGTGGTAACGCTGCGGTGAAAAGTACCAAAAGCGGTTCGGGCAACATTTCAAAAAGCTTGTAAATACAGTCGTCAACACGATATTTTCAATATTAAAAAGGGTACTACATTTTACATGAAGTACCCTTTTTACTTATAACTTACAACTTATAACTTACAACTTATAACCTATAACTTAAACTCCCAGTAACAACCTTGCCGGATCCTCCAGCAATTGCTTAACCCTTACCAGAAATCCAACTGACTCGCGTCCGTCAATAATCCGATGATCGTAGGATAAAGCAACGTACATAATCGGTCTGATCACTACCTGACCATTCAGGGCCACCGGTCTTTCAACAATATTGTGCATACCCAGAATTGCAGATTGAGGTGCATTTATGATCGGAGTTGACATCATTGAGCCAAATACACCACCATTGGTGATAGTAAATGTTCCACCGGTCATCTCTTCAATAGTTAATTTACTGTCACGGGCCTTAACAGCTAATTCCACTACTGTTGCTTCAATCTCGGCAAGAGACTTCGACTCGGCATTCCGGATTACCGGAACTACCAATCCTTTTGGTGCAGAAACAGCTATAGAGATATCTGCAAAATCATTGAATACAATTTCTTCTCCTTCAATGCGGGCATTAACAGATGGGAAATCTTTCAATGCTTCACAAACAGCCTTGGTAAAGAAAGACATGAACCCTAAACCAACGCCATGCTTCTCTTTAAATTTATCTTTGTATTTGGCACGCAATTCCATGATTGGCTGCATATCTACTTCATTAAAAGTAGTCAGCATTGCTGTTTCATTCTTAACCGTTACCAATCTCTTAGCAACTGTCTTGCGCAGTGAAGACATTTTTTCACGTCTTTCGTTTCTTGAACCTGCGGCGGCCTTTGCTGCAGGAGCGGCTGCAGCAGGTTTTGCAGGAGCACTTTCAGCTTTAGCAGATGCTGAAGCATTCAGAGCATCTTCTTTAGTTAATCTTCCTCCAACTCCACTTCCACTCACATTAGCAGGGTCAATTCCCTTTTCAGCTAAAATCTTAGCAGCAGATGGTGATGGAGCTCCTGAAGCGTAAGTACTTGCTTTGGCATCTTCAACCTTCATTGCCGGACTTTGAGCCTCGGCTTTAGGTGCTGCTTCTGCAGCAGGTTTACCTGCTGCCGGACTTCCACCTTCTTCAATACTGCATACAGGTGCTCCAATCTCAAGAGTATCGCCCTCTTTTGCAATGGTTTTTAAAGTTCCGGCCTTTTCTGCTGTAAGTTCAAATGTTGCTTTATCAGATTCCAACTCCGCAATGATTTCGTCCATTTCAACATAATCACCGTCTTTTTTGATCCACTGGGACAATGTAACTTCGGAAATAGATTCGCCTACTGGCGGAACTTTGATCACTAAACTCATAATGGTTTTTCTTAATACTATTAGTCAATATCAATAACTTTCTTTGCTGTTTTTTCTACCCGTTTTTTTACCTCAGAACCTGCTGCTTTCGCTTCAAATGCTTTGGCAATAATAAATAACTGTTGAGCAACATGCTGCTTCGCATAACCTGTTGCGGTACTACTGCTTTCGTTACGTGACACTAAGTCAAAATTAATTGATGACTTACGGAATTTTCTCGAAATATATGGCCATGGCCCCATATTCTCAGGTTCTTCCTGTACCCAAACATGCTCATCCGCATTCTTATATTTACTTCTGACAGCTTCAATCTGATCATAAGGTAAAGGATACAATTGCTCCAAACGAACAATCGCAGTATCTTTAATTTTATCAGTCTGCTGCTTCTCAAGAAGATCGTAATAAATCTTTCCGCTACAGAACAATACCCGTTTTACATCAGCAGCCTTTACATAAGTGTCATCAATCAGCTCACGGAAGCCTCCGTCAGTAAATTCTTCAAGCTTACTTACACATTGTGCACTTCTCAGCAGACTCTTCGGCGTAAATACGACCAGGGGTTTACGGAAATCACGCTTTAATTGCCTGCGCAAAACATGGAAGAAGTTCGCAGGTGTTGTACAATTGGCAACCTGTATATTCTCGTCGGCACATGCTTCCAGGAATCGCTCGATTCTTCCCGAAGAATGCTCAGGTCCTTGTCCCTCAAATCCGTGCGGAAGAAGCATGACCAGACCATTTGAGCGCTGCCATTTTGTTTCGGCACTGGTTATAAATTGATCGATTACGATCTGTGCCCCGTTCACAAAATCACCAAACTGTGCTTCCCATATTGTCAGCGCCATAGGGTTTGCCAGTGCATAACCATATTCAAAACCCAAAACTCCATACTCAGATAAGTGTGAATTATAAATCTCGAATTTGGCAGCACCATTATCGAGCATCGCTAAGGGAACATATTCTTCTGTTGAATCTTCAAGAGTGATGACAGCATGTCTGTGGGAGAAAGTACCGCGCTCTACATCCTGTCCGCTCACACGTACCCTGAAACCCTCCTGAAGCAATGTTCCATAGGCGATCAATTCACCCATAGCCCAATCGAACACTTTGGTTTCCGACATCTTTTTCCGCTCTTCGAAAAGCTTTTCAATTTTCTTGAAAAACTTCTTATCTCCGGGCAAAGTGCTTATTTCTTTTGCGATGGAAAGAATATTCTTCGCAGGAACTTTTGTGTTTACCGGCTCGGCCAAGGCGCCCGGTTTTGCCAGACGAAGCCCAGTCCATGATCCGCCAAATATCTGGTGTACAGCCGAATAGCTTTGATCTTCTTTCGCTTCATTTAATCTGTCCTGTAGTAAAGCACGGAAGCTTTTTTCCATTTCCTTGGCCAGGTTAGCATCTACAGTACCCTGATCCAATAATTTTTGATTGTAGATCTCCCTTGGGTTAGGATGCTTTTCAATCGCTTTATATAAAAGCGGCTGAGTGAATTTAGGTTCGTCAGCCTCGTTATGACCGTATCGGCGATAACATAAAATATCTATAAATACATCATTATGGTATTTCTGGCGGTATTCTACTGCCATGTTGATTGCATAAACAATGGCTTCCACATCGTCCCCATTCACGTGAAATACAGGAGATAGTGTAACCTTTGCCAGATCAGTACAATATGTTGAAGATCGTGCATCTTTGAAATTAGTTGTAAAACCTACCTGGTTATTAATAACGAGGTGAATACTTCCACCTGTTTTATAACCATCCAGTTTTGCCATTTGAAGAACTTCATAAGTTATTCCTTGTCCGGCAAGTGATGCATCACCATGGATCAGAATTGGGGCAATACGTTTATAGTCACCACCATATTTAAAATCAATCTTTGAACGAACCATTCCCTGCACAACTGAATCCACAGTTTCGAGGTGTGATGGATTAGGACATAGGCTTAAATGGACTTTTTTACCGGAACCTGTTTGAACATCAGTTGAATAACCCAGGTGATACTTTACATCACCTCCATAGGGTGTGTTGGCATCAAAACCCTTACCTTCAAATTCAGAAAATATATCCTTATAAGTTTTCTGCATGATATTGGCAAGAACGTTCAAACGACCACGGTGAGCCATCCCTATCACGAACTCATCTATGCCTAAATCAGCGCCTTTACCAATAACAAAATCCAAAGCCGGAATTACTGTTTCTGCCCCTTCAAGTGAAAATCGTTTCTGACCTAAGAATTTGGTGCCGAGAAAATTCTCAAAAACGACAGCTTCATTCAGCTTTTTGAGAATTCCTTTCTTGGTTTCAATACTGAAATTTGGCGTATTACGCTCAGATTCCATTCTATGCTCAAACCATTTAAGTTTTTCGGGATTTCTGACATACTTATATTCAACCCCTATTGATTGACAATAGGTTTGCTCAACAAGGGCCAGAATATCCTTTAATTTAGCAGGACCGATACCTACTTCAACGCCTGCATTAAATACTGTTTCAAGATCCCCATTATCTAAACCAAAGGTCGAAAGTTCTTTACCTGGAAAATAAGACCTGCGCTCCTGAACTGGATTGGTTTTAGTAAACAAATGTCCGCGCTGTCTGTAGCCGTTTATGAGATTTAATACTTTTATCTCCTTTAAGAAATGATCAGGAGTTTCAGCACTAACTACCCCTGCTTCGGAACCGCGACCAAAATCGAATCCTTCAAAGAATTTCTGCCAGCCAAACTCAACCGAAGCCGGGTCTTCTTTGTATAACTGATAGAGAGAATCGATGTAAGCAGAATTCGCGTTGTTGAGGTATGATAAATTTTTCATTAGTATATTATAGTTTTTCAAGTCACGCATGTGCGGGATTGCATGAGCTAAAGTTCATTTTATTAGGTGAGGGTTAAGCTTATGCAGGTTTCATTTAAAAACAAAGTGTTTGCGACACAAAAATAAGATTTTAAGCATGGAATCGTGTAAAAGTGTACGCTAATTTGAAATTAAGGGCACACAGGGAATCACATAATTTCCACGCCGGAAAATTAAGAAAAAAAAGTTCATGAATACTGCTTAAATATGCTTTAAAAGCCATTAATTAACATTTCTGTTGAATTACTTTTTTACAAAGACTAATTCAGGTGTATAGGGAGGGGCTGTCAGATAGTTTACCAATTGATATTCAGACTGTTCGGCTTGCGAGAGGTTCCAGGGCTGATGAACCCCGGCCCCGGGCACCTTTGAAAGTTCAGGGATCCATAACCTTACATATTCGCCCTGAGGATCGTACTCAATTGCCTGTTTTAACACATTGAAATAACGATATTCCCTGGGATCATTTCCCACGCCGGCAACATATGCCCAATTCCCCCAATTATTTGCCGGACAATAATCAATCAGTTTTTCTTCAAAATAAGAAGCTCCCCACATCCAGTTAACCTTCAGATCCTTTACCAAAAAGCTGGCTACATTCTGCCGGCCTCTGTTACTCATAAAGCCTGTTGCATTCAATTCCTTCATATTGGCGTCAATAAAAGGAATGCCTGTTTCAGCATTTTTCCAGAGTTCGAAAAGTTCCTGCTGGTTTTCGCTTTCTTCGGGTGCAATACCCTTGAAGCCTATTTTCTGAAAAAATTTATTTCCGTATTTCTTAAACATAAAGCGGAAATAATCCCTCCATAATAACTCCAGAAAAAGGCTATAGGTTGAATCCACGGAACCATGGGCCTGATCATATTTTTTAATCTCCCAGTAAACTTCTCTTGGTGAAAGGCATCCCAATGCAATCCAGGCAGAAAACTTGGATGAATAATCAGAACCTAAGAGGCCATTACGTGTTTGCTTATAATTCTGAACAGCGTTAGTGTCCCAGAAATAATCCTGCATACGCTTCAAAGCCTCTGTCTCTCCACCATAAAATTTCATCACAGATCGTGGGTCTTCGGGTTCAAATTCATCAAATCCAAAATCACAGAGATCAGGTATTTTGCTGCTTTCCAGATTCTCTGGAAAATTCATAATGCCCGGAGTTTCGTGACAAGGCCTTACTGAGCCGTCGCGTTCAACTTTCTTACGAAAACTGGTAAAGACATCAGGAATACTATTGATCGGAAAGGGAAGGTCTTCCTTGTGATACAGTGTATGACCGATGAAATGCTTCAGATTAATTTTAAGCTTCCACAGTGCATTTTCAACGTCTGCTGAAACCCGGGTCTCTTCAGACGCTACTTCACGGTGATGATACACTTCATTGACCTGGTATTTTGCAACAAGTTCAGGAAGAATAATTTCAGGTTTACCAAACTTAATGATCAGATCACCTCCCGCCCTTTTAAAAGAGTCGCGTAAGTCAGCTACACTTTCCAGTAAAAAACGGGTGCGTATCAGACCTGTTTTCCTGGTCTGGAATGAGGTCATTTCAAATTGACGGGGATCAAAACAATATACAGGAATAATTCTGTCACCTTTTCGAACCGCCTCAGCTAAAATCTCGTTATCGTGAATCCGTAAATCTTTTCTAAACCAAACTAAAATGGTTTTACCGCTCATATTTATTTAAGGCTCCCCCCGAATACCTTCACGCATTAATATTAATGAAAATTTGAATGTTGTGGCAAATTACGGTCATAAGATTGACTTTCTTAATCATTTTCATGTAAGATTTTAAATAGGTGCAGAATTTTGGCAGAAAAAGAAGGATTTAGCAAATCGGTATATAAAATTCAGGCAATCAATTTATCCTGGATTAAAAAAATCAGGCTTAAGCCAGATTCAATTATTGAAATTTCTAAATCTTATCCATTTAATATTTTATTATATTTAATAGCTAAACCATCTGATTATGAAAACAGTAAGGAATATTCTACAGTATAAATCCCAGTCAATTTACTCTGTTGACCCGGATACTTCCGTTTTGGATGCTCTTAAAATTATGATGGATAAGAATATCAGTGCCTTACTGGTGATGGAAGGCCCTGAACTGAAAGGAATTTTTACAGAACGGGATTATGCCCGGAAGATCATTCTGCAGGGGAAATCTTCAAAAGAAACTAAAATTAAAGAGGTAATGACTGCAAGTCTGGAAGTTATCAACCTGAACTCAAGTATCGATCATTGTATGCAGATAATGACGGATAAACACATTCGCCATTTACCAATAGTCGATAACGGAAAGGTTTCAGGAATGATTTCTATCGGGGATCTGGTGAAATTTGTCATCAATGACCAGAAACAAACGATTGAGCAATTGCAGAATTATATAAGTAGTTAGGTGCGGGTCAAGCCCGCACTGACAGGGGTCAAGCAAGGTGTCATTAAGTATAGAGTCGGGAGGTTCCAGCTTTCGCTGGAATGACAAAATTTTTTGGTTAATAAGGAGATTCCAGCCTTCGCTGGAATCGCATGAAGGAACCGTATTATAAATGATGTTTGCTTTAACTCATTTTTTGTCTTTATATATCTTGGGAATGAGGAGTGATCTGAACCGATTCCAGCGAAGGCTGGAATCTCCTCACTCCCAAACAACCCTTGTCATCCGATAGCTATCGGATCCCACGAAAGTGGGAACCTCCGGCAATACATTTTAGGTTGAATCAGCGACGGCTAGAATCTCCACAGTTCCCCCTATAGGGCTTGTCATTCCCGCGAAAGCGGGAACCACCCAACATATGGACGCCTGCTTATTCGATATAAATTTATAGGTAAACTATAGGATTGACAAGCGAAGGGAATGATGGAAGAGGTATTACTTTTCGGTGATCAGCAACCTGCTGACGATTCTGTCATTTTCCAGGTGTTCGAAAACGATTTCTTCAACATCGCTTAGCTGTACTTTACCGTAGAACACTCCCTCAGGATAAATTGCAACGGTTGGTCCTTGTTCACAAATATCAAAACAGCCTGTCCGCTGAGCTCTCATCTCAACATCAAGTCCTTTGTTCTTTATCAATTTTTTAAATTCTGCGACAAGCGCTGAACCATGCTCTTCTCCGCAACAAACCCTTGCGCCGGCTGGACGCTGATTTGTGCAAATGAAAATATGCTTCTTATAAATCATCTTAAAAGAAAGATTGATTATTGAATAAAACCAGCTTCTACTTTATAAGCCAGGAACATTACTTGACATCAGTAACATTAACCTCAAAATCCAGGCAAGAGAAAGGCGGAATTGAAGGGGAACTTCCCTCCATACCATAAGCCAGTGCTGAAGGAATTAGCATACGAATACTACCACCCTGATTAATGAGAGGAATTGCCTGTTGCCATCCTTTAATCACCGAAGTGAGCGCAAAGGTTGCCTCGCTTCCGGCTACTGCACGATCGAATATTGTACCATTCAGTAATTTGCCTGTATAGTTTGCAACCACTGTTGAATCAACGCTTATTGGACTTCCTGTACCTGGCTGACCTATTTTATAATATATTCCAGTGTTAGTCTTGCTAAAGCCGGTCATGGCATTCTTTTCCATGTACTTGATTATTGTATAATCATCATACTGCGGAATTTTCTCCTTCTCCATTACCTTAACAACAATATCAAGTGAGGAATTGCCAGGTATTTGTGTTGTACCATTCCTGCCAAATGCCAAACGAGAAGGAACAATAATTCTGATTGTTCCATTTGATTTTTTTAGCACCTCTTTGATTCCAACGCGAACGGCTTCAGGATTGAAATATCCAAGGTAATTGTAATATCGGTTACCATTACTGAAAGTATCAACGGCAACATATTTACCATCCAATGAGCGTATTGTGACTAATGCAGGAGTAAGGTCTGAATATTGCACTTCAGCTCCAAGTCCCGGACTAACAACCTGATAATAAATACCAGTACCATTATACTCCTGAACAGATAAACTATTTTTCTGTATGTATTCCTTAACAGTACGGTCATCAATTACTTCGATTGACTCATATTCCTTAACACAGGAAACAAGGATGCCCGACAAAAAAATAACTGCAAAGGCGTATTTAAAATATTGTTTCATTTTGTGCTTTTAATTTTGAACATCCACTAATTCGATATCAAAATCGAGTACCGAATTTGCGGGAATCGGGCCTGAACCCTGAGGTCCATATCCATAACCAGAAGGAATGAACAATCTGATCTTGCCTCCTTTTTGGATCAGAGGAACACCGATTTGCCAGCCTACAATAACCTGCCCCAGCTTGAAAGCAAGTGGTTGTGTGGTTGATTTATCAAAAACCTGTCCCGACAATAATCTGCCGGTATAATTAGAGGTGACGGTTGTATTAGCTGTATAAGTGATATTACCAGCACCTGATTGAATAATTTGATAATACAAACCACTGGAGTGCTTTATCGCAGATATATTATTATCAGTCAGGAATTTAACAATTGTTGCATCGTCCTTTTGAGCCTGAACAGTTGGGTCAACATAATCATCTTTAAGACATGAGCTTAATCCAAGCATCATGACAATAGAGAACAGTAATAGGTGAATTTTCATATTGCAGCAAATTTATCCTTTTAAACGTTAAAAAGTAAGGATTAACATTTTTTAACAAAATATTTTAATTTATCACGCCCTTAACGAAATCCCCGAAGATCCAAAGCTTTGATTATTCCAATTTAAACAGCGACCTCCAAATGCGGATACCATGTATCTGTTCTTACAGTTGCACCCAGATCATGAAGCATATTATATAAACCAAAGTTTGTCCGGTTAACATAAATAAAATGCTTTACACCCCGGGCCTGTTTGAACTCAGGCATTCGGGAAATCTTCTCTCCATAGGAATAAAGCTTATCAAAGAATTCGGACTTGCTAAAATCAAAGGTATCCGACATGTATGGCTGAGCAAACAATTCGATCATTTCCTTATAAATCCTGTAGTAAAATTCGATTTGCGCCGCATCATCGTTTTCCCGGATCATCTCTAACTGCCGAAATGCTTTAATTGTCCTGGCCTTATCTTTCAGCATATCTGTAGAGGTAAGCGAAAAGAAAGGATAGTAGAAGTCATCCGGCATTTCTTTAATACATCCAAAATCGATAATCCCCAGTTTTCCTTCTGATGTGATCAGGAAATTCCCTGGATGAGGATCAGCATGTACCGCTCTTAACTCATGCTGCTGAAAATTATAAAAATCCCACAAAGCCTGACCAATCTTATCTCTGAGTTCCTGTGAAGGATTCGTCTTCATAAATTCTTTCATGTGCTGTCCTTCAAGCCAATCCATAGTGATAATCCGTTTTGAAGAAAGATCAGGATAATAGGCAGGGAAAACCACATTAGGTATGTTTTTACAAGCTTCAGAAAACTCTATGGATCTTGTTATTTCGAGGTCGTAATCAGTTTCTTCGAGCAGCCGTTCTTCTACTTCAGTCATGTAAACTTCCAGCTCCTTCTGACTCATTCCTAATAAGCGGAATGCAAATGGCTTTACCATTTTAAGATCCGAAGATATACTGTCGCCAACTCCCGGATATTGAATTTTAACTGCTAACTTTTTACCATTTAAGCTCGCCTGATGCACCTGTCCGATAGAAGCCGCATTGGCCGATCTGATGTTAAATTCATCATAGATCTCTGAGGGTGTTTTACCAAAATATTTACTAAAAGTCCTGACTATCAGTGGACCTGATAAGGGGGGAGCATTGTATTGAGAGAGCGAAAACTGATCGACGTATGCTTTAGGTAATATATTTTTATCCATGCTAAGCATCTGGGCTACCTTGAGGGCACTTCCCTTCAACTCACTTAAGGATGCATAGATATCTGTTGCATTATCAAGATTTAACTCATCTTTATTGAGAGAGGGATTAAATAACTTTTTAG
The DNA here is from genome assembly GCF_036405355.1 of Daejeonella sp. GTDB lineage: Bacteria > Bacteroidota > Bacteroidia > Sphingobacteriales > Sphingobacteriaceae > Daejeonella. The sequence goes on from NZ_DASWXT010000118.1 coordinate 19,768, forward strand.
AGTAATGCTTAATGTAATTTCCGCCAACCTTGAGACCAGTTTTTACAAATTTAGCTGAACGTTCTGTTTTTGATGTTGGAATACTGTCCTGTTCTTTCATTTAGCAATTGAAGTTCTAATTGTCATTATGGCTATTAAAACTTAACATTTGGTTTCATGCCGCCATTATTCATCATGAACTTCCCATAATCGAACAGACTATCTAATGGTGATTTACCAAAAAGATCGAAAGTGACATTAATTCCCTTTTCAATGGCTTCATCAGTTTTTTCAAAGCCAGGGCTGTTATCCTTAGCCCAGAAATTCAAAATGACACCAAACTGAATCCAGAGAGCGTCTTTATATTTCGATGTCAGGAAACGTCGGTTTGCCAATTCTCCCGACTCTACGCCCTGATCCACCAGACCGGATGCAAATCCTTCAAAAAGCTTTTTAACTCCTTTTAAAATTGCCGGTGTACCAATACTTTGCCCTGAATGCTTCAAACTATACAATACAAAGCTTCTTTTACTCTTCAGCAACTCAATAAAGGCATAAAAAAATGCAAGCGTCTTCTCACGTGAAGAGTATTGCTCCCATATTTCCTGATTTTGTACTTCAGTCAATGTTTTATCACAAAGCTCAGTCCAGATCGATTCTTCAATCCCTTCAAAGGAAGCATATAAATTATAGAACTCCTCTTCCGTCAGATTATTTTCTTTTGCAAATACATAAACCGAGGCTGGTTTGATGCCTTTTGTCAAAACATAATCTATATAAGCATTTTGAATTTCTTCTGCAGTATTCATAGCATTATTCATATTGGAATATAATTGTCTTTAAGACTTTTTCCTGGTCTTGTCCTGATCAGAAACACGCAGCGGTATATAAATCAACTGCTTTTTATTTGATTCCTGAGGATTAAGATCAGGAAGAAAATCCTGAAGTTTCTCTTTCAGGGCCTTTAATTTGTCAATCAGTCCGGACATTTCAAGAATTGCTATGGTGATTAAATTAACTAATTTCATAAACTATTAATATTAATTGCCTGATTCAGCTTTAAGATATACGTTATTTATAGTCAAAGAGTTTGCCAGAAATCTTCCAAATAGTTTACATTTTGTCATATTTTGTAATATTCAGGATGCATTGCAAAAATAGCTCAGAGGATAGCTACTCAGATTATTAAAAGGGCATCAGACCGGCAAGAACCAATCTGATGCCTTAATTCTAAATTAGAATATTACTTAATAACAATATTTATTCGCCTCGATCAATTGTTTTGCGACACGTTGTCTTGTTTCCTTGATATTAAAAGGCTCTGATTTTGTAAAACGTCTCAATCCCACCAGCATCATTCTTAGTTCATCACCTTCAGCGAATGAATAAAGGGCTTCCTTACCAGCTACAGAAACCTTATCAACAGTTTGATAAAGATAGATTCGCATCATATCCAGTTGTCCGGCACATGCTTCTTCTCCTCTTAATTTCACCAGTTTTTCTACCCTTAACATGGTTGATTCGGCAACATATATGTATCCAATAATGTCAGCAATATTCATCAGGATCTCCTGCTCTTTTGACAGGGTCATCATCAATTTCTGAACTGCGGCACCGGCAATCATCAATCCTGCCTTTTTCAGGTTCACCAATTGACGCTTCTCTGCAGCAAATAATGAATTATCTTCTTCTCCAAAATCAGGAATTGACATTAATTCGGCAGCAACAGCCTGGGCAGGAGTCATCAGATCCAGCTCACCTTTCATTGCACGTTTCAAAAGCATATCCAGAATAAGCATCCTGTTAATCTCATTGGTACCCTCAAATATTCTGTTGATGCGGCTATCGCGATAAGCACGTTCCATAGGTGCCTCAGCAGAATAACCCATCCCGCCATAAACCTGCAGACCCTCATCAACGATATAATCCAATACTTCAGACCCCCACACCTTAATAATTGCACATTCCACAGCGAATTGCTCGGTAGATTTCAATTTAGCCTGTGAAGGTTCCATTCCTTCTGCTACCAAAGCATCATATGCATCATCAATATTCTGTCCGGCACGGTAAGATGCGCTTTCAAGAGCAAAATTCCTGGTAGCCATTTCTGCAAGTTTATAGCGAATGGCCCCGAACTTGGATATTGGCAAACCGAACTGAATACGTTCATTCGAATAATTTATCGCCTGATTCAAAACCTTACGGGAAGAGCCGATAGCTGCAACACCAAGTTTTATCCGGCCGATATTCAGAATATTAACAGCTATTTTAAAGCCATTCTCACGTTCTGAAAGCAGATTAGCTACTGGAACAGGACAATCGTTAAAAAATACCTGTCTTGTTGATGATCCTTTAATACCCAGTTTATGTTCCTCAGGGTTCATCGTAATTCCACCAAAATCCTTTTCTACAATAAATGCAGACAGGTTTTTATCCTCTCCAATCTTTGCAAAAACAATAAATATATCCGCAAAACCACCATTGGTTATCCACATTTTCTGACCGGTAATCAGGTAGTGAGTACCTTCTGCATTCAATACAGCCTTTGTCCTCCCTGAATTAGCATCTGAACCTGAATTTGGCTCAGTGAGGCAATATGAAGCTTTCCATTCGCCTGCTGCAAGTTTTGGGATATATTTATCCTTCTGCTCTTTAGTGCCATAATAGAGAATAGGTAATGTACCGATTCCTGTATGTGCAGAAAGTGCTACCGCAAAGGAGCATCCGGCCCCAACTGAATCGGCTACCAGCATAGAAGTATTGAAATTCTTGCCAAAGCCACCATATTCCTCAGGAATCGAAACAGCTAATAAACCCAGCTCTCCAGCCTTATCCATCAGGCTCACCATTAAGCCTTCTTCCTGATTATCGATTCTGTCGAGATTAGGAAATACCTCTGCTTCCAAAAAATCCTCACAGGTTTTTTTGATCATCAACTGCTCTTCGTCAAATTCTTCAGGGATAAAAATATCCTCACATGCGGTTTCGCGAATAATAAATTCTCCGCCTTTTATTGATTTGGTTTTTGCTGCGCTCATAATATTAATTGATTAAGGAATAAGGAGCAAAGAATAAGGACAGATCAGAGTTAATTGTACTATTATTTTGTCTATGCACGTTTAGCCTTATTCTTTGTTAGTAATTCATTTCTGTTCAAGACTTGTTAAAAACTTAGTTAACATCTTTTGAAGTTTTATTATTTTATCTATTAAGTTGTCTAAATCCTGAGAGTCAAGAATTCCAAACTCATTGGATAATATTAGCTGTGTTTCTAATTCGAACAAGGAACCTAAAGCAACCTTAATGAAGTAAGAAAACTCCTTATTTGATGACCTTGAAGATCCCTCTGCAATATTTGATGCCACCGAAACACTGCATCTATTTATTTGGGAAACCAATCCAAATTTTTCTTCTTTAGGATAATTTGAAGTCACCTTGTAAACTTCTTTCGCAAGCACGATAGCATCCAACCAGATATTAAGTTTCCTGAAATTGTGCATCATATAGATTTATATCAATGAAATACTTATTCTATCTGTTAAGATATTTTTATCCTTGCCCTTATTCTATTTATTAATCCTCTAAATAATACGGCTCTAATCTTCAACTACCGCCCATTGTCAATAGAACCTAATTTGTCCTTATTCTTTGTTCTTTGCTCCTTATTCAATTACATCAGCTCAAATATCCCCGCTGCTCCCTGCCCCGTCCCAACACACATGGTAACCATTCCAAATTTCTTTTCTCTTCGTTTCAATTCATTAAAAAGCTGAACTGACAGTTTTGAGCCTGTACAACCCAGAGGATGACCAAGGGCTATGGCACCTCCGTTAACATTTATTTTGTCCTGATCTAAGTCCAGAGTTCTTATTACAGCAAGAGATTGAGATGCAAACGCTTCGTTCAGCTCAATGAGATCCAGATCCTGCTGCTTCATCCCTGCTTTTTTCAAGGCAAGTGGAATAGCCTCTATCGGACCGATACCCATAATTCTTGGCGGCACACCTGCGACACCATAACTTACCAGACGGGCAATTGGCTGTACATTTAATTTCTTCAACATTTTTTCTGAAACCACCAATACAAAGGCTGCCCCATCAGATGTTTGGGATGAATTACCTGCAGTAACTGAACCTCCGGCAGCAAATACCGGTTTGAGGTTAGCGAGCTTATCGATCGCAGTATCAGCCCGCGGACCTTCATCCGTATCAACAATAAATTCCCTTGTTTTCTGCTTTAAATTTTCGTCCAGATAGGTTTCCTTCACCGTAATAGGTATCAGTCCGTCTTTAAGATGACCATTCTTTATTGCTGCAATGGCTTTTTGATGAGACTTAAATGAAAATTCATCCTGATCTTCACGGCTAACCTTGTATTCTTTCGCTACGGCCTCGGCTGTAAGACCCATACCCCAATACCAGTCAGGATTATTCTTAGCGACATCTGCATTCGGAACCAGTTTCCAGCCTCCGAAGGGCATACCCGACATCACCTCGACCCCACCGGCAACAATACAATCGGCCATCCCCGACCTTATTTTTGCAGTTGCAATGGCTATAGTCTCCAATCCGGATGCGCAGTAACGGTTAACCGTAACCCCCGGAACTTTATCCGTATCCAGCCCCATCAGAGAGATCATACGTGCAATATTAAGACCCTGCTCTGCCTCAGGAGTTGCATTTCCGACGATCACATCATCGATCTGATCCTTATCCAGATCAGGTACCGAGGCCACCAGATGTCTGACCACTTCTGCCGCCAGATCATCAGCCCGTGTAAAACGAAATACACCGCGGGGTGCTTTTCCAACTGCGGTTCTGTACGCTGCTATGATATATGCTTCTTCCATTGCATTAGATTTGAGATATGAGATATGAGATATGAGAATATCCTGCCTCTCACATATACATTTTTAATTGGTTGAGGATTTCTTAATTAACATGTTTTGAAATCCATAATTCATTTTTTGTAACTCATCAATTAGTAAAAGCAACTTTTCTAAATCATCAGTATTTATAAGCCCTAGTTTATTAGAAATAAATAATTGAGTTTGAAGCTCAAAAGATGATCCGTTTGCAATTCCTAAAAAATAATTAAACTCTTTTGCAGTGTTCCTGCCTGCACCTTCAGCAATATTTGATGATATTGAAACTGCTGCCCGTCTTGACTGTGAAGTTAATCCGAACTTTTCTTCATTAGGAAATGAGCCAGTGATCCTATAAACTTCAACTGCCAAATCAATAGCCTTATTCCAGATCTTAAGCTCTTTAAGGTTATGCATTTCTATCAGATTTAGTTTCTCATATCTCTTGTCTCATATCTCACATCTAAATACTAATTCCTCAACGGCTTGCCCTTAGTCAGAATGCTCTGTATTCTTTCGAGTGTTTTTTTCTCTCCGCAAAGTGAAAGGAAAACTTCCCTTTCCAGATCAAGTAAATATTGCTCCGAAACCAAGCTTGGCTGTGAGAGATTTCCTCCGCATAAAACATAGCCCAGTTTTTCAGATATCTTCTTATCATGCTCTGATATAAAATTACCGGAGAACATGGAATTTGCCCCTACATAAACAATACCCATCCCCTGTTTGCCCAATACCCTGATATCCTTGCGCTGAACCGGTTTGGTATAGCCTGCATCTGCAAGTTCGATTGCTTTCTCTTTAGCGTCAACGATCAATCGGTTACGATTCATGCTTATGCCGAACTTCTCCTTCTGGATATAACCAAGTTCTACCGCTTCAACTGCCGAGGTGGAAACTTTAGCCTGCCCAATGGTTAAAAAGCGCTCTCTTAGTGCTGCCTGTTCTATCTGACCTTCTTTAAAATCATCTGACAAACGAAGAGCAAACTCTTTTGAACCTCCTCCTCCCGGAATTAATCCTACCCCAAATTCAACTAATCCCATATAGGTTTCGGCATTAGCCTGAACAAAATCTGCATGCAGACATAACTCACAACCACCTCCCAAAGTAAGATTATGCGGTGCTGCCACAACCGGAATACTTGAATAGCGCATCCGCATCATTGTATTCTGGAACATCTTAATGGCAATATTGATCTCATCCCAATCCTGTTCAACGGCAGCCATAAATATCATTCCGATATTAGCACCTGCCGAAAAGTTGGCACCATCATTCCCAACAACCAGGCCTCTGTAATCTTTTTCAGCCAGGTCAATTGCTTTATTTAATCCCTGAATGACTTCACCCCCAATCGTGTTCATTTTGGTGTGGAATTCAACATTCAGTATGCCATCTCCCAGATCGGTGATTGTAGTTCCTGAATTTTTCCAGATTGTATTTGTTTGACGAATATTATCGAGAATGATAAAAGAATCAGTCCCCGGAATGGGTTTATATGATTTTGACGGAATATCATAATACTTCTTAACACCATTTTCCACCTTATAGAACGACTCATTCCCGGACTGAAGCATCTCATGAACCCATGCTGCTGCTTCATTACCATATTTCTTCATTCCTTCAAGGGCCTTTTTCGGCCCGATGGCATCCCAAACCTCAAATGGTCCGAGTTCCCAGCCAAAACCGGCTCTCATCGCATCATCAATGCGGTATAATTCATCAGAAATTTCAGGAATGCGGTCTGAAACGTATTCAAACAGTCCGAAAAAAGAATGGCGGAAAAAATCGCCTGCCTTATCTGTACCGTTTGCGAAAACTTTCATCCGCTCAGGCAAATTTTCAATCAGCTTTGTAGCCTCAAGTGTTGAAGATTTTATTTTTTGCTGAGGTTTATATTCTAATGTTTTAAGATCAAGAGCCAGAATTTCAGATTTTCCGTCAGCGCCTTTTACTTTTTTATAAAAACCCTGTTTTGTTTTATCTCCAAGCCACTTATTCTCCTGCATTTTCTTAACATAACCAGGCAGTTCAAACAGATCATGCGCTTTATCTTCAGGAAGATTGTTAAATAATCCACCGGCTACATTGATCATCGTGTCCAGTCCGACAACATCTGTGGTTCGAAAAGTCGCCGATTTTGGCCTGCCCAATGCAGGACCGGTATATTTATCAACCTCCTCAACCGAAAGATCCATTTTCTCAACCAGATGCAGGAGCGCCATAATGGAATAAACTCCAACCCGGTTTGCGATAAAGGCGGGAGTATCCTTACATAAAACTGTAGTTTTCCCAAGAAATTTATCACCATAATGCATCAGGAAATCAATAATCTCAGGTTTTGTCTCAGCGGTTGGGATGATTTCCAGCAAACGCAGATAGCGTGGTGGATTAAAGAAGTGAGTCCCGCAGAAATTCGAGCGAAAATCTTCTGAACGTCCTTCAGCCATCAAATGAATCGGAATTCCCGAAGTATTAGAACTTATCAGGGTTCCTGGAGCTCGGAATTTTTCTACCTGATCATAAATCAGCTTTTTTATATCAAGCCTCTCGACAACAACCTCTATCACCCAATCGCAGGATGCAATATCTTTCATATTGTCTTCAAAATTGCCTGTAGAAATATTGACAGCAACTTTTTTGGAGAAAACAGCAGATGGGTTGGCCTTCAAAGTACTTTCAAGTGCTGAATTAACAATTCTATTTCTGACTGATTTAGAATTAAGATCAGCACCTTTTGCCTGCTCTTCAGCTGTCAGCTCTTTTGGAACCATGTCAAGCAGTAAAACTTCAACTCCAATATTGGCAAAGTGGCATGCAATACGGGATCCCATAATACCAGAACCCAATACCGCTACTTTTCTGATGACTCGTTTCATCTGTTTATTTTTATTGTTTGTTAATCCCGCAGCTACGGGATGGAACCTCTGATGATTAAATCTCTAAGGACTCATGACCTCAAAAACAAAAACTAAAACCCTGGGATAAACAAAATTTGTCCTGTGGTTTTAATATTTACTTTAATCCTGTCGGATTCATAATTATCTTTTTCAGGTTTTACTACCCGGAATTTCCGGGTAGCAAAACTGAGGTTTATAATCAGTGGTTAGTTGATTTATCTTGTTTAATGTATTAATGAGCTTAAGCCTTTCCTTATCGGAAATATGCGCATTGAGATACTCATTAAATTTTCTTACGACATCTTTGGCAATCTGCCGCTTTTCAATACCGAATGGTGTTAAAAATATCTTAACAGAACGCTTATCATTTGAATCTGTCTCCCTGTAAATCAAACCAAGCTCTTCCATATTCTTAAGCATTCTCGACAGACTTGTAGATTTCACACCTGATAAGGCCGCAATTTGCGAGACTGCAGTTCCCTCTTCATGTATATTAATCAGCATATAACCCAGAGCCTGCGTTATTCCATAATCTGCAGCAATTTGATTGTATTTGTTAGCAACTGTTTGCCAAACAATTTTCAAAAAATAATCTACAGTTTCTTCAGGCCTCATTCAAATATACTATGCAAGCATAGCAAATGTATAAAATAGATAAATATAAAACAAGAGCAATTATGCTTTTATTTTGGGCGGGCAGAACCAATGAATTATATATTTAAGCTTAGCTTTGGGAATAAATGAAGAAATATAAAGTCTACATCCTTGCTGTATCTGTATTAATAATTATTACAATAATTTGGAACACCCTTACTGAACCCGGAATAAAAGACCTTAAAAGCGATTTTAAAGAAGTAGCATTTATTCGGAATGAACAGAACACAGGGCCTGTAATCAGAATCTATGCGGTGAGTCTTACAACTGAAAACTGGGAGGAGATGGAGCAGTATGGTAATTATATGCCTCATACAAAATACGGCACTACGAGAATTTACTTTTTTTTAAGTAACGGCGAGATTCCTGAAGAATTGAATTTCGGAGAAGTTAATATCCCGGAACGATATAAGAAGAATTGTATAGCAATTTATGAAAAAGACGGGATGAGCCAGATTTCAATCCGTAAGTATCCTTTTAATAATTGATTAAAAAATAATACTTTATGAAAAACAAGGGCCTCAGATTCACCTTACTTTTGATAGTCACTTTAGGATGGATCATCCTGATGCGGACTATGACAGTCCCTCTTAACCAGGGCAGTATTCTCACATTTGAATTTATTGGAACAGCTGCAAATGCAGAACTGTTTCTTAACAAGCTGAAAGATTTAGGCCATACAGAATTGATGACGCTCAGCATTTATCTTGACTTCATCTTCCCGCTTCTATATGGTGCTACGTTCTTTTATGGCAGTGCATGGGCTTGTGGAAGGCTGGTCAAAAATCATCCCTTAAACAAATTCAGAATTCTGAGCAATATGGTCGTGACTGCAGTTGCCTGTGATTTTCTGGAGAACCTTTCACTGTTACAACTTATCAATTCCGGCCCTGATGACTTATATGCAGGTGCAGCTTTTATCTTTGCAGGAATTAAATTTTCACTATTGGCATTGGTATTACTCCACTTTCTGATCACAGTTCTTATTTCAGCAAAAAGGAAGCAAAATAGCAAAGTCTGAGATTTAATCTCTAATGCAACCTATGGTCGGTAAAAATACCGACCATATAATGTGCGAGTGATTATGGTACGTTGAGAACACCGACCAGAAGGAAACAAAATAGCGAAGCCTAAGCAATAATTCAGGATTTTCGAAATTAGTATATCACCAGCCCATCTTGGTGTCATCGCCCCGGGGATCAGCACCACCCTCATAATAACCCCATTGAGTTTTAAGGATTGCGTCAACACGGCCAATAGCTCTTCTATCTTTAAAGGTATAGCCCTTTTTCTCCAACTTTTGCCTGACCAGGGTATCCAATCCACCCTTTTCAAAAGTAACCACATCCGGATACCATTGATGATGGAACTTCTTCGCATTTACCGCTGCCTGCATATCCATATCAAACTCAAGCACATTTAAAATGGTTTGAAAAACAGAAGTAATAATAGTAGAACCACCGGGGGTACCCACAACCATAAACAGTTCGCCTCCCTTTTCAAGAATAGTTGGGGTCATTGAACTAAGCATTCGTTTTCCGGGAACTATAGCGTTAGCTTCTCCTCCAAGCAGTCCGTACATATTGGGGGAGCCTGGTTTTACTGAAAAATCATCCATTTCATTATTCAAAAGGAATCCTGCTCCCTTCACAAATACCATTGAGCCATAACCACCATTCAGCGTTGTAGTGAGTGATACTGCATTTCCCTCCCTGTCAACAATAGAGAAATGGGTAGTTTCTTCACTTTCTTTTGGCACTTCCCCAGCCTTAATATCAGAGCTAAGTGTTGCTTTATCCCAGTTAAAATTTTGCATCCGGTACTTTGAATAGATTGGATTTACCAGATATTTTTGGGGTACCTTATAAAAATCAGGGTCGCCCAGATGGCTTGCCCTGTCGGCATAAACTCTACGTTCAGCCTCAACCATAACCTGAACGGTCGAGTCAGAGTTATGCCCCCATCTCCTGAGTGGATATTCTTCAACAGAATTCAAAAGTTGCAGCAAAGCTATTCCACCGCTAGATGTTGGTGGCATAGTGATTACCTTATAATCTTTGTAGTTTCCAACCAATGGTTCGCGCCATTGAGACTGATAATTCTTTAAATCCTCTTTGCTGATCAAACCACCGCCACTTTTCATTTCAGCTTCTATTTGATCTGCAACTATACCTGCATAGAATCCCTCGCGACCCTTATCCCGGATCAGTTCCAGAGTTTTAGCAAGATCCTCCTGAACCCATAGATCACCCTTTTCCCATTTTTCCTTAATAAAGTATGATTTACCCGGATTGTACTTTTTAATTTCTTCCTGTAATTCTGTAAACTCTTCTACCTGACTATCTGTAATAGGGAATCCCTTTCTGGCAAGATCCAATGCAGGCTGTACAACTTCTGCCCAGCTTAATTTACCGAACTTTTCATGAGCCTTAACCATACCATCAACACTTCCGGGTACACCTGCAGCAAGATGACCATATAAACTCTTATCAGTAATAGCATTCCCGGCAGAGTCGAGGTACATATCACGGCTTGCCATTCCCGGGGCTTTTTCACGAAAATCGAGCGTTGCCAGTTCTCCGCTTGCCGAGCGGTAAACCATAAATCCTCCCCCACCTAAATTCCCGGCACCCGGATAAACCACCGCCAGAGCAAATTGGACTGCAACCGCGGCATCAACCGCATTTCCACCCTTTTTGAGAATATCCAAACCTACTTTCGACGAAGATGGATGGGCGGAAACAACCAGGCCGTTTTTATACTCACCGGAATTATTTTTAGAGAGACTTCCGCCAAGACATCCTGAAAGCAGAATACCAAAAGCAAGTAACAAACCTGTTCCCTTCTTAAATCTCATTGCTTTGTTTCTATGCATTTCTATATATTTTTTCTACCTCATTTTTGTACTTGTGTAAAATTACTTTTCTTTTCAGACTAAGTTTTGGAGTAAGTTCTCCTCCGTCGATACTCCAGTCTTGTGTGAGCATCTCAAACTTTTTAACCTGTTCCCAATGCCCGAATTCTTTATTGAAATGATCAATAATTGACTGGATTTTATCGATTATCCTTTGATCTTTAACCATATCAACATTATTGGTGTATGGAATTCCTGATCGGGCACACCATGCAGCCAGTGCCGGAAAATTAGGCAGGATTAAAGCTGCCGGAAAGCGCTCATTTTCACCAATTACTATCACTTGCTCGATATAAGGTGATTCCTTGAATTTATTTTCAAGTATTTGTGGTGCGATATATTTTCCACCTGCAGTTTTAAATATTTCTTTTTTGCGATCAGTTATTCTGAGGTATTGGCCATCCACCAATTCCCCGATATCTCCGGTATGGAAAAATCCATCCTTATCAATTACTTCATCACTTAGATCAGGCCGGTTATAATAACCCTTCATTACATTAGGGCCTTTACACAATATTTCACCATCTTCTGCAATTTTAATCTCAACATCTTTTATGGCTTTTCCGACAGTTGTAAATTTTGCAGCACCTTTATCTAGTCCGTTAACCGCAATTACGGGCGAAGTTTCAGTTAACCCGTAACCCTCAAGTACCGGCATTCCTGCCGCCCAGAAAACCCGTGCCAAACGCGGCTGCAGGGCGGCTCCTCCAGAAACTACAGCCAGGATATTGCCACCAAGTGCATCACGCCATTTATTGAAAATCAGCTTATTAGCTAACTTTAACTGAAATTCATACCAGAGTCCGTTGGCTCCATTCATTTCATACCTGAGTCCGAGGTTTAAGGCCCAGAAGAATAATTGCTTTTTTATTCCGGTTAACTCAGAGCCTTTGGCTACTATTCTGTCGTATACTTTTTCGAGAAGGCGGGGAACTGTTGTAAATCCATGCGGTTTAACCTCAACAAGATCTGCAGCTATGGTTTCCATACTCTGGGCATAATATACCGATACCCCTAAGTAGAAATACATGTAAAGCACCATCCGCTCAAAAACATGCGAGAGTGGCAGGAAACTAAGGGCTCTTTTGAAATCTTTGGGGTACAACACAGAGGAAGAAATAACATTGCTAACCAGATTATTATGAGTCAGCATTACGCCTTTTGGAGTCCCGGTAGTCCCGGAGGTATAAATCAAGGTTAGCAAATCTTCTGGGAGAATACGATCACGATAAACCTGAAGATTGACAGGTTCTGCCCGCTCGCCAATTTCTATCAATTCCTGCCAGTGTGGTACCCCTTCAATGCTATCAAAGCTAAAGATCTTAAAATCAATACTCTCTGTTTTTCTGACATTGTTCAGTTTTTCATACAACGCAAGTTCAGAAACAAATACGATTTTAACATCCGCATCCCTAAGTATAAACTTAATATCACTTTCGGCTAATGTTGGATACATTGGCACTTGAGTAGCGCCAATCTGCATGATTCCGAAATCACAAATGTTCCATTCAGGACGGTTAGCCGACATAATTGCAACCTTATTATCCTTTTTAATCCCCGAAGCAATTAATCCCCGGCTTACTGAATTTACCTGCGCAACAAATTTCTCTGTAGAATATTTATTCCAAATACCATTCTGTTTTGCTACCACCATATCATCTTTTTGGTACTTTTCAAGCGAATGCTCTAAAAGATCAAAAACACGTGTAATCTCTGCCATAACTTCTATCCTTTTAAACGTAAAATAGTTAAAATTAAATAAGGTGCAAAATGATTAAACTCACATCTCAGTAAAAAATGTCAGCTACCTATGAATATTCTCTGGAAAGATACAATAAGCTGACAGTTTTAATTTTTTGTCAGTTGAAACCTACTATGGCACTGTATTTGAAAAGCTCAATTCATAAAATTTATGAATATAAAACTATCATAATTTTGTTAACACCTGCTGGGGCTGGGGGTTAATTATTAAATTATGATTGTTTCACCACTGAAAAACAAAAAATAAAAAGATGAAAAAGCTATTACTATTATGTTTAACTGCAGGATTTATTTTTCTTGCCAATTCCAACTCACAGGCACAGACTTATGAGAACGCCATTGGAGTAAGATTGGGATCTTACAATGGCTTAAACTACAAAACATTTTTAAACTCAAACAAGGCACTTGATCTTAATTTGTCTTTCAGAAACAATGATGATCTCCAAAGATTTCTGTTAACCGGACTTTATGAAGTTCATAATCCAATTGAGGGAGCCCCGGGCTTGCTATGGTACTATGGAGGCGGTGGTAGTATCGGTTCATATAAAAGACGGAATTTTGACGGTGACCTTTGGCTAAGTGCTGACGGTGTGCTGGGTCTGGATTATAAAATCGAAGGAGCTCCACTAAACCTTGCAATTGATTGGAGACCGCGTTTTGAATTAACTCCAAATACAAATTTTCGTACAGGAGATGTTGGTCTTGCGATTAGATTAACCTTCTAATTATAAAGGGGCTGCTTCAGATGAAGCAGCCCCTTTATTGTTATCTGTTATCTGTTATCTGTTATCAGGAGAAACCATTAGACAGGAGGGGCCGCGTTGCCCATTCTCAATTCTCAATTATAAAAGTTTCAACCACCTCTTCCTTACAGCAATCTGCGCTGCAGTTGGATTAGGTAAAGAAGCAATTCTAAATCTATGATTCGGATTTCTGACCAGCGTAACGTCAGTCTGTCTTATCAATCCGTCACGATTTAAGGATATCAATATTTTTTCACCGGGTCTTTTGGTGGATATGAATTTCTCAACTTCTGATAATCTGGGATCCGAAACATTATTTATACGATTTCCATCTATGGAAAGTATCTCGTCATTTACATTCAAACCGGCAATCCATGCCGGGCTCTGGCGACTTACATTCGTCACGATGATTTTACCATCTTTTAGTGCTGTTACCGCTCCCAAATATGCGTCATTACCTTTAGCCGCATCATCAATCAATGCAAATCCGGCATAGGCAAAATATTTGTTGTAATCTATGGTCTTAACACCATTAACATAATCTTTATAAACATCGTCAAATGACTTCCCCGATACCTTTTCAAGCATTGCTTTAAACTCGGCATCTGTATATCCCCGGTCTTTCTTTGTATAATATTCATCGTACATCGCCTTCATCACTTCATCCAGACCAGCTTTTGCCCGAGTAGAATGAATGATTTCAAGGTCCATGATCAAAGCGATCAGGGCTCCCTTACTATAATAAGAAATAGTGGAATTAGCAGAATTTTCATTTGGCCGATATTGCTTGATCCAGGCATCAAAACTAGCATCGCTTACTGTCTCTATCCGATTCCCGGGCTGATTTTCAACCGAGCTAATCGAAGCGGCTAAATTCATCAGGTAACGATCAGGGCTTTGTAAACCCGCCCTTTTGGTATAGATATCCTGATAATAAGCAGTAAAACCTTCAGCGATCCAGAGATTTCTGGTGTAATTCTCCTGTTCATAATTAAATGGGCCCAATGCTATCGGACGCAAACGCTTTACATTCCAAATATGAAAATACTCATGAGAAACAAGTCCCAGGAATCTCAAAAGGCCTGCCTCTGTATTGTATGAATTGCGGCTAGCCCCCAAAACAGTTGAATTCAGGTGCTCAAGTCCGCCACCTCCTGAATTAAAATTATGAACAATAAACACATAACGTTTGTTCGGATTAATATCAAAAGTCCTGGTTTGTTCTGTAACTATCTTTGCCATATCCCGCTTGAGGATCTCTTTGTCATAGTTTCCCCCTCCGTACATTGCAACTTCATGGCGAACTCCCTCGGCAACAAATTCAAAAATATCCTGATTTCCAACTTCGAAGGGCGAATCAAAAAGCACATCAAAATCCTGGGCATAATAGGTATTTGGCTTTGATATCACTTTTTCAAGACCGGTAGATATTTTAGACCAGGATTTATGAGGATTGATTGTGATCTCAGATGCTGTATTCAGCTGACCATCCGGATACATAAAAACTCCTGCCGGAGATAAAAAAGCATGCGATTCATCCACAAAGCTTGTCCTTACTGATATTTCGAATGAATATACCCTGTAACTCACTTTTATCGTCCCCGAGTTTGCTGTACTGATCCTCCAGGTATTTTTGTTAATTTTTTCAAATGGTAGTTCTTTACCGCCTGAACCAAATGCCTTAAAACCCTCCACATTTTTTGAAAATTCCCTGATCAAATAGGACCCTGGAGTCCAAACAGGCATTTTCAGATCAATCTTTGCAGTTTTAACTCCTGAAATATTCATTAGTACCTCTGCATAATGAGCCTGAGGTTCTGTAAAGGAAACCTCATAAGCAATTTTATTTTGGGCAAGAATTGAACTGGACATAAAAGCAATAAAAATTAAAGAGACAAAACATTTCATTTTTCTATAAATAATTGTTCAATCGCAAAAGTAAGTTTTCAGTTCAATTTAAACCGGCCTGGCTGTTAATGTTCAGTAAAATAGTTGCTACATCCAACTAATTTCAAAGTATAAAAATAGATTTGTGTTATTAATATAATATGCTTGAACCATTAGCTAATCCCTTTATTGCTGTCTCTAAAAAATATCTGAGTGCCCTTTCAAAAATGGTTGCCCAGTTATCTATAGACAGGTATCATTATGTACTCATCTTAATAGATTCACATGATGAAAATCTAACCCAAAAAGCACTAGCCGAAATTTTACATATCGACAAATCCTATATGGTCACTATTTTGGATTACCTTGAAGAAAAGGGCTATGTGAAGCGGGAAAAGAACCCTCAAGACCGCAGGGAACAACTGATCAGATTAACCCCAAAAGCACAAAGCTGTATTCCAGTTATACGAAAGGCAATAAAAGAGCTTAATGAAATGGCATTTCATAATATCTGTGAATCTAACAAGCAGATATTTAATGAAGTATTAACAACTATTCAGTTTAATTTAATTGACATCACACCAGATTTAGAGGAAAAAACACATTCAATATTAAAAAACTATAATTAATTACATGAAACCATCATGATTTTGCTTAAACCTTTCATGGATATAATTATCCAATCATGATAACTTCGTCACCATTAAAAAATCAAAAAAGAAACAGATGAAAACTAAATATATCGTTTACACAATTCTTGTAATCCTGCTGGCTGTATTCGTAGCTTACCGAATTAATAAGAATAAAGCTCAAAAAGCAGGTGCAGGTGCAGGTCGTGGAACTGGAGGACCAGCCTCTGTGCTAACCGTAAACGGTATCGTTACTAAAGCAGAGAGTTTTTCAAACTCTCTAGCCATCGCAGGTACAATAGAGGCGAACGAACAGGTTGATATCCGAAGCGAGGTATCAGGCCTTGTAACCGAGATCCTTTTCAACGAAGGTAGTACCGTCTCCAAAGGAAAGGTATTATTAAAGATCAATGATCTTGAGCTGCAAGCTCAGCTTTCTCAGGCTTTAACCAAACAAAAATTAGCTCAGGAAACAGAATATCGTGCAGGTAAGCTGCTTGAAAAAGAAGCAATCAGTAAAGAGGAATACGATGTTGCTCTCTCAGAGTTAAGATCATTGCAATCACAAACACAACTTATCCGTGCTCAACTGGCTAAAACTCTGATCCGCGCACCATTCAGCGGTAAAATCGGATTAAGAACAATATCTGCAGGAGAATATATTACCCCCTCAAGCAATATTGCAAGATTGGTCAGTACTAACCCTGTTAAGATTTTATTTTCTATTCCTGAAAAATATGCAGGAACAATTAAAATAAATACACAAATATCATTTACAGTTGCTGGCTCAAATAACAAATATACAGGTATAATTTACGCTATTGAACCTGGTATAGATATGTCTACCAGAACATTACAATTAAAAGCAAAGGCATCAAATTCAAACGGAGATTTGCTTCCGGGATCTTTCGCTAAGATTGATTTGCCTCTTAGCAATATAAATGACGCTATTTTAATACCAACAGAATCGATTGTGCCTGTTCTTCAAGGCAAAAAAGTATACGTAAGTTCAAAAGGAAAAGCCAAAGAAGTTATGGTTGAGACAGGAACCCGCACTGAAAAATCGGTATTAATCCTTTCGGGATTAAGCATTGGCGATACAGTGCTTACAACAGGTATCATGTCATTGAAAAACGACCTGCCCGTAAAAGTTAAGGTTACAAATTAATTTAAGCTTAGTAGAATATTTTACCCGATAAAAAATAAGAAAATAGTCCTATGAGTTTATCAACCACCAGTATAAAAAGACCAGTGCTCGCAATCGTAATGAATCTGCTTTTGGTTCTTTTCGGTGTCATTGGCTTCAATTTTTTAGGGGTGAGGGAATTCCCTTCCATCGACCCGCCAATTGTTTCGGTACGAACCAGCTATCCGGGTGCAAACTCAGATATCATTGAATCTCAGATCACTGAGCCTCTTGAAAAAGCGATAAACAGTATTGAAGGGATTAAAAATATGTCCTCCTCGAGTAATCAGGGTACCAGCAATATTAATATTGAATTCAATCTCGACAAAGAGCTTGAAGAAGCTGCCAACGATGTCAGGGATAAGGTTTCGCAAGCCGTAAGATCTTTACCAAAAGATATCGATGGTCTTCCTGTCGTATCAAAGGCAGATGCAAATTCGGAAGCTATCTTATCAATGACTATCCAGAGTGATCGCAGAAACCAACTTGAACTTAGCGATTATGCAGAAAACGTAATTTCACAACGACTTCAAACCATTCCAGGAGTTAGTGGTATACAGATCTGGGGACAGAAACGCTTTGCTATGCGCATCTGGATTGATCCCGCAAAACTTGCAGCTTACAGACTAACAGCGCTGGATGTGAAAAGTGCACTAGACAGAGAGAACGTTGAACTTCCTTCAGGAAAAATTACAGGAAACTCAACGGAATTGTCGGTTAAGACTCTTGGTAATCTTTCAAATGAAGAGCAATTTAATAATCTGATCATACAAAGTTCGGGTGATAATATTGTTCGTTTGAGAGACATTGGCACCGCGGTTCTTGGGCCTGAAAATGAAGAAACAATGCTTCGCTCATCAGGAACTCCGATGATTGGAATGGGCTTAATCCCACAACCCGGAGCCAATTATCTTGAAATATCAAATGAGTTCTATAAACGCTATGAACAATTAAAGAAGGAACTCCCGGAGGACTTAAAACTTGATATTGCACTAGACACAACAGTATTCATTCAACGATCTGTAACAGAAGTTGCTGAAACAATTTTAATCTCCCTGATCCTGGTAATTCTGATTATATTTCTTTTCTTCCGGGACTGGAGTATTGCTTTCAGGCCATTAATTGATATACCTGTTTCGCTGATATCCACCTTCTTTATAATGTACCTTTTTGGATTTTCCATAAATGTACTTACCCTTCTTGCAGTTGTACTCGCTACCGGTTTGGTTGTAGATGATGGAATTGTAGTTACAGAAAATATTTTCAAGAAGCTGGAAGAGGGATATAGTCCTATTGAAGCCGCCATAAAAGGCTCGAATGAGATATTTTTTGCAGTAATTTCAATTTCCGTAACCCTCGCAGCAGTATTCCTACCGGTAATTTTTCTGGAAGGATTTGTTGGGCGTCTATTCCGGGAATTCGGGGTAGTCATCGGTGCGGCAGTATTGATATCGGCATTTGTATCACTATCCCTAACCCCGATGCTGAATGCCTACATGATGAAGGCAAATAAAAAGAAAACCAAATTCTATAATTGGTCTGAACCTTATTTTGAGAAAATGACCTCCGGTTACTCAGAATCTCTGACCAGATTTATGAAGACACGATGGATTGCATTTCCAATCATTATTGTTTGTATCGGCCTCATCGGACTCTTTTGGACTGTTCTTCAAAAAGAGACTGCACCATATGATGACCGAGCCGCGGTAAGTATGCAGGTAACAGCTCCTGAGGGATCATCTTACGATTATACAGATAACTTTATTCTTGAGCTTTCCAAACTGGTAGAGGATTCTATCCCCGAAAAAGAATTTCTATTAACTGTTACCTCTCCGGGTTTCAGTGGTTCAGGAGCAGCAAATACCGGTTTTCTAAGATTACGATTAAGTGATCCTGCGAAACGTGAAATTTCTCAGGCACAGGTTGCTGAAAAGTTGACCAGAATTACCAAACCCTATACAGAAGGCAGAGTATTTGTTATTCAGCAGCCAACAATTTCGGTTACACGACGCGGTGGTTTACCAGTAAGTTATATCATTCAGGCTCCCAATTTTGAAAAGCTTCGTGAAAAACTTCCCTTGTTCATCGAAGAAATCAGTCAGGATCCAACATTTACAGCCATTGATGCAAACCTGAAATTCAATAAGCCTGAAATAAATGTAACTATTGACCGGGAAAAATCAAGAAATCTGGGCGTTTCGGTATTGGATGTGGCTCAAACTCTGCAATTTGCACTTAGCGGACAACGATTTGCTTATTTCCAGATGAACGGCAGACAATATCAGGTTATCGGCCAATATGACCGACCTGACCGCAATGATCCACTGGATTTAACCTCAATTTTTGTACGAAATAACAAAGGAGAGCTCATTCAACTCGATAATCTGGTTTCTGTACGGGAAACCAGTACTCCTCCTCAATTGTATCATAACAACCGATTCATGTCAGCAACTGTGTCTGCAGGTCTGGCACCCGGTAAAAGTATTGGTGATGGAATTGATGTAATGGACAAGGCGGCGGCAAAAATACTGGACGATACTTTTTCTACAGATCTTGGGGGAGAATCGCGTGACTACCGTGAAAGTTCTTCGAACACCCTTTTTGCATTTGCACTAGCCTTATTATTAGTCTATCTGATTCTGGCAGCCCAATTCGAAAGCTTCATCGATCCTTTCATTATTATTCTGACGGTACCAATGGCTGTGGCAGGTGCCTTCCTTTCACTCTGGTTATTCGGACAAACCTGGAATATCTTTAGCCAAATCGGAACGATCATGCTCATTGGGCTCGTTACCAAGAATGGCATTTTGATTGTGGAGTTTGCAAACCAATTGAAAGAACAGGGAATGCCTTTAGGTGAAGCGATTATCGAAGCATCGGTAGCACGGTTAAGGCCAATCCTGATGACAAGTCTGGCAATTGCCTTAGGTGCATTACCAATAGCCATGGCTTTGGGTGCAGCTGCAAAAAGCAGGATGAGTATGGGTATTGTAATTATAGGTGGTACACTTTTCTCTTTGATCTTAACACTATATGTAATCCCTGCAGTTTATTCAATGTGGTCGAAAAAACATAAACCGCTTCCGGAGATAACAGAAAAACCAGAACCAGTTCTTGAAGCAGAATTGATTAATACTTAATAAATACACTAGGATCAGGCTTATTACGAGGCTTTATCATTAGGATATTAATATATATGAACAGAAAAAAAATCAAATTCAGTATTCTATTAATTTTTGGATGCCTATTGCAGATTTCAAGCATCCATGCACAGGAACAACTTAGCCTGGAGCAGGCGGTGCAAACCGCATTGGAAAACAACTATGATATCAAGTTGAATAAGAATGAGGTTGAGCAGGCTAAAAATAATGTGAACAGGGCTAATGCGGGTATGCTTCCTGTAATAACAGGGAATTTAAGTACAAACAATACCGTTTCAAATACGAAACAAACGCTTTCCAGCGGGGTCTCACAGGAAAGAAACGGCGCCAAAAACACTAATCTGGTTTATGGACCGGTTCTTAACTGGCAGGTATTTGACGGTTTTCAAATGTTCGCCAGATATGACAGACTTAAAGAGCTTGAAAATCTTGGTGAAGCAAACTTCAAACTTGCAGTTCAGACAACACTTGCTGATGTTATCAATAACTACTACGACTTGGTACAACAACAGCAACAAATCGAAGCCCTCCGTGGTGCGCTTGAGATCTCAAGGATCAGACTTCGTAATTCTGAAAGCAGGTATACTATTGGAAAAGCCGCAAAACTCGAGGTACTTGCTGCTTCCGTAGACCTTAATACCGATACCACTAACCTTTTGAGGCAAATTGACCAGTTCCGTAATACAAAAATCAAACTCAATGAACTTATGGCAAGAGATATTAATACTGATTTCTCAGTGTCAGACACCATCATTATTGGCAGTAGCCTCCTGCTTCCAGAATTGCAAAATTCTGCAGCTCAGTTAAATCCGTCACTGCAATCAGCATTGATTAATAAACGAATTTCAGAAATCAACCTGAGAGAAGTTAAAGCAAACCGATATCCGGGAATAAATCTGAATACAGGTTATAACTTTAACCGATCAACTTCTGAACTTGGTTTTGCCAGAAGCTCGGTAGGCAGGGGTCTTAATTATGGTCTCACTGCTTCAATTAATATTTTTAATGGCCATTTGCAAAAAAGAGCCGAAAAAAATGCCTCTCTTCAAATAGAGAATAATCAGTTGCAATACGAAAAGCTGAATCAGTCTATCACTTCGCAATTAAGCTCTTTATTTCAAACCTACCAGACTAACCTGCAACTGGTTAAACTCGAGCGCCAGAACCTGGAGGTAGCAAGGCAAAACATGGATATCACTCTCGAAAAATTCAGACTTGGAAGTGTTGCACCACTGGAATTCAGAGAAGCCCAACGAAACTATATTGATGCAAATGCTCGTTATACCAATGCACAATTCGAAGCTAAACTGGCAGAGGTAGCATTAATGCAGCTCTCAGGAAGACTTAATCTTCAGTAATAGACCTATAATTCTAATTCTCTTGCTTAAGTGTAAAGAATTAGTAATTTTGATTTGATGAATATCTTCAAATACAAAAGTGTATTATTGGTAGATGACAGCTACATAGACAATCTGATTAATCGAAAGATTTTGGATAATGGCAATTTTGCAGAGTCTATTACCGTAATCGAATCACCAAAAGAAGCCTATAAATACATACGGGATTTATATCTTGAAGGTAAAGAACTTCCCGAGGTCATTTTTTTAGATCTTAGAATGCCCATAATGAACGGATTTGAATTTCTTAAGGCATTAACTGAGTTTCCTGATCTGGGGCCCGATAAAATTAAAATTTATGTCCTCACCTCATCTCTCGATCCAAAAGACATCAGAAGAGTGAAAGAAAATCACCTCGTATCCAGGTTTATTGGCAAACCACTTACAAGTCAAATTCTTCAGGAAATTTAAATATGTTATTAGTTGCAGACAGCGGCTCAAGCAAAGCCGACTGGATATTAACGCTTTCAGATACTGAAACTATACCTTTCAGAACAAGTGGCATCAATCCATTCTTCCTGTCTGAGAAAGATATTATCAAAATATTCCAGAATACTCCTGAAATACAGCCCTATACAGATCAGGTAAAAGAAATATACTTTTTCGGAGCAGGATGTTCAAGCCCTGACCGACGGGAACATATTTCCAATGCCCTATCTAAAATATTTAAAAATGCATTTGTAAGTGTTGATATAGATATCATTGCATCCATTTATGCCACTGCAGGTAATTCAAAAGGAATCTGTTGTATAATCGGTACAGGGTCTAACATTACCTATTTCGACGGATCAAAAATCCATGAAAGTAAGCATGGTCTGGGGTATATTCTTGGGGATGAAGGCTCTGGAACCTGGCTTGGAAAGCAATTAATTACAAGTTTCTTATATGGAAAGATGCCCGCTGACCTATCAGACAGCTTTTATAAAAACTACAAAATCGATAAAGAGGCTGTCATAAAACATGTTTATCAGCAACCCGCACCCAATTTCTATCTGGCCTCTTTCGCACCCTTTCTAAGTGAACATATTGGCCACCCCTTTATCGTTGATATTTTAAAAAAGGGCTTCAGTGAGTTTATAGAAACAAATATCAAATCTTATCCAGATTACAGAGATCAAACCTGCCACTTTGTAGGCTCAATTGCATATCATTTCTCTGACATCCTGAAAGAGCTCTGTACTGCAAACGAAATTAAAGTAGGGAAAATCCTGAAACATCCTATCGAAGAACTATCCAGTTTTATTTTAAAAAATGGAATCTAGATTCTTCAATATTCAGATGGTTCACCCTATAATTAAGTCACTAAGGCATCTCAGGACTTAGGGATTTTGAATCCTGGTAAGCGTCTACCAAATCTTTAAGGGAACTAACCTCAAAATCAATTCCCCATGGGTTCCATGAAATAAATCGCATTTTTGGTCCCTTGGACCGGTCAGCCATTTTCTTATTCGATATTTCCTCATAAATACCAAAATTACCCAAACTGTAGTAGTTAATTTTAACTTCTTTGCCACTCAAATCATGTGATTTTATCAATTCAAATCCCATTGCTTTGATCCAGTTTTTTATCGCGGCTATTTTACTTTTTACCATACCGATATAATTTTTACAGATTAATTAATTATACTCGAAAATCAGACCAAATGTTTTTCTTTTTATCAAATTATGGTCAGATTATTAAGCATAATTGCTAAAAGCGCTTTACGAAAGTTATTTGAGCACTAATCCTGTAAATTATTGCATATTAATGACTTAGCTAAGCAGATATTTACACAAAAAGTTAGAAAAGTGTAGAAAATAATGGACATACTTCTGTACTTTATTACTTAAAATCCCCTTACACTTAGAAAGCTTTGTGACTAATGTTACAATATGAATTAGCGAAACATGCTAACTTGCAGAGATCTAAAGAAGAAAAATAATGGGATTATTAAGAGTCATCAAATCAAATATCGGTAATATTCTGTTTGTGTTTTTTGCAGGTATTATGTTCTTTAGTGCTGATGCGAGGACACTCCTGATCAAAGGGCTTATGAGTACCGGACTTTACAATGCTGATGCTCCCTCTAAAGATCTTAAAATAAGCAATTCCGTTCCTTCTGATCTGGCTTTCAGATCAGAAGATGGAGAGCTCCTTAAACTGGGCGAAAATAAAGGTGAAGTTTACTTTATAAATTTTTGGGCAACCTGGTGCCCTCCATGTCGTGCCGAAATGCCTTCAATAAATTCATTGTCTTCAAAGATTAAGAACAAGGATAAAGTCAATTTTATAATGGTAGACGTTGACAATAAAATTGCATCATCTGTTAAGTTTATGAAAAAACACTCATACCAGCTAAAAGTCTATTCGAGTGAGTCGGCAATCCCCGAACATATTTTTAGTGGCACTCTCCCTACAACAGTGATTATAGGACCTAAAGGAGATATCGTTTTTCAGCATAGTGGGATGGCAGATTATGATAATGCAGAAATGCTGAACTTCTTAAATGCCCTGAGTAGATAAAACAACAAATTAGTAAGTATTTTGACATCCCCTATTAAGAAATGCTTAATTTTGTAATTAATAACCAATGAACAGCATGAAAATCCTTTTTTACACCATATTATTTTTCATATCAGCAACAAGCTACAGCCTGGCTCAAACTACTATCAGTGCCAATCAGGCATTAGACAAAAAAGACAATTGGACTCAAAAAGACCTTATTGAACCCTCTGCTTTGGCAGCAATTATTGCTAATCCCAAGGCTAATCAACCTAAAATATTCAACATTGGAGTAGTTGATAATATCAAAGGGGCTGTAAACATAGGCGGAGTAAGCGAAAATGAGAATCTCCAGAAGTTAAATAAAGCTCTGTCAAAATTGCCAAAAAATACTTTTTTAGTCGTGTACTGTGGTTGCTGTCCGTTTGAAAGATGTCCAAATATTCGCCCTGCGGTAAACATGCTAAAAACCATGGGATTCACAAATGGTAAACTGCTTAACCTGCCTACAAATTTGAAACAAAACTGGATTGAGAAAGGCTACCCAATAGCTGCAAAATAACTGGTAGACGTTGTCTGTTAGCTGTTTCTATAGAAGTAAATCTTGTATTTACATTAATTATAGTGAAACGGATTCCTCACTGTCAACTCCCACTCTCAACCCGATAGTTATCGGGTTTCAATTACCCTTCAAATCTTCACATATGTGCGAACCCGGGAATTTAGGTTAAATTTTTGCCGTAATCGTGGAATTTTTTCTACACTATTTCGGGAATAATTTCCACACTTATCTCCTCTATATGTTCGTAGCAAGTTTATTTGATTTGGCACTTTCATTGTACAGTTTGTTTAATATTTATTTAACTAATTTTTATTCCATAAGGTTAATATATTTTCAATAATTAAGTACTTTTAGTATCTGTATTCTTTATTTGAATTGCCTGGTAGATAAGTGGTTATTGAAATATATTTCTTTCAATGAGAAGGCAGGGCTATTTAAATTATGAAAAAACAAATTCTGGTTGTAGATGATGAACTGAGCATCTTAAAACTGCTCAATTTCATACTGTCAAAAGACTATGATCTTGTGATTAAACAAAATGGCGCAGATGCTATAAGCTGGCTTGAAGATGGTAATGATCCGGCACTGATCATTTCTGATCTGGAAATGCCATATATTGATGGTGGTTCATTTATAAGAAACCTGAAGATTAGCGGATTTTACAGAGATACCCCTGTAATTCTTCTTTCAGGGGCAGATAATCTTGATAAGATTGTTGAGCAAATGCCATTCCGGGCAGATTGTTATTTTAAAAAGCCCTTCAATCCTACTGAATTAAAGTCATCAATAACGGAAATACTTCAAAAGCATAATGTCGCAAATAATTAAGCAAGGAGGGAATACCAATACCGTGCACCATTTAAGCATTGCTTATATGGGCACAGGTTCTACATCCTTGCTAATTAAGGAATTACCATCCGAGTTTTTCATAAATAAACATCATACCTTGGAAGATCTTCAGGATTATCTGGATAATCAGTCCATTTTAACTTTACCTGATGTAATACTGATTGAAACCGATTCAGAGGGGAAGTGCTTCAACTTTATTAAAAAAATTAAAAAAAATCCGCTATATCGTGAGTTGATCATTGTTCTGATTGCACCTGAAAGGGATAAAGCATGGAAAGCAAGTGCTTTAAAATTAAAAGTACATGACTTTTATGTCATGCCCTTTCCTGTTGAACATTTGATAGAAAGGCTACATTTTTTAGTTAAATTCAAACTGATCAGACCACAACTTTCTGTCCTGGAAAACTCTGATGTTATCTACAAATTACCACAGATGAAGCGCATTTTTGATGTAGTAATCTCAGCAATATGCATCATTGTTTTAGCACCTGTTCTAATTTTAACTGCAATATTAATTCGTTTGGACTCAAAAGGGCCGATTATTTATAAAAGCAAAAGGGTTGGTACCGGATACAATATATTTGATTTCTACAAATTCAGGTCTATGCGGGTGGGAGCAGATAGCCAGTTAGAAGATTTATCAGATCTAAATCGATATAAGAATGATGAATATCCGGAAGAAGAAGCTGATGACCAGAAAAAACGAACCACGTTTGTAAAATTAATTGACGATCCAAGAATAACCAGATTTGGATCCTTTATCAGAAGGACCAGTATCGATGAATTACCCCAGCTTTTCAATGTTTTAAAAGGAGACATGTCTTTGGTTGGCAACAGACCATTACCGCTTTATGAAGCTGAAATGCTGACATCAAATGACTGGTCACAGCGTTTTATGGGGCCGGCAGGTGTTACAGGTTTGTGGCAAATAAAAAGTAGAGGAAAAAGAGATATTTCCGAGCGGGAACGGAAAAAATTCGATAACTTTTACGCGTCAAAATATTCATTCTGGTTCGATTTTGAAATATTGATTAAAACACTGCCGGTAATATTGCATAAGGAAAAATTTTAATATATGTTCAGGAAATACTTTTTTTTAGCAACGTTTTCTATACTTCTTTTAAGTAATTCTGCAAAGTCGCAGGAAACGATGATGACAGACATTTCATATGTTTTTCTTGAAAAACTGATTGCTACTGCCAAGGAAAACTACCCCCGGATGAATACATTCAAAAGCCGGGCTGCTATTGCCAAGAACAATGTCACAATGCAACAGAGTAATTGGCTCGATGGTCTATCTTTTTCATATATCTATCAACCTAATAACACTTTGAATATTGTAAATCCAACTTTTTTTAATGGCTATCAGGTTGCAGTTCAGTTCAGCGTTACATCACTTTTTCAGAAGGGAGGCGCAGTCAAACAGGCTAAGGAGGCACTTAAACTTGTAAGTTTAGATGAAGATGAATACAATTTAAATATTGAAACTCAGGTAAAAACCAGGTACTTTACATATGTACAGCACTTAACTGCTTTGAAATTGCAATCAAAAATATTCTCGGATATGCAGAGTCTAAACAAGGATATACAAAACAAATACTCAAAAGGAGAAGTTTCACTCTCAGAATATCTCCAGTCACAAATAGCACTTAACAATGCAATGCAGGGGAAAGTATCTGCAGAATCTACCTTTTTGACGGCAAAAGCATCATTAGAAGAATTGCTAACAAAAAAGATCGAAGAGGTAAACTAAACAGGAATGGAAGAGTTAAAAAAATTCATTCAACTACTTTGGCGTAATCGCATAATCATAATAGCAATACCTCTTATTACTGTTATGATCACCTTTTACATTGTCAGAAATTTACCAGACACATACAGTGCTCCTACACAAATTGCCACAGGAATTGTTGATGAAACACAACAAATGGCCTTTTCTGATGCTAGTTTACTTCAGGAATCAAGGGTTAACCAAAAATTCGTTAACCTAATTGAAACTATGCGATCTAAAAGTCTAATTGATCAGGTGTCTTATCAATTAATTCTTCATGATTTAACTTCAGATAAACCTTTCAAAGATAAAACTATCTTATATACTAATGGGCTCAATGAAGATGCTATAGCACATGCTATAGAAGTTTACACTGAGAAATACAAAAATAGGGAAGCCTTGAATTTAAGAGATCCTGATCAGGCTGGATTAGCAGTTGTTATGGGTTGGATGGGTTATGACAGCGGGACAATACTGGATGGCCTTAGTACCTATCGCCTTGGAGCAAGCGATTTTATTCACCTGGATTTTGAATCACAAAATGCAGAGTTATCTGCATTTGTTGTCAATGCAATTGCTAGAGAGTTCATAAAGGATTATACAGGCCTTGTTAAAGAAAACCAAAAAGCCTCGGTCGATTTTCTTCGGAATTTAATGAAAATAAAATCCGACACTTTAGAAATGAGAATTTCGCAATTAGCCGAATACAAAATAGAAAACAGGATTCTGGATTTATCAAGTCAATCTTTGCAGGTATTGAACGAAATTTCAACATACAAAAATCAACAGCAGGAAACTGAAAAAACAATGGCGTCATTGAGTGGTGCAATTGAAAACATTGATAAAAAATTTAATCCCCAGGATAGGAAATATGCTGAATCAGTTTTAGTCGGTGCAAATCAAGATGTTTTAGCCACAAGGCAAGAAATGCAAAACTTAGTTGATAAATATATCAACAATGATTTTGATGAAAAGTATAAAAAATCTATCGACTCTCTTCAGCAGATAATGACGTCAAAAATTAGTAACGTCAATGATAAATACATCATAAATCCTTTAAACACTAAACAAAATCTGATTCAACAAAAATTAGATCTGCAGCTTCAATACGATTTGGCCTCCTTTAGCCTAAATTCAATAAAAAAACATCTCCAAGAAATAAGTGGAAAATTCAATGAATTGGTACCTCATGAAGCCATGATTACATCTATGGAAAGGGACATTGATGTTGTTACCAAAGAATATCAGGAACTTTTAGCTCAGTACAATCAAATCAGCATGGAATCTGCATTCCCTGTTAAACTCCGGCAGGTACAAATCGCTATGCCTGGAGCACCTAATCCTTCGAAAAAAATGCTTTTGGTGATACTGAGTGGTATAGTAAGCGGGGCATTTTGTATTATGATATTCTTTGCTATCTTCTTTTTCGATAATAGGATTCAGGATCCCTACGCTTTGGCACTTTCAACCAAATCTCCTGTACTTGGCTATCTAAATCTGGTAGGGCGTTCGACCATGGATCTCAAGGGTATCTGGAATAATATCCATGGAACTTCCGAAATAAAAGAATTTAAAAAGCAATTAAGGTCAACTAGGTTTGAAGTCAATAAAGAACTTGCCCCAACTTCCGGGAAAGGTCAAATTCTAGGTATTACAAGTATAAATGAAGGGGAAGGGAAAACTCTTATTTCAGCCTGTATTGCTTACACGTATGTAATGGTTAATAAAAAAGTATTGTTAATTGATGGAAATTTTGATACTCCTTCAATAACCAAAAACTCTAAAACTAAAATTTTCTTTGAGGATTTTTTGAGCACGGGAGCTTTGGATAGTTTAAAATTCAATTCAGGTATTATGGTAATGGGTAATCGAGGAGGAGATAAATCATTACTAGAGATGGCTAATGAGGAAACGATACTTGAAAGACTAGACCAATTGAGATCATGTTTTGATATTATCCTTATTGAGTCTCCATCTTTAAGCTCATTAAACAAGGCAAAAGAATGGATTTTATTCACAGATAAGACTCTTGGAGTTTTCGAAGCAAATCAAACACTTGATTTAGCAAAAAAACAACATATTGATTACTTAGCGAGTCTGAATGGTCATTTCATTGGTTGGATTTTGAATAAAGTGACCACCAAGGGCAAAGCAACTACAAATGTTGAAACGGCCAATGTAATTGAATAATAATGATTAACCTGACACTTCTGTATTTATGGAATATGGTCCAGGTTTATTTGTTATTTAACCTGTTACTTCCTCTATTACTTTTCCTTTTAAAAAGACCTTTAAAGCTTATCTCAGATAAAGTTGCATATAGCCACAATGAACCTGATTATGCAATAATAATTACTGCGTTTGAACAAACAAGCCATATAAATGATGTAGTCGATTCAGCACTCAAACTTTACTATTCAAACTATGTAATTTACGTTGTTGCAGATAATTGTGATATATCGAATCTAAATTTCAAAAATAAAAATGTTATTCTACTCAAACCTGAAAATGTATTAGCAAGTAATACAGATTCACATTTTTATGCAATTAACAGGTTTATTAGGGATCACGATAGGATAACGATAATTGACAGTGACAATCTGCTTCATCCCGAATATCTAAATGAATTAAACAAGTATTTCAATAAGGGATTTGAGGCGGTTCAGGGCACCAGGAAGGCAAAAAATCTGAATACAACATATGCTTGTTTGGATGCTGCAAGAGATATTTATTATCAGTACTTCGATGGAAAAATACTATTCAATACCGGTTCATCGGCAACTCTGGCCGGATCAGGAATGGCTTTCACAACAAACTTATATAGACAATGTCTCGAAAACCGTAAAATAAAAGGTGCTGGATTTGACAAAGTTCTACAATATGAAATAATAAAAAGAAATATAAGAATTGCATATGCAGAAAATGCCATCGTTTATGATGAAAAAACTTCCAATACAGACCAACTAGTTAACCAGCGCAGTCGTTGGATAAACTCTTGGTTTAGATATTTTCATTATGGCTTCGATTTGATATTTAGAGGCATTAGGGACTTGAATAGGAACCAGCTATTATTTGGTTTCGTTTTAATACGACCACCATTATTTATACTGTTGATTTTATCCACCTTAAATATGATGATTAACTTATGGTTTTATCCTGTACTAGGATTGTTAACTTTTCTTGCTTTAAGTGGGTTTGTAACAGGTTTCATTTTAGCAATAAACAGAAAAGATACTGATCAACGAATTTTCCGAGCATTAATCAATATTCCCAAATTTATATTTTTCCAATTTATATCCCTTCTAAAAGTAGTAAATGCAAATAAGAGGTCTGTATCAACAACTCATAATTATAAATCAAACATCCCTAAATCTTAATCAAAAAAAAATGCGATACAACTACCCCAAAAACAGACTGAGTAAGGAAGAGCTAAGAAATATAATTATTAAAAAAATAGCAGTAATTGTGGCATTCATTAGTGTTTTTTTCTTCTTTTTTAAGATCGTGTTGTTTTAGACTGTATATTATTCAAATCAATAATGAATACAATTAAGAACCGATTCTTTTCAGATATTGCCAGATTTAAAAATCCAGCGGGTTTAATTGTTTTGTTCCTGGCATCAATAGGTATTGCATTTACTATAAAAACGCTGGGAATTGTTGGCGGAGCCCTAATTATTATGGCTTTGATAGGTCCTCCTTTAGTTTTTGCTGTAATTGCCTATCCTAAATTTGGAATTATTACAATCTTAATTGCAGCGTACTTTATTCTTTGGGTAATCAGGCTCGGGCTTATTGCATTTCCTTTAGGTACTTTAATGGATGGTCTATTAGCACTGCTGATATTAGGTCTAATTATCAAACAAAAATATGAGCCAGACTGGACCTTTCTAAAGAACCCCATAAGCATTGTTATTATCATATGGATTGGGTACAATTTCATTCAGGTAATCAATCCCTCTGCAGAATCAAAATTAGCCTGGCTATATACGATCAGAACTGTTGCATTAGTCATGTTAAATTATTTTATTTTCAGCTATCACATTCGAAGCAAAAAGTTCATACGGCTGATAATTAAAATATGGTTAGGTTTAAGCATAATTGGTGCATTGTATGCCTTTAAACAGCAATACATAGGTTTTTTTGGCTTTGAAGAAGCATACCTGTACTCTGATCCGTCAATTGCTGGCTTACTTTTCATTGGAGGCCAATGGAGGAAATTCTCAATATTTTCTGACCCTGTTGCATTCTCGTATACAATGGTAGTAAGTAGCTTGTTATGTGTCGGTCTAATGTTTGGTCCCTTTTCAAGAGTGAAAAAATGGATATTGGGATTTCTTATTTTATTATTCCTTTCAAGTATGTTATACTCAGGTACAAGAGGCGCATATGTCTTGTTTCCAGCTGCAATGCTCTTTCTGACAATTTTGATTTTTAACAGAAAAATATTGATTATGACCGCTGCTGGAGGGATACTGCTTACAGCCCTAATTTTTATTCCAACTGGCAATCTGACACTTTTCCGATTTCAATCGGCATTCAGACCCTCCGAAGATGCGTCTTTCAACGTCAGAGCCACAAATCAAAAAATGATTCAGCCATATATTCAATCACATCCAATTGGAGGAGGATTAGGTGCTACAGGGGTATGGGGAGCAAAATTTTCACCTGGATCATTTTTAGCAAGTTTTCCCCCAGACAGTGGATATGTTCGTGTTGCAGTAGAGCTTGGATGGATTGGGCTTTTAATCTTTTGTACTTTAATGTTTATAATTCTCAAGATTGGTATTGAGAATTACTACAATATCAGAGATCCTGAACTTAAAAGCTATTGTCTGGCGATGGTACTAATTACTTTTGCATTTAATATTGGAAACTATCCACAGGAGGCATTAGTACAATACCCATCTAATGTATATTTTTACCTGGTAGCCGCTTTGATTAATATTACTTATAAACTAGATAAAGAGACCTTAAATGCACAGATGCAGTAACTTACTAATTATTATACATTAAAAACATCTTAAACAATCCATATATAATTTCGAATAGATTCATGGTGGTCAAGAAAGCAAAATACATCCACGAGGAAACTGTGCATAATTTGGCAGCACCTGAAGCAATTGTAAAAGAACTAATTAGATTATTGGATCCTCAAAGTGTAATAGATATAGGTTGTGGTATAGGCACTTTTTTGTATTGTTTCAAAAAAAATGGGGTGGAGAAGGTTCTAGGAATTGACGGGGATTGGGTTAACCGGGATCTGCTTTACAAGCACATACTTCCAAACGAATTTCTGGTTCAGGATCTGGAAAAACCATTGCAACTTGAAGAAAAATTTGATTTGGTTATTTGTATCGAAGTTGCCGAACATCTGTCAGAAAAAGCCTCTGATATATTAATCAAAACTCTAACCAATGCTGGGAAAGTTGTAGTATTCTCGGCCGCCATCCCATTTCAGGGTGGACAAAATCATATTAACGAGCAATGGCTTGATTATTGGATTAAGAAATTTTCAGATCATGAATATATTTTACATGATGTATTAAAACCTCTATTTTGGAATAATTCAGATATATTTTTCTGGTATAAACAAAACATGGTAATTTTTACCCCTAAGGGGTATAAATTTAAGTTAGATGTAGAACTAGAGTACAATAAATTAAAAAATGTTATACATCAGGATTTATTTCTCAATAAAGTTCATGAAATAAATACCATAAGAAATGGCAGTGCTGACAAGTTATTTTACATTAAGTTGTTATTAAAATCTATTTTCGGTTATAAAAATTCTTAAAGATTCGAGTATTTAAACCAAAGATTTTTAAATATTCAAGAATTGAAACCAGCATCCAAATTGTACGAGAATAAAACTGGATAATTAAAAAATAGAGTTTCAGATTTAAGTTAAAATCCAATGAGTTTAATATCCAAGCTAAAATCCAATGCCTTATTAAAAAGACTGGCATTATGGTCGATCATTCCAGCTAATGAATACCGGCCACGACTTTGGGTGAAGATTTTTCTCAATCCCTTTAATCATACAAGAGGAAGATATTCAATTATTAGACGCAGAACTAAATTGGATGTGTTTCCTTTCAGAAGATTTGATCTTGGAGATTATTCTACAATCGAGGACTTTTCAACGATCAACAATGGTGTTGGAGATGTAATTATTGGGAAGAAATCACTTATCGGTGCAGGAAATGTAATAATTGGTCCGGTTCAAATTGGCAATAATGTTATACTAGCTCAAAATGTTGTCATTTCGGGTCTAAACCACAATTATGAAAATATTTCGATCCCTCCTGTCAAACAAGGTATCACTACTAATCAAATAATTATTTCTGACAATGTATGGATAGGCGCAAACTCTGTCATAACTGCTGGAATAACTATTGGAAAACACTCAGTTATTGGCGCAGGAAGTATTGTCACCAAAGACATTCCAGCCTTTACTGTAGCTGTTGGCAATCCAGCTAACATCATAAAAATTTATAATAAAGAAACTAACAATTGGGAGAAAGTATAAAAAATGGGCAAAAAAAAGCACATATTTATTCTGGGAGCAACCAGATTTGATAGCCACGAGCGTTCAACAACATTTACACTTTCGAAACTACTTGCTAAAAACAACTTTGTCTATTATATTGACTATCCAATTACCTGGAAAGATTATATAAAATATAAAAACACTGACCTGATTAATAACCGAAAGGCATACTTTTCAAACAATTCTGATGGGATTAAAGAAACAGATTTAATTAATTTCAAGCTGATAATCATCCCTCCATTATTATCTATCAATTTTCTTCCTGAAGGTAAATTATATAGAATGCTCTTAAAGTTAAATGAGAAAAGGATCGTTAATCGTATCATTCAAGTGATAAAAAAATTTAATATTAAAGATTATGTCTATATAAACTCTTTCAATTTCCATTATCCGGGAATTGCTGATTCTTTAAACCCGGCACTAACAGTGTATCATTGTGTAGATCCAATGATCATGCCCTATGATATGAAGCATGGTATAATTTCAGAGAATAGCTTAGTTAAAAACAGTGATATCGTAATTTGTACCAGCAAACAACTCCAAACTGAAAAAAAATCTATTAACCCAAATACTTTTTTTGTGCCAAATGCTGCAGATATCAACCATAGTAGCAAAGCTCTGGATGATACCATAATACTTAACAAACGGATTTCTTTACTTAAAAATCCGGTAATAGGCTACATCGGAACCATTGAAAGAAGAATAGATTTTAAACTTTTAAACGATGTAATAGCCAAAAATCAAGACAAAGAATTTGTATTTGTGGGGCCAGTAGCTCAAGAATACATGCCTGAATGGTTCACAAAATGCAGAAATGTTCACCTGATAGGGCGGGTTCCGTACGAAGATTTACCATCTATTTTAAAAGGATTTAATATTGCAATAATCCCATTTAAAAATGATGATGTCAGTAGCACAATATTCCCACTTAAACTGTTTGAATACCTAGGTGCCGGCAAACCTGTTGTTTCAACAAACTTTAATCCTGACCTCAAAGAGTTCACCTTGGATACTGTTTCTTTTTGTGATAATGCCTCAAGCTTTTCAGAAGCTTTAAACAAAATATTAAAAAGCGATAATAAAATTAATATTCAGCGTAGATTAACTGTTGCACGTGAAAACACCTGGGAAAAAAGAGCCGACCAGTTTGAATCAATCTTAGATTCGAACATATTAAATAAGCAAAATATCTTAGCACTAAATCGTTAATAGCAATTATTGATCAATTATTCCTTATTATTGATATTTAATTTTCATTATCCTCACCATAATTATTTATGAGTGTAATTGACAGAATTACTGTTGTAGTTGTAAGTGATAACCACTATATGGTTATGCTGGCGGCTTTAATAAAATCTATTGAATTAACTCACAAGAAGAATATACCAATTGATTTTTATATTGTTTCTGACCGAATTAATAATAAAAATAAGCAGCGACTATATAAATCAATTGACCCAAAAATCACGAGCCTATATTGGATTAATATGTCTGAAGTACTTTCTTTATCAGACGCTCCCCCATTAGACCATTC
Organism: Daejeonella sp.; assembly: GCF_036405355.1. Lineage (GTDB taxonomy): Bacteria > Bacteroidota > Bacteroidia > Sphingobacteriales > Sphingobacteriaceae > Daejeonella. Next base: position 55,591 of record NZ_DASWXT010000118.1, read on the forward strand.
TTCTTTTCCTTTGAATATTTATGCTCGCTTATTTATACCTCATTTTATTCCTCCCCATATTAAAAATGTATTATACATCGATGTAGACATGATTTTCCAAAATGATATTTCATCGCTGTGGGAAACAGACCTTCAGGATAAAATTATTGCTGCTGTTATCGATAAATCTGAGATAATTGGCAATGACTGGGCTGGGATATCAAATTATAAGGAATTAGGATTATCTCCAAAATCAAAATATTTTAATAGTGGTCTACTATTAATTGACGCTATTAAATGGAGGAATGCTGAAATTACAAATGAAATAATACATTGCATTAAGAAAAACATCCAATATGTCGACTTTCCAGACCAATATGGTTTAAATGTTATTTTTGCAAATAAGTGGTTTGAGCTTGACCCTCTATGGAATGTACAATCAGTTATTGAAAAGAAGAATCCATATATCATCCACTTTACCGGTACCAAACCGATTTATAATTCTTACAATAATAATATAGAATATAAAGAACTCTTTTACAGCTACCTTAGACTTACAGAATGGAAAAACTTTACACCAATTAGTGAATATATGAGGTTCATAAAGAGACTTTATAACAAATTTGACAAGCAGGTTTGGTTCTTAAAGAGGAAAT
>NZ_DASWXT010000119.1:0-38177 GCF_036405355.1 Daejeonella sp.
TGTTTGATTTTCTTTCCCTGCATAGGCTAAAATACGCAAAAACGCAGATTTAATCAATATATTAAGAAAAATTCTGACCCATCTTACAGTTTAAATCGGAAGTTTCAGAGGTTAGAAACCGAGTTGTGCAACAGCCACGAAGGCCAGAACCTCCTGCCCCTTAACTTAATGACATTGAGCGCGCCTGTGGCGCGTGACTTTCTACCCTTCGTTAATGCTGAAAGCATACCCCGCCGAATTTGCTCATAAACGCAGTTTTAAGATAGCAAAATATTGCCCTGAGGTATCATCAAACCAGTAGGTTTCGGGTCTCAATTAATCAATACCATTTCTTCAAACAATCTTTCCAGCGTTTCTGAAGCGTCTTCGCAAAAACCGGGATGTACTTTTGATGTTTGCAAAACTGTACTTCGGGTTGCAGTAAGCCATCTGAAACGGGAAGCCTGGTCGAGTTTGGCTATTGGACCTGCCTCCTTTTTCCCCATACTGATCTGGCAGAAAGCATTCAGATTTTCTTCAATTTCAGACAAATCGGTGCCCGGAGCAAAGGCTTTCAGGCGTTCCTCATCGAGCCAGAATTTTGCCTGCAGGAATTTCTTAGCGGAACAATAGAGTACTATTCCGACATTCAAAAACTCTTCACGTTCCACCCTCGGTACAAGGCGGATCACAGCATACTCAAATAAGTATTTCTCTTGCATTCAGGGCTTCGTTTACAAAAATTTCTGATTTATTTATACGCCTTTCGAGAAAGCTGATATAAGCATTACGATGTTCTTCGGTACTCTGAAAAACGGTATCTTCCAGCCATTCATCCGGAATCAGGGAAACAATTTCTTTGATCCGATCAGCACTCAGCAGAGCTTTAAATTGCTGATCAACCTGTTTAAGTTCAGTAGCGTGCGGTAGTAAAACATGATCTTTTATCAGAGCAAATGGCTTCTCAGCCTGCTCTTCCCAGTTCTGCCAGGAGTGATGAAAATAAAGCGAAGCTCCATGATCAATCAGCCATAATTCTTTATGCCAGATGAGCATATTGGTGTTACGGCAGGTGCGGTCCATATTCATCAGCAATGCATCCAGCCAGACAATCTTAGACGCTAAGTTTTCATCAATGCTATTCACCGCAGGATCATAAGTAATTGATCCTGAAAGATAATGTAAACCCAAATTCAATCCGACACTAAACTTGAGCAAATCCTGAATTTCCTCATCCGCCTCCGTGCGGCCAAAAGCCTCATCAAGCGTAGCAAATACAAGTTCAGGGACATTTAAACCCAAAGTCCGGGCAATTTCTCCGCCAATAAGCTCAGCGATCAAAGCCCTTGGCCCCTGCCCAGCACCACGGAACTTGATCACATACAGAAACCCGTCATCTGCTTCAGCGATCGCAGGCATAGAACCTCCTTCCCGAAGCGGGGTAACGTAGCGGCTAACGTTTACTGACCTTAGAGCTGTTAACATGCTGCTAAATTCGGCTAATTTTTATAAGGGAACAATTATTGATTTATTTTGTTCTGAACAGGGATGAAGAAACCTTAAATAAACTGAGTTCGATATAAGGAAGATAAAAATAATACGGTTATAATTGGTCAGATAATGATCTGGTACACAATGATCAGGTTTTGGAAATCAATACCTGTGTGTTATAGGCTGGTTCAGCCCTTTCCTCCGGAGTATTTCCGGCAAAAAATCGCGTTCCATTTCAAATTACCAATAGCCGGAAGCTACCTCCTCCGGCAAGGTTTATTTTACCCGGGGCTGTTTTTCATTGGGAAGGGCAGCCCGGGGCTGCTGGTGCGAGCGCACAATATCTAGAGAAAAACATCAAATGTGTTTTATTGTAGTGCCAGCGCTTAAGTACTTAACTCATTCTTTGCCTTTAACTCGGCTTCATAAACAAAAGTGGTTAATTCCCTTGTATAGTTATCCAGCGATTTTGCCGATTCTCTTATCAGGTGTGTTAGTTCTGCAGTTTCTTCAGGGGAATTCTTTAAAGTTTCGAACAGACTGGTTATTCCTAATATCTGAACGACCGGCTGCCTGAGTTCATGAGAGATCATATACATCATTTCCTGCAAACCCTTAATATTCTCCTGTTGTGACTTTTGGGCCTCCTTAAGTTCATTATTGGCCAGCAAAAGTTCTGCTGCACGCTTCTCCTTTTCTATATTCTGAAAAGCAAGCTCTTTATTGGCAATGAGTAACTCTGATGCACGTTTCTCTTTCTCCTTATTCTGGAATGCAAGCTCTTTATTTGCAACCAATAGTTCAGAAGCACGTTTTGCCTTCTCCTTTATCTGAAAAGCTAGTTCCTTATTCGCAATAAGTAGTTCTGAAGCACGTTTCTCCTTCTCATTATTCTGAAAGGCAAGTTCTTGATTAGCAATCAATAGCTCAGAAGCACGCTTCTCCTTCTCATTATTCTGAAAGGCAAGTTCTTGATTAGCAATTAATAGCTCAGAAGCGCGTTTCTCCTTCTCATTATTCTGAAAGGCAAGTTCAGCAGCACGTTTCTCCCGCTCTGAATTTTGAAAAGCCAGCTCGTTATTTGCTGAAATAAGTCTATTAGTAAGCTTCTCCTTCGCCTTGTTTTGAGCGAGCAGCTTTTTATTGGCTAAAATTAACTCTGCGGAAGTTTTATCCATAAACAGAATGCTAATATCAGATCTTCTATTCAGGAATATTGACCTCTTATATTAAATATATAAATAATTCAGGCAAGGCTGAAATATATTTAAAAAGGCCTTCTGTAATCAAGCCCCTGGCGGAGGATAGATTTGGTTGTTGTCTGTTATCAGTTGTCACCCGATAGCTATCGGGTTGCCTGTGATGTAGTGGTTCATTTTAAAATTCATTTCAAAACATTATCCGACATCCTGCTTAAATTTAAATTAATAATAGTTGTAAATTTCTCTGCTCCACCCGATAGCTATCGGGTCTCAACTACCTCACCTGTCCACTCCCTCTCACAATCCATTTCTCCGTAACCAGTTTCTCCAAAGCAAAAGGACCTCGGGCATGCAGTTTTTGGGTAGAAATACCGATTTCTGCACCAAGGCCAAACACTCCTCCATCCGTAAAACGGGTAGATGCATTAGTATAAACTGCTGCAGCGTCGACCTCATTCAGGAAACGCTCACAGTATTCCATATTGCTCGAAACGATTGCTTCTGAATGCTTGGAAGAAAATTTCCGGATATGTTTCATTGCCTCATCAAAATTCTCAACTGTTTTTACAGAGCATTTAAAATCAAGGAATTCACGTCCAAAATCTTCTTCAACAGCTTCTTTGAGATATGGATACTCCATACCTTTCAAAATAAGATATGATTCAGGATCTGCGAAAATTTCAACCTTATAAGCTTCGAGTTTTGGTGCAAGTAAATTGAGTAAAGGCTCAAGAATTTCCCGGTCGGCAATAAGAGTATCTAATGAATTACATACCGAAGGGCGCGTAACTTTGGCATTAGTCGCAATATTTGCTGCGTTTTCCAGATTGGCAGATGCCTCCACATAGGTATGACAAACCCCTGCTCCTGTCTCTATCACCGGAACCGAAGCATGCTCACGCACATAATCAATCAGTTGCTGTGAGCCCCTTGGGATTAAAATATCCACATATTTCGTGGCAGTGAGTAGCTCAGGCATAAATTTGCGGTCGGCCGGCAGCAATTGCACAATGCTCACATCCAGATCAAAACCTGCCAGAACCTCCTGTATCAAGGCTACCAGATAAGTGTTTGTATAAAAAGCATCGGTACCTCCCCGCAACAGACAGACATTTCCTGATTGAATACATAAAGCAGCCACATCAACGGTTACATTTGGTCTCGACTCATAAATCACCCCGACAACACCCAATGGAACAGTAATTTTCTGGACTAAGAGGCCATTATCCAGAATCTTTTCAGAAAGCAGACGATTGCTCGGATCAGGAAGCGCTGCAATCTCCTCAACACTTTTTGCCAGATCTTCTATCCTTGCAGCCGTAAGTAATAGCCGGTCTTTTTTAGGATCAGTATCCGGCATGCGGTCAAGATCCAGTTGATTTTCGGTAAGAATTGTTACTATGTTTGCCCTTAGCTTTGCAGCCAGCGCTCTAAGAATATTTTCCTTCTGGTCATCATTCAAGCGTTTTACCGCTATCGTTGCCTCTGCGGCTTGTTCAAGAAGAGATTGTATCGATTCCATGATTAAAAATTACAATAAAACAATATTATCGGCATGTGCCACTTCGAGGTTCTTAACTTTGGTATCGTTGTTCAGGGTAGCCGAATCAATTTTTGATTTAGCCACTGCCACCACATTATTCTCCTCATCCAGAATTTCAATGATCTCGCCATTCTCAAAATCATTCAAAACTGCTTTAATTCCTACTGCCAGCAAGCTATGCCGCTTTTGCAATGCCTTACAGGCTCCCGAATCGATTTGAATACGCCCCCGCACCAGACTTCCGCTAGCAAGCCATTTTTTACGTGCCGGCAGTGTGCTTTTCTGAGGCAGACATAAAGTACCGGTCTTACCAACAAGGGCCCTCAGAATTCCATCTTCCGTTCTGATACCAAAAATCACGACCCGGATACCCATTTGATTGGCTAAGCGTGCGAAATTCAGTTTGGAGGTCATACCACCTAAACCTGATGCCGATTTCTCTTTATTTGCAAGTAGAAGAACCTTTTTATCTGAGGTGTCCAATTCAGGAATTACCAGCCCGGAACTGTCGAGCACTCCTGGCACCGAGGTACTGAAGAGTACCTGCGAAGCGCCAAATCCTGCAGCAATCAGGGTTGCCAGTTCGTCGTTATCAGAAAATTTCAGCTCCAGGTTACTGACCACATCATTCTCATTCGCAATCGGAATTATATCACTGTTCCATAACTCTTCATAAGTCCGCTTTAATTGCAGAAACTGATCCCTGTTTGAAAAGTGATGCCTCTCACATAAACTCTGGGCGATTGCAATGCCATGAGGTGAAAAATATTTAGCGTAAGTATTCAATAAAAGCGGATTTCCAATCGAAGCGGCCGCTTTCTTTTCATTCAATGTGCCGCCATAATTCTTCAGGAATTTTTTGCCCGCAGCAACAGCGCCCGATGAAACAATCACCAGATTATAGTCTTTATGTATCATTGCCACCTGACGGGCAATTTCTCCAATCACGATCTCATCTAACTCACCTTTGGGTGTAGTAATCGATGCCGTGCCGAATTTAAGTACGAGTATAGGTTTTGCCAATGTAAATGTTGTATGGAGCGAATTTAAGAAAATTGTAGATTTTACCTTGCAAAGTAAATTGATAGTTGACAGTTGATAGTTGACAACGAAGAAAAATCGGTATCCAATGTCAATAATTATCTTCCATTCCCAATTCTCTATTCCCCATTTCCTATTTCCTATTTCCTATTACCTATTACCTATTCCCAATTTTCTCAAATAAAAACGGAGGATTTGCCCCTTTTTGGGATGCAACCCAGGCCCCTAGAAGGCAGGCAAATTCAAGGGCTTCCTTCAATGGCTTATTTCTGCTGTAATTATGGATAAACCCGGCAAGAAAAGCATCCCCGGCCCCAACTGTATCTGTGGTATCCACCTTAAATCCACCCTGATAAATTTCTTCATCTGCTGCCTTCAGAAACGCACCTTCAGAGCCCCGGGTTATACAAAGTATTTTGAGCGAATATTTTTTGAAAACCAGATCTGCTGCCAGTTCTAAATCCTCATCCCCCAATCCATTCCATGCAGAAATTTGAAAAAGCTCCTCATGGTTCATTTTAACCAGATCTGATTTAATGAGCAATTGCTCAATAATGGTCTGATCAACAAATGGAGGCCGGAAATTAACATCAAAGACCTTGATTGCTCTGCTATCCAATAAAGAAATCAATGTTTCGAAAGAGGTTTTATTACGGCAGGAAAGGCTTCCATAGATCAGAATATCAAATTGGGGAATTGTCTCAGGTTTATGAATATAGTCCCATGCTGAAGGAAAAACGATTTCATAGCTGGCGTCTTTCTTTACAGACAGATGCACATTGACTTGCCCTGTTGGATAATTGCTCTGCTGAACATATTTAGTTGAAAGACCATTTTCATGCAGGTATTCAAGCAGCTTTTCTCCCAATTTATCCTTTCCGCAACTGCTTAAAATAAAAACTTCAGATCCCAGTTTCTTTAATCCAAGAGCAACATTTAATGGCGCTCCGCCCGGCACTGCTCCATCAGGAAAAATATCCCATAACATCTCGCCATAACACAGTATTCTATTCTTCATGCCAGTATTTGTTGTATATAAATATAGTACGTTTTTAAGTATCAGATAAAAAGCAAGTCCCCCTTCAGAATATTGTCAATTTTACCAAATTCACTGACTTAAAATCTGCACTATATTTGCCTATAATGACAGGATTGTTCATAAGCTTTGGCCTGAGCACAAAATCTCCGTTAACGTTTTTTCCGCCTCAGCTGGTGCGGTAGTCACAGACAAAGCCCTAGCACTAACTTTAGCAGCAGCAGGTGCAGCGGCGGCATTTTGTTTCTTTTCTGCTGCAGGAAAAGAAAAGAGAAAAATTATGAGTTAAGAGTACGATCATTATTCCTGTAACTTCAATTTTTTTGGACAATAGTGTATGTAATATCAGTAAATTAAAGTCACCATCCCCGATACCACCTGCTTCCCCGACCTTACTGAAATCTTATAATAATAGGTCCCCTGAGGGAGTTTAGCACCCTGATGATGCCCATCCCATGGTGTTGTGTATCCGCTGCTGCCGAAGACCATTCGTCCATAGCGGTTATAAATCTGCACCATTGCCGTTTTATCAGATTCCAGGCCCTTTAGAATCCATTGATCATTTATTCCATCCCCATTGGGGGTAAAGGAATTTGAACTCACACTGAAAATGTCCGGATAGATTGTAAATTCCCTGAAAACACTGACAGGATTATAATTCGAATCTCCGATCTGTATAGCTTCAATCCTGACTGTTCCTGGCTTGTTAATTTTCACCTGATTAGCATTTATTATCTCCGCAATCCGGTCATCACTGCTGATAAATCTGATTGTTAACCCCGAATTCACTCTTGCATTCACCTGAAACTCACTATCCGACTCTGTCTTATTCGGAATCGGGTCAAATATTAGAATCTGATCAGCCTTGTTAACCAGCATTACCCCCGGCTGATAGCTGATTAAATAATTTACTGCTGTGGCTCCACTCGCCACTATTGGATAAGTTCCGGGAGATGAGCTGAGAGTAGCAGTGGTAAACACCACGGCCTTATTCTGCAAAACTGCATCAGACTCCCCATTAGCAAAACCAATGTAATCCAGAGTCAGATCAGGATTTGCAGCACCATAGACCCGAACCTGATCTTTTGCTTTGATGATCAATGCTTTGGGCTTCACAGTTAATAAACGTGAGGCAAAGACAGTACTATTTGAAGCTTTGGAAGCAGTTATCAAACTGGTTCCAACACCGGTAATTTTGATCTGACCGGATGCACTGATCGTCGCAACTTTTGGATCAGCACTTGTAAAAATAATCACAGCTCCCGGTTCTGCAGTAAATACTGTGGGAGAGAAATCATCATCACCATAAATCTTTTCGGGCAGAGCCGGGAAATTAAGCGTCTGCTGTGAAGATGAAGAAACTACCAGCAAACTAAAATTTGCCGTATTGGTACAACCCATTGCATTACTCAGGGTATAGGTAATAATTACAGAACCCTCTGCGATACCAGTTACTTGTCCGTTTGTTGCATTTACCGTTGCGATTGCAGGAGCGTTACTGCTCCATACACCTGATGAGGTGGCTGTTGACGTTGAGAGCGTCGTATTTGATCCTACTAAAACAGTTCCTGAACCTGTGATGGGCGATATTTTAGGTGGTTCGGGAATGACCAGGGTAAATATTGTCCCTGTACTGCTTTCCCCGGTACTACTGTTGCGCACTTTTAAGGCACCATTGTAAACACCATCAGCAAGAGCAGCAGGCATGGTGATTTCAAATGAGCCTGGGGGCAAAACCTGATCAGTCACATTTGTCAAGCCTCCTGCCAGGCCTTTCTGATCCCAGATTATGCTGTACAAATTGGGATCGCCTTCAGTTTTATCATAAGAAAATATAGTCTTAACTACTCCTTTGCAAAATTCCGAGCTATAATTTTTAAGTGAAATTGAGATTTTTGGTCCGGGGGCAAAAATCCAGGAAGCTCCCATCCGATCATTATCCTGATTCCCTCCGATTATTGCAGTAGAGCCGTCGGCACTTAATGCGAGCGACTGCCCCTGATTTGCGACACCAACATTCCCAATGCCTGTCAATTTCGGTCCCCTTTGTGTCCAGGAATTATCCGCCCATGTAAATACCCATGCTGCACCATTGGTCCAGTTATCTGCTTTTGCACCAATCAACACCGTATTGCCATCAGCACTCATCGCTACAGACCAGCCCTGAGCAGCATTTTCTGAACTTACAGTTCCGGCAAGTTTATCTCCCTTAAGCACCCATTGAGAGCCATTTTTTATAAATACCCAGGCAGCCCCTCTGGCATTGTCGGCTACAGAAGCACCAATAATGGCATTAGTCCCATCAGCATTCAGCGCAACAGATATTCCCTGCCATTTTGTACCCGGATAAGAGGAAACATCCAGTTTTTTAGCCTGCCTGTCCCACTCCGTACCACTTTTGAAATAGAGAAAAGCAGCACCTTGCTGATTATTGTCCAGCGGTGCGCCAACAATTGCCGTATTTCCATCTGCACTCAATCCCACAGAAATTCCCTGGCCACCCGAAGGACTGCTTTCATCAACTAATTTCTCACCTTTCTGGGTCCATAAATTATTTGTACGACTAAAAATCCAGGCAGCCCCGCGAGGGTAAGAATCATAGGGTGCACCCAGAATAACGGTATTCCCATCGGCACTCATCCCAACAGAATAGCCCATATTGACTGGCAAAATAAAATCATCGTATCCGGTTCCAACCAGCTTTTCACCCTGCTGCGTCCAGACATTGTTTTTTCGGGTAAAGATCCATGCAGCTCCAATACCCCCACTATCAAAATATCCACCAATAACTACGGTATTTCCATCGGCGCTGATTGCAACAGCCCTGCCCTGCTGTGCCAGACCAACATTTCCGGTTCCAACCAGCTTGGCCTCCTGCTTCCATTCATTTCCATCCCTGACATAAATCCATGCTGCACCATGCTGATTATTATCATTTGGCGCCCCTGCAATTGCCGTATTTCCGTCGGCACTGATTGCGACTGAACGCCCCGATTCAGCCGGACCGACATTGCCTGTTCCAATGAGTTTATCTCCCTGTTGAGCAACAGGGAACAGATTTGCAGCAATAGTAAAACTTTCTGAACTGGTTGCGGTACCCAATACTGTACTTAGAGTTACAGTTCCATTTTTAGTACCGGGCATTACGTAGGCTGTGAGTGAGTTCGCCGATAGAGAAATGATCAGTGCTGATTTTTCTCCGATGCTGACGGAGTTTACTTTGTCTAAAGCTGAACCCTCTATAGTGAGCAAGGTTCCCGGCGGACCGGATTTTGGAGAAAAAGAGCTGATCTGCGGTGTCTGTGCTTTTGCATCAGTAAAATACAATAAGGCCAGCATTAAGACCAGATTTGTGATTTTATACCTCATTTTCTAATTATAAGCGTTTCGGTATATACGTGTCCCACATACCTGAGGGTTTGCACAGTGCTCAGCTTTATTTTAAATATGTAGATTTTAAACCGGATAAGCAAGGTGATACGCCAGGCCCTGAATAATCCCGCAGCCAATTTGTAAGCCAATATTCTGTTTTGTACCTTTAAATTTAATTCAAATTCAAAAAACTATGAAACTAATTCTTTTTTTGGGAGTACTCTTCCTGGCAGCCTGCGGAGGTTCAAGCGATAAAAAAACGACAGAACAGACAGATTCTGCAAAAACACCTGAACTGGTTCTTAAGTGGGAAAGCGACAGCTCGCTGAAGGTTCCCGAATCAGTATTGTTTGATAAAGCCAATCAGGTTTTATATGTGAGCAATATCGACGGGAAAAATGCATGGGAAGCTGATGGAAAAGGTTCGATTGGCAAAGTTGGTTTGGATGGCAAAGTAATCACGGCCGAATGGGTAAGCGGTTTACAAGGTCCAAAAGGCATGGGTATGTTCAATGGCAAATTATATGTTGCCGATTTGGGGAATATCGTAGTGATCGATATTGCTGCTGGTAAAATCGAAAAATCTATTCCGATTGAAGGCGCTACCGGGCTGAATGATATCAGTATCGACCCGAACGGAGTAATTTATGTCACCGAAATGCTAAGCAAAAAACTATATAAAGTAGAGAATGATAAAGCCGAAATCGTTTTAGAAAATCTAAAAAAACCTAATGGTGTTCTATTTTATGAGAATGAACTTTATCTGTTAGACGATGGTGGTTTATATAAAGTAAACCAGGATAAGTCATTAAGCCTGATTGTTGATGGCATGGAGGGTGGCACCGATGGTATTGAAAATGTTCAGGGAAATGAATTTATTGTTTCTTGTTGGGAAGGAGCACTATGGTATATAAAAGCGGATGGTAGCAAACATTTGCTGATGGATACCCGGGCAGAAAAAAGAAGCACTGCTGATATCGGCTTTGATCCTGAAACGAAAACAGTTTACGTACCTACGTTCTTCAGGAACACGGTTGTTGCATATGAGTTACGATAATTTCTCTACGCGAAACAATTTCTGCTAACTCATAAGCAACAAATTGACAGTTGATAATTGACAGTTGATAATTGACAGTTGACAATTAACCGTTAATTATGATAATTGATTTTGACACCCTATAGCTATCGAGTGGATAATGATGAAATTTGTTGTTCATAAAAAGCTATCGGGTGTCATTTTTTTAGCCTCAAGAATTGAACTGGTTTAGAAAGGTCCCTCTCAGCCAGGTGCTGATCGGTACGAATTTCCATCTGAACCTGTAAATCACAGACAACCGGCAACAGATAACAGACAACTAAAAAACATGATTCGGGTTTCCTGTGCGATAATAATCAATCCCTTTGATCAGGTGCTCGTCACCCAGCGCAGCTCCCTTATGCCCCTCCCCCTAAAATGGGAATTCCCCGGAGGCAAGATCGAAGAAAATGAAACAGCCGAAGAATGCCTGATCCGGGAGATTAAAGAGGAACTGAATATTGAGATAGAAATTACCGCAAGCTTAAGTCCGAATGATTATCAATATCCCGACAAACTGATCCGTTTGATTCCATTTATCTGCCGGCAGACGGGCGGAGAGATTGTTTTAAAAGAACATGCTGATTATAAATGGCTGGAAGTTAAGGATTTGTTAGATTTGGATTGGGCGGAGGCGGATATACCAATAGTTGAACAATTCTTAAATAAATAGGATGGCATTTGAATTAGGGCTCTATGAACAACTAATTACTAAGTTAATTGCCAATAAACTCAATTCTATTGATTCTGATGCTTTTTTTATAAAAAGTGCAAAATTAGATAAAGTCGAGGCATCACGTTATCTGAGTCAATATCTAGCAGAAACAATTCAATTCGCTCTAAGTAGTTTTACCGATGACGATGATTGCACCATGAAGCAAATCAATCTCTCTAATAAGATTATTCAATCGCTTATAGAAGAATTACCCTCTTTAAACTTTTCTGAAAATCTAATTGATAATGAGGGAAAACTTCTTCAAGCTATCTTCTCTAAGTTTGATTCTCCATTTTCAGACCTAAACGAGCGAGTAAAACATATTACCCCTTATACCCGATTAAGCCAAAGTGAATTATTTACTGGTAGTAATGTTGGTATCTCATTAGAAAGTGAGTTAAAAAAAGAAATACTCTCTTCGGATGAAATCTGCTGGCTTGTATCATTTATTAAATATTCCGGAATTCGCATATTCAAAGAAGAACTGGAAGAATTTACTAATTCAGGTAAAAAATTAAGAATAATTACAACGTCTTATATGGGTGCCACAGACGTTAAAGCTGTAGAATTTCTAGCATCGTTAAAAAATACAGAAATAAAAGTCTCCTACAATGCAGACCATGAACGTCTTCATGCAAAAGCATATCTTTTTTTAAGGAAAACTGGTTTCCATACAGGATATATTGGTTCTTCAAACCTTTCTAGATCTGCTCTAACTAATGGGCTCGAATGGAACTTGAAAGTAACTACTCAAGAAATAAGTCATATTATCGATAAGTTCAAAAAGACTTTTGAGACCTATTGGGAAGATAAGGAATTTGAATTTTATAAGTTAGGCAAAGACCGTGAGAAATTGCATAATGCACTAAAACAGCAAAGCAGTTTTGACAGAAAGGGAATTACTACATTTTTTGACCTGAATCCTTTCCCATTTCAAGATGAAATTCTAAGCAAACTTGAATCAGAAAGAATTATACATAATAGATTTAAAAACTTAGTTGTAGCCGCCACCGGAACTGGAAAAACCGTAGTCTCTGCCTTTGATTATAAAAGATTTAAGGAAAATAACCCAAGAGCCAGACTACTTTTTGTTGCTCACAGAAAAGAAATTTTAGAGCAGGCGCAAGAGACATTTCAACACATATTAAGGGATTCTAATTTTGGTGAGTTATGGGTAGATGGACATGAGCCCATAAATTATGAACATCTTTTCGCTTCGGTTCAGACACTGAATAATAGAGTTAAGGATATTTCCCTTTCCAAAGATTTCTTCGACTTTGTTATTATTGATGAAGTCCATCATATCGCTGCGAATAGTTATCGCCCAATAATAGAAAAGTTCCATCCTGAAATTCTATTAGGTTTAACTGCTACTCCAGAGCGTATGGATGGCGAAGATATCTTAATGGATTTCTGTAATACAATTGCCGCGGAGATTCGTTTACCAGAAGCATTAAATAGAAAATTATTATCGCCATTCCAATACTTTGCAGTTTCAGACAGTGTTGATCTTTCTAAAATAAACTGGAAGAGTGGTAAATATGAAATCAACGAGCTAACTAAACTTTACACAGAAGATGATCGACGTGTTGGTGAGATTCTCAATAATTGTGAAAAATATTTAACAGATGTACATGATGTACGAGCCTTAGGGTTTTGCGTCAGTCAGGAGCATGCTCGTTACATGGCAGAAAAGTTTACGATCGCAGGCTTTAATGCAGATTATTTAACAAGCGATAATTCAGCACACAGGGAACTGGTAAGAGAGAAACTACGAAAGAAAGAGATTAACTATTTGTTTGTAAGAGATATCTATAATGAGGGGGTTGATATACCAGAAATTGATACGGTTTTATTTTTACGACCAACAGAAAGCTTAACCATTTTTCTTCAACAATTAGGGCGAGGGCTGAGGCTAGCAAAGGACAAAGACTGTTTGACCGTTCTGGATTTTGTTGGTAATGCAAGACCAGAATACGATTTTGAACATAAATTTCGAGCATTAGTAGGTAAGACTCAAACATCAATTATAAAAGAAATTGAAGATGAATTTCCTCACTTACCTCTTGGTTGTTCAATAATATTAGAGAAAAAGGCAAAAGAAATAATTTTAAAGAATATTCGAGAAGCAATTGGTTTTAATCGTAACCAATTGATTGGTAAAATTCGAAATTTCAAACATCAGTTTACAATACCTTTAACTCTAAATAACTTTCTAAATGTACATCAAATTGACATCCAGCTTATTTATAAAAAAGGATCTTGGAAACGGCTCTGCGCTGATGCTGGTGTAATTGCCGATTTTAAGGAACCCAATGAAATAGAGCTTACACGTTGCATCAAAAAATTACTCCAGTGCAATTCATTAAGTTATCTTCAGTTTATTCAAAAAATTCTCTCTAGAAATTTCCAACATGCTCATCCTGACCATGAATTGATGTCATTAATGTTACATTTTGATATTTGGCAAAACTCTGGTTCAAAAACCGGTTTTAATTCATTACTTGAAAGTTTAAATTCTCTTTTTGATAACCCAAATTTACTTTTAGAACTTCAGGAGGTTACTGAATATTTAATCGATAAAATTGATTTTATAGAAAAAAATATAGATTTAGGTTATAGCTTCCCTCTGAAAATTCACAGTCGGTACAATAGAGATGAGATATTAGTTGCTATGCAATTGCATAAATTTGAAAAAGCATCTTCGAATCGAGAAGGAGTAGCATTGAATAAGGAGCTAAATACTGAAGCCTTATTTATTACCTTGAAAAAATCAGAGAAGGAATATTCCCCTACAACATTATATGATGATTATGCATTAAGTGAATATCTTTTCCATTGGCAATCTCAAAATGCAACATCACCAGAATCTCCAAAAGGTCAATCCTATGTTAAACAATTGGAAATGGATAAAAAGATATTGCTATTTGTCAGAGAACAAAACGAAAATGAAAACGGATTTACAATATCCTATGTGTTTTTAGGTTTAGCTGATTTTCAACAATCATCAGGTGCAAAACCTATGAATATCGAATGGAAATTAAAAGAACCAATGCCTGCTTACATCTGGAAAGAAAGCGGGAAATTGGCAGTTGGATAATAAATGTGAGAATAAATTATTTCACTAATGAATAACCATATTCTGAACTCCTATCTCTCAAAACTCTCTAAGCTAAACAGAGCTAATACACCTTACGGAAAGGCTCCTCACAAACCAATTCTACTAATTTCTATCATCGAGCTTATAGAAAAAGGTTTGGTTTGGAACAACCGTGTTTATGTTAATACTGATCTTGTTGGTGCATTTCAAGAAAACTGGCGTTTGTTGGTTAATACTTTACACCAGCCTGATTTTACACAACCATTCTATTACCTGCAAAGTGAAACAATCATTGGAAAACAGCTCTGGTCCCTACAACCTAAATTCGGCTGTCAGATTAATGCTCACATTAAAAGTGTTGGCAGATTAGCAGAAGTTTTGGATTTTGGTTATTTCGACTCTGAATTCTTTCAACTTTTAGCTGATCCTATATCTAAAAATGTAATAAAGACATTATTGCTTGATACTTATTTTTCAGAAACTAAAAATAATTTTCTTTTGAGCAAACAAAAGGGTCTCGGGTATATTCATGACCTTCAGGATTATATACTAAATGAACCTGAAGCAAAATATCGGAATATCAAAATCGAAACTGAGGAAGATGTATTCGTTAGAGGCGGACTATTTAAAAAGCTGGTGCCTAAAGTTTACGATTCTACTTGTTGTTTTTCAGGAATGAGACTTGAATCAATCTACGGGCATAATTATATTGATGCTTGCCACATAGTACCTTTTAGTTTAACTCATGACGATAAAATAAATAATGGCATAGCCTTATGTCCTAATCTGCATCGAGCATTTGATAGAGGTTTGGTAAGTATTGACTGTGATTACAATATTCTAATTAGCAGTCAAATAACCGAAAATGAAGAGCACCCCTATGGCTTAAGCAAGCTAAAGGGATCCAAGATAAGATTACCATTTGGGAGCAAACATTACCCATCACAGGAAAATCTTGACTTTCACAGAAAAGAAATTTTCAAACCCTGATAAATCCGTATAATTTTACTCTTCTCAAAAAAATTACTCAATATAAAACCCACCCCCCCCCATGAAACGCCGCCAACTCCTCAAATCCCTTACCCTCCTTCCCCTCGCAGGTGGAATCACTAATCTTTCCCTACAGGCAGAACCTGCACCGGCAGAAGATCTGTACAAGGAACTGGGCATCCGAACCTTTATTAATGCAGCCGGGACTTTAACCTATATGACCGGAAGTATCATGCAGGATAAGGTTTTGAAGGCGATCAATAGTTCGGTTGGCAAGTTTTGCATGCTGGATGAGCTGCAGGATAAGGTGGGTGAACAAATTGCAAAAATGACTCATGCTGAGGCTGCAACGGTAACCAGCGGGGCCTATTCGGCAATGACCCTGGGTTTGGCCGGCGTACTCACCGGACTGGATATGAAAAAGGTGGGGCAATTGCCAAATCTGGATGGTATGAAATCAGAAGTGATCTGTCAGAGAGCACATAAAGATGCCTATACCCAGGCTTTTTTACTAACCGGATGCAAGATCATCACTGTAGAAACCCGGGAAGAACTGGAGAAGGCCATTAATGAAAAAACAGCGATGATGCATTTTCTGAACATTGCTGTTAATGGTGGAAAGATCAAACATGAAGAATGGATTGAAGTCGGTAAAAAGCACAATATTCCTACTTCCATTGATATCGCGGCAGATGTTCCGCCAATTGAAAACCTATGGAAATTCAATGATATGGGCTTTGATCTGGTCTTCCTTTCGGGAGGCAAGGCAGTCCGCGCACCACAAAGCACCGGTTATTTAATGGGCAGAAAACACCTGATCGAGGCTGCACGACTCAGCGCCCCACCCCGGGCAGTCACCATAGGCCGCGGACATAAAGTGAATAAAGAAGAGATCCTGGGAGCTTATGTGGCTATCAAAAACATGATTGCAATGGATCATGATAAAGAATGGAAGAAATGGGAAGCGGGTATTGCCCTGATTGAAAATGCAGTAAAATCTATCGATGGAATCACCACAAAAGTAACGGTCAATCCGCTCGGAAATCATACTCCATCTCTCCGCATTACCTGGGATGATACCAAAATCAAACTAACAGGCCATGAACTGCGTGAAAATCTTCGTAACGGAAATCCATCTATTGAAGCGGGCTTTTCAGGCTTACCGATTTTCAAGGGTCAGGCTACACCACCAAAACCGGGAGCAAAGGGTGGTAATTCTGTATCCATTACTGTATGGATGATGCAGCCTGGGGAGGATAAGGTTGTTGCGAGGAGGTTGAGGGAAGAGTTTCTTAAGCAGAAAGCTTAAAGTGGAAAGCTGAAAGCTGAAAAAAATCAACCAGTCTTATCAGGATATTTTTGAGACATCTTCGTACCATCTTCGTACCAACATCGTACCATCTTCGTACCTTGTTCGTATAACATAGCCATAGCGGTGCCAAAAAGGGCCTTTGTGCGAACAAGATACGAAGAAGGTACGAACAAAACCTAATGTTGGTACCCTCCCGACTCTGATTTCATGAACCAAATCGCTAATTTGTTTAAAACTCCAAAAGCCTATTAAACAGATCTTTCCTCGCGCAATTTGCTAATTATCTAAACCATATAGCTATCGGGTTGCTCAATCTCCTTCCCCATCAACAAATAGACAAATTATCTCATCGACATCTCTTCGCAGGAACTATAAACCCTCTCCGCCTTGGGCGGAGGGCCGCACTAGATTTAAAACCAGTAGTTCCATACGTAAGGTGAGGCCTTAAGCAATTCCTGCTGAAGCGAAAATAATGCTCATAGTAATGAGATCCTTCGTCGCCTCAAAATTTCAGTAAATTGAGCATAATCATTGGCTTCTCAGGATGACAGACGCTTCAAATTTGCTAATTCTCTCCAATTGCTAATTCTCTTCTCCTATATTCTTTGCAACAGATCTCTCCTCGCGGAAAAGGCATTATTAAATAACAATTATTTCGCTCGTCGAGATGACGCACAATTAGTGGCAGTAGTACCATTTGCTAACCCGATAGCTATCGGGTTGCCAATTATCTGATTTGCTAATTCTCCCATGCATACGCGACTGACGAAATCTACCTTCCGAACGCCCATGTGATTTCGTAAGTCTTTATTTCACCTGATGGTTAGCGGGGACTCATCGACAAATTAACTCATTGACAAATTGATTCTCCATTTGCTAATTTCCTAATTATCTCATTTGCTAATTCATCTCCCCCATCTTCAAATCTTCAAATCCCTTTCCAGCATCGACGTCTCCTTCGTATCCCTCATCCCAACATAAACCAGCAGTGACAAAAAGATACAGGCGGTGATATACCAGTAGAAATACTCCTCATGACCTGAGTTTTTTAACCAGAGTGCCACGTACTCTGCTGTGCCGCCAAAGATCGCTACGGTCAGGGCATAGGGCAATCCAACACCCAATGCCCGCACCTGAGCGGGGAAAAGTTCTGCTTTGACGATGGCATTGATACTGGTATAACCACTAACGATTATCAAACCTGCCAGCAGCAGAAAAAAAGCACTGTAAGCTGAAGTTGTATGGCTCAGGGTACTAAGCAATGGAACCGTACAAATGGTACCCAAAACTCCGAAACTGATCAGCAGCGGACGACGGCCAATACGATCAGACAAAGCACCGAAAACGGGTTGAATAATCGCAAATATCAGCATACTGATGAAGGAGATCTGCGTGGATTCGGCTTTGCTCAGGTTCACCGTATTCACGAGGAACTTTTGCATGTAGGTTGTGTAAGTATAAAAGGCAAGTGTGCCACCCAGGGTAAGGCCAACAACAGTCAGCAAGGCTTTGGGGTGTTTCAATAATTCTCTGATCGTACCTTTGTGTTCATCAGCTTTATTTTTCTGGGCTTCGAATGCTTTGGTTTCATAGAGCGTGCTTCTCAAATAAAGCGCTACGAGCGAAAGAATAGCTCCAATCACAAATGGAATTCGCCAGCCCCAGTCGTGAAGCTGATCATCACTGAGCCATTTTTGAAGGATCAGCTGAATTCCGAGGGCAAACAACTGTCCGCCGATAAGCGTAACATATTGAAAACTGGAGTAAAAACCCCTGCGGTTCTTAGTGGCCATTTCACTGAGATAAGTCGCCGAAACCCCGTATTCACCACCCACACTCAAGCCCTGCAGCAGTCTGGCAATCAGCAACATAACAGGCGCTACAATTCCTATGGACTGATAAGTAGGTATAAAGGCAATGAGCATGGAGCCAAAGGACATCAGCAACACTGAGAGTGTCATACTTTGTTTCCGCCCAACTTTATCAGCAATCCGCCCAAAGAGCCAGCCACCGATTGGCCGCATCAAAAAGCCTAAGGCAAATATGCCCGCAGTATTGAGCAGCTGGGCAGTTTTATTGCCTTCCGGGAAAAATGAAGTAGAGAAATAAAGCGCAAATGCGGAATAGGCATACCAGTCGTACCACTCGACCAGGTTACCGATGGAACCGCCGAAGATGGCTTTCAGTCTTCGGCGGGATATATTTTCTTCAGGTAATAAACTTTGCAAGCTGAATTATTTTCCATAATAATAGGAGTTTATTCGGGGAAAATGAATTTGGAAATAAATTAGCTTAGCATAATGGGATCAGGTATTTCGTTTTATTATAAAAACTATAAATCCCAGAGTGAACTTTAAGAATTCAGTTAGTGTTTTCATTTGATAATATTATTAGATTTAGAATATAGCTAAGTTTTCTCCCCTTTGATAGTCAGACGCGGTTGAACACCTAATTGATACAAACTTCCTTAATAGGTGATATTTAAATTTTCCAGGATATTTTAAGAGAGGAGATTTGAATTAATTGAAATTTACTGTCAGGGTCATATCCATGTTTATACTCGTAACCAATTCCCAAAGCTTCTTGTTTCCCTGGATATAAATAAATTGAACTTGACACGATTGGCACAACTTCTCTAAGATTTGATTTACTCTTAACAATTTCTCTGTATGTAACGTCAAGATTTAGTTGTAATGACTGAGGTAAAATCCATACTTCAGCAAAAAACCTAACAAAATATGTGGAAAATTCTTCAACTTGATTATCCGTTAACATATTTGGAATTCTATTATAGTCTACTCCTAAGTATGGGTAATATCTGGCTCTGAATTTTTTATTGCCATCACGAAAAATGTATCCGGGGAGGCCTTTATAATTGCTTGCCAAGGATAGTTGGAAAACAAATTTGTTCTCAAAAACATCGTCGATAAAGTTCCTTTTGTATGAGGAGGATCCTTGAAACCAAGGCGATATTTTTAGACCGGGATTTGGAATTCCATTTCCTAAATCAGGGCTCTTTAACCCAAATGGCATAAATTCAAAATTAATACCCCCATCTAACTTATTTTGTAAATCTGTTGAATCCGTTGATTTATGCCACTCTATTTTTGGATAAAAAATCAGGATTGAATTAGTTTTTTTTAATAGTTCTAACTCAGATAACTTGATGGCCAAGTCAAGATTTAGAAAGTCGTTTGGAGATTTATGATTCTCTTGATATGAAATTCCTGCTGGCTTGTTTTCAAACTTTGAGCCATCAAAAGACTTCCTTATACTAAGGTTATTATCTGTTATCCATTTATTAATTTTAATAAATGTTGAATCTTGTCCAAATGAGTTTGAGATTGAAAATAAAACTAAAATGAGTACTGCAACTATCGTTTTCATATTCCTGCTTTTTTAATGATTAGTTCATACGTTTTCTTAACATCAAAGTCTTTTTTTCGTAATTCAGATGCCAATACAATCTGATCTGGATTTATACTTCTCAAATAAGCTCTTAAGGCGATAGTCAAAAACCCAAGTTTAGTATCATCCAGTCCTAATGGGTAACTTTTCAGTATATGTTCGTCCATAACATCCTCAATTTTCAAATTCGCAAATGAAGCTATGTATGCGATAACATTTGCCCTTATTGCCTCTTTCATATTCCTAAATTTTTACGTTATTGGCCTACTCTACTCGGTTTTCAGCCCTCCCCGTATTTTTCTTATTTCGTTTTAACAGTTTTAGAAATTCTGGTAATTGTCAGATTAAAAGGAATTTCAAATTCAAAACTATCTCAGCTACCTGCTTGACCGAAAGTATTATCTCCCTTTCCTCCAGGGTGTTTTTACGGTATAATTTGGGGTAATTTCAGCAGCTATATGCACTTGATTGTCCGCAACTTAGCCTATGTAACACCATCATCATTATTCATTATATTTAAAAACCAAAACCTATATGACATGAAAAATTTCACTTACATCACATTGATTCTTTTAATCATCGCATCCTGCGGCAGCCCGGCTCCTGGCGACAAAAACAAGTCCGCAGCAGAGAATGAATCCATGGCTGCGCCTGCCGACTCGCTAACACTGAATGGTTACACTTTTGCAGAGGCAACAAGCATGGTTAAAGAGTTAAGGAAGGATCCCGTTAGTTCACATGCTCGTACGAGCATCTGGTTTAGTAAAGCATACATTGACAGTTTATCCCAAATTTTGCCACTGGAAAACGTGGACGGGTTTCGTATATATTTCGCTAAGAAGAATGGTAAGAATGCCATTGTAATGGTTGCGACAAAAGACACCACAATAAAAAATCCTGATGGTACGACCTCTAAAATTCATCAGGATTATTTTGAACTTAAATCAGCATTTTTTAAAACAGGCGGTCGTGTGGAAGCCGGCAATATAATACATGATGCACCATTATCAGGAATTGCAACTGCATCTACGGCTGATTGTACCGAAATCCCATGTAATAAATCATTAAATAGTATTTCCTGTGTGCTGGGTAAGAGCTGGGTAAATCAATTCGGCAAAGATCCAATCAATATCAGGAACCTATGGTATTCCACCCGATTGATTCACTATTGGAAGGCTGAGCTTGATGCGGCTGTAAGAAAAGGGGCAAAAGGAGATGGTATCCGTATATATTTTGCTAAAAAAGACAACGGCAATACTGCCCTTGTGATGGTAACCACCCGCGATAATGGAACAAAGCGTTCAGATTATTATAACTGCTATAATGATAACAAGAAAAATATCCTGGATGTGAATGATAATGGCGAAGAATGTCCTGTTATGTGTCATGGCTCAACCTGGGAATAGATTCAATTCTAAATACCTGTAAGATAATCTAATGTTAAAGTACCTGACCATCAATACTACTGCAGAATGGATTTGCTTCATTATTGCCTGTATCTGTCTTACCAGGGATAAGAGTCCGGTGTGGAAAGGAATGATCCTGTTCCTGCTGATCACCTGTCTTTCAGAAACTTTGGGTATCTACATTAAAGGACAATACCTTGCAGATCCCGAAAATGTAAGGCCTAATGTATGGGTATATAATATTCTGCTGATCTTCCAGGCCGGCTTCATTTCAGCCATGTTTGCTTCCTTATTCAAAGTTCATTTAAAAAGCGGCCCTGTTATTTTAATAGGGCTCGCTTTACTCAGCATTCTGTACATAACTGAACAAATAGAACATGGAATCTTTAAAAAGCATGCCACTACAACGATTGTGATGTCGGTATTATTTATAGTTTACAGCTACTATTATTTTTACCTTCTTTTAAAGGATCAGCGGGACATCAATTTAGCCTATGATCCTGGTTTCTGGTGGGTAGCTGGTATCCTGTTCTTTTATTTTGGTTCCATAATAACCAATTTGTACTATGAAAAAATAAGAGATTTCGTGGCCAGTCCGACGCCATATCTCAGATATATTTTCTATGTACTCAATGTGCTTCTTTATGGCTGCTGGTCTTATTCATTTATACTCAGAAAATGGCCGACAACGAGATAAGAAACCTGATCATCATTTCCACATTCATCTTTGCGATTGCGCCAACCTTTGTCGTAATCTATATCATGCTTTACAATCAGCGCCGTAAGCAGCATGCGAGGGAGAAAGACCAGATGCGCGAAAGGTTTGAAGCTGAGATTGTAAAAGCTGAACAGGAAATAAAGGAACAGACCATGCAAACCATTGGTGCCGATCTCCATGATAATATTGGACAATTGCTCAGCTTAACGTCTTTAACCTTAAAATCCATTGAGCCTGAGGAGCCCGCTAAAATTACTCCAAAGGTAAATTCAGCTATCGAACTTATTTCACAATCCATTCAGGAAATGCGATTACTGGGGCGGCTGTTGCAGGGAGAACAACTTGTCAGCCAGGGCCTGGATGAGGCGATCAGACATGAGATTAAATGGTTGGAAAAATCCGGAAAATACAAAGTCATTTACCTATGTGAAGATGAGCTTCCTGCATCAAATCCAGACAAGGACCTGATCATTTTCAGAATCCTGCAGGAGGTATTAAATAATATTATAAAACATGCAATGGCGACTCAGCTTGCAATTACCTTAGAGCATTCCAACGGAATAAAATGTCTTTGCATCAGTGACAATGGAATTGGATTCAACCCTGATAAACCCCGGTCTGATCAAATGGGAATGGGTTTGACCAATATCCAAAAGCGTGCAAGCCTTCTCGGAGGAGAGGCGATCATAGAATCCAACCTAAATAAAGGGACGAGCATTACAATTACAATTCCCTATCCATGAAAGAAGAAAAAATCAACATAGCAATTGTCGACGACCATACCCTTTTTAGAAATGGTCTGGCTGCCTTAATGAATGAGTTTGAAGAGCTGAATGTGATTTTTAGCGCTGGGAATGGCAAAGAAATGCAGGATATACTAGCAAAATCACTCCTGCCGGATATCATTTTAATGGATATTAATATGCCGGAAATGGATGGCTATAAGGCAACTGCATGGTTGAAAGAAAACTATCCAAAAATCAAAGTGTTGGCACTGAGTATGTTTGATGATGAAAAAGCGGTTATTGGGATGATTAAGAGTGGTGCCTGTGGCTATGTACTGAAAGAGTCGAAACCAAGGGAAGTACTCGAAGCCATTCAAACAATCTTTTCAAAAGGGCTTTATATCAATGAACTGGTTTCAGGAAAACTGCTGCACTCAATGGCTAATCAGAAGGATGCACCCCTGCTTTCGTCAAGGGAAGTCGAGTTCCTCAAATTATGCTGCTCTGAATTAACCTATAAAGAGATTGCAGATAGCATGTTTGTTAGTCCACGCACAGTTGACAATTACCGCGAATCTCTTTTTCAAAAACTAAACCTGAAATCCAGAACCGGGCTTGTATTATATTCAATTAAAAATCAATTGATTCAGTTGCAGTAGAGTTAATGCACAAGCTTGATGGTATCTTCATTCTTAGCCCGACAGCTATTGGGTTACTAATTTGCTAATTGACAAATTTTCCTGTTACAGCAAAAAGTCCTGCTCATAGCAATGAGATCCTTCGTCGCCGCAAATTATTATTAAACTAAGAAAATCTGTTGGCTCCTCTGGATGACAGGCGTTTCAAATTTGTATTTCCTCCATCAACAAATCAAACCAGATTTGCTCTAGAAGATGTTGTGACTTACGAAATCTACTTTCCACTCGCCCATGTGATTTCGTAAGTCCTAATCCTATTTGCTAACCCGATAGCAATCGGGTTGCTAATTATCACAATTTGCTAATTCTCTGCCCTGTAACCTTTCTGTTTTCATTTTCATTATTCGAAATAAACAACTATTTTAAATCCATGAAAAAACATGGCCTCCCTGAAAAGATATATATCCGCTTTATTTGCATCATTCTCAGTTCTTTCATTATTGCAAGTTGTAAGCCGGGGACCGATAAATTACCTCCATCCGATAAGGACAATGGCGGATTGATTCTGCCCGGTGGATTTGAGGCTCTTGTGGTTGTTGATAGCATTGGAGGAGGTTCTGTTGTTGCCCTTCAGATAAGCCAGCTCGCAAAATCTAATGCCCCTCAAACAGCTCCTGCCGAGATTAAAGGAGCTCCTAAAAGCACACAGTTAAGTCGCCCGAACAACCAGCCTTCGGGAAATTATGTTGGTGCCAGACATATTGCAGTGAACCAGAACGGGGATGTTTATGTCAAACTAAGATCCCCTACAATTGATGGTTATGGCAATGCAGCGCTGAGGGATGTGGACGGCGATGGGAAGGCCGATACTGTGAAGATCTGGGGCAAGTATGAGAACCGCAACAGGGGAACGGCCATGCAAATCCATAATGGCTATCTCTACTTCAGTTCAGAGCTAATGGTTTTTCGCAATAAATTAAAGGAAGGACAACTTGTACCCGACAGTAATATGGATACCGTGGTGATCGATACACTGCCTTTTCATGAACACATGGCAAAAGCTCTTGCATTCGACGGGAAGGGAAATATGTTTGTTTCATGGGGTATGGGAACAAATTCATGTCAGGTAGAGAACAGGAAGCCCGGATCGCCGGGTATGAATCCTTGCCCGTATTTAGTTGACCATGGCGGGATCTGGAAATTTGATGAAAATAAACTGCAGCAAAAGCAAAGCGATGGAAAACGCTATGCGACCGGAATGCGGAGTATTGTTGGTATGACCTGGGATAAAGGAACCGATGCACTTTATGCCCTGCATCATGGCAGGGATGATCTGCGTTTACTCTGGCCGGAATATTACAGTCCCTGGAAAAGTGCGATGCTCCCATCGGATGAACTTTTTAAAGTAAATGAGGGATTCGATGGCGGATTCCCTTATTACTATTATGATCAGATGCTTGGAAAGAAAGTACTGAGTCCTGAATATGGCGGCGATGGTGTCAAAGAAGGTGATGGGGCCAAACTTCCAAAACCTCTGCTGGGTTTCCCCGGACATTTTGCACCAAATGATATCCTTTTTTATAAAGGCAATCAATTCCCGGCGCGTTATAAGGAAGGAGCATTTATTTCTCTGCATGGCTCTACTAACCGCATTCCATACCCGCAGGTCGGAAATGTTGTTGTCTTTGTTCCGATGAAAAATGGAGTAGTAACCGGTCCATGGGAAGTATTTGCCGATGGCTTTGCGGGCAAGGATACTCTTGCGGTAGCCAATGACGCTACATACAGACCAATGGGTCTCGCTGAAGGCCCAGATGGTTCTTTGTATGTCGGAGAAACTCAGAAAGGGAAGATTTGGCGAATCATGTACAAGGGCGACAAAAAATCCTTTGGGAATAAAGAGCTGGCTGAAATGGAAAAGCGCAAGGCATTAACCCATCTTAAAACCCCGGATGAAATGGCAGATAATCTTGACCGGAAAGGTAAACCGGTACATGCTGAGCTGCTATACAATATTTATTGCAGAAACTGCCATCAGACAGATGGGAATGGTGATGGAAGCCGCTTCCCCCCTCTTGCCGGATCTGAATGGGTAAACAGCGATAAAACCGTGCTGATCAATGTGGTACTGAATGGTATGACCGGAGCAATTCAGGTAAAAGGGCAAAATTATAACGATACGATGCCTGCACATGCATCCTTCCTTACAGATAAGGAAATCTCGGAGATCTTAACTTATGTAAGGCGGAGTTTTGGCAATAAATCGGGACCGGTAAGTGAGAAGGAAGTGGCGGAGGTGAGGAAACTGATGGGGAAGAATTGACAGTTGACAATTGACAGTTGACAGTTTGATCTCTCCTGCGTCGGGATGAAGGGGAATTGGAAATAGGGAATAGCAAATAGGGAATGGGGAATGAAGAATGGAGTTGATACCGGATAGCTATCGGATTTAGAGTCCCTATTGTCTTGTAAAATTCTCTTGTTTGGAATTTTTCTAATGACCCAGAATGGGTCAAATGTTTATAGTACTGTCTAACAAGGGAATCACGATCTTGAAGAGTAATGTCATTAAGTTAAGGACTACGATCCTGACAAAAGTCAGGATCTCCTCCACTACTAATAAAATGCATTGTCATTCTGGCGAAGGCCAGAACCTCCCGCCCCTTAAATAATGACTTTTCACGAAGATGTCGTATGTGGGTATTTGAAACAAATTTTAAAATGAACCGCTACATCACAGGCAACCCGATAGCTATCGGGTGATAACTGACAACAGATAACTCAAATATGTTTATCTTCCTTTTGCGCTTCGGCTATCAGAAGTTT
Organism: Daejeonella sp.; assembly: GCF_036405355.1. Classification (GTDB taxonomy): domain Bacteria; phylum Bacteroidota; class Bacteroidia; order Sphingobacteriales; family Sphingobacteriaceae; genus Daejeonella. The sequence goes on from NZ_DASWXT010000119.1 coordinate 26,578, forward strand.
TTCAATTCTTGTGTCGGGGATAAGCCAAATTACTGCCACAACAAAATATAAGAACATGCCTATTCCCGGATGGATAAAAGAGGTACCTATCGCGGTAGCATAAATAAGTAAAGATAATTTACCTTTCCAATCCTTGCCCAAAGCCTTAGCAATCAGAGAATCTTTACCATGATGTGAAACTAAAGTCCGTCCTAAAATAGTATAGGCAATTGCATTCATAATCATGATCACTCCGTACATAATGACCGGCCATTTCCCAAAATGATTCTCACCCATCCAGGCTGTTACGAAAGGAATTAATGAAAGCCAGAACAAAAGATGAAGATTAGCCCATAATATTGTTCCATTTACAGATTTCACTGCATGCAGCATATGATGATGATTATTCCAGTAAATACCAATGTAAATGAAGCTTAACACATAGCTAAAAAAAACATGAATAAGACCCATTAAAGACCCAATATTTTCGGAATGGGGCACTTTCAACTCCAAAACCATGATGGTAATAATGATGGCAATTACCCCATCACTGAACGCTTCCAAACGACCTTTCGTAATCATATAGCTGATCAATTTGTATCCAAAATAATAATTTTCATCAACAATTGAATAATCCTGATCAGGACTTATGAACGAAAATGAGTGACAGATCAATGAACTATCACTCACCCGAATATTATTAATTGATTAGCTCTGCAAGATCTTCATCCTCAATAAACAAGTCCTCTTTTGGCATTCTTACTTTGGCTAATGGAAGTAACCAGTCCTTTTCTTCATCGCGATAGCCCAATGGGAGAATTAGTACACTTTTCAAACCTCGGTCCTCTAAGCCCAGAAGCTGGTCTAAAGCGGCCGGATCAAAGCCTTCCATTGGGGTACTGTCAACTTCGAGTGTTGCAGCCGCAATGAGGGCCGTGCCCAAAGCAATATAGGCCTGACGTGCTGCCCATTGAAAATTCTGCTCGGCTGTCTGAGCCATAAAGCGGTCGCCATAGCCCCTGATTACTGCAAGTGATTCCTCCGGTACATTTCGTACCCGGGCAATATTCTTTATCATCGCATCCACACGTTCAGTTGTTACCCTATCCCATGCTGCAAATACCAGTAAATGAGAGGCATCTGTAATCTGAGGCTGATTAAATGCAATCGGTTTAATCTTCTCAAGCAGCTCCTTATTCTGAATGACTAATACCTGATATGGTTGAAAACCCGCAGAGGATGCGGATAAGCGGATACTTTCAAGGATCAGGTCAACTTTATCCTGAGGTACGGGACTGCCGTTCATACTCTTGGCAGCATAACGCCAGTTTAATGCAGTTAAAATATTCATTTTTCTTCTTATTAGTTACTTTTAATAACTCAAAACTATTTAGTAACTTTGCATTAAACAATACGGCACCTGTTTTACACTCAGTATTATGAAAGTAACCAATGGCGAAACAGCCTCTGAAGGCAGTCGCGAGGAAATATCAAATTATTTTTCTGACATCATTAAGACAAATCAATGCCCCATAACAGATGTCCTCAGCCGCATCAGTGATAAGTGGACCATGCATACTATCATCATGCTGGGAAAAGCCGAGACCCTTCGATTTACGGAACTGAAGAAAAGAATACCAGGTATTTCACAGCGTATGCTAACGGTAACATTGCGGACACTGGAAGAAGATGGCCTGCTTACTCGAACAATTTATCCTCAGATCCCGCCAAGGGTTGAATACGAACTCACTCCTCTTGGACGGAGCCTGGTAGGTCAGCTTATTTCCTTATCCGGATGGGCCAATGATAATATGGTTCATATTTTGAGAGCAAGGGAGGAATACATTTTGAAGAAAAATTGAGAGTTGAGAGTGGAGACCCGATAGCTATCGGGTTGAGAATGTGCATGGATGATTGAAATTTAATTTTTATCGCCCGGTTAAGTCTTTGCTCCATTTGCTAATTACCTCATTTGCTAATTCTCTTTCCCATCGACAAATTATTCCCCCATTTCCCTTTCCCTATTCCCTTTTCCCTGTTTATCTTTATCCCGGAAGCGGATCTTTTGCTAAATCCTAAATTGGGACAAAATTTGGGTTGGAATTAATTAAAATGAAATTAAACAAGATGAAAAACAATTTATTACTGACCTGCATTCTGTTGCTCGCCGTTTCCATCGGCTTAAATGCGCAATCATTTAATGTAGCAACATTTAATATCAGGTATGATAACCCGCGCGACAGTGGCAATTTATGGGTAGACCGTGCACCGGTAGTATCCAGTCTGATCCGCTTTCACGACTTCGATATATTTGGAGTTCAGGAAGCCCTGAAGAATCAGCTGGATGATATCAGTACTGCATTACCACATTTCTCCCGTTATGGAGTTGGCCGGAACGATGGCAAAGATGGTGGTGAACACTCAACAATTTTTTACAAGAAGGATAAGTTCACGCTGCTGAAAAGCGGAGACTTCTGGCTTTCTCAAACTCCGGATAAACCAGGATTAGGATGGGATGCTACCTGCTGTAACCGCATCTGCTCATGGGTTTATCTTGAAATTAAGGAAAGTGGTAAAAAATTCTATTTCTTCAATGTGCATTTTGACCATCAGGGTATTGTTGCAAGAAAGGAAAGCGCAAAACTAATCATACAGAAAATTAAGGAAATTGCAGGCAGCCAGCCAGTCATCTTCACTGGTGACCTTAACGGAGACCGTAAGAGTGATTGGTATCAAACCATAGCCAATTCGGGGATTCTGAAAGACTCGTACAGAGATGTGGAATTTCCGTATGAACTTAACTCATCAGGCAACGGATTCAGGGCCCCGAGAAATAAATCAGTCATAGATCATATCTTCACTTCAAAGCAGTTTACTGCAAGCAGATGGGGTATACTAACAGATACCTATTTCGGCAAGTTTCCTTCGGATCATTTTCCCGTGATGTCAACACTTAGTCTCTGATTATTTAACCTATATATTTCTGAAGCCGGCGCATCATGTGCCGGCTTTTTTGTATTAGTTTGCTTTAATTGAAAAATAAATAAGTTTAAATTAAAAATTTGTATTTTTATATTAAACGCTTTCAAAACTCCAATTATGAAAAAGACTTTAATTATCGCAGCAGTAGCATTGCTGTTCGGATCCTGTAAGAAGGATATGGTCACTGAGACGACTAATCAGGATGATCTTAAGAAATATGCCGAAATGACTTCAGGTGCATTGTTATTAAAAGCTAATGATGGTTCAGGCATACAGATGTCAGCAAACAAATCAAACAATGGCAAAAGTGTTACCAGGCCATTGAAAAGCACGGGTTCGGGAACCATTTCTTATATCCCTAATGGTTGCGGAGAAGGAACTCTTCAATTCAGATCTGATGGAACCGGTAATTCAACAGCACTCGGACTTCAACAGCAGGTAACAACATTTTGTATCAACCCTGCTACCGGACAAGTAATCGGATCAATTGGTGGGGTCGGTACTGCAGCTAATGGCGATAAACTTTACTATTCACTTGCCGGAGCCGGAATTGATCCTGCAACAGGATTTATGTTCCAGCAATATGTATTCACGGGGGGAACAGGAAAATTTACTAATGCAACAGGAAATATGACCTTATTGTATACAGTAAATACGCCTACAAATTATGAATATACAGGAGAAGGTTCCATTACCTTTTAATCTCTCTGAATTCTGCTCATCAGTTTGATTCTGGCAGTTCAAATTGTATTTTATTCGAAGCCGGTTTTATACCGGCTTTGTCATTTTAGCATTTGAAATTTTCAGGAAATGTAACATCAGCAATGGTCATTTTATATATTTGAAAAAAATAAAAAAAATGATCGCACACCACGTTTTATTCTGGCTTAAAGCCGACACTACTGAGGAACAAAAAACCGCATTCCGAAAAAGTCTGGATACTTTGCAATTTATTGAAGCAGTAAAAATGTATCATATAGGTACCCCGGCTCCCATCGAACGCGCCGTAGTGGATACAACTTATACTTTTAGCTTATTTCTTCTGTTTGATGATATGGCCGGCCATGATGAATATCAGGTTCATCCATTGCACAAAGCCTTTTTAGATGAGTTCAGGGTATTCTTTGATAAGGTGATTATCTACGATGCTCATTAATAATTAAGCACAAGTAAGGAGGTTCCAGCTTTCGCTGGAATGACAAATATGTCAATGGAAATGAAATAGGGAGATTCCAGCCTCCGCTGGAATCGGATTAGTTTACTTAGTACCTTTCATGGACCAATATGCGGGGGACAAAAAATGAGTAAATGAGCTAAATCATTTATTTAACGGTTCCATATTGCGATTCCAGCGGAGGCTGGAATCTCCTCACTCCAAACAACCCTTGTCATCCGATAGCTATCGGATCCCACGAAAGAGGGAACCAAGCAAGCTCTTAAATAATACAATTGCCCTTCATGGTCGGAAAACAAAAGCTTTTACCGTACACTAGTGATAATTCAAAACCCTTCCCTTATTTAATTCATTGTATCCGGCAAAAACTGATTAAATTTATTGGTACAAAAACCCAAACTGTGAGAATACACTTCCTCCTCCTTTTGTTCTTAGTTTCCATAGCAAGCACATCCGCACAAAGTAAAAAATTCGAATTTATTGCCTTTGGCGATATGCCTTATCGTCTTCCGGATGATTATGTTCGTTTCGAAAATCTGATCAAAGAGGTAAATAAAGAAAAGCCTGCCTTTAGCGTACATGTTGGCGATTTTAAAGCAGGATCAACTGTTTGTTCTGACGAATATTTTAATAAGATCTTTAACTATTTTGAAAGCTTTTCCCGACCGTTAATATACACTCCGGGAGATAATGAGTGGACAGATTGCAACCGTGAAGCAGCAGGTAAATATGATCCGCTGGAAAGACTGACATTATTGAGAAAAATGTTTTTCAGGGATAGTAAAAGTCTCGGACAAAAGAAGATACCACTACATAGTCAGAGCAACAATCCTGAATTTGCGAGATATGTGGAGAATGTTGCCTGGGAGCATGGCGGAATCCAGTTTGCTACGGTTCATTTAGTTGGCACAAACAACAATTTTAAGGGGACAGACAATACTGAATTTACAGAACGGGAGAAAGCTAATTTAGCATGGCTCGATGAAATTTATGCCCGGGCTTCTGATAAAGAAGGTTTGGTTATGTTTACCCAGGCCGATATGTTCTACAGCAGAACTACATCCCCGGCCTTTCAAAAGATTATTGATAAATTATCTGAGCTGAGCAGGCAATATGGCAAGCCAGTACTCTGGGTCAATGGCGACTCGCATCGTTTTATTGTCGACAAGCCCTTGCTGAATCCTGATAAGCGATCTGCCATCCTTAATTTTACCCGCTTACAGGTTTTTGGAGATGCTGATATCGCCACAGTCCATGTGACTGTTGATCCAAGAGCTAAGGAATTGTTTACGATCAGGCAGATGCTGCTGGATAAAGGTGAAAAGTAAACAGTATTATTGGATCTGTTTTTTAGGATAGTATCAAAGGAAGCAAGTCATTTCATTGCAGGGCCATTACTAATCTCTCTGCCGGCCTTGTAAACCGCAGAAATCCTTCGTGTATTCTGAATGTTCTCCAGCGGATTTGCATCAAGCACAAGCAGATCGGCAATCTTTCCCTTTTCTATGCTCCCATAATCCTTATCAATTCGCAGAACCCGGGCAGCGTTTAAAGTAGCAATACGAATCACATCCTGCGGACTCAAACCGGCTTCAACCAGCAATTCCAATTCCAGATGTTCGGCAAAACCCTGAGCCCGGATGGGAAAGGCTCCCGAGTCGGTTCCCAGTGCAACCAAAACACCTGCATCATGGAGTTTTTTCACATTCTGAAGGGCCATCCTGAATGCTGCAGCACTACGAACTGAAGCAGCTGAAGCCTTTTGTTCATTCTGGTAAGCAGTGGAACTAATCATTTCATACACCCCTGGCTCGAGAGCAGCCTTAAAAAAGGGGGTCTCAAGCCAGTTTGGTTTTGACATATAAGCATGTGCAAATTTGTCGAGCGCAAGAGTTGGGATATATGGGATCTTTCTGGCTTTCATCCGGGCGATCAAGGCATCGTCCACCAGACTATCGCGGATACTGTGTCCGAATACGTCTATTCCGGAATTTATCAGCTGACGGGCATCCGATAAGTAATAAACATGTGCCGCAACTCTGTGCTGATACCGGTGCGCTTCCTCAATAATCTTTTGATAAATGGCAGGTTTCATTTTGGTTTGAGGCGAACCATCAACCCAGATCTTCACCATCGATGGATTTATACGGTTCAATTCCTTCATCATTCCCGGAACTTCATCTGCAGACAATGGTCGGTATAAATTCCCCATAAAAGATTCCTTCCTGACAGCGGGGTCTGGAATATTGAATCCATAGCCACCGGAGAACAGACGGGCGCCGGGTAAAAGGCCTTTCATTAAAGAATCCCGAAATCCATTTTCATATAATAAAGGCCTGTCGGTACCCAGCGTTTGAACTGTACTTACACCATAATCCAGATACTTTTTTAATTGTGCCAGTACATTCTCCCTTGTAAAAAATGTACCGCTTTGAGCATTTCCACTGATTACTCCAACATGCACATGGGCACTGATCATTGCAGGCATCACTGTCTTTCCCTGAAGATCAATTACACGGGCTCCAACACTCTTTAAATTCTTTCCAATAGCTGCGATGCGCTGCCCTTCTATAAGAATATCCGTATTCGTCCGGACTGTGCCACCTTTACCGTCAATCAGATTGAGATTTTTCAGCAGGATTCCCGTCTGCCCAGACTGCTGGGCAAATGTATTGGATACAATAATTAGTAGAATAGAAAAAGCAAACTGCCGAAACAAGCTGCATTGATAATTTAAAATCTTGTTCATTTTATTCAGCTAATTGCACATTATCTGCACTTTAAATAAAAATATTTGATAATCAAGCCTCCTGCCAGAGTTGCTGCAATTTATTAAGGTCTCTTTTCATATGAGCAAAAATGATCTGCTTATCTGTTGTGATAGTACTTGCTCCATGCTCAGCGCCGCCCAAAGAATATTCATAGTGAAGTGATACAGGTACCTGAATATTAAATTCCTTCAAAATCTTAAAATAGGATTTAAAATCAACCATTCCTTCTCCCAATGGTACATTCTCAACAACCCAGCTTCCATTTTTTTTCAGCCAGATACAATCCTTTATGGCCAGGATTTTAATATGAGGATGAATTAAATTGAGCCCGTTCTTCCATGACATTCCTCCTTCTACAACCGCATGACGGATATCATACTGAACTCCCATATTTCGCTGATCAGCATTTTTAAGTATTTCCCATAACTCCCATATCGAAGCTCCCGCCAGGTTTCCAGAATGATTTTGATAGCAACCTGTAATATTCAGTTTTCTGTTTAAATGACTTATCGCCGTCAGCGTCTTTTTGAATTGCATCATAGCCTCAGGAATACTTTTCCCTTCGGGATATTTGAGCCAGTTCATGCGATAGTATTTAACGCCCAGCCCGGAAGCAGTCTCCAGCAATTTCCTATCAGTAGGATCATTAGCATCCTGAACAGCAGTAGTAATCATTGTTGTAGCCAGACCAGCTTTTTGAATGGCTTCCATTGCTTTTGGCAAATCTGTTTCCACCCGTTCGGGTAAAACATGACCTTTGGGACGCACCGTAAGATCTACCCCATTAAAACCTAACCCGGCTGCTGCATCAGCCATGTCCTGGTAGTTTAAAAATTGCAGATGTTTGGAAAAAACAGAGACATTTAAGGGCTCAATAACTTTTTTACTCCCAAGCACATCTGCAAAAAGATCATTCGACATAAATGGAAGCAGAGTACCTGCAATAACAGAACTCTTAATAAAATTTCTCCTCGACTTATTATTTTCGGTATCCATAAATCAATATTATTAATTGTTTTGCTTTATTTTCAGGAATTTTAAGAAACTTAATTTACAATTTCCTAACAGATTTTATTCAAAATTCAAAAAGAAAACTTTATAGTCAGACAGTTTTCAGAGGGTATTTGGATTGATTATCAGGATCTTATTACCCGGTGCTACTGGTTCATAATTTACAACCTTTGATTGGATATACCTCTTATATAAACCTGAGTTCGATATAAGGAAGGGTAAAATAATACGGTTGTAACACATCAGATTAGCCTCTTGTTAACAATAATTTGTTTGTTGAAAACCAATCCCTGTGTGCTATAGGCCATTTCAGCCCTTTCCTCCGGAGTATTTCCGGCAAGAAATCGCATTCTGCATCATATTACCAATAGCCGGAAGATACCTCCTCCGGCAAGGTTTATTTTACCCGGTGCTGTATTTCATCGGGACAGGCAGTCCGGCAAACGGACCAACACCCCTGTAATTAAATGCGGATTACATCTCTAGCTTTTTGCCCTTGCAAAATCTTATCTCAAAGAGCAATTTATGGGCAAAAACCAGGGTAGAACACGGGTAAGTGGAACAGAAGAGGAACAAACAAGCTTTCAAAGCAATAAAAAATCATTCAACCTAAAGCAGCGCTGCAAGATTTTATACCGAACTAAGGTTCTATTAATAATCCTTATATTTAATATTAAACTTCTCATCATGCGCTTATCTTTAATATTCTGCTCCCTTTTATTGATAGTAAATACTGCATATTCTCAATCCGAAAAGCCAAATATCATTTACATTTTAGCAGATGACCTGGGAATTGGTGATGTCTCCGTTTATAACAAAGACTCTAAAATTCAAACAAAAAATATAGATGCGCTGGCAGAAGAAGGCATGCGATTTACTGATGCCCACAGTGGCTCTGCAGTTTGCACACCAACGCGCTATGGAATATTAACTGGCAGATATGCATGGCGAACCCGTCTTCAAAAAAGTGTCTTATGGGGTTATGATACATCACTAATTGCTCGAGATAGATTTACTCTGGCTAATCTTTTTAAGAACAATGGCTATAACACAGCCTGCATCGGGAAATGGCATTTAGGTTTGGGTTGGCAAAAAGATAAAAACGATTCGGTTGACTTTTCTATGCCCCTAAGTTCCGGCCCAAATTCTGCAGGCTTTGATTACAGTTATATTATTAGCGCCTCGCTCGATATTCCACCCTATGTTTATATTGAAAATCAGCGTGTTACTGCCCGAAGAATTGAGATTATTAAAGAAAATAAAGGCCCCGGATTCTGGAGGGAAGGAGCAATTGGTAAAGGACAAAAGCACAGTAAAGTGCTGGACGATTTCACAAAGAAGGCAATCAATTACATAGAAACGCAGGCAGATAACAATAACAGGCCATTCTTTTTATACCTTCCTTTAACCTCTCCCCACACCCCTATATTACCGACTAAAGAGTTTGAAGGTAAGTCTGGCATTAATGACTATGCAGATTTTGTACTCAAGACAGATGCTTTATTGGGGAAAATAAAAGCAGTTTTAAAAGAAACCGGCTTAGATAAAAATACAATCATTGTTTTCACAAGTGATAATGGAGCTTCTCCGATGGCTGATTTTAAAACTCTCGAATCAAAGGGCCATTTTGCAAGTGGTATTTATAGAGGCGCCAAAGCGGATATTTATGAAGGCGGTCACCGTATCCCATTTATTATTAAATGGCCGGGGAAAGTAGCTCCAAACTCGGTGTCTACACAAACCATTTCATTAACCGATTTCATGGCCACGGCAGCAAACATAGTTGGCTCCATGTTATCGGATAATCAGGCGGAAGACAGTTTCAGCCTTTTACCTGTTCTGCTAAGTAAACCCAGCGAATACAAACGAGAATCAATCATACATCATTCAATTGATGGTAAGTTTTCAATCAGAAAAGGTGATTACAAACTTATTTTTGCCCGAGGATCTGGGGGGTGGTCTGCTCCTACAGAATCAGCGGCAGCAAAATCAAATTTGCCTGGCATCCAATTGTATAATCTGAAAACAGATATTAAGGAACAGCATAATTTAGCCAGCTCATTACCAGATGTGGTTAGGGAGTTAAGTGAATTACTAAAAAAGCAAATTGAATCCGGAAGGAGTACAGAAGGTTCAGGACAACAGAACGATGTTATTGTGAAGTACTAGTACGGGCATAAGGTATAATCAAATAGCACATTCAATATACCATGCTGGTCTGTTTTATCAAATAAATTAAACCTGCTGTTCGAGATTTTCCGCAGGGAATTTCGAAAAACAGATAAAGCGGGTTTCAAACCCGCTTTGAAACTTAAGTAATTTCTGAATTATAGATTTTGACCAAATTCCTTTTCCCATGCATCAATATTTTCAATTGTTATCTGGGCAATTTCCCTCAAAGCCTCCTGAGTTAAAAAACCCTGATGAGGAGTTATGATTACGTTTTTATGATTTATAAGTTTTTGTAGGAGACTATCCTTATCAGTGTCATTACTATGATCTTCGAAAAACAGCCCCTTTTCAAATTCATAAACATCCAGTCCAAGGTATCCGATCTTTCCACCTTCAAGATTTGCAAGTACATCCTCAGATTTGATTAAAGCTCCACGGGATGTATTGATAAGCATCACCCCGTTTTTCATTTTTGCAATACTTTTCTGATTGATCAGGTATCGCGTATTTTCGTTTAAAGGTGCATGCAGGGATATAATATCAGATTGTTCCAGAAGAGCATTCAGGCTTACCCGCTCAATTGGAGCCATCTCAATTTCCTGATCAACATCAAAGGCAATCACCCGACAGCCTAATCCCTTAAAAATTTCTGCAGCCGCTTTTCCGATACTTCCCAAGCCAATAAGGCCAACTGTCTTACCATAAAAGTTGAAGCCGACATGCTTTTCAATCGTAAAATTATAAGTCTCTACTAGTTTAGAGGTGTCAATTAATTTTCTGCTTAATGCCAATGCAAGCATAACGGCCTGTTCTGCAATAGCCTGTGGCGAATATGAAGGAACATTCGCAACTTTAATTCCTCTCTTCTCTGCTGCCTTTAAGTCGATATGATCTGTCCCTGTCGAACGGGTGACGATATATTTAATACCCAGGTCGGCTAGGGCATTAATTACAGGCTCAGAAGCATCGTCTGAAGTAAATATAATGACAGCTTCTGCACCTTTAGCCAGAGCAGCAGATTCAAGTCTTAAAGGCTCAGCCTTTAAAATAATCTCATGCTTCATGCTGTTTGCATTTTCGATATAATCTATTTCAAAGGAGCTGACACTATAGGCAATTACATGCATTATTGAATGGGAATTTTGAAATGAATTAAATCAGGTTAAAGAGAATCTTTGCTCAGAGAGAGAAGCAAACAGATATCCTTTGTTTCAAATATAAAATATCGTGCTGTAAGAAGCTATTAAAGGGTGTATTAAATTTCTAAAATGCTTGAGTAGCGATAGTAAAGGGGCACTTCAGTTTTATTTTGAAATCTCCGAATAGCATTGCTTTGCCATTCCATGCCTAGTTAATTTGAAAGATCTTACACCTCCTTCGCCACCTTCGCAAATTTATTTCTATACTCTATTGGGGTAAGACCGGTAATCTTCCTGAAGATATCCCGAAATGCTTTGGTGTCAGTATAACCCACATCATACATTACTTCCGTCACATTCTTTCTTGAGGCT
>NZ_DASWXT010000120.1:0-40455 GCF_036405355.1 Daejeonella sp.
TGACAATCTAAGGTTTGAACTTTTGCTCCAAGCTCTTTAAGAAACTAATTATCCTATATATTCGAGTATCTTAAACGCTTGTCATATCTCGGTTTTGCCCATATTAGATTTAATCGGAATTATGACTTACTGCTTTCCAATACCATCTCGTTTTTCAATTTCGGAAACTTTTTTTGCAGGTAAGCTACTATATAGTGAATCTACTTGTTTTGGTTGAGAGATTTGTACATCAGCTATAATGTTTACAAGAACGAATAAATGTTCAACTATTTCCGGTGTGTCTTGGATATCGATTGTGCCGGGGTGCACAGCATTATTTCCAACAACCCTAACATAATCTAAAGCCCGTTGTACTTTCACTGGTAAACCTTTCTTTACCAGACTAGCAATATCATTATTTATGTTGTCCCCGGACTCACCAAGATATTTGCACAATTTTTGAATTGCAAGTCTTAAAAGTGCTGCCGCACCTCGCGGTGATTTATTCATGATAGATTTAGCTTCTAAATAGTCAGTAACGATGTCATCTGGCAAATCTTCATTCGGCATCTGAGCATTCCCTCCGGATGGTTCAATCAATTTTTCATGTGACCAAATTGAAATGTCATGACAATGAGAACAGGTTACTAGCTTGAGATATTCAACATTATAGTAACCGTGCTGAGCACTTCGCATTGCAGGTTGCCATGTCTGCAAAGCATACACACCACAAATAGGACAATTGAATGATGTTGCAAGATACTTTGGAGGAAAATATTTCGAATTCATATTTAAATAAGTATAAATGAATTTAACTAAAAACTATCAGAATTATAACATTATCTCGTTAATCAAAATCCTAGGGTTTAATAAACAATATGCTTTTATAATTTAGTTAGAGGTTAGAGAGAGCCTGTACTTATTTCGAATGTGTTGTGTATAAAACGTGCCGAATGATCGAGCATTTTTAAACTGGTACCACAACTTTACCGGAAGATCTTTATGAATATAAGGTCTATTGTTTATGCCAATAATTAAATACCCAGTTTGGCCATTACAACTGTAGAAATTGGCACTAGTAATAAACGAAGACTTGCTGGTGTTTGCATTATCGGTTTGCACAAATGATGCTGAACTAATTTTGTTTATCGCTTCCTGATAGCTTCGGAAAGATGACGGTAAATCTCTACATGGTTGCTGCATGAAAACAGATACCAAATACCATAAGAAGATATTGAGCGCAAACGGCTTCAAGAACATAATATGAAATTAGTTGGTATCTTTAATTGTATCTAGCTTTGCTCCTGCTTCCTCGAGTCCCTCTAATAGGCTCTTCATGAAATTTTCTGAATTGAAGACCACCAACTTGTGTCTATTCCCCAAAGTTGATAGTTCATAAACGTAAATCTTTCCTGTAAACCTTGATAATATTTTACCATCATCATCTACTTCAGAATGAATTTTTTTTGCACCTAGGGCTTTGATAGAATTCAGGAGTTTTGTGTAAGTTGAATTATTGAAAAATTGCAGAATAATTATGTTTAAATATTTAGGATTCGACTCAACCTTAAGCCAGGCCTTTGCTGTGGAATCGGCTGACATCTCATAAGCCCAGGTACTTATTTTATCAATATTTCCTCCTCTAGTTTGTAAATATTCCCAACCTTTTGTGAGAAGTATCTCATTAATTGTTGGCACATCTTTCTTCACAAAGTCTGTTAAATCTGATAGTACAATATTTTGACTAATACAAGCATTAGACCAAATGAGAAATATAAACGTAAAAATCAAAAAAGACTTTTTCAAAACATTTAGTATTTATCTGAAAGATAGAGCTTTACATTCAATATCGCAAATCACTCTTATGTCAAAGTGATTTAAATATTAGCAGGCAGCTATGCACGTTCACAGCCAAGACCGCCGAGAAATAAGATTTAACCCAACAATACGCTGGCTTTAAATTTATTAACTATGGCCTCCCTCCGCTCTTTACTAGTGACCTTTTTCTCTTTATAGGCAAACATCTTTTTAAGCATCCGTAAATCTTCGTGTAACGCCTGGTTCTCCCGCCGGAAGTCCTGCAGTTCTTTTTGTAGTGCGAGCATAAGCAAGCTCAAGTCTACAGTTTGTTTATCATTCATATAGCAATTGTTTTTGCACTATAGTTTCCCCTGCTTGTCCGGTGTAGCCAGTATCCTTGCTCTTGTCTTAGCCATGTGTTTCTGAACTTCAAGCTCAAACTTCTGTTTTTTGGTCAACCGCTTTATTACAGGCACCGGCTTGAACAATAAAAGAACTTCTTCTACCTGTTCCTTAAGGTCTTTAATCTCCCTAAGAGCTTCTAAGAGCAATTCCCTATCTGTTGTCATTATTTACGATCTGGCATATGCGAAGGAATTTTCCTTTTATGGTTCATTCTTATTTATTGCCCAATAATAATAAATAATATTAAATTAGGAGCTAACTATCTGATAATTAGAACGGTGTATAAGTAAAATACAAAAAACACAACATAGAAAAACACAACAACCTATACCACTATCACTGCCGAGCCACGATTGGGACGGGTAATAAACTGCACTCAAGATGCCTTGTTTACGAGAAATCATGTCTTTAACTCATTTACTTACGCATAAATATAATCCCCAACTTGAGTTTTACCTAGATGATTCTGTTGATTTTAAATACATCTAAAATGGAAGCAAAGAAGATTACACTTAGGGACATCGAGTTCCACATCCAAAGGTTAACCGAAGCGCTTGACACATTCAATTCTCAGATTAAAGACGACAAAATTGTGTACCTCGATTATGAGCCTCCCCAAAAAGTAAAACAGCACGATTCGAAAATTGATGAGGACGTTAGGAGGATCCTCCGAAGCAAAGCGACTTTATATGAGAAGATGGAGATGCCGAAGGAATTTATAAAACCACTACTCAACCCTTCCCCCACTGAATTCCAGGAACATAAAGCGAAGTACATCGAGTCTGAGAAAAAGCGTCGGAAAGAACAGGCAGAACAAAGGCTATCGGAAAAGAACCAGCTAAAATCAATTGATAATCATCAACCGCTACATTATCAAAAATTGCGAATTGAAGATATAAAAAGCAATTTTATCATAATTTTCTCGTATGACGAATATTCTGCTTATTACGGCCGTATTGGTCAAATCACTACTTCGATTCAGTTTCCCTTGTCAATATATAAGATCAAAAACGATTTATCCATGGGTGTTATTCCTATGGAGGTTGAATCACTGAATCAAATTAAGGCTCTAGTTGATTCGTCCTTGGTGAGCAAGAAATTGAATAAATACCTACTGGAGCTGGCGATAAAATATCGCATCCCCTTTGATGGACTTGTCTACTCTGCAAATTGGCGCCCTAAATGGTGAATGTGGTTAGGTGATATGAATGTTAAGTAAGGAACAAAAATATTGAGGAAATGGAAGTAATAACAATTGAAACTTCAGCATATTATGAGTTGATAACCCAGATTAAAGACCTAATAGAGGAATCGAAAAGGGTTAATAAGGATATCTTTATTCAGAATAATAGGTATTTAAATGCTGCAGAGGTTGGCGCTATTACAGGCTACTCGGCTAAATCAATTAAGAATAGAAAGGATAGTATCGGCTATATATCAATGGGTGGAGAGCTAAAATTTTTAAAGGCAGATGTGGACAAATGGATGATGAAAAATTATATTGAGCCTATTTAAATTTTGAGCATATTAGATGTCGCATACTTAACGTCTTCTCCGGCTAAATAACATGTTCGAATAATGAACCGCCTCATATTATTAGGGAATGGCTTTGACCTTGCTCACGGGCTGCAAACTCGATATAACGATTTCATTCTTTGGTATTTAAAGAAGTCCTTTTCGAAAGTGGAAATTGGGTCGGGTCATAAAGACAGCCTGATGGAAATTGAGAGTCGATACGAGTTTATTACATTCTTTCATAATTCGCGCACAACCAAGAATGAGCTCATTGATTATTATTATAACACAGGGTTTGACCAGTTTTTCGGGAATGAGAGTCTGTATTTCCAGCCTAGTGTAAGACATACAAATCCATTCATAGTAACACTCTCGACGCTAATGCAAGCATTGATATCAAATTGTAACAATGCAAATTGGGTTGAAATAGAGAACGAATATTACAAAGTGCTTAAGGAGATATTAAACAAAGGATACCAGCAAAAGGAGTATCTGAAATCCTTGAATGCATCGATGAGGACCCTTGTCGCTGAACTTCGAGAATATTTCAGAACAATTAAAGTGAAAAATACAACGGATAAGGTTTTGGAAATTTTTGCATCTCCTATACTCTTTAGAGAACTTACCTACATTGAAGGATCAACACCGGTTTCACAAGTTGCCAAACTAACGCACATTCTTAATTTTAACTACACCGATACCGCAGCACTATATGCTTCATCATCAAGATTTAGCAGTGAAGAAATAGAATTGAATTACATACATGGTTGTGCAAGCGATCCTGACAAACCCTTAATATTCGGTTTTGGTGATGAGCTGGACTCAGATTACGCTACTCTCGAACTATCAAAAATCAATGACTATTTCGAGTTTATTAAGTCATTCGGCTATCTTAAAACTAGTGATTATTATTCGTTACTTCGATTTATAGAGAGTGATGACTACCAGGTTCTTATAATGGGTCACTCATGCGGCCTTTCGGATCGGACGATGTTAAATATGCTTTTCAAGCATAAACACTGCCGATCAATAAAAATTTACTATCATGTAACCGCTGACGGAGAAAATAACTTTACCGAGCTTACGCAAGAAATATCCAGACATTTCAAGGATAAAGAAATGCTTAGGGAGAGGGTTGTAAATTTTCAGTTTTGTAAACCGATGCCACAAATGACTTATGATAGCGTTTGAAAAGCGAAATACACTGTTTCAAGTTAATGATTAGAAATAATGAATGTCAATTTGATCCCCAATCAGGTTTGCTTCGTTTTCTGTTAATTCTCCAGAAACCACTTCCCAGCCTTCAATATCATAAGGGTTTCGTCGAATCTTACCAATCAGAATATTATCTGAATAAATTTCAAATTCAGCTTGATCAAGTTCATGATTCCACCCTGGCACAACCATATAACGAGTACTTTCCAATCCTATTTCAAAGGGTGGATCTGGCACAATCGGATCAGTTTCATCAAGGTGTTCCATACATAAATCTAGTAATAAAGCAATGGGTTTGAAAGTGTACAGGAAATCGAGCAGTATCTTAGGTGTCCAGTATAATTACATGGAAACCTTTTCACCGCGTACTAGGGTGAGCAAATCTTCGTCAGTTATTGCTTCTTCCCATGTTCTAAATGAAGTCTGATAATCAGACCCATAAAATGTATCCTCCTCTAATGAAATCACCCTTTCCAGCTCAGCAAATAAATTGACACCTTCTACTACGATTTCCCTATCAATAAGCATTTGATAATCGTCCGAGGTCATGTCAGAACGCAGTCCGTGAAATATAGTTGGTCGAATGCGATCAGCAACACCATCACCGTCAACCCAATACTGTATTTTTCTCCCGGAAAGTGGGTAATAATCAGTTCTTGTGTATTTCTCGCAATTCTCACTCATCCACTGAGTATATGTCTCTAAATCAACGTTAACTGTATTATTCTCTTGGAAAATAAAATAAGGACTCTTCATTTTTTAAATTAATAAGTGGAATACAACATTCTAACTACTTAGGGTTAACGAATAAATTCAACAGAAACAATTTACGCCATCGTAATCTATCCGATTTGAAATGTCTGGCCTATCCGAATTAATCTTGCTTGAATTTACATCCTTGCTAACTGTATAAGCTGCCATTTCTTCATCAGGGTATGGCTGCATTAAATCAATAATATTTTGTTTTGGTAATGTTGGGTCAATCCATGTATCAATATCACCTGGCTTAAGGATTAATGGCATCCTTTGCTTAAGATTATGAATCTGGCTCATCATATCATTTGGTGGTGTAGTGATGATTGAAAAGGTCTTTAATGTTTCATTAGTTTCCTTGTCCTTCCAAGAACTATATATACCACCAACCAAAAAGTAGTCCGAATTTCTAGGATATATTCTATACGGGTATTTAACACCATTGAAATCCCTGCTCTCAAAAAATGCCGTAAGCGGGATAACGCATCTTTTTGTTGATATCGACGTCTTGAAGGAAGGTAAATCAAAGATTGTCTCGGATCTGGCATTTAGGGTATTGTTGCTTAATTTCTTGGCATCTGCCAGGGTTTTAACCCAAAATGGGACAATTCCCCATGATAATAAATGAATGGCATCATCACCATTAATGTTGGCTATTACAGCAAAATCTTTATGACTAAAGCCATTTGAATGGTACTGTTCTCGGTACTTCTCAGGTTCACGAACCGATCTTCTAAATGACCTTTCCATTTGTTGAACAGTCTGTTTTTGCTCAGAGTTATAACACATTTATAAAGATTTTTCTATTTAAAGATAAGCATAGATAATTATTTTTGCTTGCGGATAGCCTTTAATTCATAGTACCGATCTACTCGCTCAATAAACTCATTAAGCTCTCTCTGAGCCTCTGTAACCCTTTTCGATTTCTCCAGTATCCCCGTTTTCGGGTCTCTGATTTTGAACTTATGAGTATTATCGGCACCGCGATGAATGGTAATCAAATTTCCATCCTGCATAAACTCTTCTGGGGAAAACCATCTATCTGTGTCAGGGTTATAAATCCAAGCATTCGCATAATAAGCATCCTTAGCTATAGCCCGTTTAAGTTGAAAAGCCGGATCACCAGATTGTCTATTTTTCCAAGCGTTCATATCTTTCAGACAAAGGTAGACAAATACTAATAATTTTAGTAATTATGCTTTGTAAAAATATTACTTCTAGCTTTTCTTAATGGTGCTACAGGCTTAAATTATAAACTTGCCGACGGAGCGATAACCCATTCAAAGGTCACATCCGTATTGCTCGATAACATTACTATATCAAATGTTGTGCTTGTTTTATTGGTAACATAGTACTCCTGTGCCGTAGCTGCAGTGTTTGATGGCGTAACCGTGACTGCGTAATTACCTGATACAGTAAAACCTAATGTTACAGTCAATGTTGTAGCCGAAGTTCCTGAATAGGTAAACGAGCCACCGTATCCAGTAAACTTACTGTCCACATAAGCCGTAGTAGCTACCTTTGTGCTATTATCTCCTGCTGTTTGCGTAGTAGCTGTGGTAGCGGATGGCAAAGAAGTTATCGCGTGGGTATGACTCGTAGTGGAAGTGCTATTAGTCGAACTTGAAGTGATACTTGACGGAGTACCCATTGTAATTGTACCAGTTCCTGTGATTGTAGAGAACCCCATTCCAGATCCAGATGCAATCGAAGTCACTGCGGTAGTTAACTTACTGTCAAGCTGTGTCTGTACATTGCTGGTTAGTGAGTTAATGTATTGAAATTCAGCACTCGTAACTGTGCCGTCAGCTATCTTAGTGGCATCAATTCCAGAAGCCAGTGTAGTCGCTATTGCGGTTGTTCCTGTACCTGTTACCGCCCCAGATAGGGTTATACTCTGATTACCTGTTAAATACGTATTATTGTCATAACTTAAAGTCGTTCCTGTTGCCTTTACGAAACCTGTTCCGTTTATTGGGTTTATATCTGCCGTACCATTGAAGGAAACCCCCTGAATATTTCTTGCGGTCTGCAAGGCTGTTGCTGTACCTGCGTTTCCTGTTACACTTGTTTGGTCGCCAGTATTTGTTCCTGAAAGATTTGTTGCCGAAAGTGCGCCCGAATAAACCGTTGCCCCTGTTGTGTAATTAGTGGTTCTGACTATTCCGAAACTTCTCGATGCGAATATTTCATCATTCCCAGACAATGAAGTTTGCCACCTGTAATTAGCTATTGTTCCATCAGTTCCTATTGCTAGGCTTTTTGCTGAAAAGCCATTCGCTCCACTTATTTCAACATCGCCAGCAATAGAAATCACCGACCCTGTTTCTGTCATAATACTATTTTCAATATTTGAAGCTGATGTGAATTTTGCTATTTTACCAGCCGTTCCTCCTGCGGTTGTTACTGTACCTGACGCTCCACCTGTAGCTGTTAACACTCCTGCTGTTAATGAAAGACCAAATCCTACTGTTATCTTGCCTGCAAGACCTGTGTTATTGGCGCCTACTATTACATCACCGGAACTACCGAGGCTTGCAGCGGTGATTGTGCCACCATTTGAATTAAGGGTTAATTGAGCAACCTCATTATTTTGAAGAATTAATTTATTGTTATTACTGCCATTGATAAGAACCTCTGTCGCTGACGGTCTGTTTTGACCAAACCAGTAAGTCGCTGTTGATGCGCCAGAATTAAAATCAACTCTGTCTGCATTAATATCAAAAAGTTTTGTGCCACCGGCTGAAGTTAATGTTAACTTATTAGCATCTATTTGCTCTACTATCGAAGCTATCACCCCGTCTGAACTACGTTTTAATGATAATCTTCCTGCCATTCCAGTTGTGCCGAGTTCAATATTACCATTAAATGATTTAAGTCCTGCAAGTGTTTGTGAATTTGTTGTAACACCTCCCGGATTCGTTGCGTCTGCTGGTTCCAAAGTAATTACCCCACCTGAATAAGACCCTCCCTGAGCGTTTGGAGTTGAGCCGAAAGTTCCGAATGAGATGGTAGGCATATCCCCTATTTTAGCATATCGTGTATCTCCTTTGGGAAAAAAATTAGCAACTGTTTGAATAGACGCTGAATCAATACCAAATGTTCCACTTGATGTAATAGCGGTTTGCGGGGTTAAGCCATAACCAGGGGTAATACTTGTTACTGTGCCGCCGCTTGAAGGACTTGTATTTGTTATCGTAAAGTTTGGATATGTGCCACTTGTGCTAATCCCTGTTCCTGCTGTTAATACTACTGTTTGGTCAGGAAGGGTATTGGTTATTGTAAAGCTAGGATAGTCTCCTGTTGTTGAAATACCTGTGCCTGAATTTAATAAAATCGTTTGATCTGGAGCGGTGTTAGTGATTGTATAAGTTCCGCTCGAAGTGATAGGTGAAGTTCCACCTATACTAATCCCTGTGCCCGCTGTTGCCCCCACGCTTGTAACCGTTCCTACGCTCCATGTTCGATTTACCGATAGGTCTTGAGTGGTGCCATTGATATTTAATGTTCTGGTTAATGGAACAAATCTTGCGTCTGATTCAGTCTTAGTGTAAAAGTTGTATAAACTATCTCGCAATGATTGGGTTGTAGCCAAACGGTGAAAACCCTTACCTGTTGCACCGGATATAAAAGTTGTATCACCACCATCAATCTTATAGTAAATCTGGGTAGAAAGTGGCGTGTAACCAGACGGCAGTGTTGATGTGGTTTGGGCGGTTGATGTGTAACTTAATCCTAAAAGCAAAAATGCGGTAAATAGGGTTTTGAGTGTAGTTTTTAGAGAATTATCCATACACAAAAATCCCTAAAATAGCATTCGATATTTCGTGTCTCAATTAGAGAGAAGTGCCGTTTAAGAAGAACTGAGTGCGATTCTATGAACGGATATTTTAGTGGAGAGCTGTAAAAAACAAAAGTGGCTAACGCGATCTGAGAAGGAACCACGTTAACCACCTTGAAAAATGGATAATAATTACATAGTACTGTTTTGCAGTATGTAAAAGTAGGAGAAATGAGAATATAAATTTTAAAAGGTAGAGCTGCTTTTAAGATTTCATCTAACGTCCGAAAGTGGCCACTTTTATTTTAACAAGTAATTCAAAAATCTAAAATAAACTTACTCAATGGTAACAATGTAGGGGGAAATTGAGAGGAAAGATAAATCAAAAAGGATCAAGGTGACAATTTTAGAATAATCCAGTACCTGAACATCGCTAATATTATTTGAAAACTTGGTTTTTACAGCTTTATTTATGTGTAAATGGGTGTAGTAAAAATGGCCTGAAATGCCCTATTTTTTGAGTTTTACACATAGGTAAACTCCTTTAAATCACACATTTACCTATTGTTTAGGTGTTGGGGTGCAGATACACTAACAATCTGTGGAAAACTCTGATTCGATATCACTAAAACGAATACGGACATTTGAATTAATTAGCCAGGCGTAAACCCGGCTAACTAATTCTGGGTTGAATGGAAGAGGAAGTAAACTTTACACCCGCAAGTGTGCTGCTAATTCCGGTTGAAGATCAGTATCGGCAGATACTGTTATATACTAAGCCCCAGGGGTCGACTCTCTGGGGTTTTTTCTTGTCTCAAAAGTACGCTCCAAAAGATTAAAGAGCAATACCTTTTAACTTCTATTTTCTGCCTATTTATTAACGATTCGTAACGGAACCGCCTTGGCAACTATTTTAGAACCGTTTTGGATGTTGACAACCTTGGCAGCTTGATGACTCATTGCCTACAATACCCTAAATAGCAGACAGTACTCTTCAGGACAGTTAATTAATCAGCTGAGAACCTTAATGTAGGCTTAACTAGAGTATAAACAATTTTAAAAGGAGCAGGAAGGTCTTACACCGGATATGCTTTAAGCTGGTGTAAGGATTATTTGCTGTTAAAGATGGTTAAGTAAGGAATAGACCCTTGAATGTCGTTTTAATCAACTCGTAGAGCAATGATGCATTTTCCGGAGTAACATTCAGCTGAATGATAATGCTGATAATTGTTCCAATGAAAAGGTTTTGCCAGTCGAACTTGTTTAATTTATTGGTTAGCTCCAAAAGATTGTCAAGCTGGTTAATTATTGCCTCGTTTTGCTCTTTAAGTAACGGTATTTGTGTAAGTGAAGACTTAATATGCTCAAACTTATAAGAAATATCTAAATACTCGGCGTGGCTGAACTTAGCGTTATAATTGGGCGTAGTACCTATCAACGACCTCATTTCCTCTAGTAATCTGCCCCATTTATCGGGAGCTATAACTTCCCGCTTAAGGAAATAAAGCCAGTTTGCAAAATAAGACGACACATCATGCCATCCAATTCTTGACGAACTCTCTTTGTAAAAGCTTTCTCCAGGTGCAAAGTTCACTATAAAAGAATTGGCGTATCCATCAGCCTCGAATATTCTGAAATAATATTCTGATCCTGTTAGTTTAAAATGGTCTCCATTGGCTGATTTTTCAAACTGAGAAGGAGAAAAATAACCACCTTGAGTAATTATATCGTAAAGTTGATTCAACTGCGATGGTAGTAACTTCATATGAGTCGGATAAAGTTTAATTGCTTGGATGGAGCTTCATTTCCGAAGGTAGCTAATAGCGTGAAAAAAAATAAAAAAATTTCCGGTTTTGAAAATGTTCTATGTGAAAGGACGCTGCGAATTATCCCATACCTGAGCGACCCCGTACCCTAAAGAAAAACACCTACCGCCCCCATATGCCGAGGGTCTAATATGATGGAATTAGATTTAATCAGTTTAATCAGTCATCAATGAATTTAAAAGAGCAAAAAACGTTGCTGGTGCAACAGAAACAGGGTTTTATTTGGTCATGCCGTTTAAAATGACTATATTCGTGTTCTTGATTCTAGAAGGGATAGCATTTATTGTGACTCCTTGTAAAGTTCCAAGTTTAGCTGTTGCCGTAATTGGCATATACCCTGCATGACTCCCAATTGTGCAGGGTTCTTTTTTTTAATAGCCCTGGCATATCATAAACCCTATATTTTGATCTGTTTAATAGATATACAGATTTGTAAACAACTGTTATACAGGAATTTAAATGAATTTATTTTCACTTTTTCCTTGTGGATACCGATTATTTTTCAGACGTTTGTAGTGCGAATCAATACAAAACTATGTTACTATTTCAATCTACAGGCTTAATTAAAAGAACAGGGCGTACGAGCCCAAAGATGGGTACTTTTCCCCGTGGTAACATGGTGTTGGTTCGCAGCGTACGCCCTTATTTAAAAACCATTTTTATTAAATCATTATGCGAATCAACACCGAAAACACAGTTGTAGCCCTAGATGGGTTCCTGTTAGTCGCCAGCTCAGCAGGCAAAAACAAATTTCATTTATTAATTCTGAATCAGATCACAGGAAAATGTGACTCTATTGTCATGGATGGCGAACTTCCTGCAACGGAGGCAAAACTTTGTGATGAGTTTTACACCATGATCTGTGTATGCGAACTGTTCGGATTTAAAACATTTGAACAGTATCAGGCGGTTTGCGCTGAGCAACAAATGGAGTTGCCAATTACGGATGCACTTGAGGAGTATAATCAAATGGCTGAAAAGTCAAGGTTTTTACTTGCCAACGTTGGGAGCGTTGAAAAAATCTCTGAATTATCAGGGTTATTACAATAACAGCCGAACTATCTATTATATAAATATCCAGGCAGTCAGAAATGGCTGCCTTTTTATTGCCTGATAATCGCTTAAAATAGGGTTAAAAGTAAAAATATGACACCCAAACCGACACCCTAAAATCAAAAAAGCCCCATACAATTAAGTACGAGGCTTTCTTGGTGGTACCAGCTGGAATCGAACCTATTATATTCTCCTTTTACCAAATTTATAATATATTGGTTTAAAACATAAAAAACGTAGATTAGTTTGTTTAGTTTTCAAAAATTATTAAGTTTACATAAACAATAACTGCACCCATAAGTGCACCCTTAATTTGTAACTGACTTAATAATTACTATGGGAACCCTCAGATTTGAACTCAGAAGAGATAAATTGAATGCCCGGAAAATGGCTCCTATCAGCCTGATCTACCAGGTGTCCGGAGATCGAGTCCGGATCCCCACGAATCAATATACATACCCCTGCAACTGGAGCGTTGAGGATCGGCTGGCCATCAACTGTAAAAAGGAGGATGCGGCTTTTCTTATAGGTCCTGCACTTTATAAAATTCCCAAAGCTCTGATCCTTGATACCGAAGCCATCAAGGATATCAATCGGGCACTAAGAGCTATTGAAGATAAAATCAACGATATCGAAACCGTATTTGAGAAAACCGGCATTATTTACACCGCTGAAATGGTGAAGGCCAAATTCAATGAGACCGCAAATAAAAAACATCGTAAAGCTGAGGAAAAAGGTCTACTCTACAAATTTATTGAAGAATACATCGATCTGCACAAAGGCCATAAGAAAGAAGGTTCCATCAAGATCTACCGGACCGTTAAGCAGCACCTGTTGGATTTTGAGAGTGCCAAGCGGATCAGGGTCAGCTTTGAAACCATTGACACTTCCTTCTTTATGAAATTTCAAACGTATCTAAACTTTGACCCGAAAAAAAAGCTAAGCAATTCCTCTGTAGCCAAATACCTGAAAACCATAAAGACCATTATCAATTTTGCGAAAAATGAGAAAGGTATTGCCCTGCCAAAGTATAAGGGATTTCTGATTAAAAAAGAAGATCTTCCAGTGATAGCTTTAACCCAGGAAGAGTTTAATGAGGTAGTGAAAGTGGACCTTAGTAAAAGTCCAAGTCTGGACCGGGTCAGGGATGCGTATGTATTCAGCTCAGTGACTGGCCTCCGGTTCTCTGACATGCAGCAGCTGGAGTGGGATCACATTCAGGATGGAGCTATTGACCTTACCCAGATCAAAACTGCTACACCGGTATTTATTCCCCTGAATAATATTGCTCTCGCAATCCTGGAAAAGAATAAGGATCACGTTAGGCCACTCAAATTGATCACAAATCAAAAAAGTAACGTAGCCATTAAGGATGTAGGCAAAGAGGCCAAAATTGTGGCAATGGTAGAACGAATCAAATTTCGCGGAAATGAGCGGATTTCCGAAATGGTCAAGAAATATACACTGATGTCAATGCACCAAGGCCGTAGGAATTTTATTACTTTCTGCCTGCAGAAAGGCATGCCGGAAAGGGAGCTCATGCGATTCAGTGGCCACAGGGATTTTAAATCGATCAGCCGCTATGTATCCAGCACCAGGGAGCATCAAAGATCACTAATGAAGAAAATCTGGGATGAGGTTGATGAAAAGGAAACAGTATTAAAAGTAGTATAAGTCATGAGCAGCAGAATTCTCACTATCGTGAACGTTTTATATGACACAGCCGAGCAGCTATCAATCAAGATTCCATCGTTCTCAGAGTTGCACAAGAAACACTCTGTACAAAAAAATGATGACGATGAATTAACGGAACATGACATCTATCAGTTTATTCTTGACGACATCCAAGAGGCTTTTGATAATTTTTTGTTTAATGACCCTCAAATTGGCTTAGGCGAACAGCAGGAGACTATTGCAAAACCATTTGTCGTATCTGCCCTAAATGCGGTTTACTTATCGAATCTCAAATTTTCGTTGCTTCGCTTCATCTCAAAAAACACTGCTAAAGAACTCAGTTCGATGCATTTTTCTGTTTACAAAGAGTATGATGATGGCAGAGAGTATATTGATGACCGAGAGTATATTGTTTCTCAAGGAGACGGTGAGGCACTGTTAAAACCTCTAAAGACTATCCTTAACCAACTAACAATCTTTCTCAATGAGCATTACAATTATGTTAGACCAAAAGCAAGTCAAAACATCCTCAATGACGAAAATCTCAAGTTGAAAATGCTCAATGAAATACAACCAGTATTTCAGGAGTGTGGTTTCGAAGTTGATAGTAGGACGTTTATTGATTCCTTGTTGCTTTTCCTGACCCTTGAAGAATATGATGGCTTAAGGTTGGGTAGCTACCATTCGCTTAGTGATAGGTCTACTAAAGATAAAAACTGGGTGCATTGGTTCTTCTATGCACTATATCAGGCGTCACTCATTTACAGGGGAAGTACCGGAAGTAAAGCTCTCTCCAAAAAGATAGGTACCTACTTAGAAAAATGCTTCGAACCGTCTATCGCGGCCGATTCAATGACGACTTATATCAGTAATGAGTTTGCAGATAACGAGACACATGGCACTACTGTCAAAAAACACCACTGGAAAACAACTGGCTACAGATTATTATAAATTATAAAAAGAATAACTTTTATAATTCTAACCCGCTTCTACATTAGCCTTCGTAATCAAAATCATTACGTATGGCTATCGAATTACTTACCAAAGAAGATGTTCGGGAAATTCTAAGAGAAGAACTTATCCGTGTCCTACCAGACTTACTCCCTAAGCCTGATGAAGCACCTGTCACCGGAGGAAAGGTTTGTGCCCGTTTCAGCATTTCACATGTAACCCTTGCTAAATATCGTGACCTGGGGAAAATTCCTTGCATAAAAATAGGAAAGTGCTACCGGTACATATTATCTGATGTGGAAGAGGCTTTAACTAAAATTGGCTTGGTGTAATGCTATACTCCTTCAGCATAAACCAGAAAGCAATGGTAGAGCTCAATCTCGACCTTGACTTTAATGACATGGCAATTTGGGCTTTCATCCACAAGTTCAGCACATCGCAATCGTGTAGAAAAATTCATGAGGATGGGACAACTTATTTCTGGGTAAGCCGGGAGTTAATCGTTGACCAACTTCCTAAACTATGCATCGGTAGCAAATCCGGCATAAGGCAGAGAGTCGAAAAGCTGATAAAGGCAAAATTAATAGTAAGGCACCCAGACAACAGGAAGATGAACCAGTCCTTCTATGCCTTTGGACCAAACGCCGAACGCTTGTTTTTTGAAAGTACACCTGGTCTTAAAAAAGATCAGCACCTGGTCGTAAAAAAGACCAGCCCTGCTCTTTCTGAAGATATGTATAATAATAATAAACAAGTTAATAAAGGAAAAGATGGAGAGCCCTCTCCCATTTTGTCAAATCAAAGGGGCATTGAAACTTCTAATAAACACCAAAAAGAAATTTTCAAAGAGGCGTCGGCCTGGCGTGATCTTACCAAAGGACATGAACACCAGACAGCCCAGTCAGAAGATATGCGATCATTAGACCCATTAAAATATGGCCGTGATCGATTAAAGCTTGAAATGTCCGAAGTCAATAGCAAATTCCCTGGAACCTTCTCAAACTTACTCTTGAATGAATTCTATGATCACTGGACAGAACCTAATAAGTCGAAGACTAAGGTGAAATGGCAGATGCAGGACACCTGGGACACATATAAGCGATTAAAAACCTGGCAGCGAAATGACGACAAGTGGAATAAATCTACCAAGATTACTGGATCAGAATCTACTCCGGCATATACCATCGGTCAGAAACACAACGCTGCAGGATGATGAAAATTAAAGAATTGTAAAGAAATGGCGAAAAACAGCAATAGCAATGTAGAAAATCGACGTGATCAAGTCATGGAGATGTACTTGATGGGGAAAACGCAGACAGAAATTGCAAAATTGTTATTAGTGACGGAAGGTTTAGTCAGTCAGGATATCAAGAAAAGGAAAAAGGAATGGAAAGAAAGACGAGCTGCCTCTTATGAGGACAAGCTAAATGAGGAGTTGGCGAAAATTGACAAACTGGAACGGGAGTATTATGAAGCATGGGTAAGATCCCGGACCAATTATAAGAAGCGAGGAGTAAAAATTAAAGGAGTAGCATCCAATCCATCACCCGAATCTCAAGAAATTACAGAATCCGAAATCGTCAAGGATGGTAATTCGAGATTTCTAAATGGAGTAATGAGTTGCATTGATCGAAGAGCCAGACTCTTGGGACTGGATGCTCCAACTAAAAGCATTATTGAAGACACCTTTTTAAACTTCCTGATGCATACAGATGGTCATCCTGGCATCAATAACGAATCATAGAATATGAGAAAGAGAATTAATTCGAGTGATCTTTTAGAATCACTTTCTGCCTTCCAGGCAGCATTTTATAAAACTTTGACAACTGATGAAGCAGCCCTCTATGCAGATTATCAAGAATTACTTGAGGATCGGCATGACCAAGCCGTCAAGATTAAATCCGACAAAAAGAGATTGGCCTTAATTACAAGTCCGGTGCCGGATCACCTGTTGGAGATCCAAAAAAAAGAACAAGAATTTTTTAATAATTATCACAATAAAAACTAAAACAATGGAAATTAAAGAATTTGTCAGATCTCTAAGCGCAGATCAATTAAAGGGGCTAATTAGGTTTAGTAAACACCGCCTTCGAGGAGGTATCACAGGTGCCATAGAAGATCACCTTGAAGGTAACAGTGAAGACTTTGAATTCGTATTTGGAGATCCCGCCGATGATAGCTCTAAAGCAAATCAAACACATCCCGGAACAAATCCACCGAAAGCAGCAACCGAAGGCGCGGATCCAGCGGTAAAGCGGTTAGCAGAGGCGAAAATGGCAGAATACAATAAAGGCTTAGAAGTCGGAAAAAAAATGGCAGAATTCAACGAAACAAAGAATTTTGCACACTTACGTGGACAAAGGTAGGCGGCTATTAGGCTTGAATAAATAACACTAAATCTTAAAGAAATGATTTCAACAAACGAAAATAATACTGCAACAATTGGGTCTAATACTACGCAGCCTCATCTAATGGTCTTGGATCAATATGGTTACGATAGAGCAAAAGAAGCACATGAACGTTGCGCAAAATATCTTAACGACCTGCTGCAAGATTACCAAAAAATTGTGGGCGGTGAACTTACAGTAGAGGATTTTGAAGCATTCAGAAGTGGATCCAGATCAACTGTCTATAAGCGATTCACCGATTTAATCAAAAGCAAGTGTGAGCATATTTTTCCGGAGTCAATTAGACATGAGCATGAAAAGGCTTACCGAAAAGGATCAGGCGATTTCTTCACAGTTTTAGAAATTCGACTTAGTGGACTCGGCAGATTCTATAATGCTGTTGGTTTTAATATAGGGCTAATTCGATTCGTTGAAAGCAAGGCCGTTTTCGATGAGTCTGATGCTGAAATGTTATTAAGGACACGATTCTCAATTGATATTTCCCTGCCTCGTTTCCAAGAAATCCTATTTGAGTTTAACAAGTTGAGCCAACAATATGAGAGCTTTAGGACCTTCCTGAGTGACAATATCAACCTCTATGGAATTGATCCATATAAAGGATCTATTATGGGGCAGAACGGTGCTCTGATAGAGTTGGATCCAATGAACGAAACCGAAATGAAATTGAACTGGCAGAAGCTTCAGGGACACGTTATAAGGGGTTAGACCCATAACAGACCTAATCCACCCCCTAAATCAATAGAAATGGAAAACATAAATTTAAACCCAAGAGTAAAAAGTAAAGATCTCTTAATTGACCCCTCTCAACATGTGATATGTTCAGACCTACATTGCTACAACCTTTCCAAAGATGCCCATATCTCCTTCACACGGTTATTAAATGAAACAATGACCGAATTCACCGAGGCCACTGGCCAGGTGATCACAGACGAAGAGTTTGACATATTCCTACACTTCGATATTTCACGAATGCAGAATCTTTACTCAAACCGGGTAACAAAGAAGTGTGAGAATATTTTTCCGGAGTCATTACGAAAAGAACGTGAAAATGGATATTACCAATCAAACCCGGACTTCTTTCCACGTTTGCGCAGTAGATACGAACATTCATGTCGCATAAAAAATACTCAACACTTCGACTTACGTAGAATTAGATTTGTTGAAGGGAAGGCTGTATTCACGGACGACGATGCAGATCTGTTGTTGAGAGAGAAATTCTCTACTGACCTTACCGATCCGAAGATGAAAGCACTAATGCTGGAATTTCAGAAATTAAGCCAGCAATATGAGAAGTTCAGAAAATTCCTTGAGGAAAACACTCCTCTCTATGGAGTTAACCCCTCGAACGAGCCTCTTATTGGTTCAAGCGGACAGTTCATCGATATCCATCCTGCGAAAAATCCTCAAATGAGCCTGAACCCGAACAGATTATCGGTAATATCAAACGCGAACACAGGTCGATTCCTAACAGACCTAACTCACCTTAACCCATAAAATTGATAATCAAGCAGTTAAATTATGCAGCCTCAAACATGGTGCATATAATGGTGCAAATCCAATTATGTTAAAGCCAAAATTCACTAAAAACGATATCGCAGCTCATATTCGGGAGCAGCATAGAGCTTTTAATAAAGCTCTTGAATCCCGGCTGATCCGCACCGGTGAGGAGTTTGTCAAAGAAGCCCGGGAAACAAATACTTATCGTGATCAAACCGGTAACCTGAGAAGCTCCATTGGCTATATCCTAACATATAATGGCAATGTCATCGCAGGAGATTTCACTAATACCGCATCCGGGGATGGCGCTTCAGAGGCTGAGAAGCTGGCTAACCAGCTGGCCGCCGAGCATACTAAGGGATACAGCCTGATAGTGGTAGCTGGGATGGATTATGCAGCGGCGGTCGAAAGTCGAGGCTTGGATGTGATTTCTGGCACATCTCAGGTAATTGAAGAGCGGCTAAAAAAACAAATAGCCAGAATAATGAACAAACGTTAGATACAAAGAAATGGCAGTAAAAGTAACAGGTGGATCCCTCGCATGGGATGCGGTATTAGATGACGAATATTTTAAGAGACAGCTAAAAGACCTGGAGAATAGAATAGCTGGAGTTCATACAACCTCAATAGAGGGAAACAATCGAATGCAGCAATCATTCGCCAGAGCAGCAGCTGCTGCAGGCGCGTTCTTTTCTGTTCAGGCAGGATCTAACTTCCTACAGTCGATCGTAAAGACCCGGGGAGAGTTTCAGCAGTTGGAAGTTGCATTCCGGACAATGCTCGGATCCAAGGAAAAAGCTGATCAATTAATGGCTCAAGCAGTAAAATTAGCTGCTACAACACCCTTTTCTCTTGACCAGGTTGCAACCGGTGCAAAGCAGTTGTTAGCTTATGGATTCTCATCTGAATCAATCACTAAAAACTTGACCATGCTGGGGAATGTTGCCTCTGGCGTTTCAGCTCCGCTTGGTGATATCGTTTACTTGTACGGCACCCTTCAAACTCAAGGAAGAGCTTACACAAAAGATATTATGCAGTTTACCGGCCGGGGTATTCCAATCATCGAGCAGCTCGCTAAACAATTCGGAGTCACCAAGGACCAAGTAAGTGGATTAGTGGAAGCAGGCAAGGTAGGATTCCCTGAAGTAGAGCGGGCTTTCCAATCAATGACCGAACAAGGTGGAATGTTCTTTGACCTAATGCAAGAACAGTCTAAAACGCTTACGGGTCAAATAAGTAATCTTCAGGATTCCTGGGCTAAGATGCTTAACGAAATGGGCCGAAGTCAGGAAGGGCTTCTGTCTTCAGGCATATCCGGATTAGCTGCTCTTGTAGAGAATTATGAGAAGGTAATTGACATTATCACAGCCATGGTCGCTATTTATGGTGTCCACAGAGCAGCACTTATCGTCACCGCTGCGCTTCAGCTAACAGCTGCTCAATCAGCAGCAGGGGTTACTCTGGCCTTTAGGCTTCAATATGCTCAAATGGTCATTCTTGATCGGATGCACAAGATCCTGAACGCAACAATGCTTTCCAATCCTTATGTAGCAATAGCAACGGGATTGGCTACGCTGGCTGCAGCAGCTTATGTCTACACTGAAAGCATTGACAATGCTGCCGAATCGGAAAAGAACCTTGACTCTATTAGGGATACGGCAACAAAAACTACCATCGAACAAAAACAGAAGCTTCAGGATTTAATAAAAACGGCAAACGATGAAACATTGTCGCTCCAGGAAAGGGAAAAGGCTCTAAAGAAAATCAATCAGGTCTCGCCTGAATTTTTGGGAGGCCTTACCCTTGCTAAGCTTCGAACTGAAGAAGGTAGAAAGGCCATCGAGGAATATAACCAGTCCCTTGATTTAATGGCATTAAAGCAGGCATCGTTCGAGAAGCGTGTTGAAATTCAAAAACAAAAAGCTGATCTTCTATCCGGTAATGCAGAGGACAAAATCGGAAACCTTGAACGTATAAAAGCCAATTTTAGAACCGGTCGGTCAGGCAGTTTCAACAATGCAGAATATGAAAAGATAAGGCAACAGCAAGCTAAAGACTTCGATAAGCTGTTGAAAGATATCGATACCTACGAAAATAATGAAGTTGCCAAATATAATGCTAAAGCAAAGGCAGACCCGGCTAAGGCAGGCTCATCGGTGCGAAACGAGGATTTTATTAAAGGTGAAATCGAAAGACTCGAAAGCTTGAAAAAACCGCTTGATATTCATTCAAAGAAATATGCAGACTATACCGCCCAGATCGATAAGCTAAATAAAGAACTGCAGGCCAGTCAGGGTAAACTTTCTGCTGAGCAAAACAAAGTATCTGATGAGCGTCTCAGGATCCTGAATGATATCACTAATGCTGAAACTGAAGCATCCCGTAAACAACTCTCTCAGAATAATCAGGAGATCCAGGCCGCTAAGGACAAATTCGAAACGCTGAGACAGGAGGCAAAGAAGGCTGGCCTTGGAGTTGGTCCATTAGCCCGGATCGACACCGTAGAAAAATTAGCAACGGGTAACATTAAATACGATCAAGGAACCAAAGATCTAAAGGAATCTCTTGATAAGCAAAAACAACTCTATCAGGATTACGAGTCGTTTAAAAAAGAAGTCGGAGAAAAAGCAGCAAATGCCCGTTTTGCAAATGATATCGACCTAACAAAAACATATCTGGATAAACTACAGCAGGAATTCACTAAAGTCTCTACAGATACGTCCGATGGTCTACTTACCGGGATTCAGCAAGAAAGGCTAAAGATGATTTCTGATGAAATTATAGCTCAGACCAAACTATTAACCGATTCAAAGAATCAGGAATATGCTGAAGCTTACAATTCCGCTTTATCTGCTGAAGAGCAGGTAATGAAGATTAGAAAACAGTATGCTGCAAAAGCCATAGCATTGGGAGCCACCATTACTGAATCTCAAAAACAAGAGCTCAAGTTACAAATGGATCGTTCGATCACTGCAGCGAATGATGAGGCCTTCAAGAAAACTGAGGTTTATAAAAAACTATCAGAAGAGACCTTGTTATTCACTAAATCTCAGCTAAAGAAAGAGATGCAGGCTGTGGAAGAACTTCTCCGAAACACCTCTATCCCTGCCGATCTAAAACTCCGCCTGGAGAAAGAACTGGCCGATCTAAAAGTGAACTTGAAGATGGGTGTGGATGAAGCGAATATCCAGGCACTTAAGTCTCGGGAGTCTGACCTGATCACTGCACTTAGTGATCCTTTGGTGAAAGGAACGGAGAACGCTAAGAAGTACCGCAAGGAACTTCAGGAAACACGAAAGCAGATCAATGAAATCACTAAAAGCAAAACTGCCTTTGACTTTCTGAAAGATGAGGATGTAGCCAAGGCAGCTGAAAGTCTGGCTAATTCAACCGGCCAGCTGGGGTCTGCCTTCTCTCAATTAGGCAGTGAACTTTCCTACCTGAATGAAGGCTTAGGGGACACAGTCTCAACTATGGGAGATTTACTTGGTGTGGCAAGCAGTGCTGCAGGATCGGTAGCAAGTTTTGCAAGCGGTGACATTGTTGGTGGAATCACTAAAGCAATTGGTGCAATAACCGGGTTACTAAGTATTGGGAGAAAAGCCAGGGAAAGCGAACTGAAGGCAGCTGAAGAAATAAAACAGTACAACCTTAACCTTCAGAAAGGTGAACGTGAATATCAAGCGTTACTCCGAGAAAGAGAACGTCAAATAGTAAGACTGAACAAAATTACCCTGGATGGCCTGAAAGACCAGGCGGCCTTATTAGGGAATCAGTCAGGATCTATTCAAAGCGAATATGAACGACTGTTAAGACAAGTTCAAGCTGGCCAGCAAAAAATTGGAGAAGAAACCTATAAGTATGGTGGCTTTCTTGGTATAGGTAGGAAGACCGGCACACGGGATATTACCGAAGGACTTTCTGGCAAAACCTACGAAGAATTGGAGAGGCTGTTCACTGAAGGAAAGCTCACCGAAGGAACCAAAGCACTATTTGAGCAGCTTCAGAAACTTAAAAATGAAGGCAAAGATGTAAAACAAGCACTTGCAGATCTGGCCGATGAAGCAAACGAGCTCTTTACAGGCACTACAGCCTCAAGTATTACTGACAGTATAGTAGAGGGCTTTAAGAATGGCTATCGCACTGCTGAGGACTTTGCAAGTAACTTCCAGGACCTGATGCAGGGCGCTATGCTGAACACTTTTAAATATAAAGTGATAGAGGCTCAAATTGAAGAATTCTATGCTTCATTCGCAGATCGTGCTAAAAGTGATGAGCAATTGTCCCAACAGGAGATTGACGAATTAAAAGCGGAATATAATGCCATTATTACCAACAGTGCAGCTCAGTTTAGTCAGCTCCAAAAGATTACCAGTATTGATCAATCTTTATCTACAACATCAGGATTAAAAAATGCCATGCGAAGGGAAATGACTGAGGCAACAGCCTCTGAGTTAACTGGAATTTATCGAGCCACCTATGACTTAATGAAACAAATGGGGGTGACCGGAACGCAGCAATTAAACATCGCTACTCAGCATTTAATGATAGCAATCAAGATCGAGGCTAACACCCGGGAAACAGCCATTAATACTAAGAGTCTGGAAAGACTGGAAGCAATTGAAAATGGAATCACCATTATTGCTAATAATAGTAAGAATTCACAATCAGCCCGGGATATGGGGATGGGAGGTTAATTATTCACTTTAATAAAAAGTACAATGATTGGAATTAATGAAGAAGTGTTCGCACTAACTGAAATTTTAAAAACAGCAGAGACGGAGAATGAAAAATTAGCAATTGCGATGAACATTGCTGAGCTTCTATCCGAGAAAATGGAAAAAATGGATAAAGCTCTGCAGAGACTTGAAATCGAATTTCGGACGGTAGTTACCTACCATGTTAAGGACGAAAAGACCCGAAACAAACTACTGAGCATTAATTACCGGGACGAGATCAACTAAAGTGATGACAAAACGACGTCACGTTCATTTATTCATTTCAAGATATTTTTCACTAAAAGTGATACTCAAGCTAATTTGATCAATTTTGATTAGGTTCTATTCTCATCAGGTCTAACCACTGATATTCATTTTCGCTGTTGGTGCTCTTTAAATACAAAGAATGAGAACCTATTGAGTTATCCCGGGTGCATTATGTGGTGCAATTGGAAACCATTGGAATCTGCAAAACCCGAATTAGCGATTATTGGATCTTATGAAAATAGTGATATATTTAAGTCAGCACAAGTAGTGTTACCTGTCAATATGTTGATAACTATGAAGAAAATACTAATACTTTTTTTACTGACGCCAACGCTTCTTAGGGGGCAAACTGCTTTGCCTGTCAATAGCTTGCAAGTGATCCCTGAGAAAATTAAGGTGGAATATCTTTTCAGTTCGTTGACCGCTCTTTCTATGGGACTCTCCGATCCTGAAACCCATCACGTAAAAGTAATGGATCCAATAATTGATCTATACCTTCTGGACCATGCTGCAACAAAGGATCCTGCAGACAAGCAAGCCTATGCTCTTATCAAGAAAAATAAAGAGTTAATCAAAAATTATTATGCTGAAATAAGTGGATTTGGTGATACTGATCCGTACTTATATTTCAAGAAGGAAAGTGATTTGCCATTCAGTTTCAATTTATTTAATGGCTTAGTAACCTTTACGCAATCTAAGATATTTTATGATAGCTCTGTAAACACCCTTAAGCTCGATGCTGATCAGAGGGCTAATCTGGTGGCCAAAAATATGCTCCTGCCGTCATTATATAATCTCAAGCCACTCCTTGCTTCTTCTGATATAAAATACTTTTGCATCATAGGCGGGTATCTGGCTAAAGATTTCTCCTCAGACAGCATAGCAAATAAGGATGGTGAAGTGGTTGCTATTGTGATTCCAAAAAGCGTTTTGACAAAATATATCAACGCAGATATAACAGATGATGACGTTTTTAAGCTTGCAACATTTTACAATGTCAATAAAAACGGAGCTAATCTCAGAAAGGTAATTCTAAAATAACAGAGGCTCACTACCTTAAATCGCTCTTTAATTTCGCAGATCGTGACTGCAACGATTAATCCGGGTATCTTGACGGTTACCCGGATTTTTTTATTGCTAAACGGCCATGACCAAGTAAGCCCCCAGATTATACCAGGGGCTTAGCTTTGTTAACGACAATGTGCAACGGTCAGGCAGCCGGGATTAAACCTGGCCATCTCTTTTACTTCCTTAACGTAGTGTCCCTTACCTTGTGAGCCTGGAGTATAACGGTTATTCTCGACGAATTCAATAAGCACTTCAGACCGCTTAAATACCGATCGGTTTGCCGGCCATTCACCGGTAGTCTCGACAATGGCCCAGTCTCTGAAAATCTCAAATGATTCGTGCCGTAAAGAATTGTCCGGCGTGTTTGGTATAGGATTGACAGCTATCAGATAATGTAA
This sequence comes from Daejeonella sp., assembly GCF_036405355.1. GTDB lineage: Bacteria > Bacteroidota > Bacteroidia > Sphingobacteriales > Sphingobacteriaceae > Daejeonella. The sequence continues at coordinate 25,309 of NZ_DASWXT010000120.1, forward strand.
GTTTGAAGACTTAGACTTAACCCTTTCAAAGGAGGTGAATCGCCTCCTTGCATAAAAAGAAGCTAATGTGACCTCATCATGTTTAGCAGGGTTGGCAGTCGTTAAGAAGTGGCCGTGATTGCTAAAATCGTTTTCCTTCCCTTGGATTAGACACATGGCTGGTCTCCCTTCTCTTTCCCTATTCTGGCAGCCTCCAGTTCATTGTTGACTGCCTCCAGGCTGTAAATGAGCTTGGTAATTAGGCGAATGTTGAAAATGATGTTTGAGACTTCTACCCCATTCAGTGAGACTTTTGATCCATCGAGCGTTTGCTCATGAGTCGGATTCACGTAGGTATGAAAAAGATCAAAAAGCATTTCTTCAATCTTTTCCGGTTCTACAAAGTCAAAGAATTCGTCTACGGGACTTTGGAAAGGTGACACCTGATTGATCTGATCAGCAGGGGTTGTCGCGTTTGCTTGGTTTTTAATAATAGTGGTTCGCATAAAAAATAAATAAAGTATCCCAGGCGCTGCGAACCACTATTAACTCTAAACAAGAGAAAAAAGAAATACGGCTCCAAACCGCTCACCTGGGAATATTGTGAATAATTAAATTGCTTTGATTAAAATTATGTTTAGTTAGAAATTCAGTTAATAAATGATTCGCATATCTAAAGTAGGAAAATTGAATCAATTCACAAAATTAAATTAGTGATTTGGATTTAATTCAAAATCACTAAAACACAATTCTTTGCTTTTTCGAATGAGATCCACTAACTTTATGTAAATGCTCGAATATGATGGTGGTATACTTAAAGGGGTCAGAACCTGAAACTCCTAAGCAGCTTACCAAAAAGCAGCTCAAAATACAAGGGGCTAAGGATTGGATGGCCAGGCAGCTGATTAAAGATGAACGAGCAGCCCAAAGGCGCTATGATAAATTGATGCAGGATCTCGCAAATACAGATAAACAATAATGAACGCTAAGAGAAGCACATATCCGGATGAACTCACTGCAAAAATGCACAGTGAGTTTCAAGTTTCCGAAGAAACAGATCAGAAGCATATTACCTGGTCTGCTCTGGATGCTATTGCCGATGGAGACATGACCAGATCGGAAGCCATGGAAGAGTATGGAGTTTCTGAAGCGGATTTGGTAAGATACAGATCAGAATGGAAGGAATTAAGCTTCTAATCAGTAAAGCTGCAATGCATTAGTAAAGCGTTACATAAACGCTGGCTTGTAGCTTACATTCTCCGGATTAAATTTCCAATAAGTCCCTCTGTGATCCTGAACCTTATCTGTATGCTTCAACATGCTCATAATCTGTAAGAGCACATCAGCATTTCTTGCCGGACCTGTTTCACTAATGTATTTAGCGAAACCCTCAGGATAGCCTTTTTTCGTAATTAGAATCTCTTCCAGATCGAATACATTTAACAGAGCCTCTAAGAACCTGAATTTCCCATTTCTTTCATCATAAGATGAACTGTCCGTGATTATTTCACCATTGGGCTTTGTATGGAAAACCAGCTTGATAGGTTTTCCATTATGATAATCCAAAATCTTACGACCTGGGAAGTCGCTGCCTGCCACCTTTAAGATTCTTTTGCATTCCGCTATAGATATTCCGGAAACCATTTCGTTTCTCAAGTCCCTAAATTGATACTCCCCAACTCCCAAGCCTTTAGGATCTGCATGTGCATACAGAGTTTGGATCAGAAGCACTTTGTCGAGATTGGTGATATTAAATTCCATTGTCAAACATTATTTAGCAATAGATGATAAACGCAGTTCATGTAAGCGAAATGAGATTTGGTTAAATAGGCCAAAGGCATGTTGAACATCGGAAACAAAATTCACCTCTTGGCCATTAATAAAATATTTATCATTAATAAGAGAAATTTTAAACTTCCTGTATCGATATGCTTCTGTACCATTTTTGCGGTTCACGATTAATCTAAAGCCTAAGCCATCCAGAGCTAAAGGAAGGATTGCCTTTTCAATTTCATCTAAATCACAGAAAAAGTATTTTAGTCCATCATATATTTTTACCCCCTCGTCTGTTTCCTCTACAAACTGGGACCAGGTATCATTGCCCTTGTAAAGAATTATTTCACCTTTTCTGTATCCTTTTTCCATCATATAATTGGGTTTAAGCAAGGTCTTCCCTACGTGAACAAATCTATGTGCTTGTCCTGCCGTAATTATTTCATTCTATTTATTATGTTTTTGTAGTCAAGAACACAAGTTACTCGGGAAAGGAAATAAATGAAAAAGAAGTTTTAAACACTTTAATCACTAAAACAACCAGGGGGATTTATGACTCATCAGGCACATTGCTCAAATTCCCGCAATCTTAACAACTAAATAATACAACTTTTATTGAAATTTAATTCCAACATTTATTGTTTTTTAATTCTTAAATGATTATTTTTGTAATATGAGTACAAAAAAAGCCGTACAGGGGGGTGTACAGCTTAGTTCTTTGAATTCTGGTGATAATTAATGCTACTGCTCGAACGGTAGCTTTTTAATAACAATAATTAAATATAATAATTATGGGCACAAATGTGTACAAATTATTTCAGGATCACAATAGTGACGATGAAGATTCCATACGAAAAAAGAACCAAGAAAGGTTCGAAAACGTTATGAAGAGCCACTTACCTACTTTGGTAATAGCTATAGAGTCAGCTTTCATTGCGATGAAAGATGAACTGAATGGTAGAAATCCTGCTTTTTTAAATCATTTGTCGAAGTCTAACAGGATGAATGAGCAAATAAAAGGCAGGGTCACCGAGGCGTTTGGAACGAATGTTAAGCCTTTAAGGTATAACAGATTTGGACTATTTTTAGAAGGTTATGTTATTCTGTTCAAAAAATTGGACAAATACGGCAGACCGTCCAATGTTCCTACGGGTAATAGTTTAATGCTTACCGGGCAAAGTAAGCTTAACTTCCCTGGTGAGCCTGAGATACTTCATGTAGGCTATGTAATAGATCCCACTTGGGACGCGATCAAAAGCATTAATGCTGTGAAAATCGAAAATCAAGAGGTGCAATGGTCTACTAATTTACAAAGACTTGCCGGAAGTAGTTTAACAGTGAGATCATCCACAACAATAGAAACAGATGATACAGGGTTAGATGTTAAACCTAAAGCTAAAAACATCAAAAAAACAGGATAACCTGTATTATAAAAGGAGCCCTCCCTCCCTTTATAATAATACCTTGAAAATAAGAGAATCAAATAACCAAACCAAATGGAAACCATTAACCCTAAAATGTTAATCCTCGGCCGTGAGGCACGAGGTTTGACCCAAGCCGAGCTGGCAAATCAGCTTGACAGAATTAGCCAGGCTAATTATTCACGAATGGAAAAAGGGATAATAAATGTAAATGAAGAACAAATCAGCGAAATCGCAAATACTTTAAATTTCCCTTTAGATTTTTTCAAAAGGCCAGAACCAAAAGGTACTCAAGTGGAGTATTTTTACAGAAAAAAGGCAACGCTGCCAAAAAAGAAACAATATGAACTTGAAGCTAATTTTAATCTCCTACGTCTTTGGCTCAATGATATGCTGGCCGAGATTGATATCCCTGATTTTGTAATTCCGGAGATCGAAATTGAACACACCAACACCCCTGAAACTATCGCTAAACGTATTCGGATTTTCTTTGGCATTTCTAAAGGTCCAATTGATGCTTTAATTAATGTTCTTGAAAAGAGGGGCATTATAGTTTATTTCCTTAGTGAATGTCCTGATAAGTTTGATGGTACAACCATTATTACTGCTGCCGGAACAAGAGTTATAGTAGTAAATGGCAAAATGCCGAATTATCGAAAGCGATTTACTATTGCACACGAATTATGTCACATTATATGCCATATTCCTTTTTCAGATACAGATCCATATAGAAATGTAGAAAACGAAGCGAATCGGTTTGCATCAGAATTCCTCATGCCTGCAGACGAATGTATTTCAGATCTGTACCGATTGACGTATTCGAAGTTGACAGATTTAAAAAATTACTGGAACGTTTCAAAAAGTGCAATCATTCGTCGAGCCTCTGATCTGGGATGTATCACTAAAGATAAGTACACACATCTAATGATTGAGTTAAGCAGATACAATGAAAGAAAGTCTGAAAAGACAGATGTTCCTTTAGATGAACCTAAAATCTTAAAAAAAATGGTAGACTCATACTTAAACGACATGGGTTACACCAAAGATGAATTGATGAAATCATTAACAATTAATGAAGAGGACTTTAGTCGATTTTTAGTAAGAGACAATGTTAGAAGGCTTCAAATCGCCATATAACTGATCAAATCAGGTGAGATTAAGTACTATCTCTCCTGATTTTTCTTAGAATCTGGGCTATTTGATTGCCCAATAACTGCACCACAATTTACACCCTCCTAAATAAAAAACCGGCTAACTCATTAAGAATTAGCCGGTTTCATTATTTTCAAGTGGTACCAGCTGGAATCGAACCAGCGACACAAGGATTTTCAGTCCTTTGCTCTACCAACTGAGCTATGGTACCGGACCATACCCGTTTTGTTCGGGACTGCAAATGTAGTTTCTTTTTTCGTTTCAGAAAATAATATTTGAAAATTTCTCTCATGATATATTTTCATGAATTATTAATTGTTTTCATGATATGATGTAACCAGGTACAAAGTACTGAACATCAGTTTACAATGGAATAGGTCTTAATCGGTACCAGCTGGTCCCGATAGCTATCGGGACGAACCAGCGACACAAGGATTTTCTTCCTTTGCTCTACCAAAGAGCTATGGTACCGGACCATACCCGTTTTGTTCGGGAAGCAAATGTTTGTCTTTTTTCGTTTCAGAAAATAATATTTGAAATTTCTCTCATGATATATTTTCTTGAATTATTAATTGTTTTCATGATCTGATGTAACCAGGTACAAAGTACTGAACATCAGTTTACAATGGAATAGGTCTTAATCGGTACCAGCTGGTCCCGATAGCTATCGGGACAAACCAGCGACACAAGGATTTTTTTCCTTTGCTCTGCCAAAGAGCTATGGTCCCGGACCATACCCGTTTTGTTCGGGAAGCAAATGTTTGTCTTTTTTCGTTTAAGAAAATAATATTTGAAAATTTCTGTTAGGATTTACTTCCAGCTATAAATATTTGTTCTCGTGTTCTGTGGCCATAAGGCACAAAAGACTGAACCTCAGTTTAAACTGAAAAACTATCCTTGTATCTTTTGTGCAACAACTGGTCCCGATAGCTATCGGGACGAACCAGCGACACAAGGATTTTCTTCCTTTGCTCTGCCAAAGAGCTGTTATTTAAACCCCTCCTCGAACGTATCGATGATGACTTTTACTAATTTGTCAGCCTGGTCTTCCATTTCAGATAAAAGAAATAATTGTCCATCGATGCCTTGAATAGTAAGTACTACATTCTTAAGCTCTCCATCGCCGGTAGTTATTGTTGCTTTAATTAGTGTTTTGCCCTTTTTGAATGGAATATCCCAGTTACATTCAATCGATTTTATATTACATTCTGTTTTAGATTCATCCCTGACGTTTATCGTAATCAGCAATTCGTTGATCTCAACAACAGATCTTTCAACTTCTGTTCGGGTTATAATCCCATTTCGATCCATGTGAATGGTCTTTGAAGAAGTCAGGCGTATATTTTTGCCGCATTGCGCATATCCCTCATCAACTGCTGAAAACAGTAAAGAGAAGATTAAGATTAATAATTTCATAATTCATGAAGTTTAATTGTGCTTAAGTTTAGATTTTAAATTTGCCATCGGTTATATCAGGAGCTCGCTGCTTAGCTTATTCCGCTAGAAGATCGTTTCATCGTTCTTATCCATTGTGTTTCATCATGGAACAATGTTAGCCAGCTCTTACCTCAACTAATAATAAATGTGACGGAATGATATAAAAATGTGATGGGTGGGCTTTTGTACAAGTTCAGCAGTCTCTGTCCACCCGTTTTTTAATTTTTGATGCTCCATGATCTTTTAATATTTTCACAATAAATTTGTGCAGCATTACGAATGGATATCAGCTGGTTACTCGACTATAACCCCATATTTTTAGCCTTCATGGCGACGCTTTTTACCTGGGCAGTTACTGCTTTAGGAGCTTCACTCGTCTTTTTTTTCAAAACAATAAACAGGAGAGTTCTGAATTTAATGCTGGGCTTTGCCGCAGGGGTTATGATTGCCGCCAGTTACTGGTCGCTCCTGGCTCCTGCAATAGAAATGGAAAAGGACTCCCAATATCCCTGGCTGCCTGCTGTTACCGGTTTTTTAGCAGGCGGTGCATTTATCCTGCTGATCGATAAAATATTGCCGCACTTGCATTCCAGATTGTCCATCGATAAATCAGAAGGAATTAAAACCTCATGGGATAGGAGTATTTTATTAGTGCTCGCGATTACACTACACAATATTCCCGAGGGATTAGCTATTGGAGTGGCCTTTGGAGCCTTAACCAACAATCCGGATTTAGGCGTACTTTCGGGTGCTGTTGTTCTGGCTATTGGAATTGGTTTGCAGAACTTCCCTGAAGGCACTGCGGTTTCGGTTCCGCTACGACGTGAAGGTTTGTCGAGAAGAAAGGCATTTTTATACGGACAGTTATCAGGAATGGTAGAACCTCTGGCTGGAGTTCTGGGAGCTTATCTCGTTGTTACAATCACTCCCATCCTTCCATATGCCCTATCTTTTGCAGCCGGTGCGATGATCTTTGTTGTTGTTGAAGAATTGATACCTGAATCCCAAACCGGTGGCGAGACTGATCTATCCAGCATTGGCGTGATGACAGGATTTGCATTAATGATGCTGCTGGATGTTGCTTTGGGATAGATTTCCTTCTTTATCCTTTAGATTTTCAGATTTTACCCCCTAAAACGCAAAGTGCTACAGACTGCATAAAATCATACTTTTTATATGACATGTTTTGCGTCTCTGCGTCTTTGCGAAAGCTTTCTTACATTTTCAAAAGCTCTTCCCATATTCTTTTATCCACCGGAATACCATTCAGCTCATTCATTCTGCGCGTCGCCAGTGTATTTTCTCCCGGATAGCTGATATGCCCACCAGGTCCTGCCGGAGCACTTGATTTTGTATACCTGATGATCTCATCAATAAGCATTTGATTGTAATCACTCTTGTATAAACACAGGAAAAACTGGGACACCCCGGATTCTTTAACAGTAGAATTAATCGCTGCTGTGGACTTTCCCCCACTGATTGCAGTAAGCAAGACATCCAGAATAAAAGCCAAACCAGATCCCTTCCAATAACCAATAGGCAAGGCTCTTCTGGATTTTATTATTGCCGAAGGATCATTGGTTAAATTCCCCTCCTCATCATAGCCACCGTAAACCGGCAATTCTTCCTTTTTCAAACTGCTTTGCTGTAACTTACCATAGGAGAATTGAGACATAGCCATATCAAGCACGATATGACCCTCTGTACGAGGAACGGCAATAATCAAAGGATTGTTCCCCAAACGGGGTTCTTTACCTCCCCAGGGTGGCATATTGGCCATTGTATTTGTAAAACAGATGCCGATACAACCTGCATCTGCGGCCTGCCAGCCATAAGTTCCACCGCGCATCCAATGATTTGTGTTCCGCATAGCCAGGCAACCAATCCCATTGGTTTTAGCAAGCTCAATTGCCCTGTTCATCGCCTTTGTTGCATTGTACATCCCAGCACCCGAATTACCATCCCATATCTCAATCATACCATATGATTCAACAAAGCCGGGCTCCGCGTGGATATCAACTGCCCCTTCTTTTACTGTATTAACAAATGCAGAAAAACGGTTTAAACCATGGGAATACACCCCATCCCTGCTATTTCCGGCAAAGATGGTGGCACATAATTCAGCTTTTTCTTCAGTAAATGAGAGGCTGAGTAAGACTCGTTTAAACTCCTTTTTCAGATCTGTAAATGGGACTTTCATAATTTCTTTATTTACCCTCTCAAGCAAATTTGCAGGTTTTTTGTGAATATTTGGTAGTTGGTTAGTTGTTGGTTGTTAGTTGTTGGTTAGGACATTAAGAGTCAATTCCTATTCCCTACCCGATAGCTATCGGGTCCCCATTTGCGACTGACGAAATCTTCTTTCCGCTCCCCCAGGTGATTTCGTAAGTCTTTCCCATATCGACAAATGGACAAATCAACAAATCGACAAATTGTCCCTCATTTGCTAATTCTCTAATTTGCTAATTTCCTAAATCCCCTTTCATTTCCTTAATTTGCGATATGATCGTTTATAATCCAAAAGACTGGTTCTACGCAACCTTTTATCTACATAAGTCTGATACAGCCCGGAAGTTATTTCCGCTTATACTAGCTCTGGCTGCATATTCTGCAGGTATTGCTTATCTGGAGCTGGAATATATCAAGCTTTCGGATGTTAGCTGGGTAAAAAATATCACCATCGTCCATAATCTCTTAGGTTTTGTAATGTCTATTTTACTGGTATTCCGAACAAATACGGCATACGATCGTTGGTGGGAAGCCCGTAAACAATGGGGAACACTGACCAATATAAGCCGGATGCTCGCTATAAAGATGAACGCATTTCTTAAGCCGGATGACCGCGTGAACCGCAGTTTCTATAAAAAAGCGATTCCTTTGTTTGCAGATACCCTATTCGAACACCTTCGCTCCAACAAAACCCGGTTCATGCTGGATGAGATTGAACATCCCGAATTTGAAACACTCGATGTACAGAAACATGGCCCCAATCAGGTAGCCTCAATGATCTTTAGCCGCAGCAATAATCTGTATCAGGATGGGGTAATCAGCGGCGACCAGTTGATTGTGATCAATACTGAACTGAATACCCTGGCTGATGTATGTGGGGCTTGTGAACGGATAAAGAATACCCCTATCCCAATGTCTTACAGCTCATTTATAAAAAAGTTCATCTTCATTTATGTACTTACTCTTCCGGTTGGTTTCGTTTTTTCAATGGGCTATTTCGTCATCGCAGCAGTACCCTTCATCTTTTATGTAATGGCCTCACTGGAGTTAATTGCTGAATCAATTGAAGATCCATTCGGGATTGACCCTGACGATCTCCCTATTGATAAAATTGGCGAAAATATCAGGAAACATGTTGCAGAAATAATACACTAGATAGCGGAATTAATTGATTTTATGTAATTAAATATCATCAGGTATCTGCTCTTTTTTGTTAATTTTAACCCAATTCCCTGGGGATTTAACCGCTATACTATTTGTTGTTTTGAGATATTTATTCCTGTTCATACTTTGTATTTTTTCCGGCACCCAACTTTATTCCCAAAAAATAAACAGCGCCTACAAACTTCATATTTCTGAAACCAAACTTCCTATCGTAATCGATGGTTTTATAGACGAGGAAGCCTGGAATGTAAGGGATTCGGCTGCTAACTTTTTTATGGTTAGTCCGATGGACACCAGTTATGCACAAGTCAGAACTACTGTTCGCATGACCTACGACCAGCATAATCTTTATATTTCTGCGATCTGTTATGAACCCAAGCCAAATACAAATTATGCAGTTGAATCGCTGAGACGGGATTTTTCCTACACCAAAAATGATAATTTTTTGCTTATTGTAGATCCATTCGACGACCAGACCAATGGATTTACCTTTGGTGTGAATGCTGCTGGTGCACAATGGGATGGTCTTATATTCAATAGCAATGGCTACGACCTGAGCTGGGACAATAAATGGTATTCGGAGGTGAAGCATTATGCCGATCGCTGGGTTTTTGAGGCCGCTATACCCTTTAAATCAATCCGTTATAAAAAAGGTATCCAAAACTGGGGAATTAATTTCGCCAGATTAGATATCAAGGCTCCCGAAAAATCGGCCTGGGCAAAAATTCCAAGACAGTTTAATGTGGCCTCACTGGCTTATACCGGAAATCTGATCTGGGATAATCCGCCGCCTGAAGCCGGAACCAATATCTCTGTAATTCCTTATGTTTTAGGAGGATTAACCAAAGATTATGAGAACAATACCAGTACTAAATTTAAAAGGGATATTGGTGCTGATGCAAAAATCGGTATTACTTCATCTTTAAATCTGGATCTTACGGTAAACCCTGATTTTTCACAGATTGAAGTGGATAAACAGGTCACTAACCTGGATCGTTTCGAACTCTTCTTCCCTGAACGCCGGCAATTCTTTCTCGAAAATGCTGATCTCTTTGCAAATTTCGGCTATTCTACAATCAGGCCATTCTTTTCGCGAAGAATCGGACTGGGGGTACCTATCGAATTTGGGGCTCGCCTGAGTGGTAGTCTGAATAAGAAATGGCGTATCGGAGCGATGGATATGCAGACCAAAAGTATGGATGAAACGGGACTTCCCGCTCAGAATTTTGCGGTTCTTGCCTTGCAACGAAGAGTATTCTCGCGCTCCAACATCCGCTTTATGTTCGTAAACAAGCAATCACTTAATTATGACCCGGCGATGCATCCCGGGAAACCGGCCTATAATGCCTTTAACCGGAATGTCGGACTGGAATACAATCTTGCTTCAACCAATAACCTCTGGACAGGGAAATCAATGTTTGTCAAGTCGTTCGGGCCTGTTAAAAACAGTGATGACCTCGTGCATGCCGCCAACCTGCAATACAGCAGTAAAAAATGGCTCCTGAGTTGGCAGCATGAATATGTGGGCGAAAATTATACCGCAGAAGTTGGTTATGTACCCCGTATTAATTACATCAAACTGAATCCTAAAATCAGTTATCTGTTCTTCCCGAAAGCTGGTAAAATATTGAACCACGGGCCGATTTTGAGCTCAACACTTTATTTTAACAAATCTTTCAGTCAGACAGATAATGAAACCTCATTCAATTATAAATTCACACACCGGAACCAGAGCACATTTGAGGTATGGACTTCCGATAATTTCATTCGTTTGCTCCGACCTTTTGACCCGATAAACACAGGAAAAGGCAGTTTAAGCACCGGAACAGAGCATTCATGGAATACCTGGGGAGCAAATTACTTCTCCAAGCCACAGAAACTTTATACCTACTCTTTTTCAGGTCAGTATGGGGGCTATTTTGCTGATGGAACCCGTTTGAATCTAACGGCAGACCTTGGCTACCGCTTTCAGCCCTATGTCAACATAGCGATGAGCACCAGCTATAACCATATCGTTTTGCCTCAACCCTGGGGTACAACCAATTTATGGCTTGTTGGTCCCCGGACTGATGTTACCTTCAGTAATAAACTGTTTTTTACCACCTTCATTCAGTACAACAACCAGCAGAAGAACCTGAATGTAAATACCCGCTTTCAATGGCGGTATAAGCCGGCAAGCGATCTATTTCTTGTGTTTACCGACAATTATTACCCCTCTCCATTTGCCATACGGAACCGTGCCCTGGTGCTGAAATTTACGTATTGGTGGAATTAGAATAATAAGCATCATCTGAAATAATAATTTTCTGAATTCGATTTAAGGAAGGTAAATAGACAGGCATATAATTGTTCAGATAGATCTCTGGAGCTAATTAATTTGATTTTGGAAACCAGTACCTGTGTGTTATAGGCAAGTTCAGCCCTTTCCTCCGGAGTAGTTCCGGCATGAAATCGCGTTTTATTTCAAATTACGAATAGCCGGAAGCTACATCCTACGGCAAGGTTTATTTTACCCGGTGCTGTTTTTCATTGGGACAGCAGCACTGCAAAAGGACCATTTGCGATTAGAACTCCATTCTAAAAGCATAAAGCTAATGGCAGAAAGTTAAAAGCTAAAAAATGAGCAAATAAAAAAATATTATGCTTGCATAGTAATTGATTTAAAGGATAATGTTTATTTTTACCTATTAACCTATAAGCATATGGTTCTACAAATCCTTTTTTTGATCATTGCTGCAGCAGCTATCGCACTTTTCAGTCTGAACGTGCGCAAGATTATCCGGAATATTAATCTGGGCAGACCTCTTGATCGTTCAGACCGGCCATCAGAACGCCTGGCTATTATGCTAAAGGTAGCTTTCGGCCAGTCGAAAATGGCTAAACGTCCGGTAGCTTTTGTATTACACCTCTTTGTTTATATTGGCTTTGTAATTATAAATCTTGAGGTACTTGAAATCATCATCGACGGGCTCTTTGGAACGCACCGCATTTTTGCAGCCCCCCTGGGCGGACTCTACAATGTTCTGATCGCCTCTTTCGAAGTGCTGGCAGCACTGGTATTGATCGGGGTCATCGTTTTCTTTGCGCGCAGGAATATTGTTCACTTAAAACGTTTTAGCGGCACTGAAATGGGCAAATGGCCCCGCTCTGATGCAAATATTATTCTGATAGTGGAAGTTCTATTAATGGGTGCATTTTTAACCATGAATGCGGCTGATTATAAACTTCAGCAAATAGGTGCTTTACATTATATTAATGCAGGATCTTTCCCCGTAAGCAGTTTTCTTGTTCCACTCCTGCCCGATTCAGAAACTGCATTGATTGCTATCGAACGATCCTGCTGGTGGTTCCATATCATCGGAATTTTTGCATTTTTAAACTACCTGCCCTACTCCAAACATTTCCATATCATTCTGGCTTTCCCGAATACCTATTATTCAAATCTGGAGCCTAAAGGAGAATTTACTAATATGGCTTCTGTGAGCAATGAGGTCAAAGCAATGCTGGATCCAGCGTATACTCCCGAGCCTGTACCTGAAGGCGGGCGTTTCGGTGCCAAAGATATCGGCGACCTGAGCTGGAAAAATTTAATGGATGCTTATACCTGTACTGAATGTGGACGATGCACTTCCGTATGCCCGGCAAATATTACAGGTAAGCTGCTTTCACCTCGCAAGATCATGATGGATACCCGCGACCGGATGGAAGAAATTGGAAAAAACATTGATAAGCATGGCAAGGATCATCAGGATGGAAAATCTTTATTAGACAGCTATATTTCCAGAGAAGAAATCTGGGCCTGCACGACCTGCAATGCCTGTACCGATGCCTGTCCGGTAAATATTGACCCGCTTTCCATTATCGTAGAACTGCGAAGATTTGCAGTGATGGAAGAATCACAGGCTCCTGCGAGTATCAATGCGATGTTCGGAAATGTAGAGAATAATGGTGCTCCATGGAAATATGCGGCGGTGGATAGGATGAATTGGGCGGAGGAGAAATAGGGAATGGGGAATGGGGAATAGGAAATAACGAATAGGAAAAACGAATAGGAAACTGAAAGCTCATAGCTCATAGCTGATAGCTCATAACTAAAAAAAATGGACAAATTAACAGTTCCAACAATGGCCGAAATGGCTGCAAAAGGTGAGAATCCGGAGATTTTATTCTGGGTTGGGTGTGCAGGCAGTTTTGATGAACGGGCACAGAAAATTACGCGGGATATCTGCAAAATTTTGCAGCATGTAGGAATTAAATTTGCAGTTCTGGGTACAGAAGAAAGCTGTACCGGAGATCCGGCCAAACGTGCTGGAAATGAATTTCTTTTTCAGATGCAGGCTATGAGTAATATCCAGGTTCTGGATGGGTACAATATCAAAAAGATAGTAACCGGATGTCCGCATTGTTTTAACACCCTGAGAAATGAATACCCAGGATTGGGCGGCAATTATGAGGTGATCCATCATTCACAGCTCATACAGCAACTGATAGATGAAGGCAAATTAAAAGCAGAGGGCGGAGGGTCGTTCAAAGGGAAAAAAATCACCTTCCACGATCCCTGTTATCTGGGCAGAGCCAATAATGTATATGAGGCACCCCGAAAAGCTCTTGAAATTCTGGATGCCGATCTTGTTGAAATGAAACGCTGTAAATCAAACGGTCTATGCTGTGGTGCCGGTGGTGCTCAAATGTTCAAAGAGCCAGAAAAAGGAAAAAAAGATATCAATATTGAACGAATCGACGAGGCATTGGCACTGAATCCTAATATAGTAGCATCCTCCTGCCCTTTTTGCATGACCATGCTGAGTGATGGAGTAAAGAACTATAATAAAGAGCAGGAAGTCAAGGTACTGGATATTGCCGAAATTACCGCAAGAGCAAACGGACTATAAACTTCGGATATAATAAAAAAAGGTACTTTCAATTTAGAAAGTACCTTCAAATTAATAAAAGTTAACCAATCCAATCCTTAATAATCGCTTTTTAAGGTATTAAATCTGATTAGAGTTTAAAGCAACCGAATTTACAGTTCCCCAACCAGAATAGAAATACCCATAAAGGGGTATAATTAAAAAATAATTTCAGAGTATCCCTCACTTATTGCGGTCCAGAAGCCGCTTCATTTCGAGCAGGTCATTATGGAGAGATGCAAGATCTTCAGCCTCAACACTATTTAATGGAAGGCGAAAATGGGTAGCCATCGAATCGACGTTACCACTTCGGTCGTTAAATGTTTGCACGATTACATCATCTTCCAGTGTTTGAATTGACAGATCTCCTGATAAAGTATTCCCGAGGTAATCAATGGATTTGATGCGCATCAGATTGAAAGAATAATATTCCTGTTTACCGTTAGTATAGGTCCGGCGGTATCTCAGAAAACCTTCTTCGTTCAAAAGCAACTCAAATTGCCTGATCTTTGCTGATTCTGGCTCAGCATTATGGAGAGTATTTAGTTTTACCTGAGTACGTAATGCAAGTTGACGCAGTTCTTCGTCAGCCCCTGCTGTGGCACTGCCAAAAATCATAAACCATCCTGCAAGAATAAAGAGAAGATAAACCCTCTTTAAAGTACTTTTGAACCCAGTATACATGAACAAGAAAGCAAATTCTTGTTTAAATTAAAAAGAAATGCCGGATTTTAAGAAAAATCCGCATTTCTTTAAATAAAAATCGATTAGAAGCGGATTCCAAGACATAAACCGGCTCTCAAACCGGCCCAGGGACCTTTTATATCCAATCTGGCGCCATTAGCATCAACGGTTGTTGTTGTTTCAGCAAATGGAATATCAATATCCTGCAGTTCGTTTCTTAATTCCTGTTGTTCCTGAGCATTCAGTGTTTTCTTTCCATCAAGTTTACCATCTGATGAACCATATTGCGGGCCAAGCATCCACCAGTCGAGGTAAACTCTTCCTCCCAACTTCCATTGTGCGCCCAGTAATAAACCTCCGGTAAAGGTGTTCAACTTACCACTAAGAGGCATAGTTTG
>NZ_DASWXT010000121.1:0-12630 GCF_036405355.1 Daejeonella sp.
GAGTTCCGGTCAGTCGACAGAGGATCTGAGTTCTTTGATAGCAGGTTCTTACACCGTTACAGTTACTGATTCCAAAGGATGTACTGCTACAGAAACAATTCTGATCACTCAACCATTGGCAGCTCTTACTTTGAGCAGTACCCAAACTAATGTCAATTGCTTTGGAGAGAGTACCGGCGCAATCAATCTGACGGTTTCGGGCGGAACTGCACCATATTCTTACAGCTGGAATTCAGGTCAGACAACGGAAGACATAAGTTCTTTGGCAGCAGGTTCTTACACCGTTACGGTTACTGATTCAAAAGGTTGTACTGCTACAGAAACGATTCTGATTACTCAACCATTGGCAGCTCTTACTTTGAGCAGTACTCAAGCTAATATCAATTGCTTTGGAGAGAGTACCGGTGCAATTAATCTGACAGTTTCCGGAGGAACAGCTCCATATTCTTACAACTGGAGTTCAGGTCAGTCGACAGAGGATATAAGTTCTTTGACAGCAGGTTCTTACACCGTTACGTTTACTGATTCCAAAGGTTGTACTGCTACAGAAACGATTCTGATTACTCAACCATTGGCAGCTCTTACTTTGAGCAGTACTCAAACTAATATCAACTGCTTTGGAGAGAGTACCGGTGCAATTAATCTGGCAGTTTCGGGTGGAACTGCACCATATTCTTACAGCTGGAGTTCCGGTCAGTCGACAGAAGATCTGAGTAGCCTGACAGCAGGTTCTTACACCGTTACAGTTACTGATTCCAAAGGATGTACTGCTACAGAAACAATTCTGATCACTCAACCATTGGCAGCTCTTACTTTAACCACGACTCAAACTAATATTAACTGCTTCGGAGAGAGTACCGGTGCGATCAATCTGACAGTTTCGGGCGGAACAGCACCATATTCTTACAGCTGGAGTTCTGGTCAGACAACGGAAGATATAGGTTCTTTGACAGCAGGTTCTTACACCGTTACGGTCACTGATTCTAAAGGATGTACTGCTACAGAAACGATTCTGATCACTCAACCTGCCGCAGTTTTATCCTTAACCGCAGCTCAAACCAATATCAATTGCTTTGGGGAAAGTACCGGTGCGATCAATCTGACAGTAACAGGCGGAACAGCACCATATTCTTACAGCTGGAGTTCTGGTCAGACAACAGAGGATCTGAGTAGCCTGACAGCAGGTTCTTATACCGTTACGGTTACTGATTCTAAAGGATGTACTGCTACAAAAACGATTCAGATTACTCCACCATTGGCAGCTCTTACTTTGAGCAGTACTCAAGCTAATATCAACTGCTTTGGAGAGAGTACCGGCGCAATCAATCTGACGGTTTCGGGCGGAACTGCACCATATTCTTACAGCTGGAGTTCTGGTCAGACAACGGAAGATATAGGTTCTTTGACAGCAGGTTCTTACACCGTTACGGTCACTGATTCAAAAGGTTGTAGTGCTACAGAAACAATTCTGATCACTCAACCATTAGCAGCTCTTACTTTGAGCAGTACTCAGACTAATATCAACTGCTTTGGAGAAAGCACCGGCGCAATCAATCTGACGGTTTCGGGTGGAACTGCACCTTATTCTTACATCTGGAGTTCAGGTCAGATTACAAGGAATCTGACCGGGATTAAAGCTGGAAACTATTTAGTAACTGTAACAGACGCGAACTCCTGTACTAATAAATTAGAAATTTCAATAACCCAGCCTGAACGAATGTCCGTTTCATTCATAGTAAAAAATGCTTCATGTCAGAATACTTCCGATGGTAGCATTACAGCAAATATAAAAGGAGGGAAGGCGCCATTCATCCTGATCTGGAATGAGAATAAAGATTTAAATAATCCTGAAATAAAGAACGTCAAACCGGGTAAATATGCTCTGCTAATTATAGATTCAAATGGCTGTTCCCTCAAAGCCGAAACTGAGATTTTATATGGAGATTGCTCACCGATCGCGCGGGATGATAACTTTAAAACTGAGCAGCAAGTTCCTTTTACGGGTGATGTATCCCCAAATGATTCCGACCCTAATAATGAAAAATTGACTTTTCTTAAATTGTCAGAACCAGGGAATGGAAAGATTGTTTTCAATCAGGATGGAAAATTTAGTTTCCAGCCAGATAGTGGTTTTAATGGACAAACTAAGTTTACTTACCAGATTTGTAATATCAGCGGAAATTGTAAAACAGCAAATGTGCAAATAACTGTAAGTCCTGTTTCCCTTGTAAGTCTGAACCCCGAAATTTCTTCAGTTAAAGAAGGGGCCAAGGTCAGTATTACAGCCAGATTAAGGCAAACATTTCCTGAAGATGTTTTCGTAACACTCGAATACAGTGGAAAAGCAGAAAAGGAAAAGGATTATTTGCTTCTCGATAATTATCAGGGTTTAAAAATACCTAAAGGTTCATTATCTACAACTGATAAGATTACGATTGCCGTATTAAATGATGCATTTGAAGAGGGAGTTGAGGACATCAAAATAAGGATAAAGACAGTTTCTAATGCTGCAGTTAAAATAGGTAATGGAGCTCTGGTAACGATCAATGATGTATATCCTCCTCCACCAATAACTGATGTTCCGGGTGTAGAACCTATTAATCAGGATATAGAGATTGATCCACTTCTGTCACCAAACGGCGACGGTCTTGGAAATGAATATTTCACTATCAGGAATATTGAAGAGTATCCTGATAATGAGGTTATTATATTCAACAGATGGGGCAATGAATTATTTTATATTAAAGCATACAATAGCAGTGACAGGATATTTAAAGGCTATGCGAATAAAGGTCTGTTTGTCAATTCTGAGGCGCCTTTGACAGATGGAGTCTATTTCTATATCGTTAATACATTCAAAACGAATGATGGTGTTAGAACCAAAAATATTAACAGAGGTTATCTTATACTTAAAAGGTAAATAATTAAATTTTCTAACCAAAACGGGCCTTCTTTTGGTTAGATACCCCCATTTCTTATCTTCTTTCAATAAAATTTCGATATTTGAGCTATAAAAATCCAATTACCATGTATAATATAAAACTTAGTATTTCAATTTTTGCATTAGTGGCTCTATTTGCAGCCTGCAACCAGACTCAGGAAAACAAAGAGACTCCTGCAGGTGATTCGCTTGTGACGGTACCTGCAGTTGAAGTTGAATTAAGAGACACATCAATCAATCAGGCCTTTAAATATTATGAGGATCTTAAGAATGTACTTGTTACATCAAATGCATCAGAAGCACGAACAGCAGCATCAGAGCTTGCCATTGCTCTGCGTAAGGTTAAAGGATCTGAAAATACCGCAGTTTTAGCTGATAAAATTGCCGCCAGTACAGATCTTTCAGAGCAACGTACCACCTTTACTGCCCTAAGTAATGATGTAATTACTTTGTTTAAACAATCTGAGATATCTTCTGGTAGTATTTATGTTCAATATTGTCCGATGGCCAACGAAGGAGAAGGTGGATACTGGCTATCTTCACAGGAGGAAATAATGAACCCGTATTATGGTGATGAGATGCTTCATTGCGGTGAGGTAAAAGAAACTATAACAAAGAAATAATTCTTGACTGTTTTAAGGTTTGATTTTTTTTTATTCATTTCTCCATAAATACCAGTCAATCTTTTACTATTTATATACTTTTTTAATTTTTTAACAAAAATATTGCAAAAGCTTTTGCCAAAATTAGGTCAAAAGCGCACATAATTATTAGTTTTGTGAATCAACTATTAGAATTTTATGTCAGAATCAGCATCCCTTAAAATAGGAGAACAAATTTACGAACTGCCAATCATTACTGGTACTGAAGGTGAAAAGGCCATTGATATTTCTAAACTTCGGGACGCAAGCGGATATATAACTCTTGATTCTGGATATAAAAATACAGGTGCAACAAAAAGTGCCATAACATTTTTAGATGGGGAAGACGGGATATTAAAATACAGAGGCTATGGTATTGAAGAGTTAGCGGAGAAATCTACATTTATCGAAGTTGCTTATCTGCTGATTTATGGTGAATTGCCAAATCAAACGCAACTTGATGCCTTTCAGTCGAGTATTTCAAGACATACTCTTGTTCATGAGGATATGAAGAAGTTTTTTGATGGCTTTCCTTCAAAATCCCATCCTATGGGTCAGCTTTCTTCACTAATCTGCTCCCTTTCTTCTTTTTATCCTGAATCACTAAATGCAAAGCAAACTCCGGAAGAGCAAAATCTGACCATTATCAAGTTATTTGCAAAAATGACTACAGTGGTTTCCTGGATTTATAAGAAATCACTCGGACATCCGATCATATATCCACAGAACAACCTGGATTATGTAAGTAATTTTCTGAATATGACCTTTGGTCAGCGTACCGAACAAATCGAAATCGATCCGGTAGTGGTAAAGGCTATGAATGTTTTATTCATTCTTCATGCCGATCATGAGCAAAACTGTTCAACTTCAACTGTTCGAATGGTAGGTTCATCAGACTGTAATTTATACGCATCCATATCAGCAGGTATTTCAGCACTTTGGGGTCCGCTTCATGGTGGTGCCAACCAGGCAGTAATTGAGATGCTTGAGGAGATCAAAAATGATGGGGGTGATACCGATAAATGGATCAATAAAGCAAAGGATAAGAACGATGGCTTCAGATTGATGGGATTTGGTCATCGTGTTTACAAAAATTTTGATCCGCGTGCTAAAATTATTAAAAAAGCATGTGATGAAATTCTTGACAAACTGGGTATTGATGATCCGGTTCTGGATATTGCAAAGAAACTTGAAACTGCAGCTTTGAACGATCCTTATTTTGTTGATCGTAAGCTTTATCCAAATGTAGACTTCTATTCTGGTATTATTTACCGGGCTTTAGGCTTTCCAACGGATATGTTCACTGTGCTTTTTGCTTTAGGACGTTTACCTGGATGGATTGCTCAATGGAAGGAAATGCGTGAGAATAAAGAGCCAATTGGCAGACCAAGACAGATATTTACGGGTGAAACAGTTCGGACCTATGTAGATTTAAAAAATCGTTAATTCGCTGCTAAAATTATAGAAAAACTCCTTGGGCTAAAATCCACAGGAGTTTTTTTATAAATGGAAGGGCTCAAGTTTATTGAGAACAAATGAAAATTATTTATTTAAGCTAATTTCGATATAAAATCTATCAGGACTAATTAGATTGACTTTTTTTTGTTTTAGAAAGCAAGGTCTGTGATTATTCGTTCGCGACAGTCGCCTGTTCTGCCGTTGTTTTTGTAACTGTTCAGTATATATCATACAATTTCGTATTGCAAAAAAGGTATATCTGCCACGGGTTTATATCAAATAGCAGATGCTCTGTTTTCCGGACTGTCCGTCCCGATGAAAAACCGCACCGGGTAAAATAAACCTTGCCGGAGGAAAGGGCTGAACCAGCCAATAACAATAGGTATTGATTTCAAAAATCAAATTATTGTGGATTATGAGCATTATCTGACCAATTGTAACCGTATTTTTTGCTCTTTCTTATATCGTCGAACTCAGATTGATTTAATCCTACATCAAAATTCCTGCGATTGTTGCTGAAAGATATGAGGCCAGGGTACCACAGATCAGTGCCCGCATTCCAAACTTGGCAAGGTCGGTTCTTCTCTCAGGAGATAATTCACCAATTCCACCAACCTGAATAGCGATCGAGCTGAAATTCGCAAACCCGCACAAAGCAAAACTGGTAATCAGTATGGTTTTTGGATCAAGGGTTTCTTTGATCTTTGTAAGGTCCAGATAAGCTACAAATTCATTGATAACCATTTTAGTACCCATTAAGGACCCTGCTATTTGAATGTCCTTGCCCGGTACTCCCATGGCGTATGCAAATATTGAGAAAAGTGAGCCCAGAATTTGGTTAAGGCTTAGTGTCTGTAAATTGATTCCAACGAAAGAAAGACTTAATCCCAGACTATGAAGTCCGAATCCAATTTTCCCCAGTACAAAATCAACTAGTGCGATGATAGCGATAAACCCGATCAGCATAGCTACAACATTTAAACCTACTTTTAATCCATCGCTTGCACCATGGGAGATAGCATCGACCAGATTCGCATTTGTTTTCTTAATTTCCAGAGATACCCTTCCTTTAGTTTCTGAGATTTCTGTTTCGGGCCAAACGATCTTGGAAATGACTAATGCAGCAGGAGCAGCCATTAAACTTGCAGCTATGAGGTATTCTGCCGGCACACCAAGAGCAATATACACTGCCATGACCCCACCAGCGATGCAAGCCATACTACCAGTCATAGAGGCTAATAATTCTGACATGGTCATGCCCTTTAAATAAGGTTTGATCATAATCTGTGCCTCAACTTGTCCCACAAATGCACTGGCCACATTAGAAAGCGCCTCTGAACCCGAGACTCCCATTAATTTATAAACGATATAGGCTATAAACTTTACGATGCGCTGCATAATGCCAAGATAATAGGCAACACTGACTAATACAGCAACAAAAATGATCGTTGGAATAATATTAAAGAAGAAGATAAATTCGTTTCCATTTCCAAAAGCCTTGCTCATATTGGCTGTATTGACCAATGGGCCAAATACAAATGCTGCTCCAGCCTGTGAAAAGTTCAGAATTTTTGTAACCGCATCACCAAGCCAGGCGAAAATACTTTTGCCTATTGGAATTTTAAGTATGAATACTGCTAGAGAGATTTGTATCGCCAAACCGGAAAACACCAATTTGTAATTGATTGCCTTTCTATTGTTGGACATCAGAAATGCAATTGCAAAAATCAATACAACGCCAATCAGTCCGGTAAATCTCTCCATAAGAATATTAAATTCTGATTAAAACGTGAAATTTAGAAATAAGAATTAGAATTAATACTTTCAAGAAGAAAATTATGAAGATTTTCTTCTTGAAAGTTCATCACGTATTTTTGCAGCTTTTTCATAGGCTTCATCAGCCAGGGCGTCTTTAAGTTTTTCCTTTAGCTCATCTTCTGTAAGTGAGCTGAAATTGATAGTCGCAGAAACTGCCTTTTCTTCAGCAGGAGCTTCGATATTCTCAAGAAATACAAATTCATTACCTTCAATCACTATTCCAGCAGTAGCCAATATAAATTCATAGGTATATATCGGACAATCAAAACGTACCGCCAAAGCAATAGCATCAGAAGTCCTGGCATCAATCTCAGAAGTTTTCTTACCATCAGAACAAATCAGTTTGGCAAAAAATATTCCGTCAACCAGATTATAAATTATAATCTCCTGTATGTTAATGTTGTATGAACCTGCGAGCGATTTGAATAGATCGTGAGTAAGTGGACGACTTGGCGTCATCTTCTCAATCTCGATTGCAATAGCCTGGGCTTCAAAAGCCCCAATAATAATGGGAAGTCTTCTTCGCCCATTTATTTCACCCAATACGAGTGCATAAGCCCCTGATTGAGTTTGGCTGTAAGAAAGGCCTACAATATCTAATTTTATCTTCTTCATTAAATTAGCTAAAAATCAAAGGAGCTCAAAAAAGCGCACCGGAGATTAGGAATTTGATTTATAAGCTTTGATCGCCTCAATTAATTTTGGGACCACTTCAAATGCATCTCCAACAATTCCGTAATCTGCAACCTTAAAAAAGGGTGCTTCAGGATCTTTGTTGATTACTACAATAGTTTTAGATGAACTAACTCCCGCAAGATGTTGTATTGCACCAGAAATACCAATGGCAATGTAAAGGTTAGGACTGACTGCGATTCCGGTCTGGCCCACATGTTCTTCATGAGGACGCCATCCGGCATCAGAAACAGGTTTAGAACAGGCTGTTGCTGCTCCCAGTACAGAAGCAAGTTCCTCAATTATACCCCAGTTTTCAGGCCCTTTCATCCCGCGACCTGCCGAAACTACAAGTTCTGCATCGGGTAGTGCAATTTTATCACTTGCTCTTACAATCTCAGTAATCATTGTGCGAAAGTCAGATTCCTTGAATTCAGGAGTAAAATCCTCTACTTTTCCGGCCGATCCACTTTCTTTAAGCTGATATGAATTTGGATTCAGAGTGATAACCTTAATCGGAGAAACCAATTCAACAATTGCAAATGCTTTTCCTGAAAATGCTGTTTTCTTTATCAAAAACTTATCATTGTCAATTTCGGGTAATTCAACAGCTGAATCGGCAAGTCCGGCCTTAAGCTTTACAGCTACGCGAGGGGCAAGGCCCTTAGCACTGAATGTATTTGAGAAAACAACAAGTGTCGATCCTTCTTTTTTGGCGGCTTCAGCGATGATTGATGCATAGGCCTGATTGACAAAGGACTTTAATTTATCATTTGATACATTGAGCACTTTTGCAGCACCATATTTTCCAAGACTGCTCAGATCAGCCTGACTTACATTACCTATCGAAATAGCGATCAAATCTGTTTTTAACTGTTCTGCAATAGCAGCGGAGTATGAAACCACCTCAAAGATAGATTTCTTGAATTTCCCCTCTGCATTCTCTACATATACTAAAACTGACATATTCTCTCCTTTATAGCCTTGATTGGCTTAATGAATTTATTATAGCTTTAAATAACTTTGGACTTTGTATGTAGCAGATCAACAAGTTTCTCTGTTTCATCTGCACTAAGCATTGTCACTGAGCCACGGGGTGCTGGTATTGAATAGGATTTGAAATCCAGCAGTTTTTCGACTGACGAAGCTTCAATGACTTCCAATGGTTTGGTTCTTGCCGACATGATCCCCCGCATATTGGGAATTTTAGGCTCAGCCACACCTTCTGCACAACTGGCAACAAATGGGAATGAGACTGTCAGCATTTCCTTACCACCTTCAATTTCACGAACAAGATTGGCTTGATTGCCATCAATATCTAATTTTTTGATGATCGAAATGGATGGGATATCCATAAACTCACCAATCATTGATGCAAGTTGAGAACCATTGTAATCAATTGATTCCCTTCCTGTTAAGATCATTTCAAAGCCTTTTTCCTTAGCATAGTCAGCAATCTGAGCTGCTACAAAATAAGCATCGCGTGGAGCTGCATTTATCCGTACAGCATCATCCGCACCAATTGCAAGAGCTTTTCTTATGGTTGGTTCAGAACTAATTTCCCCAACATGTATAATGGTCACTGTGCCTTTTCCACCCTCAGTTAACTCGATAGCACGGGCTAGCGCAATTTCATCGTAAGGATTCAAAATATATTGAACACCTGCAGTATTGAATTGGGTATTATCGCTGCTAAAAGTTACTTTTGTTGTAGTATCTGGAACATTACTGACACAAACTAATACTTTCATATAGATTTCTGTTTTTGCAAATCTACTCAAAAAAGCCAAATTAAAATGCATCATATCCGTTTACAAAAGCTTTTGGATTTTCTTAAAAATGAACCTGAAGATCCTTTTTTAAAATATGCGCTTGCAACAGAGTATTTTAATGTCAATGACCATGAAAAAGCTTTGTTTTATTTTGAAGATCTGATCGCTAATCATCCTGATTATGTTGGAACTTATTATCATTTGGGTAAATTGTATGAAATTATTGACAGAAAGCCGGAAGCGATAGATATTTACAGAAAAGGGATGGAAGTCGCAAGGAAAAGGGGGGATAGACACGCATTTTCGGAGTTACAGACGGTATATAATTCTGCAAATGGTTTAGATTACGAAGACGACTAATTTTTATGCTCAGAAAACGTCAGCTTATTTTTCTTACTGATGTAATATGGTTTACACTGACAGCATTTGGCGGAGCACAGGCTCATATCGGTATGATGCTCAAGAATTTCGTCAAAAAACGTCAGTATATCTCTGAAAATGAATTGTTAGAGCTTAATGCTCTGACTCAAATCCTTCCGGGTCCATCCTCTACACAAACTCTGATTGGAATTGCTTATAAAGTTGGCGGACTTCCAATCGCAATCAGCGCTTTCATTATCTGGATATTACCTTCAACGGTATTGATGTGCCTTGCGGTATTAAGTTATACCTTACTTGGGCAAAAGGAAAAATTTACTCAGGTACTGCATTATGTTCAGCCAGTAGCAGTTGGTATTGTAGCCTATGCAGCATATTCTTTCGGAGAGAAGGTTTTGAAATCAAAAACATCATTCTGGCTCGCTGCAGGTTCATTGTTTGCCACTTTGCTATTGAGAAATGCGTATGCATTTCCAATCCTTATTTTGATTGGAGGTATCGTCTCATCCAGCATCAACAAAGAAGTTGAAGAGAATGACCTGAGAGTCAGACTTTTCTCGAACATAAATCCTCAAAAGATTGCTTATTTTATTGGTGTTTTGCTTTTGTTCGCCGGACTGGGTGCACTCATTAACCGTACTTCACCTTTCAGTTTGCCGATTCGTATGTTTGAGAATTTCTACCGTAACGGAATTATGATTTTTGGAGGAGGGCAGGTTCTTGTACCATTTATGTATACCGAATTCGTTGAGATGAAGAGTTACCTTAGCTCGGACCAATTCCTTTCAGGATATGCTTTTCAGCAAGCTTTGCCGGGGCCTACTTTTTCATTTACTTCCTTTGTAGGTGGCATGACCATGAAAAATTCGGGTGCTAGTATTTATGGGCAGATTATGGGTAGTATAATTGCGGTTCTTGGAATAAACCTTCCTGGTTTGATACTCATCTTATTTATCGTCCCATTCTGGAATGATCTGAAGAAAATAACCAGAATTAAGAATTCCTTATCTGGTATAAATGCGGTTTCTGTTGGATTTATGGGTGCGGCATTTCTGCTGCTGATACATCCTGTCG
Source organism: Daejeonella sp. (assembly GCF_036405355.1). GTDB lineage: Bacteria > Bacteroidota > Bacteroidia > Sphingobacteriales > Sphingobacteriaceae > Daejeonella. The sequence goes on from NZ_DASWXT010000121.1 coordinate 10,755, forward strand.
GAATAAATTACCTCTCAGTAGGCCTGATTGTAAGTACTTTCCTTTTACTGGCCTTCACCAAAATCAGAACTCCACTGATCATTCTGGCAGCAGTGTTAGTGGGTTTGTTTCTTTAATAAAATCCTTTTAGGACCTTATTTAAAAAGGTTGTTCATCATCCATATCATCCATTCTGGAAGGACGTATAATGAAGTTGTTCGGTTTCTCAAAATCCTGGGAAGGACTGATACCGGCAAATGGATTAGGATTACTTGCAGAAGCATTGCTGAAGTCCTCTTCCAGATCAACGAATTTCACATATTTACCAACAAATCGTAATGGAACCGTTCCTGTTTCACCATTTCTATGTTTAGCCACAATCACTTCACCTATACCAATGGTTGAACGTCCCTGTTCATCTTCGGTTAACCCGTAATACTCCGGGCGGTACAGGAAGAGAACCATATCCGCATCCTGTTCAATAGATCCCGATTCTCGAAGATCTGATAGCATAGGCTTTTTAGCTGCTCCTGGCCGGGTTTCTACTGCTCTGCTCAACTGCGACAGAGCGATAACCGGTACGTTTAGTTCTTTTGCCACTGATTTTAAAGCTCTCGAAATGCTGCCAATCTCCTGCTCACGGTTGCCGCCTTTACCATCATTTTTACCATGCATCAGCTGCAGGTAGTCAATGATTATCATTTGAATATCGTACTGGGCTTTTAAGCGTCTGCATTTTGCCCTGAATTCGAAAATATTCAATGCCGGTGTATCGTCAATAAACAATGGGGCTTCGGTTAGTGTTCCGATTTTTGAGTGAAGTTTCTGCCATTCCCATTCTGCCAAATGACCTTTTCGAATTTTTTCCTGTTCAATTTCCGTTTCTCCTGATATCAAACGGTTGACTAACTGAACTGAAGACATTTCCAGTGAGAAAAAGACCACAGGTTTATTGAACTGCACAGCAGCATTACGGGCGCAACTTAATACAAAGGCAGTTTTACCCATTGCAGGTCTTGCCGCAATAATTACCAGATCAGAAGGTTGCCATCCTGAAGTAATACGATCAAGAGCAGTGAATCCTGATGGTACACCTGTTAAGCCGTCTACTTTATCTTTTATTTTTTCCAGGTTTTCGAGTGATTCCCGGATGATATCATCCATCTTTCTGGAATCTCTCCTCAGGTTGTTCTGGGCAATATCAAACAGGTTCTTTTCAGCATGATCCAGAAGATCGAAAATATCTGTGGTATCCTCATATGCATTACTAATGATTTCAGTCGAAATCCTGATCAACTCACGCTGAATAAATTTTTGTGAGATAATTCTTGCATGATATTCGATGTTTGCAGCTGATGCAACACGATTGGTAAGTTCAGTGATATAGTAAGCACCGCCAATCATTTCAAGGTCGCCCTGCTGACGCAACTGAGCTGTAACAGTCAATATATCGACAGGAGAGGATTTTTGAAAAAGTGCCTGTATAGCCTCAAAAATTTTCTGATGACTATCCTTGTAAAAAACATCGGGTTTTAATATATCAATAACAGCAGACAATGCATCTTTTTCGAGCATCAGCGCTCCCAGAACGGCCTCTTCCAAATCAAGTGCCTGAGGAGGTAGTTTTCCCAATCCGCTTGCGATTGTACTCAATCTGTTACGGCGTTCAGATGAAAATGTATTTTTGTTACTTTTATTAAATTCCTGATCCTTTTCTAAACTCATAACAACAAAAGTATACAAAAATTGAAGCGGAATTTTTTTAGTTTTTCACACCGATTTTTTTTAGCAATTGACACTATTTGCTTTTAGCCTTATAAATCACTTTTTTATTAACATAAATTGTTGAAAAATTATGAAAATTATAATAAAACAGCTCTTAAATCAATATATCGTA
>NZ_DASWXT010000122.1:0-125929 GCF_036405355.1 Daejeonella sp.
GTAACCACAATGGTATGTTCATGCTGAGCCATAAAACCTCCTCTATTTCCAACCATTGTCCAGCCGTCATTCAGAGTCTCGGCAAATGTTGATGTCGTTGATATAAATGTTTCAATTGCAACAACAGAATTCTTTTTAAATCTTGTCGGATTAAACCGGTCCCGGTAATTCGCTATTTCGCCAGGTTCTTCGTGAAGGCTTCTGCCTATTCCATGCCCGGTGAGGTTTTTTATCACTTTATAGCCATGCTTTTTGGCTTCAGTTTCTATAAGGTGCCCTATGTCTGAAATTCGAACCCCGCCTTTTATATTGAATATTGCTTTATGTAAAATCTGCTTTGAGGCATCTATTAATTTTTGGTGTTGGTTAATATCTTCGCCTACGACAAATGAACCACCGTTGTCGGACCAAAACCCATTAAGTTCTGCTGAAACATCAATATTCACTAAATCGCCCTCTTTCAGTATTCTTTTGTGGGATGGAATACCATGGCAAAACTCATTATTCACACTAATGCAGGTGCAGCCCGGAAATTGATAAGTTAAAAATGGAGCTGATTTTGCTCCAAAATCAGACAGGATTGCTGCTCCATAGTCATCCAATTGCTTTGTGCTAATGCCGGCTTGAGCATAGTTTCTCATTTCCTTCAGGGTGAAAGCTACTGCCTCACTAGCCTTTTGCATCCCTATTAATTCCTCTTCTTTTGTTATTGACATAATTATTTAATTAGCTTGTATGGATTGTATCCATTGCCTCTGATTTTTAATTAATCATTTAATCCAGGTACATCCGTATTTGAACAAATCTAACCGTTTGTCCTTAAAGTAAGTCCACACTACTGTTCTTAAAAATCAATTTAGAAAATTGACGGAAATTCTCCGGAAACTTCAGAACCGCAAATTTACCTTTTCATTAGGATTACTTTTAATGCTTCCGGCATTTTTTCAATTGCATAACGCAATGCTGTCCGGGGCATTATTTCCTTTTTTGAATGTACATAATCAAAAACTTCCTTTTGATGAACTTCGCTTGCTGCCTTCAGCATCCAGCCATAGCCCTTTTGTACCAAATCGTCCTTGTCTAAAAGAAGAATATCTGCTATTTCAAAAATATCTTTCAGAAACTTACCCCTTCGGGCCGGTATAATCAGTGTTACAGCAGAAGCTCTTTTGGCCCAGCGACCAGGTAATTTAGCCCATTGCTTTAAGTTGCTGAGGTATTCAGGATACATCATAACAAATGTTCCAATGGTATGGTTGCATAGGGTGTCACAATCTGCCCAGTTGTTTACATAATCCATCACCCAATGTTCGAAAATTTTAAAATCAGATGGTTCATATAGTTTATGCTGGGATTCCGAAAATTTACAGGCAATAATAGCTTCCTCGAGATATTTAGATCTCCATAATTCTTCGCAAACAGCAAAAATGTCCTGCTTAGAATATCCTTTCATCTGTCTGTAAAATCCCTTTGCAATCTTGTTGACTTCGGCAGTTTTGACTCCATATACCAATGCCTCTTCCCCTTTTTTAAAAAAACGGCTTGAAGTTTCCAGCATTTTATTGTCAGAGTTGTTCCTTAATGCCAGGCGAATTTCATTGAGCAATGCTTCTTTCATTGTATTGAGTGCTTATTTCATCTTTTTCTTATACTCTATTATACTTTTTAAATCCTTCAAAGCTTCCATATTTTTTATTTCTAGAATCAGGGGGATTAGTTTTCCTATTGACTTTGCGGCAGCGAAGGAAGATTTAACGTTATGGTCTATATGCAAATTTAAAACACCGGAACGGGTTTTTTCGGTAAAGTAGAAACTCGTTTTAATGGATTCATCCCAAAGAGATAACCAAAGAATAGTTTTTTTCTTGTAAGTTGCTTTCCCTAACCAGGCTTTCCCGTCTTTATAATATCTCCATTCGAGAGCAAGCCCCGTTTCTTTAAACAATTCGACAATCTTCCCGACAATATGGTAATTGGGTTTATCAAGAATACGCTGAAATAATTTATCATCCGGGATTTGTTCAGGATCCCTTAGTAGTTGTTTGGGATTTATGGCTTCCATTGGGGTTATTTCAGTTTAATGATAGTTAAAACTCTGTATAAGATTTAATCCAGTATTGATCAACTAAACGCTATTACAATGCTAGTTTGGACAATCAATAAATCTCACTTCAACGCTAAAGAATTCATTTTCCGGAAAGTACATTTAATGCTTCTGCCCTTGAATTTACGAAGTTTATTTGTCTGCCTTTGTTGCTTTCATAAATGAAGTCAGTTAAACTTTTACTTGGGTATTTTGAGAGGTCGCCCACGGTAGCTAAGCGAACACGGTAATTTGAAAATTTCTGAAGTATCTCTCCGGCAATTCCGTTCTTAAGATCAAAAAAGTCCGGGGTGATATTTACTTCATGAATTACAATCTTGTCAAAACCCTGATAGTATAAGTTTCCCAATAAGTCTAATCCATTTTCAGCAGTGCTTATTAATATTCTGTCAGAAATCACTTCGGCAATTTCTGCGTCATTTATATTATGAGTTTTAATGTTCATTTGTTTTCTAATATTCCTGCACAAAAAAAGCCCTGCCATTTCCGGCAGGGCTTTAAGCTTTTGGCTTTCGCCTTTAAATTTTTATGCTTAACTGCATCCTCCCTGCGTTCCGCAGTTCAAACACTTATAACAAGTACCTGATCTTACCATGATATGACCGCAGTTACCACAAGCAGGTGCGTCAGACTGACCGCCGCCGGAAATATCCAGAACAGGCTTCAGTTTAATGCTTGAGGTAGTAGAGGAAACGGTAACCGACGCCTCAATAAAAGAGTTTGAAGTATCAGGATTCACGTCATTATCAGTCATTTGTGGATTTCCAACAATGGCTTTCTGCTCAGTGATTACATGCACCAGATCTGTACGACCCAGGTACTCATAGCCCAGCATTCTGAACATATAATCTACAATAGAGGTTGCACTCTTGATATTATCGTGCCCTGTAACCATACCTGATGGCTCGAAACGGGTAAAGGTAAATTTATCAACAAACTCTTCCAATGGTACTCCGTACTGCAGACCAACTGAAACTGCGATGGAGAAGCAGTTCATCAGGGAGCGGAAAGTTGCACCTTCTTTGTGCATATCCACAAAAATCTCTCCCAATGTTCCATCTTCATACTCTCCGGTACGAACGAATACGGTTTGTCCGCCGACAGCAGCTTTCTGAGTGAAGCCACCACGTTTACCAGGCAGGTTTTTACGCTCTACAACAGAGGATAACTGACGCTTGAACTTAGTATCGGTAGAACGCTCAAGGATCGCTCTGGCGGCATCAAGCACCTGCTCAGCAGTAAGATCACTCAGCTTGACATTTGCTGCCTCTCCAAGGACTTCTTCTACGGTATCCAGCTTATCTTCTTTACTGTCGGATGATTTAGTAGATAATGGCTGAGATAATTTACAACCATCGCGATAAAGCGCGTTTGCTTTCAAAGCAAGCTTCCATGATAATTCATAGCAATCCTTAATTTCATCAACCGTAGCCTCATTTGGCAGGTTGATAGTTTTAGAGATCGCACCTGAAAGGAAAGGTTGTGCCGCAGCCATCATTTTAATGTGACCATGTGCATGAATGTAACGCTCGCCCTTCTGACCGCATTTATTCGCACAATCAAAGATTGGATAATGCTCTTCTTTCAAATATGGAGCACCTTCAACGGTCATGGTTCCGCAGATGTACTCATTTGCTTCTGCAATCTGCTGACGGTTAAACCCGATCGCACGTAAAAGGTTGAAATCAGGAGAAGAATATTGCTCAGATTTAAATCCTAAACGGTTTAAACACTCTTCACCAAGACTCCACTGGTTGAATACAAAACCTATTTCGAAGGCTGCGAGCAATGATTTATCAATTTTTTCGAGTTCATCCTGAGTAAATCCTTTGGCAGCCAGGCTGTCGAAGTTAATATGCGGAGCTCCCTGTAAAGTAGCTGCACCTTTTGCATAATTCACAATGGCTTCAATTTCATGCTCCTTGTATCCCTGATTGCGCAAGGCTGCAGGAACTCCCTGATTGATGATCTTGAAATAACCTCCACCAGATAATTTTTTGAATTTAACCAATGCAAAATCAGGCTCGATACCGGTAGTATCACAATCCATTACCAAACCGATTGTCCCTGTAGGTGCAATAACTGTAGTCTGAGCATTACGGTAACCGTATTTCTCACCAAGCTCAACAGCTTTATCCCATGAATTGCAGGCCGCAGATAACAAATAATCAGGGCAGAATTTAGGATCAATTCCCGGAGGCGCAATCTCAAGTCCTTCGTAAGCATCGTTGTTATACGCAGCATAACGGTGGTTACGCATAACCCTTAGCATATGCTTCTTGTTTTCTTCAAATTTCTTGAAAGTACCCAGCTCCTTCGCCATTTCTGCGGAAGTAGAATAAGCTGTACCGGTCATGATTGCTGTGATCGCACCCCCAATTGCGCGGGCTTTATCACTGTCATAAGGAATTCCGGCAACCATCAGCATGGAGCCAAGGTTAGCATATCCCAACCCAAGTGTGCGGTAATCATAAGATAACTGTGCCACTTCTTTGGATGGGAATTGTGCCATCAATACCGAAATTTCGAGAACCACGGTCCATACACGGCAGGCATGCTCGAAACCTTTAACATCAAATATTAATGTTTGAGGATCGAAGAAATGCGCCAGATTAATGGAAGCCAGGTTACAGGCTGTATTATCCAGGAACATGTACTCTGAACATGGGTTGGAGGCATTGATACGTCCGCCTTCAGGACAAGTATGCCATTCGTTGATGGTTGTATCATATTGAATTCCCGGATCGGCGCAAGCCCAGGCCGCAAAAGCAATATCTTGCCATAATTTTTCGGCTGAGATCGATTTTACCGGCTGTCCGCTGATTCTTCCGATCAGATCCCAGTTGCCACCATCTTCCAGTGCTTTGAAGAAAGTATTTGGAACACGTACAGAGTTATTTGAATTCTGTCCGGATACGGTACGGTAAGCTTCACCTTCATAATCCGAAGAATAGCCCGCCGCAATTAAAGCAGCAACTTTTTTCTCTTCTTCGACTTTCCAGTTTACAAAACCTTCAATTTCAGGGTGATCAAGATCCAGACAAACCATTTTTGCGGCACGGCGTGTGGTACCACCTGATTTGATCGCACCTGCAGCACGGTCACCGATTTTCAGGAATGACATCAGACCTGAAGAATAGCCACCACCTGAAAGTTTTTCGCTTTCGCCGCGGATTGCTGAAAAGTTAGTTCCAACTCCTGAACCATATTTAAATATTCTGGCTTCTCTAACCCAAAGGTCCATGATACCACCGTCATTCACCAGGTCATCACTAACTGAAAGGATGAAGCAGGCATGAGGCTGAGGACGCTCGTAAGCGGAAGTTGATTTTTCTAATTGATCTGTATCCGGATTCACAAAATAATGCCCCTGAGGCTTACCTGTAATTCCGTAAGAGCTGTGTAATCCTGTATTGAACCACTGTGGTGAATTTGGTGCAGCTAACTGACCAACGATCGTATAAACCAATTCATCGTAAAAAATTCCGGCATCTTCCTTGCTTGCGAAATAATTGTATCGCTCCCCCCATGATCTCCAGCAATGAGCCATACGATGTGCAACTTGTTTGATGCTATTCTCAGATGAAGTTGATCCATCAGGCTGAGGAACTCCCGCTTTGCGGAAATACTTCTGGGCTAAAATATCCGTTGCTACCTGGCTCCAGGTTTCGGGTACCTCTACATTTTTCATTTCGAAAACAGCATCACCTGCCGGGTTACGAATAACCGAGGTACGTTTCTCGTATTTGAACAGATCATATACGTTTACCCCCTGCTTGGTGAAATATCTTTGGAACGTAAGACCTTTTCCTGTTCCTTTTGCCGCTGTGTTTGTAGAAGCTTTTGCCATAAAAAATGATTTAATGTTGTAATTGAGCCAGTTACCCTCAATAAAAATGTTTGGGGGTTTTTAATCAAATCTATCAGTTGGAGGCATTTATATCGAATCAGAGTTTTCCACAGATTGTTAGTGTATCTGCACCCCAACACTTAATCAGTTAGTAATAGCGTGATTTAAAGCTAATTAACAATGTTGAAAACTCTAAAAAATGGCGATTTCGGGACATTTTTGTTACACCCGTTTACACACTAAAAAAGCCGGCTTTTGCCGGCTCTTTTACTAAATTTTTAAGGCTGCTTATGCCCTGATTTAATCAACGATGGTCACTTTGATCATATTGGTTTTTCCTTTCTTCTCGATAGGAATGGCGGCAGTATTGATTACCACATTACCCGGTTCAACGAGTTTCTCGGCTTTCAGGATCTGATTTACATCCCTGATCGTTTTATCTGTACTATCAAATTTATCGTAATAGAATCCGCGAACACCCCATAAAAGACTGAGTGTATTCAGAAGTTTGCGATTACTTGTAAAAATAAAGGTTGCTGCTTTTGGGCGATAACTGGAGATTTCGAATGCAGTATAGCCCGATGAGGTCATTGAAATGATACCAACCGCATGGGTCTTTTCAGCAAGAAATACAGCAGAACCGCAAACTGCATCGCCCATATATGTTGGTGAACTCTCATTTAAAACTTTTGTGGTGTTGTAGGGATAATCATTTTCTTCCACATTCCTCACAATCTTATGCATAGTTTCAATTACTATCAGCGGATATTCACCAACCGAAGTCTCACCACTCAGCATAACCGCATCAGCGCCATCCAAAACAGAATTAGCCACATCATTCACCTCAGCACGGGTAGGGCGGGGTGAAGTGATCATACTTTCGAGCATCTGAGTAGCCACGATAACAGGTTTTGAAGCCGCACGGCATTTTCTGGCGATCATTTTCTGCAGCAAAGGAACCTGTTCCATCGGCATTTCAACCCCAAGGTCACCCCTGGCCACCATCACTCCATCAGTTGCTTCAATAATTTCATCAATATTATCAATGGCCTCCGGTTTCTCGATCTTAGCAATTACACGCGCAGTTTTATCACTTCTGGCGATGATCCGCTTCAATTCAATAATATCATCTGCAGAACGGACGAATGAAAGCCCGATCCATTCCACATCATTATTAAGTGCAAATTCAAGGTTTGCGAGATCTTCTTCTGTCAAACTCGGGATTGAAACCTTTGTATTGGGAAGATTTACACCTTTACGGGAAGTAAGGATCCCCCCATAAACCACCTCACACTGAACAGAATCTTTATTATTAGTACTCAGAACCCTCATCTGGATCTTTCCATCGTCAAGGAGAATGATCTCTCCGGAACGGACATCACTTGGAAAACTCTGGTAGGTAATATAGATCTGTTTATCATCCCCGATCAGTTCTTTGGTCGTGATTTCGATCTTATGTCCGCTAATCAGATTGATTCCACCGTCTTTTACTAAACCAATACGGATCTTTGGGCCCTGTAAATCAGCAAGTATCCCAACATTTGTTTTATATTTTTTATTGATATCACGAATAATGTCGATCACCTTTTGATGATCCTCTGCTTTTCCGTGAGAAAAATTTAACCTGCAAACATCTACACCAGCCTTAATCATGTTCAGCAATACTTCTTTCTTAGCAGAAGCAGGACCTAATGTGGCTACAATTTTAGTTCTGTTATGAACCGTCTTCATCTCTTCTTATTTAATTTAAATATCATTTGGACAATTAAGTGTACTTAATACACCATCCCAAAGGGCTAAAATATGAGATTTTCTTTGGATTTCAATTTTTTAGGATCAACTTCCACTGCAACAAGCACCTCCGGAATCTTATTTAAACCATTAATTATTCCTTTCAGGTCTTCTGCATGGATATAATTCTGAATTAATAAAAAGAAATCTACCTTTTTCATTTCGGGCACCAGAAAACCTTCCGTACCTTTATTTGCGAGGATATAGAGTTCTGTTTCGGATTCGGGCAACAGAAAAAAATATCTGCTGAAATAAAATGGTTCTTCATCAGAATTAAAAGGGAGTTCCAAATCAGCGATTTTGCAAAAGTTGGTTCCTAGTTGTTTATTAGTTTTAAAACAAAACATATAGTCTTTAAGTTGTGTAGTAATAGCTACCAGCACAAAATCGAGGTCAAGTTCAAATTTTAAAGTAGTTTTGTTCAAGGTATATTTTCAAGATATTATACAAAGGTAACACGCTTTATCTTTTAAAATGTCGCTATGTTAAAATAGCTAAAAACAAAAAGGTTTGAAAATTGCTAGAATTTATTTTTCTTTGCACAGAATTATTAAACAATTAAATCAAAAAACCATGTCTGATATCGCTTCAAGAGTTAAAGCAATTATCGTTGAAAAATTAGGTGTTGACGAAAGTGAAGTTACACCAGAGGCATCTTTCACCAATGATCTTGGTGCCGATTCATTAGACACCGTGGAATTAATCATGGAGTTTGAGAAGGAGTTCAACGTGGCCATCCCGGATGACCAGGCTGAAACTATCGGTACTGTAGGTCAAGCCATCGCATATTTAGAAAAGAACGTAAAGTAATTTTACGATATCCTAACTATAAATGGAGCTTAAAAGAGTTGTTGTTACAGGACTAGGTGCGCTTACTCCAATCGGTAATACTATTCCGGAATTCTGGAATAGTCTGATCAATGGGGTAAGCGGCGCCGCTCCTATAACACATTACGATCCTGAAAAATTCCGTACGAAATTCGCCTGTGAGGTTAAAAACTTCAATCCGGAGGATTTTATGGATAAAAAGGAGGCTCGTAAACTCGACCCTTTTGTTCATTATGCAATCGCTGCCTCTGATGAAGCAATTAAAGATGCAGGTTTAGACTTCCCTAATCTTGATACTAACCGGATCGGTGTGATCTGGGGTTCAGGGATAGGCGGATTGAAAACCTTCACCGACGAGGTTGTAAACTTTGCACACGGAGACGGAACACCACGTTTCAACCCGTTTTTCATTCCTAAAATGATTCTGGACATTGCTCCGGGTCATATTTCGATCAGGCATGGCCTTCGTGGTCCGAATTTTTCTACCGTTTCTGCCTGTGCCTCTTCAACCAATGCATTAATTGACGCATTCAACTATATTCGTCTGAATATGGCTGATGTGATCGTTTCCGGAGGTTCTGAAGCCATTATTAATGAGGCAGGTATGGGAGGTTTCAATGCCATGCATGCCCTTTCGACCAGAAATGATGATCCTTCAACCGCATCCCGTCCATTCGATAAAGACCGGGATGGTTTTGTGGCAGGCGAAGGTGCCGGAAGTATCATTCTCGAAGAACTCGAACATGCAAAAGCCAGAGGTGCTAAAATTTATGCTGAACTAGTTGGAGGTGGTATGAGTGCTGATGCAAATCACATTACTGCACCACATCCTGAAGGTCTTGGTGCAAAATTGGTTATGACCAATGCGATGAGAGATGCAGGAATTTCAACTTCCGATATTGATTACATCAACGTTCACGGTACCTCTACTCCACTTGGAGATATCAGTGAGGTAAAAGCCATTCTTGATTTATTTAAGGAAGATGCTTTCAAGCTGAATATCAGTTCAACAAAATCAATGACAGGCCATCTTTTAGGTGCTGCAGGTGCTGTTGAAGCAATTGCTGCTATCTTGGCTGTTAAAAATGATATTGTTCCCCCAACGATCAACCATTTCACAGATGATCCCGGTTTTGACCCACGTTTAAATTTCACATTTAACAAGGCTCAAAAACGTGTAGTAAATGCTGCATTAAGCAATACGTTTGGCTTTGGAGGGCATAATGCTTCCGTAATTTTCAAAAAATACAAAGCCTGATTTTGATATCCTGTATTCCGGATCTATTAAAACCTGTATATTTTTTTCTTATCATTAAAATTATCGGTCCTTAATGCCATTTTCCAGAATTTATAAACTTTACTTCTCTCCAAATCGCAACTACATTCGCTCTTTAGAGAATCTTTTAGGTTTTGTTCCCGGAAATCTGCGGCTTTATCGCATGGCATTCCGACATCGTTCAGTTGCTGTTGAACTTAAGAACGGTACAAAGAACAGTAATGAGCGTCTGGAATTTCTTGGCGATGCTATTTTGGGTTCTGTTATCGCTGAGATTCTTTTCAAAATGTATCCTTACAAGGATGAGGGCTTTCTTACAGAAATGCGCTCGAAGATCGTAAGCCGTGCAAACCTGAATCAACTTGCTAAACGACTTGGCCTGGATGAGCATATTGAATACGATAACAGGCTGATCGGTCATAACAACAAGCAGGGTTCCTTACTGGGCGATACTTTTGAAGCAATGATAGGGGCTGTTTACATGGACAAGGGCTATAATTTCACACGCAACTTCCTGATAAACAGAATTATAAAACCCCATATTGATATCCATACCCTCGAGCTTACCGAGACGAATTTTAAGAGTAAAATCATTGAATGGTGCCAACGCCATGGTAAAGACATTAGTTTTGAAATTATAGCTAACGAAGAGGGTGAAAATTCCAAACTGTTTACGATCCAAATTAGTGTGGATGGAGAAAATTGTGCAATTGGCAGGGATTATAACAAGAAAAATGCAGAAAAACTCGCCGCTGAAAAGGCTTGCGAGTACCTAAAGATCTGACAAAAAAGATTATTGTACCAGGCAATACAAATTTTTGCAGCCGAAACCCCGCTGATTCGATAATAAATTTCCATATTACATCTCTTAAAAATACAAAACAGGAATAATTCCCGGCTTTTTGTAGGCTAAGCTTCTTCCAAAACAGTAAAATGGTGAAACTCTTAAAAAAAGTTGCTGCATTCCTGTTCCTCATTTGGGGCTTTCTGGTATTCATCTCAGCGATGATTCTTGTATTTCCACTGATTCTCCTGATGTCGGCACTTTTTAAGAAGAAAAAAGCACAGGATATAGTCTTCTTATTCCTGAAAATTTGGGCTTGGATATTCTCGGTTTTATGCTTCTTCCCGGTAAGAACCAGGGGAAGAGAAAGCCTAGATCCTGATAAGGCCTGCATCTATGTTTGCAATCATAATTCTTATCTGGATGCCATAGCTGTAGTTATGGCAATTCCGGGTTCATTCAAACCATTGGGTAAAATCGAAATGGTGAAGACTCCAATTTTTGGAATGATCTACAGGCGCGTTGTGGTATTGATCGACCGAAAAAGTCAGGAAAGCCGTGCAAGAAGTGTTGAGGAGTTAAAAATTGACCTAAGAAACGGGCAGTCTATTCTAATTTTTCCTGAAGGAACAATGAACCGCAGCGATGCACCTCTTTCTGAGTTTTATGACGGTGCATTCCGGCTTGCAATTGAAACTCAAACCGCCATTGTACCAATGGTTATCCTGAATGCGAGAAAACTGCTTCCCCGAGATAAACCTCTGGCTGTCAGACCGGGTGTCCTGGAATGTGTTTTTGCAGATCGGGTTGAAGTAACCGGACTGAAACCTGATGACCTGGGAGATTTGAAAAGCAGGGTATATAAATGTATGGAAGAGCTGATAACAGATAATCGTGCTTAATATTTAAGATTTTTCTCCGATAAATCAGGAGCCTTTGGCAGAGGAGGTAAAGATCTTATCGCTTTGGGTCTGCCCGAATCGTTAAACAACTGAAGAGACTTTTTAATGTAACTGATCATTGCATAGTCATCAAATTTTGCAACATTTTGATAATCAGGTCGATATAATATCATAAAATTCTTCAGATCATTTCCTTCCAGACCAGTGACCTTTGTGATTGCGTAAGCACTAAAACGGCGATCAATCTCCGATTCCTGAAGTTCTTTGGTATAATATGCATTGAAACGACGCGCCTGAGCAGGAGTTTTGCCGATCAGTTCATATAAAGCCGTGAGTGGCCTGAAGAAATATGCTAGCAAAGGAGGTTTCCCGGCATAATAAGATCCCTTTTTGCGGTACTGATCTCTAACTTCATCCAGTTCCTGCTTTTTGCTCTGTCCCAGCACTTTAACTTCAGATAAGCTTATCACCTGCTGAAGCATTAATACCTTATCAGAAAGCTCTAAAAGAGGAAGAATCAGATCTGAATAACCGGATTTGGATATACTCAGGGTATCCCCAACGGAAGCTGCAATCCTGAAAAGACCCAGTTCATTGCTGAAAGTAGAAATTCCCGTCTTTTTATTCAGGATATATACTCCGGCAATTCTGGATGCGCCCGATCTTTCCATAATTAAACCCTGAATGCTGTTCTGCTGAGCCATCACTGGCCTGATTACCATACATGCAATAATTAATAAAAAAATGTTTGATACGGCTTTCATCAGGTTTCTGGTTCGTGTTCAAAATTACTAAAACAGGTTAGGCTTTCAATGAATGAGATCTTTATGAGCTCTATCAAACTGTTTCAAAGCCTTTCCAATTAAATCTTATCTTTGCAAAATGATAAAATCGATGACAGGTTATGGCTTGGCGGCCAATGATTATTCCCGTGCTAAATACACGGTAGAGATCAAATCATTGAACAGCAAGTTCCTGGAGCTTTCTTTAAAACTTCCTAAATCATTTTCAGATAAGGAATTTTTATTGAGAAATGAATGCAGCAAGCAAATTGAAAGAGGTAAGGTGAACATCAGTATTAATGTGGAATATGCCGAAACCACGCTAAAAACCTCCAGTATCAATCAGCCTTTGCTCAAACATTACTACGATCAGCTCAAAGAAGCAGCCGATTTACTGGGCTCTGCGAATAGCAATCTGTTTCAAATAGCTCTAAACTTTCCTGATGTTATTCAATACGGCTCAGATGAAATCAGTGAGGATGAATGGAAGACTGTTTATAAAACTTTTGAGGAGGCTCTTTTAAACTTTCAGAATTTCCGTCAGGACGAAGGAAATGTTCTAAAACAAGACCTTATTCTCAGAATAAACAACATTCTGGAAGGAATGAGACTTGTATCAATTCAGGAGCCGCTTCGCATACCTTCGATAAGGGAGCGGCTAAACCAGTTTCTGGAAGAGGCTGTTGGAAAAGAAAATGTGGATCATAACCGCTTCGAACAAGAGCTAATCTATTTTATTGATAAACTGGACATTACTGAAGAAAAGATTCGTTTGAAAAGTCATTGCGATTATTTCATTGAAGCACTTAAAGACAAGGATGCAAACGGTAAAAAACTCGGCTTTATTTCGCAGGAAATCGGAAGGGAGATCAATACCATGGGTTCGAAAGCCAATGATGCTAAAATGCAGCAGATTGTGGTGGGAATGAAAGAAGAACTCGAGAAAATTAAAGAACAATTACTTAATGTTTTATAAGTTGTAGGTTTTAAGTTATAGGTTATAAGTTCCCACCAATAGCCTTAACTAATACTTACAACTTATAACTTATAACTTAAAACTCCATTGAACGGCAAACTCATCATATTTTCAGCTCCTTCAGGTGCGGGTAAGACTACGATAGTCCACCATTTGTTAAAAAAGATCCCCGATCTTTCATTCTCAATATCAGCTACAACCAGACATCAGCGTGGTGATGAGGTAAATGCCAAAGACTATTACTTCATCAGCAAGGAGAGTTTTCTTCATAAAATCGCTCAAAAAGAATTTGTAGAATTTGAGGAGGTTTATACCGGTACATTTTATGGAACCTTACGCTCCGAAATAGACAGAATCTGGTCAGAAGGCAAGCACGTAATTTTCGATATTGATGTAATTGGTGGACTTCACCTGAAGAAAAAATTTGGCGATAAAGCTCTGGCGATTTTCGTTCAGCCACCCTCACTTGAGGTTTTGATTGAGCGATTAACAAGTAGAGGAACCGATCTTCCCGAAAAACTTGCCGAGCGTATAAAAAAGGCAGATAAGGAATTGCTATATGCCGATCAGTTTGATGTGATTTTGAAAAATTACGAGCTGGAAACAGCCTGTAAAGAAGCAGAACAACTGGTTACCAAATTTCTTGCTCAATAATAAATAGAATGTCCTGGTTAGCCTGTCTCATATCTCCAATCTCATATCTCATATCTCCAACAATATGAAAATAGGATTATTCTTCGGCTCCTTTAACCCTATACATATCGGCCATCTGATCATTGCCAATTATATGGCTAATCATACTGATCTTCAGCAGGTTTGGCTGGTTGTTTCGCCACATAATCCATTGAAAGAAAAGAGTGATCTGATCAATATGTATGATCGTCTGGAGATGGCAAAACTGGCCACCGAAGATGCAGTCAATATCCGGGTAAGTGATGTGGAACTTAAGCTTCCACAGCCATCTTATACAATTGATACCCTTACCTACCTTCATGAGAAGTATCCGGAACACGAGTTCAGCCTGATCATGGGTTCAGATAACCTGGTATCATTAAAAAAATGGAAAAATTATGAGCTCATCCTGCGGGACTATCATATTCATATTTACCCGCGCCCGGGATTTGATAATCATGATTTTCAACAACATCCTTCTATCAGTTTTACTGAAACTCCATTGATGGAATTGTCGGCCACATTTATCCGCAAGGCTGTTAAAGAAAGAAAAAATGTTCAATATTTTGTACCCGATAAGGTGCTGAAATTTATTGAAGGAAAGAATCTGTATCGCTAAAACAAGGCTGACTGGGTCAAAACCCAGTCAGCCTTGAAACCATATTTAAGAATGAAATCGACCTTGCGAGCGTTCAAAATGCTGACAGGGTTAAAAAATTCAAACGTGAGCAAGGAAAAAACCATATTAAAACTGAAACTCCCCACAGATCCACTTTGGGTTAAGAATGTGGTGGAAAGTAATATCGAAGAAATTCTGACTGACCATGCTTTTTGTGAGCAGAAAGCTGCCAGTAATGCCATTACCCTCATTGTGCAGAATCCCAACTTGTCTGATCTGGTTCAGGAAATGGCGATGCTTGTTCAGGAAGAAATGGATCATTTTAAGCGGGTTCATGATCTGATTCTTGCCCGTGGATATACTCTTGGACGTGAACGTAAAGACAATTATGTCAATGAGTTGATGCAGTTTGTAATCAAAGGAGGCAGTCGCCAGGATCAATTGATAGACCGTTTATTATTCTCGGCAATGATTGAGGCACGCAGTTGCGAGCGTTTCAAAGTAATGTCTGAACACATCAATGATAAAGAACTGTCAGATTTTTATTACGAGCTAATGGTCAGCGAAGCCGGGCATTATACGATGTTCATCGGTCTTGCCCGTAAGTATGCCGGTGATATTGATGTAGACAAACGCTGGAAAGAGTTTCTGGAATATGAGGCAAAGGTGATTCAGAATTATGGAAAATCGGAGACGATTCATGGGTAATCGGTCGTCATTTCGAACACACAACCCCTATTGCTATTATTTAATGAAATTACGATGTGTGGAGAAATCTCGCAGTTTAAGGTTATAAATCAATTAAGGTTGTGCTATTAACACTGAGGTTCCTCAGTCGTACCAACTTCGGAATGACAGAGTAAAGTACTACTTCTTATACAACAAAAATATCGCAGGCCTCTTATGCAGATCCGGGACTTTATTCTTCCAGTCTTTGATACTTTTTGTTTGAATAAATTCATCCTCCGAATTCAGATCGCAGGCTATACACAGTTTTGTATCAGCTTTACAGCTTCGCAAAATCTCCTCTATCATTGGATTATTACGAAAAGGAGTTTCAATAAATAACTGGGTCTGACTATGTCTTTCAGCCAAAGCCTCAAGCTCTTTGATCTTATTTGCCCTTTGGACTTTATCAATGGGCAGGTAACCATGAAAGGCAAAACTTTGTCCGCTAAAACCAGAAGCCATCAATGCAAGTAAAATGGAGCTGGGTCCAACCAAAGGAATAACTTTTATTCCCTTTTGATGAGCCATAGCAACAATTTCAGCACCCGGGTCGGCAACCCCCGGACAACCTGCTTCACTCATCAGACCAACATCTTTACCTGCTAAAAGTCCTTTGAAGAAATCATTTTGATTGCCTTCACGATTATGCTTTCCATAATCATGGATAATAAGCTCACTCTGCGGGATTCTTAAGCCTGCTTCCTTTAGAAACCTACGTGCAGTTTTACTATTCTCTACAATATACTCATCGATATGATTTATCGTTTCTACCAGATAGGGAGTGAACGACTTTGCCGAAGCATTTTCTGCCAAAGGTACAGGAATAAGATAAAGTGAGCCTGGAAGCATGTTTAATTTTTGCTACAAATTAAAACAAATTCCTCTCAAACGAGTTATATCTATAAAATGATATAAAACCATGAATTCATAAATATCCTCTAAAATGAGTTTACGTAATAATTTAATTACAATACAACCTTTGGCAAAATTTTATCCTCTTGTCTATAAGATCACACAAATTAAATTTTAGGAGCTATGAAAACGAACATCAAATTCCCGGAATATTTGGCTGGACTACTATTATTCCTGTCATTTTTATTGCCGGCACAGGTAAAAGCTCAGTATGACGACGTTTCTCTTGAAACATTTTATGAGGAACTGTCCCCTTATGGAGTATGGATAAATGACCCTCAATATGGTTATGTATGGCGCCCTGATGTAGATCAGGATGAGTTCAGACCTTATTACACAAATGGTCATTGGGAAATGACTAAATATGGAAATACCTGGGTATCCGATTACGAATGGGGATGGGCACCATTCCACTATGGCAGATGGCATCACAGCAGCCGAAGAGGCTGGATATGGGTTCCGGATACCAGATGGGGGCCGGCATGGGTGAGCTGGAGAAGTGGTGGCGGCTATTATGGCTGGGCACCGCTGGGTCCCGGTATCAACATCAATATTAATATCGGAAGAATACCTGATTTCTACTGGGTATTTGTACCGCAACGAAATATCTATTACGACAGATATCCGCGTTACGACAGGTACAGAAATAGAAATATTTACAATAACACGATCATTATTAACAATACCTATGTATACAACCGAAACCGGTATTATACAGGTCCAAGGGTTGATGAGATCCGAAGAGTGACCCGTCAGCCAGTCCGTATACATGATGTCAGGGATAACAGACCAACAAATTATGGAAACGGCAGAAACGACAGACCACAGGTGAACAGGGTGCCGGATAGGGTTGGCAATCCAGGACAAAATCCACGCCCTGACCGTCCGACCGACAATTCGGGAGGCAGAGGAGCTGTGACAGGAAGAGGATCAAGCCCCGTGGCTGATAATTCAGTAAATCGCGGAGCTGTACGACCTGAAAGCAGACAGATTCCAGCTTCATCACAGAGATCAGGCAGAGCCTATGACAATCAGGATATCAGGGGGAGTCAAAGCAATCAGGGTGGACAACGCTCTCCAATAACTGATCGTCAAGAGCAAATCAGGCAGGCACCTGCTCAGGTACAAGGTGGTCAAAGGCCGGAACGGGTAGGACAGGCACCGGGTCAAAGTCAGGCTCCTGAACGTGTACAAAGATCTGTACCACAGGAACGCCAGGCACCGACTCCGGAAAGAATTCAGAGAAGTGCACCGCAACAACGCCAATATCCGGCACCGGAACGGGTTCAGAGAAGTGCACCGCAACAACGTCAGGCACCAGCACCCGAGCGAATTCAGAGAAGTGCACCGCAGGATCGCCAGGCTCCTTCACAGAGCAGGCAGAGTTCCGAAGTGCGGGGAAATTCTTCTTCGGGACAAGAAAATGGAAGGGGTGGCCAAAACAGGCCCTCCAGAGGTAATTAAAGCAAAAAAACCGGCGAATTCGCCGGTTTTTTTGCTTTGCACCTATTATTTCAACTTACTGAGTGCAGCCCGCATCCTGGGTATCATTTGTTCTATATCTTCATGCGAACATCCTCCAACAGAAGCTCTGAACCAGTTTATACCGCTATCTGTACCAAATGCTGAAAATGGTACTATACCCATTTTCGCTTCTTTGATCAGGTAGAAATTAACTTCTGCACTATCTTTCAAAATATTTCCTTCGGGAGTGGTTTTACCTATATAATCGACCTTAACAGTTAAGTAGATCGCCCCCATCGGATTGATTGCATCTACAGCAAAACCATCGGCTTTAAGCTGGATCATGCCCTGATATAAAGTATCAAGACTTTTCTGAACTTTTGCTTTAAAAGTTGTCAGATAATTATTTAATTCTTTTGTTTGAGTTAAAAATTTCGCTGTTGCTACCTGCTCAGGCTTCGGTGCCCAGGCTCCAACATGACCTACGATAGTTTTCATTTTATCGATTACATGTTCCGGACCAAACGCCCAACCAACGCGAACACCTGTAGCAGCAAGACATTTGGATATACCATCTATATAAATCACCCTGTCTTTCAGTTCGGGCCTTAAAGTAACCGGATCAAAATGAAACTGATCGCCAAAGGTCAGAAGTGAATAGATCTGATCATACATAATATAAAGTGGCTTTTCACCAGCCCCGCGAGTTTTATTCTCTTCGATTACCAGATCACAGATCTCTTCCAGATCCTTTTTGGCAAACATAGTTCCGGTTGGATTAAGCGGTGAACATAAAGCCAGTAGTGTAGCTCCCTTCAGGTAGGGCCGGATATCATCGGCTGTTGGCATAAATTTATTCTCTGCTGAAGTCTTAACCGCAACCTGAGTTGCCCCTGTAAAACGGCAATAATGATTGTTATTCCAGGATGGTGTAGGATAGATTACCTTGTCTCCGGGATCAACCAGAGCCATATAAGTTCCATAGATCAAAGGACGCGATCCACCGGCAACCAGAATTTGCTTACTGTTATAGGCTAAACCGAAGCGTTCCTGTAAGAAGGCCGAAATGTTCTCACGCAATACTGCCACACCCTCTGCAGGCGGATAATTGGTCTGATTGGCCTGATAAGCCTCAACAATTCCACCTTTCAGCTCATCGGGAATCGGAAAAATATTTGAATCAAAATCCCCGATAGTCAGGTTAGCAATTTGCTCACCCGTACTTTTCAATTCATTGATCTGACCTGCAATTTTTATTATTTCTGAACCCTCAAGGGTACTTGCTATTTTGGATACCTTCATTTCTATTTTTTGTATTCTTCAGGATATCAACCTGTTATAAATTATCTATTCTACCTGATTAATGCTTCAACCGCCTTGTCCACCTTTTCAAAATTGAAGCTTTTCAATATATCCTTAAATGATGAATTGATCTGCTCATTACATAGATTACCTATACTTCCTTCATGTGTATGTTTAACAATGCCCGGCGCCTTAAATTCCCCCTTTTCGATTGCTGCTCCAACTTTTTTATAGGCTTCCCTGAAAGGCAATCCGTTCAAAACCTCTTCATTCACCGCATCTACGCTAAACAAATAGTTATATTTCTCATCCTTAAGAATATCCTCCTTAATTCTGATAGATTGCAACATAAAGCCTGTCATTTCCAGACATTCATTCAGTGATATGAAGGCCGGAAACAGATTCTCTTTTAGTAATTGCAAATCACGATGATAACCTGATGGCAGATTTGTGGTCATCAGGGCAATTTCATTCGGTAAAGCCTGTATCTTATTGCATCTGGCACGAATCAGTTCAAAAACATCCGGATTCTTCTTATGAGGCATTATGCTTGAACCGGTGGTCAGTTCATCAGGGAAACTGATAAATGCAAAGTTCTGATTAATGAATAAACAGGCATCCATAGCCAGTTTAGCCAAAGTTGCCGCAACGGAAGACATTGCCTGAGCCAAAATACGCTCAGTTTTTCCACGACCCATCTGGGCATAAACTACATTATAATTCAGAGAATCAAAGCCCAGTAATTCAGTGGTCATGGTACGGTTCAATGGAAAGGAAGAACCGTATCCTGCAGCAGAACCCAATGGGTTTTTATTACAGATTTTCCAGGCTGCAAGCATCAGCTCCATATCATCGGCAAGGCTTTCGGCATATGCTCCAAACCATAATCCGAAGGATGAAGGCATCGCAATCTGCAAATGTGTGTAGCCCGGAAGTAATTTATTCTTATGCTCTTCACTTTGTGCAATCAGCTGAGTGAACAGAATGTCAGTATTTCTGACCAGTTTCTGAATCTCACTGCGAAAGAACAATTTGAGATCCACCAGAACCTGATCATTTCTGGACCGTCCGCTGTGAATTTTTTTGCCTGCATCACCAATCCTGCGGGTAAGCAATAGCTCTACCTGAGAGTGTACATCTTCCACATCATCTTCGATGCTGAATTTACCTTCCTGAACTTCCCTGAAAATTTGCTTAAGACCAGCCTGAACCTGTTCCAGATCCCGGCTATCCATTAAACCAACGCTTTCAAGCATACGGGTATGGGCTAATGAACCCAATACATCAAACGCAGCAAGCTGATGATCCAGCTCCCTGTCATTTCCAACAGTAAACTTTTCTACAGACCTTTCAGTTTCTGTTTCCTTTTGCCAGAGCTTGCTCATAGAACTGCTTTAAAATTTGTGAAATACTGTGCTTTAATTGTATCCCATTCGGATCTCAAAATACTGTAAAAAACGGTATTTCTGATGTATCCATCATGTATTTTCATATGCTGGCGCAATACTCCTTCGCGGGTAGCACCAATTCCCAATAAAGCCTGACGTGACTGATGATTCCGTTCATCTGCTTTAAATTCTATTCTGTTCAGCCCCAAAACCTCAAAACCATAAGTCAGCATCAGGTACTTCATCTCCTTATTCAATCCGCTTCCCTGAAAATCACGTCCGATCCAGGTCCAGCCAATCTGACCCCGCTCATCTCTCCAGGAGATCTCGGCAAGCCTGGTACTGCCTGCCACCTTATTAGTTTTTTTATCAATGATTACCCAAACTGCACTTGTGCCATTTTCACGGTCAGAAATAGCTTTTTTAATATATTTATTCAACTCTGTCGGCTTCGAAAGATCCTGAAGGCCATAAATCCAAAGACTATCATCATCTGCTACCTCCTGCAATGCTTTTTCATCATCAATCCCAAGCGGACGAAGCAAGACCCTTTCACTTTCCAGGGTAATATTTAAATCCTTTGCCATCACAGAATCTCCGTCAGTAATTTAATATAGATATCTATTCCCTCTTCTATTTCCTTTACATAAATATACTCATCAGCCATATGTGAACGAGCTGAATCTCCCGGACCCATTTTTAATGAAGGGATATCAAGCAATGCCTGATCACTTGTGGTAGGAGAACCATAGGTTTCCCTGCCCAAAGCAATTCCTGCCTTAACAATCGGATGATCAAGACTTATTGAAGATGGCTTTAAGCGGGTAGATCGCGGATTAACCTCACAATCGACATTCTGACTGATAATCTTCAGTACTTCCTCGTTGCGGTAGGCATCAGTTACTCTTACGTCTACTGTAAAATTACAAACCGCAGGTACAACATTATGCTGGGATCCGGCTTCGATGATGGTTACGCTCATTTTAACTGGGCCAAACAGGGCTGATTTCTTGGCAAACTCATACGTTTTGAACCAATTAATATCCTTCATTGCCTTATATATCGCATTCTCACCTTCTTCCCTCGCAGCATGACCTGCCCTTCCATGGGCAACACAATCCAAAACCATTAATCCCTTCTCGGCAACGGCCATTTGCATTAATGTCGGCTCTCCAACTATTGCAAATTCCAGCTGACCCAGTTGAGGAAGGATCAGCTCAATACCGTTATTACCTGAAATCTCCTCCTCGGCAGTTGCAGCCAGACAAAGGTTATATTTTAAATTCTTCTCTTTATAAAAATGAATAAATACCGCGATAAGCGATACCAAACAGCCGCCTGCATCATTACTCCCCAAACCAAACAATTTACCATCAATGATATCAGCCGCAAATGGGTCACGAGAATATCCAGGATTTGGCTTTACTGTATCATGATGCGAATTGAGCAGAATTGTAGGCTTACTTGCATCAAAATGCTCATTATATGCCCAGACATTATTAATTTTACGATAAGTTTTTACTCCGCGATCCTTTAAAAACTGCTCAATTGCCGAGGCAGTATTTTCCTCTTCTTTACTAAGTGAAGGGATGCTGATTAACTCACGCAATAATTCAAGACTGTCATCAAACAGTTTACCGGTCATTTTATTTAATCGTTAGTATATAATTCACCCGCCTTTTGAGCTGATAATTTAATTCCTTTGATCATTGAAGAGCTAAAACCATTATGTTCCATTTCATTCAGTCCGGCAATGGTACATCCTTTTGGTGAGGTTACCTTATCGATCTCATGTTCGGGATGACTGTTCTGCTGCAATAAAAGTGATGCTGCACCTTTGGCTGTTTGTGCAGCCATACGTAATGCCTCATCGGCATGAAAACCAATCTCAACACCTCCCTGTGATGCTGCACGAACCGCTCTGAGAAAGAATGCTACCCCACAGGCACATAGCGCCGTGGCGGCTGTCATCAAATCTTCATTAATCTTAATAACTGAACCAACAGTTTCAAACATTTTGGTCACTTCCGCAATATTTTCAGCCTCTGCATTATCAGAAGCAACACAGGTCATAGATTCACCGATTGCAATAGCCGTATTTGGCATTGCTCTGACAACCTGAACTCTGCTTCCCAGTTTGGCGCGGATATCAGCACAACTAACCCCAGAGATCACAGAAATCACTAAATGTTTGGCAGGATCGATTGCACCGTCGATCTGCTCCAATAAATTATCAAGTTGCTGAGGCAAAACAGCCAGAATGACTATTGAGGCGCCTGCCGCAGCAGCATAATTATCTGAGCTGACCTGAAAACCCTGAGCTGAAACAGTATCCAGTCGCTGTACATTACGGCGGGTCAGGGTGATGTCAGCGGGTTTACAATAATCAGCTTTAACCAGTCCTTTGGCCAATGACATACCAATATTTCCGCTTCCTAAAATTGCTGTTCTTTTTGTTTCTGTTTTCATTATGTGCTGATTAAGCGTGTACCAAAATTTCCATTATTCAAGCCTGGCAATGCATCAGCTTTGCCAATACAAACCTCCTTAAGTCCTTTATTTAGTGCTTCAAATGCATTATCCAGTTTAGGAATCATCCCGTCATTTATAATTCCCTGACGTTTTAATTCATTGTAATAATGCGGATCAATCGAACGGATTACTGAGTCTTCATCTTCTACATCCATCAATACACCTGCTTTTTCAAAGCAAAAGATCAGTGATGCTTCATAATCCTCTGACATTGAGATAGAAATGGCAGAGGCAATAGTATCGGCATTTGTATTTAACAATTGACCTTTACCATCATGCGTGATAGCTGAAAAAACTGGTGTAAAACCAGCTTCCAATAACTTCCTGAGGCCCTGATGATCAATCGACGATTCATCAAGATCACCTACAAAGCCATAATCCACACTAATCGTTTCATTTTTCTCTTTGGAGAAAAGTTCTTTCAAAGGACGTCGTTTTGCATGAATTAAATTCCCATCCGCACCCGACAAGCCAATTGCATTACAATTCTCAGATTGCAAACCTGCGACAATATTCTTATTAATCAAACCGGCATATACCATGGTTACTACTTTCAGGCTTTCCCCATCGGTAATTCTTCTGCCTTCAACCATTTTTGATTTGATACCCAAATCTTCGGCAAGTTTGGTCGCAATTTTTCCTCCGCCATGAACCAGTATCTTAGGCCCCTCCAGAATCGCAAAGTCAGCAATAAATTGATGCAAACTTTCGGGATTATCGATTACATTTCCACCAATCTTTATAACCTTCAGGGATTTCATATCAAGCCCTCCAGCATATTTTTTAAGACCGTTTGAGCAGACCAAACCCGGTTTGCAGCTTCTTTTATTACCAGAGAGTGCGGGCCATCCAGAACTTCAGCAGAAAGCTCGAAATCACGGCGAACCGGCAGGCAGTGCATTACTTTTGCCTCATTGGTTTGCTCCAATTTTTTATGAGTCATCATCCAGGATTCTCCGTTCTGAACAGTTTTACCATAGTCATTGTAAGATGACCAGTTCTTGACGTACACAAAGTCTGCCCCCTGTAATGCAATATCCTGATTGTATTCAATTTTTGCTCCCGGAGTGAATTTCTCAGCCAGCTCCAAACCTTCAGGATGGGTAATTACAAAATCGATCATTCCCTCAGCCTGCGCACGGCACATCCACTCAGAAAATGAATTTGGAACAGCCTGTGGTAAAGATTTTACATGTGGTGCCCAGGTTAAAACAACCTTTGGCTTTGCCACCTTTTTATATTCCTCAATGGTTATCAGGTCGGCAAAACTCTGCAATGGATGCAAGGTAGCACTCTCCAGACTAATCACAGGAACTCCACTGTATTTCACAAATTTATTGAACAAACCCTCGCCATAATCCTCCTCACGATTCAATAATTTAGGAAATGAACGAAATCCCAGTATATCACAATATTGACCCATGACCGCTGCTGCTTCACGAATATGCTCTACACTTGTTCCATTCATCACGACTCCGTCTTCTGTTTCCAAAGCCCATCCTTCCTTGTCGAGATTCATCACCATCACATTCATACCCAAATTCATAGCTGCCTTCTGAGAACTTAAGCGGGTACGCAGGCTCGGGTTCAGGAACACGAGTCCGAGGGTTTTATTCTTACCCAGCGACTGATTTGCATAGGGATCTGCCTTAAGGATCAGTGCCTGCTCAATGAAAGATTTCAGGTCTGCAACATCATTAACGGAAGAAAATAGTTTCATATTCGTAAAAATAGCCTATTATATTAATTCAATTCTGCTTTCAATGCCGTCAAAAATTGATCAGCATGTTCTTTTGTGATATTTAAAGCAGGTAAAAGCCTGATCACATTCGGTTTTGCCTCTCCGGTAAAGATACGATGCTTGAAAAGTAAATCCCTTTTTACGTTTGCATACTCTTCAGAAAGCTCAATTCCGATCATCAAGCCTCTTCCACGAATCTCAGTGATTTGCGGGATCTGCTTTAATTCATTTATGAGGTAATCTCCAATTTCTTCTGCGTTCTTCATAAGATCATCCTGTTCCATTACCTCAAGAACAGCAAGCGCTGCAACACAGGCTAAATGATTTCCTCCGAAGGTTGTTCCCAGCTCACCATACCAGGGCTTAAATTTAGGTGAAATGGAAATTCCCCCGATCGGGAAGCCGTTGCCCATCCCTTTTGCCATTGAATAAATGTCGGCCTCCACGCCTGCATAATCATGTGAGTAGAACTGACCAGTCCGGCCATAACCACATTGCACTGAATCAGCAATATAAACCGAATCATACTGATCACAAAGGCTTCTGATCTTCTGCAAAAAGCTCTTTGATGCTTCCCGGATTCCACCGACACCCTGAATACCCTCAATAATTACTGAAGATATCTCGTTTCCGAATGATTTAAACGCTTCATCCAAAGCCTGTTCATCATTTAACGGAAGAAAAGTGACATTTTCTGTTTCATTTACAGGAGCAATGATCTTCGGATTGTCTGTTGCCGAAACAGCCAGAGAAGTACGTCCATGAAAAGCGCCTTTAAAGGCAATGATTTTTTTACGCTTATTATAAAAAGATGCCAGTTTCAGGGCATTTTCATTAGCCTCAGCACCAGAATTACAAAGAAAGAGCTGAAAATCAGATTTAGCAGACAGATTTCCAAGCTTTTCAGCCAGTTCTATCTGCTGAGAGATGATTACCGAATTAGAATAGAAACCTACTTTATTCAGCTGTTCAGTCAAACGTCTTACATAATGCGGATGGGTATGGCCGATTGAAATCACAGCATGTCCACCATAAAGATCCAGGTATTTATTACCATCAGCATCCCAAACACTGCTGTTCTGAGCTTTTACAATTTCTATATTATTGAGGGGATATACGTCGAATAGTTTCATTTTATGCGAGTTATAAGTAATAAGTTGTAGGTTATAAGTATTTCCTTCCTACGACCTAATCTTTTGTATTAATGATATTAGCATTGCTTTGACCTCGTTTATAGATCTTTCTAAAAGCCGATGATCATCTGTTGTTAAATAACCGAGATCTTTTGCCAGCAGAAGAAAGTATTCAGTTTCATTAGCCGAGCCCAAAGAAATATTCAAAAATCTTCCAAGATCATTATTAGAATTCTTACCACAACCTTCCGCTATATTTGCAGGAATTGAAGATGAAGACCTTCTAATCTGACTTGTTAAAGAATAAATTTCCTCCTTTGGAAAGCCTTTAGTGAGGCTGTAAATTTTAAGGGTAATCTCATGTGATTTAACCCACACTTTCAAGTCTTTATAGTTTTGCATTAATAAACTTAAAAACTCTGATTAAACTCTTATAATTTACTTAACCAACGGACGTTGATGAACACCATCGTCGAAACTCTGTCTTCAAATACCAGGGAGAATTTATTTTAATTTTCATTATATCTTCAAACTTTTTGTTTAGTAGGAGTTTCCAAAAACTTACAACTTATAACCTACAACTTATAACTCAAAAGGCGCTAGCCTTTAGCCTCAAACCTACCGTTTCCCCAATCCCGAACATCAAATTCATATTCTGGACTGCATGACCGCTGGCACCTTTCAATAAATTATCTATTATACTGATAATGAATAATTTATTGCCATGCTTCTCCAGATGGATCAGGGCTTTATTTGTATTTACCACCTGTTTCAGGTCAATGTTTCTTTTGCTCACATGGGTGAATGGATGGTCTTTAAAATAGTTTTCGTAAAGATCGTAGGCTTCATCCAGCGTCAATGCGCATTCGGTGTACATGGCTGCCAGAATCCCCCGGGTAAAATCACCTCTTTGCGGGATAAAATTCATTGCCTGGTCAAAGTTATTTTGCAATTGAGTGAGACTTTGTCCAATCTCATTCAGGTGCTGATGTTCAAACGCTTTGTAAACCGACAGGTTATTGTTTCTCCAGCTGAAATGGGAAGTTGGACTTAAGCTTTGTCCAGCTCCTGTAGAGCCGGTAGTTGCATTGATATGTACTTCCGAATTCAATAATCCTGCAGCTGCAAGAGGCAATAATCCAATCTGGATACCGGTGGCAAAACAGCCTGGATTAGCAATATTATGAGCCTGTTTGATCGATTCCCTGTTTAATTCAGGTAATCCATAAATAAAGGATCTGCTTCCATGTTTAGCATTGAGGTTTAACCTGAAATCCTGAGAAAGATCGATGATTTTTATACTCGCTGCAATTTCATGATTATCCAGAAACTTTTTGGCATCACCATGACCTACACAAAGAAAAAGCACATCTATATCCTGGGAGATGGAATCAGTAAACTTAAGATTGGTATCCCCAAACAGGTCGGCATGCACATCAGAAATTGGCTTTCCAGCGTTGCTGTTACTATTTACCCAACATACTTCTGTCTGAGGATGGTTGATCAGTATTCTGAGCAATTCTCCACCGGTATATCCTGCTCCGCCTGCGATTCCTATTCTGATAGTTCCCATTATTTTATTTTTTATCGTGTACCCGATGCCAGATCATAGTCTGGTTTCCAAATATTTTTGAGAAGCCTTTCACATCCTCTCCCGACCATGAATTATTCATTTCACCATAGCTTCCAAATTTGTTCGACATCAGATCGTTCTCAGATTGAATTCCGATGATCTCAAAACGGTATGGATGAAGCTTCACAAATACCTTTCCGCTTACGGTTTTCTGTGTATCGCTTAAAAACGCTTCAATATTACGCATGATTGGATCGTGAAACTGACCCTCATGAAGCCAGTTGCCGTAGAAACTTGCCAACTGATCTTTCCAGCTTAACTGCCATTTGGTTAAAGTATGTTTCTCCAGAGTATGGTGAGCCTTGATAATAATCATTGGTGCGGCAGCTTCAAAACCAACACGACCCTTGATACCAATTATAGTATCACCCACATGAATATCCCTTCCAATGCCATACGGCTGTGCAATTTCCTGCAGCTTCTGAATGGCTTTAACCGGTGATAGGCTTTCTCCATTAATTCCAATTAGTTCACCCTGCTCAAAATCGAGTTCCAGCTTGCGCGGCTCGGTTTGAGTAACCTGTGTTGGCCATGCCTCTTCAGGCAAGGTTTCATTAGATGTCAGGGTTTCTTTACCCCCAACCGAGGTACCCCAGATACCTTTATTGATTGAATACCTCGCTTTCTCGGCCGTGTATTCAAGACCATGCTTATTTAAATATTCAATTTCTGCTTCACGGCTTAATTTCAGGTCACGGATTGGGGTAATAATTTCCACTCCAGGGATCATGATATTGAATATCATATCAAAACGTACCTGATCATTTCCGGCTCCGGTACTTCCGTGAGCCACATAATCAGCACCAATTAATTTCACGTAATTAGCGATAGCAGTAGCCTGGCTTACACGCTCAGCGCTAACCGAAAGAGGGTAAGTTGCATTCTTCAGTACATTCCCGTAGATAAGGTACTTGATACAACTTTCGTAATAGTTCAGTGTTTCGTCAACTACTGCATGAGAAGTAACTCCAAGGGCATACGCACGTTGCTCAATCTGCTTTAGCTCTTCTTCAGAAAAACCACCGGTATTCACGATCACCGAATGTACCTCCAGATCACGATCTTTAGATAAGTAAATACAACAAAAGGAAGTATCCAAACCTCCGCTGAATGCTAAAACCACCTTCTTCTTCATCATTTAATTTTGTAAAAGTTTAACGAATAACGTACCTATTGCGGCAATCATTTTCAATGAATTGCGTAATTTTTCTTCAAGACGTTCGAACAAAGTTTGCTTGCGGGCAACTTTACTTAAACGTTCCTCTGCCTCTATTTTTAAACGCTCATCTTCTTCCTTCATTTTGCGTTCAATTTCCTTTGCCTTTTCTTCAGGATCCCATAGCATAGCAGTACACATACAGTTTTTGCGGTCCTTGCTTTTGAGGATATCATAGTTCACACAACTTTGACAGCCTTTCCAGAAATCCTCATCCTGAGTTAGTTCGGAATAGGTGACAGGTTCGTAACCAAGTTCAGAATTGATCTTCATTACCGCTAATCCGGTAGTCAAACCAAAGATCTTCGCTTCCGGATATTTTTTACGGGAAAGGTCGAAAACTGCCCGCTTAATCATTCTTGCAAGTCCGCGATTGCGGTAAACCGGATTCACTATCAGACCTGAATTGGCCACAAAAGTACCATGACTCCAGGTTTCGATATAGCAGAAACCAGCCCATGTTCCATCCTTATGAAGTGCGATCACAGCCTTGCCTTCCAGCATTTTTGTAGTGATGTATTCAGGGGTTCGTCTGGCTATTCCCGTACCTCTGGCTTTGGCAGACTCTGCCATCTCATCGCAGATCTGTGTTGCGTATTCAATATGTTGTTCTGTTGCCGGGATGACAACAAATTCGTTTTCTTTCATTGATTTAAAGAAAAAATCCGGTTTTGAATCGGAAAAAAGACTACGTTTTTAGTCTTTCCTTTTGTGAATAATCTGATTGATTGATCTTCCGGCAGGAATGCTCCGGTTACCTATGGGTTAATGCCAAGATTCAAGTCCGCGGCATAAAGGGTCGTCGGAAACGCAACACTAACTTCTCAGGCCTGAAATTACTACAAACAATACCCCTCAAATAACCCGTTTGGGTTAATGATCCTGTATTGGCCTGGTAGTTTAAACTATTCATTGTTAATAGTATAAGTGGTATTGAAATTTTTTACAAAAAAACAAAAAAAATACTGAAATCTGCAATAGTGAGGGGATAATATTACAATTTTTTAATACTGTTTTGTCATTGAAGGCCTTGTATCACAAGCGCTAATGTACATTCAGTATAAATTAAGCTGAATGACCTATCGATTCTATACATTCACCTATAATTAATTCTAATTATCCTTCCGTTCATTGACAGTTAATATTTTTACAAAAAATGAAACTATTGGATTTAAGTAATTGTCCGGATTCGTTTCTGATTTGTTAAAATAATACGTTCCACATCGCCATATATTTCTATTCCCTCTTAATTGTTTTAGCCAACATATTACTTAAATTGCTGCATATACCTAAATATCTTACAACAGTAAATTAAGGTAAAAGCAGGTAATTAATCTTAAAATCTCCCTGGAACAAAATGAATGAAAATGTAAAAACTGAAGCATCACTGAACAGAACATTAGGCCTTTTTGCAAGTACCTTAATGGTGGTCGGAATAGTGATTGGGAGCGGAGTGTTTAAAAAAATAGTTCCAATGGCTCAAACCGGGCTAAGTGAAACTGCAATCCTGATGGCCTGGATTCTGGCTGGAGTAATCAGCTTATTTGCCGCATTTACCGTGAGTGCTTTAGCTTCTCTAACTGAAGAATCCGGAGGTTTATATGAATACTTCCGTTTATCATTCGGAAATTTTTTTGCATTTATTTCAGGCTGGGCTGATTTTATAATTATTAGTCCGGCAGCAATTGCTGCACTCGCCTTTTTGTTTGGTGAGGTTATCAATTCCTTTATCACCCTTCCAAAACCGCTGGATGCCTGGAAAGATTTTTCGATTGGGGGCTTCATTTTCCCTTTTGCAAATTCGGGCGTAAAAATGGTTGGCATTTTTGCAATAATCCTGCTTACAGGAATAAATTCATTTGGGTCCCGCGAAAGCGGTGTTTTCAACTCCATCATTACCAGCGCTAAAATTTTGGGTATATCAGTTCTGATTATTGTGGGACTTGCTTATTCCGGTCCTGAAACGCAAAGCTCCAACACTATGTTCAATAACGTAAATGCACCCGAGGGCATGCTGTTTTACAGTGCGTTTTTTGCTGCAATGCTCAGTGCTTTCTGGGCTTATAATGGATGGGAAACCGCTACCAATATTTCGGGTGAGATCATTAATCCGAGGCGTAACCTTCCACTGGCCCTTACAATCGGTTTGTCACTTGTAGCATTGGTCTATACACTTCTTAATTATACTTACATGAATGTGCTCAGCCTCCAGCAAATAAGGGCCATAGATGTAAATCAGATCGGTGCATTTGTTGTGGCAGAGACATTACTGGGTACTTTCGGAAAAATTCTTCTGATAGTACTTCTGATTATCTGCGTATTCGGTGCATTGAACAGTAATATTGTTTCCTCCCCACGTAAATTCTACCGTATGGCACAACAGGGATACCTTTTTAGCCATCTGAAGAAAGTTCACCCCAAATTCAGAACACCTCATGTATCCCTAAACTATATGATGATTCTGGGTTGTATTATGCTAATCTCGGGTTCCTTTGATACACTCACCAATATGGTCATCTTTCTGAATTTCCTATTTTATGGATTTCTCGCCTTTGCAGTTCTTCGTCTGAAAAGAAAAGGAACCATCAAGGCTAAGGTAACAGGATACCCATTCGTGCCCATTGTATTGTTGCTCTTCTCAGTTGCTTTAACAATAAATACGATCTGGGTTCAGCCTCAGCAATCGTTGGTGGGAATTATGCTTGTTCTTAGCGGTGTACCTGTTTATTATTATTTCAAAAAACAAAAACAGTTTGATCATACTAATCAATCCTGATTGTATACTACTAGCCCTCAAATAAGTGTTGATTGTGAAATTGAAAAATAATTCTTCATTGTTTACATTGAGGATGCTTCTCAAGCCGGAAGCAAAATATCAACTCAATTTTTAAAATAATTTGGGAAACTGAATTTTGCATGTATATATTTGCAACTGATTGGTTTCATAAACAAATAAAATAATGAGAAGAGATGTTTTTCAGGCTATTGCCGACCCCACCCGGCGAGCCATAATTTCACTTATTGCCCTTCATGCAATGACCCCAAATGCACTTGCTGAACACTTCGACACCAGCAGGCAGGCTGTTTCAAAACATTTAAGAATACTGACTGAGTGCCAGCTTGTGAAACAGGAAGTTCAGGGCAGAGAAATTTACTATCAACTGGAACTCAGCAAAATGAAAGAAATTGATAAATGGCTTGAACAGTTCAGAAAAATATGGGAACAAAGGTTCAGCGAACTTGATAATGTATTGCTAACATTAAAAAATAAAGAAAATGAATCCTAATTTACTATTCGACTTTTCCGTAAACAAGGGAAATAAAACCATTAGTGTAAAAAGAGAATTTGCAGCCCAGCTTCAATTGGTTTGGGATTGCTGGACAAAACCCGAACTGCTTGACCTCTGGTGGGCTCCCAAACCCTATCAGACAAAAACAAAATCGATGGATTTCAGGGAAGGTGGATCCTGGTTTTATGCTATGGTCGGACCAGATGGTGCTAAACATTGGTGCAGGGCTGATTATAAAAAAATAGAGCCTCAGAAGAACTTTTCAGGTCTGGATGCTTTCTGTGATGAGGAAGGAAATATAAACACAGATTTCCCGAGATCCTTCTGGACCAATTCATTTAGCGCAAATACAGACAAAACCACAGTAGATATTGTCATAAAATATGAGGCGTTAGAAGATCTCGAAAAGATCATTCAACTAGGATTCAAAGAAGGCTTCACGGCGGCATTGAGTAATCTTGATCAATATCTTGAAACACAGTTAAAACTCAGAAACGAACTGCGGACTGATAACAAGGCAAGAGTTTGTACCTATCTGAACTTCCCCGGAAATACAGAAGAAGCATTTTTATTCTACAAATCAATATTCAAAGCGCAATTCAGTGGAAATGGAATACAGCGCTTTGGTGATTTGCCGGCCGATTCGGATCATCCGCCTATAGCTGATGCAGTAAAAAACATGGTGATTCACATTGAATTACCCATAACAGGAAACCACATCCTTATGGGAACTGATGCTCCAAAAGAAATGGGCTTTACTGTAACTCAGGGCAATAATATGCACATTTCATTAGAGCCTGAAACTAAGGAAGAAGCGAAACGGATTTTTGAAGAACTATCAGCTGGTGGAAATATTACTATGCCATTGCAAGATATGTTCTGGGGGGCTTACTTTGGCAGCTTCTCAGATAAATATGGCATTAACTGGATGGTAAATTACAACACCAAAAACGAAAATTCAAATCAGGTTTAACGATTTCATAGGATTTAATAGCTGTGAAATATTGAAGACCCGGGAACTATTATTTAATCTGGCCAGGCATTTAGGAGGAATTCGGTAACTATTTAAACAGAAAAACCAGAAACACTGTGATTTTTTGAATTGAGATGCGAATAATAAGAGAAACAATATTCCAAGCAATCACTGAATGAAGGTAACCGAGTTAAACTTTCAAAAACTTATTGAAGAGCATAAGGGCATTCTTTTAAAAGTAGCAAGAACCTATTGCCATAATGAAGACGACCGCGTTGACCTGATTCAGGAAATGAGCATACAGATCTGGCGGTCACTGGATAAATACAACGATAAGTGCAAGATAAGTACCTGGATGTATCGTGTAGCATTGAATGTTGCCATTTCCTTTTACCGGAAGAATGCAAAGAGGAATGAAAATACTATCCCCTTAAACGATGAACTTTCACAAATTCCTGAATCAGAAAACAAGGAAAAGGAAGGCCAATTAATCCTCCTGGAACGTTTTATTCAAGAACTGCATAATCTTGACAAAGCATTGATGCTCCTCTATCTGGAAGACAGATCATATTCTGAAATAGCTGAAATTCTGGGAATCACTCCAGGCAATGTAGGTACAAAGATTAACCGCATCAAAAGCAAACTTAAAACGAGTTTCTCACAATTAAACTTATAGAAAATGAAAGAATCTGAACTAAAAAAGTATTGGCAAACAACTAATGAGAAATTGGAAATGAGCCTGCACACCAATAAAATTAATACAGATGAATTTAAACAGCTGAAGATTTACCATTTCATCTCAGAAATGAAAGCCACTAAACTTTTCACAATTATATGCGGGATTTTATGGGTCGGAATCGGTTTAGCAATTCTAAGCAGAGTCTTTATTTATCAGTATGCATACGCAAACAAATTCTTTTTGTTCTCGGCTACTTTTCAGATTGTTTTAACAGCAATTGCACTGTTATTATATCTCTACCAGATCATTAACATTTATACCGTAGATATAACTGAGCCCGTTCTTAAGACTCAGGAGAAACTCAACAGACTCAGATCATCCACATTATGGATCGTCCGTATTCTGTTCCTTCAGCTACCAGTTTGGACAACATTCTACTGGAATGAATCGATGTTAGAAAATGGCAGTTTGTTCCTTTGGATCATTCAATGCCTCTTTACACTTTTCTTCACTTTCGTTGCTTTATGGCTATTTTTCAATATAAAAATTGAGAATAGAGATAAAAAATGGTTTCGGCTGATCTTTAATGGGAAAGAGTGGGAACCCCTTATCAGGGCAATAGAATTGTCGCAAAAGATCGAGGAATATAAAATGGAGGAAGAATGAAAAATAACCAGTAAATTCTTTATCCAGCTTATCCTAATCAAAATAAATTGATAAGTTTTAAATAAATAAGCCCTAACATATTGAACAGGATTCAATTTAAATATTGGACAATCCATGATTTTACTTCGGATTATTTTTATTTTTCCGAAACAAAACCCTAAAACCATCATTTACATGAAACGCTTACTCATCCTGCTTCTTGTACTTATCTTCCTGGCTACCGCACTTTTTGCACAAAAACCAGTACAAAAGACTATCAAACCACTTAATGAGGCCGAGTTGCCCCGGGGAACAGGGATCATAGCCATAGTAGATGTCAATCTGATAGACGGGAATGGTGGAAAAGCCATTCCGAATGCATCGGTAATAGTTAAGGGGGATAAAATTATAACTGCCGGACCCTCAAAAAGTATACAGATTCCCCAGGGAGCTGAAATTGTTCAGGGTAAGGGTATGTCGCTTTTGCCGGGCCTCATTGATTCCCATTTCCATATCGATGGATCTGATGAGCTTCCATCAACCTTCCTGCAAAATGGTGTTACATCACTTCGTGACCCCGGACTATGGATCGAAGTATATGACAATGTACGGAAATCAGGCAAACATAATCCGAGATTGTTTTTAAGTGGTCCGCATCTTGATGGTTCACCTCCTGCATATCCCGATGATGCATATGTAGTACGAGATGACGCAGAAGCGGTAAGACAAGTGAACGAAGTAGCAGATCAGGGTTCTACAGTTATCAAGATCTATTTCAGAACCCCTCCCGGGATGATTAAAGCAATTACCGATGCGGCGCATAAGCGCGGGATTCCGGTTACCGGACATTTGGAAATTACTGAAGCCAAACATGCAATTGAAGCTGGCCTTGATGGGATTGAACACATAACTTCATTCGGATTATCCCTCACACCAAAACGTGAAGCCGAAAAATATCGTCAGGCAATGCTAGCTGATAATAATTACCGGAAACAAGGCCGCTATGAATCCTGGGCAGCAATTGATTTAAACTCCCTTGCGGCAGACAGCCTGACCCGTTTTCTGGTCAAAAAAGGCACCTTTGTTAGTCCGACCTTAGCTATTTTCGAATACCAGCCAGGGTCAGGAACGGTAGACAGTATTAAACTAAAAGGATTCGATCAGATGATGAAACTGACAGCAAAACTTCAGAAAGGTGGGGCAAAAGTTGTAGTTGGTTCACATGGCATGGTCCCATATGCAAAAAAAGGCTGGGCTTATCAGCGGGAGATGGAACTTTTCGTCGAAAGCGGGATGTCAAACGCTGCAGTCATTCATGCCGCGACTATGGAAAATGCCCGATTCTTCAGGATTGATAATTACTTAGGCAGCATTGAGAAAGGAAAGCTGGCTGATCTGATTTTAGTAAGGGGTAATCCATTGGATGATATCAAAGTGATGAGGAATGTGGAGAAAGTGATGGTTAACGGGGTTTTTGTCAAATAATTCTATTAAGTATTATCACTGTCTTCTTTGAATTTGGTGATTCCCATAAATCATAAAACGTTGTATTAACTTCTAAGACATAGGGGCATTACAGGAAAGCCCGAAGACCAGCAAACATTAAACACATAAACATGGAAAATTTAGTAATTATTGCCCAGCTCGTGCTAGCTTTATCAGTGGCATATGTCTGGATCTTCCGATTCGATAACATTGTTCTGGAATTTAAGCAATATGGTCTGCCAGATCTGATCAGAAACTTTGTTGGTGCTTCCAAAATAGCTTTGGCTACCATATTAATCCTTGGGATCTGGTACCCAGATCCGGTACTTTATGCCGCTCTCTCAATGGCTTTTTTAATGATATGTGCACAACTGGCACATTTCAAGGTTAAAAATCCTATATCAAAACATATCCCTTCACTGATTCTTCTGCTTATTGCTCTGTTTATTGCCGGAGTTTATGCCGGGATTATCACTGTAAGAATTTGATAAATCTACCCTTACCTGGTTCTCTGCGCTCTCTTTTCTATTTTATGGCTTAAGCTTTTACAGATCCAGCCATGTGAAAGATGAATTCAAAAGATATGGACTGGCAAAATTCACCCTCTTAACCAGTATTTTGCAGATTATGGGAGGAATTGGATTAATGGTAGGACTTCAGATTCGTCCAATCTCATTACTTTCAACTGCAGGATTATCCGTCTTAATGCTGTTTGGCTTTGCTGTCAGGCTGAAGATCAAAGATGGTTTCTGGCGATCATTACCGGCCTTGTCCTATTTTATACTTAATAGCTATCTGTTCTATGTTGCTGTCAAATCAGAATAATTTAACCTTGTTTATGAGAGCTGCAAATGCAATGAAAGATTGCTATTTTGAAATGCATTTTTTTTTGTCTTCACAGAGTAATTTTCTTAGCGCTTATGTCCACATCTGAGATTAATATTCCCTCATAGCCAATGTTTTATATTAACTTTATTTAAAAAATCAGCAATCATGTTTTTAATTATCATTGGAATTTTTGCCATCATTGCCAGTTTTTTTATGGCCTCGCAGGATGGACCTGCAGCAAGATTTAGTACCATCACCCGCATTGTAGCAGTTGTATTAGTAATCATCGGTGCATCTCTGTCCATGTTCAAAGTAGTCGAATCCGGCGAGGTTGGTGTGAAAACTCTTTTCGGAAAAGTTAATAATGATGTTTTGTACAGTGGTTTAAATATCATTAACCCAATGATGAAGGTAACTACGTTTGATGTAAAAACACAAAATTATACCATGTCCGGAGTGAATGATGAAGGTGGAAAAGTTGGCGACGATGCCATCAGGGTACTTTCAGCAGATGGTCTGGAAGTAATTATCGATCTCTCTGTGCTATTTAAGGTTAAACCTTCTGCTGCACCAGAAATTTTACGAACCATTGGTACAGACTATCTGGATAAAATAGTCAGACCAATTGCACGTACTGCAATAAGAGATAATGCAGTTTCTTATGATGCTGTCGCACTTTATTCAAGCAAGCGAGATGAATTCCAGAATAAAATATTTAATACAATCAATAAAAGTTTTATTAAACGCGGACTTGAGTTAGAACAATTGCTGGTTAGAAATATTACTTTACCCGCATCCGTAAAAACGACTATTGAGTCAAAAATCAATGCCGAACAGGATGCGCAGAAAATGACTTTTGTGCTCCAAAAAGAAAGACAGGAAGCTGAACGAAAACGGGTTGAAGCTCAGGGTATCGCAGATTACCAACGGATCTTGTCGACAGGTTTAAGCGATAAACAGCTCCAGTATGAAACGATTAAGGCTCAGAAGGAGATTGCACTTTCCCCAAACACTAAAGTAATCATCATGGGAAACGGTAAAAATGCTCCAATCATTCTTGGAGGAAATTAATTTAATGAGTTTTTTAGCCAAATTGTCAAAAAAAATTGTTTTATGAAAATCAAGTACAGCGTATTAACTATACTGTGTTTACTGTTCCTAAATGTAGGTGTTAAGGCCCAGTCAAGTGCTAACATCAGCTTACAATCCGCAACAGATGATCGTCAGTTTTTGCTAAGCAAAGAAAAGGGCAAATTTGTCGCCCTCCATTTCCTGCTTAAAACCGAATGTCCCTATTGTATTCGTCATACCCAGGAATATTTCAGCAAAGCAAAAACTCTGAAAAATGTTGTTCAGGTATTTATCAAGCCTGATACCGAACTTGAAATCAGAGCATGGTCAGGGAAATTAGCCGCCGAGGATTTGAAAAATTTCCCAATCTATCGGGATCCAGATGCTAAACTGGCAAAACAGCTTGGTATTCCAGATGGTTATAAATTTCACAACCAGATCGTACATTATCCTGCAACTGTCCTGTTCGGACCGGATGGAAAAGAATTATATCGCTATGTGGGAAAGAATAATTCAGATCGATTATCTTTTGATCAGCTTGTTTTAAAAGTAAATGAGTTAAGTAAAAAATAAGTCGATATTTGCGGCGGCTGTCTCATTAATCAATCTGAAACTTGTTTAATCCGTGCAGTAAATGCAGGAATACACATTTAATAATATCAGAAATAGCTACTCGAGACCCCTTTTTTACCTTATTTAAGGAAGCGCCAATTAACGGGTCTTTGCCTGAGCGATTCACTTTTCTTGAAAGTAACAAACCTCATCCTTTATGCAGGGTCGCAGCAGAACAATTACAGGGCTATCTTCTTGATCAGGATGACTGGATTCACAACTTTGGCTTAAAACCAGATCAGGAAGGAAGCGTAATTGGGAAGATGTTTGGTGTTTTAGTAGTGCAGACTTCAGAAAATGAACTGGGATATCTGGCAGCATTTTCGGGCAAACTGGCGGGAGGAAACCATCATGCCAAATTTGTACCACCGGTATTCGACAGTCTTCACCAAAACAGCTTCCTGAATAATGGAATGGAAGAACTAAGCCGAATGAATGAAGAAATCAAAAAAGCAGAAGCATTAAAGGAAGAGGATCAAAAAGAAAGGATCAGCAATCTGAAAATAGTCCGAAGAATCCATTCCAAAGCCCTGCAAAATGAACTTTTCAATCACTATAATTTTCTAAATCAAAAAGGAGAGGCAAAGAGTCTGAATCAAATTTTCAAGGCTGCATTCTATAAAAACCCACCAGCAGGGGCAGGCGAATGTGCAGGACCAAAACTTTTACAGTATGCTTTTCAACATCAAATGAAACCGTTGGCCATTGCTGAATTCTGGTGGGGGCAATCGCCAAAGTCAGCTCAATGGAAACACAATAATTACTATCCATGCTGTAAAGAAAAATGTGAGCCCATTCTGGCGCATATGCTGGATGGATTAGACTATGAAATGCTAATTTGATTTGCTAATTTGATATGAAATGGAGGATCTGCTAAGGCAAAATATTCAACGAACTATCGGGCATTCGATAAGCGACCTGGAATTTGAACAATTCTCCAAATTCCTGTTTCCAAAATCATTTGATAAGAAAGCCAATCTTTCTGAAGAAGGAGAGCATTGTAAATATGTTTATTTTATTCTTAAAGGATCAGCCTACTCCTATTTTGTCAATGAACATGGTGACAAACATGCGATACAGTTCGCACTTGAAGGATACTGGATCACAGATCATTACAGTTTTTTCTCTGGTAAACCCGGTATTTATACGATAGAAACTCTTGAGCCCAGCCAGATCCTGGTACTGAATCATGATAACTACGAGAAAATCTGCCGAAGCAATCACCTGTTTGAACATTTTTTCAGGATTCTGATCCAAAATGCATTCATTGGCCTTCAATATCGCCTTGCAAAAACTAATAGTGAAGATGCCGAACACCGCTATTCCGAGTTTTCCAATTTATATCCAGCTTTTGTTGAACGTATTCCTCAATATCTCATAGCATCTTATCTGGGCATTAAGCCTCAATCACTTAGCCGTATACGCAAAGAGCAAGCAGGTAAAAAATAGTACAAAAGGAATTTTCATTTATTAACCTATGTGAACGATAGTCTTATGATTTAGCCGGACCTTTGTCATATTAAACAAGTCAGAAACGTAGTCAGGATAAATCTCAACATTCTTTACTAAACACTAAGAAATATGAAAACAATACTTCACAAAGCTGACACCCGCGGTGATGCCAATCATGGCTGGTTGCATAGTAAACATACCTTTAGCTTTGCCAATTATTTTGATCCGGCAAGGATGAATTTTGGGGTACTAAGGGTATTAAATGATGATACCGTTGATGCCGGGATGGGTTTCGGCACTCACAGGCATGATAATATGGAAATTATCTCCATCCCACTTGAAGGTGATCTGGAGCACAAGGACAGTATGGGGAATAAAACCGTGATAAAAAACGGTGATGTGCAGATAATGAGTGCAGGTACAGGAATATCACATAGTGAATACAATGCAAACACTGATAGACCAGTGAAATTTTTACAGATCTGGGTTGTTCCAAACAAGAGAAATGTAACACCACGATACGATCAGATCAGCCTGAATCCGGAAGACCGGCATAATAAACTGCAGCAAATCCTTTCTCCAAATCCTGAGGATGCAGGTGTCTGGATCCATCAAAATGCCTGGTTTCATCTCGGGAGACTCGACAAAGGTTTCCAAACTGAATATACAGTAAAAGAAAAAGGCAATGGTGTGTATGCATTTATTCTTAATGGAGAGATTAAAATCAATGACCAGAAACTAAATACAAGGGATGGCTTTGGTATCACCGAAATTGATAACTTTAAGATAATAGCCGATACCGATTCCGAAATTCTCCTGATGGAAGTTCCAATGAACTGATCGTACTTCCTGAAAATTAAGATTATTTAAATCTTTCATTATGTCA
This sequence comes from Daejeonella sp., assembly GCF_036405355.1. Taxonomy (GTDB): domain Bacteria; phylum Bacteroidota; class Bacteroidia; order Sphingobacteriales; family Sphingobacteriaceae; genus Daejeonella. The sequence continues at coordinate 40,556 of NZ_DASWXT010000122.1, forward strand.
AATATTGAACTGATCATAGAGGAACGCGCAGCCAGTATAGGTAAATTCTTGGTTGGGCGTTTACTTCCATTCCGTCAAAAAAGAATGGTAGGGCCCTTTATTTTTATTGACCACATGGGTCCGGTAAGAATGTCTGAACGTGAAAACTTCGATGTGCTTCCACACCCGCATATTGGGCTTTCTACCCTCACCTTCCTTTTCGAGGGTAGTATCATGCACCGCGATAGTCTTGGAAATGAATTGGAGATCAGGCCCGGTGCAGTCAACTGGATGACCGCAGGTAAAGGAATTGTACACTCTGAAAGAACACCTGAATATTTGAGATATTCTGAAAAAGAAATGCATGGCCTGCAGATCTGGGTAGCATTGCCTAAAGAACTCGAGCAGATGGAACCTGAATTTTTCCATCTGGATGGTTCCCAAATCCCTTCATGGGCAGATGCTTATACACAGTTTAAACTCATTGCAGGGGAAGCATTTGGCAGAAAGTCGCCAGTACCTGTATACAGTAAACTTTATATGCTTGAAATTAAAAGTAAGATTCGGCAGCATATCAAAATCGGGAATGAACTATACGGGGAGTCCGGATTATATATACTTGAGGGAAGTATCGAAAGTGAAGGCAATACCTATCTTCCGAAGCAAATCCTGATTGCAAAGGACAGCACTTTGTGCGAATTTGTTATGGAAGCCAATACAAGTATTTATATATTCGGTGGAGAACCATTCCCGGAAGAACGTTTCATCGACTGGAACTTTGTTGGAAGCAGCAAGGAAATTATATCGGTAGCTAAAGAAAAATGGATTGCACAAAGTTTCCCTAAAATTAAAGGAGATGAAAATGAGTTTGTTCCCTATCCTTCTTCCATAAGAAAATAATTGCCATGACTAAGATAAAAGCAGGTATTGCAAAAGAACTTTATAGAATTGACATAAAATCCCCCTCGGGAAATACCCTCATTGCTGATGAAACTCTTGATGCCGGAGGCAAAGATTTGGGCTTTTCTCCAAAAGAACTGCTTGCTTCTGCCCTGGCGGCCTGTACAGCAGCTACTCTTCGCATGTATGCCGATCATAAAAAATGGGATTTGCAGGAAGTAAAGCTGGAAATTGAACTGGAGCAGAATGATATTAAGACCAAAACAAGTATCAATCGGAAACTCCTGTTTATAGGCAATCTAACAGAAGAGCAACGAACAAGGCTGCTTGCGGTTGCAAATGCCTGTCCGGTTCATAAAATACTGACTAACCCGGTTGAAATTAGCACGTTAGAGTTAAAGTCCTGAATGAATTAAGCTATTAATCTTTGCTTTTATTCGATTAAAAGATTTTTATCATCTTATTGTAAAAAAATATATATTTGCTATTGTAATATTTTCGTTATGATTAAACCTTTTAAGTTTGACTATAACGGCAGTAGACCAAATTAGCGCTTTACCCTCTGTGGAGTCAGACCAGAAAAGTAAATTTTATAATATTCTGCTAAGCAGGAGATTTGTATTCTCTCTGTTCATACTTATTGCACTGATTACAGGAGTAAAACAATACACCAGGGGGTCCTACAATAATTACAAGATTTTCAAACACACATTTCTTCACAGTCTGAGCGAAAAACCGTTGTTTGCGGAATATCCTGGTGAATATGGAGATTCCAATCATTACGGACCTGTATTCGCTCTGCTTATTGCTCCATTTGCCCTATTACCGGATTCATTAGGTACCTCATTTTGGAACATTGCCAATGCGCTGGTCTTATGCATGGGCTTTTACAGTCTTCCGCTTCCTCTAAGAACCAGATCAATTATTGCTTTATTATGTGCCCATGAAGCTTTGGGAGCAATGCTCAGCTTTCAGTTTAATGTTGGTCTTACAGGTCTGATTATGCTCAGTTTCTCATATATGCATAAGGGGAAGGAAGTGAAATCAGCTTTTGCAATCGTTTTAGGAACTTTGATCAAATTGTATGGCATTGTCGGTCTGGCATTCTTCTTTTTCAGTAAGAATAAACTAAAATTAATTGTTTCAGGATTGATGGCACTCGCAGTATTATTCATACTTCCTGCTATATTATCTTCGCCTGAATTTATAATCAGGTCTTATACAGACTGGTTCATATCACTCAAGGAAAAAAATATGCAGAATGTCTCACTGACCTCTATGCAGGATATTTCATTTATGGGGATGGTAAGAAGGTTAATGCAGGATGCCAGTATCCCAAATCTGCCTTTTTTGATTGGCGGACTATTCTTATTCTTCTTACCCTATGCCAGAACCAGCCAATATCAGCATACGGCTTACAGGCTTATGCTTTTAGCTTCGGTATTGATCTTTACCGTTATATTCAGTTCAGGCTCAGAATCGCCAACCTACATTATTGCGTTTACAGGGGTAAGCATCTGGTTCATGGTACAAGCACCTCCAAAAAGTAAAGGAATCCTGTTTCTATTTGTGTTTGCATTTCTACTGACAAGTATGTCGCCGTCAGATCTATTCCCCAAAATCATACGGGATACCTATATCAAACCATATTCACTGAAAGCACTTCCATGTGTATTGGTCTGGTTCATAATTATTTACCAAATGCTAACTATAGATTTTAAAAAAATTAATACCCATGCATGATAAATTAATCTCTATTGTAATTCCAGCATTCAACGAATCCGAGAATATTCCAAAGATTACTGCTGCCATCGAAAATCTGTTCGAACCACTTCCCTACAGATATGAAATTATTATGGTTGCCGATGGCTGCACCGATAGTACCATGGAAAAAATTCAAGAACTTCTTACAACAAATAAACATCTTTTTTATATCGAATTTTCCAGAAATTTTGGTCACCAGAATGCATTAAAAGCAGGGCTGGATCATTCAAATGGTGATTGTGTAATCAGTCTTGATTGTGATATGCAGCATCCGCCTGAAATAATTCCGGAAATGCTGGCAAAATGGGAAGAAGGTTATGAAGTGGTGTATACGATACGAAAAGAAGATAAAAAGCTTCCTTTAACTAAACGTTTTACCTCAAAACTTTTTTATAATACTATTAATAGACTTTCGGATGTAGAAATCGAATCAGGATCTGCTGATTTCAGATTGCTCGATAGAAAAGTAGTCCGGGTGATGAAAAACTTTCATGAGAATGAACCCTTCCTAAGAGGCCTTATCAAATGGATCGGGTTCAGACAATTTTCAATGGAGTATTACCCGAATCAGAGAACTCTGGGGAAAAGTAAGTACAGTTTTAAAAGAATGATTAGTTTTGCACTACAGGGAGTTACCTCATTTTCTGTCAGACCCTTATACGCTGCAATTTATCTTGGTTTTACATTCACTATGTGTTCAATCCTGTATTTACCCTATATTTTACATGCAATATATACTGGTAAAGAAGTTTCAGGATGGGCATCAATCTTAATGACCATTGTATTTTTTGGGGGCTTAAAACTCACGATACTCGGAATCATAGGAATTTATGTTGGGAAGATGTTTATGCAGGTTAAAGAACGTCCTAATTATATTATAAGATCCACAAATCTCAACGCACAAACAAATTGATTTTACTCAGTTTTGATATCGAGGAGTTCGATATGCCGTTTGAATATGGGAAGGATATATCCTTTGAAGATCAGATAGCCATTTCTATTGCAGGCACGAACCATATTCTTGAAATACTCGAAAAACATCAGGTAAAAGCTACCTTTTTCAGCACAGTGATTTTTGCCCGTAATGCCCCGGAAGTAATCAGGCGAATCGTGGAAGGAGGGCATGAGCTGGCATCGCATGGATATTATCATTCCACTTTTGAAACCGCTCACCTGGCTTCATCTAAGTTAGCCCTTCAGGAGCTTTCGGGACAGGAAATAAGAGGCTACCGTATGGCAAGGATGAAACCTGTTGATGAAAATGAAATTACCAAAGCCGGATATTCCTACAACAGTTCAATTAACCCAACCTGGTTACCCGGGAGATATAATAATTTATCAAAACCAAGAAAACTTTTTAAAGAAGCAGGAACCTGGCAGATACCAGCCTCTGTTAGTCCGCTTTTACGATTTCCACTATTTTGGTTATCCTTTCATAATCTACCAATAAGTATTTATCAATGGCTGGCCGAAAGCACCCATAAAAAGGACGGATATCTCAACATCTATTTCCATCCCTGGGAATTTACAGAACTTGGAGATCAGGAAAGATTTGGTTTCCCCGGATATGTGAGCAGGAATTCAGGCAGGAAAATGATTGAAAGAATGGATCTATTCATAGGATATCTAAAACAAAAGAAATATAGCTTCCACACAATAACGGACTTCCTGGAAATTATAAAAGCATAAGCTCTTCGGCGACCAAATCCAGCTTAATAGAAAATGAGAAAAAATATTTGATCCTATAGATTTCTTAATACTACTGACATACTGTTGTCATTCATGCTCCATAGTTTTGATTTAAACTAAAAAACAATACAATGGAAAGCTTAAATACAACAGAAAAAATCGGAACTGTAATTAACCCATCTGAATTACTCGATCATTGGCAAGGACACCGCGGACTCACTCGCAGGGTGATTGAAGCCTTCCCTGAAAAAGAATTTTTCGAATACTCTATTGGTGGAATGCGGCCTGCGGCACAGCTTATCCAGGAAATGATGGATGTAAGCACAGGCGGAATCCGTGAGATGGCAGGCGGAGAAGCAGGTGAAATTGCGGGCCATGCCGTTAAATCAACAAGTATTGCCGATACTCTGGCTATATGGGATGAAAATACTGCCGAGCTCTTTGAGAATCTTGCAAAGATTCCGGCTGACAAATTCCACGACAGAATCCTGTCTTTCGGACAATATGAAGGCACGATCTGGGGAAATATCTTTTACTTTATAGATAATGAGATCCATCACCGTGCACAGGCATATGTTTACCTGCGTGCTCTTGGTATTGAACCCCCGGCTTTCTGGGACAGATAAACTATTAGAGCCATTGAAAGCGCGCGCCTGCGTGTGCTTTCAAATCTCATGTATATGATGGCTAATTCTGAAAAAATACCAATTATTAAAATGAAAAAAGTACTGGTATTCAAAACATCGGTTGAAAACTATCTGGATTTAAAGTCGATTGAGCCATTGATGAACAGTTTAATGAGTGAAACCGAAAGATGGAGTTTCGATCTTGAAGATTGCGAACATATCCTCAGGGTTGAAGCTGTTTCTATTGAAGCAGGAATCATAATTAAAAGTTTAGCCAGAGTTGGTTTTAGTTGTGCAGAGCTGGAGGATACACTATCTGTTTGAAGGACGCCATTGACTATTCTGATAGAAACGCAATCCTCTCAAATCTAAACCTGATGGCAGCGTAAAGCCCGGAGCCTCAGGCAAAGTTCATTCTTGAACTATCCTTACCATCGGCGAGGACTAATAGCGCCCGCCCGGCTGATGCCGTTCGGCCGCGAACAGCAAGACTGGCGGTTCCTATGGAATTCGGACACTGCTTTCCAAACAATTCAAATGCTGCCACGGTAAGTTTTCAGCTCTTTCCACTATGCTCACTATCAAATAAACTCAGGCCAATTCGAGCCGATAACCTCAAATAAGACACCCTTTATGGCCGAAGCAGTTCGTTTTTCATTACAACTGTCAACTTCGACCATCTTTCTTTGTCCAGCAACTTTCAACTCTCCAAATTCAACTCATCCTAAAGAATCATATTTTCACTCCAAGCATTTGCTCTTTAGAAAATTTCTCCTATCTTTGCAGTCCCTAATTTTAGGGCAAAAAATAATTAATACATAATTTAAATTCAAGCAAGTGAATACGTTAAGTTACAAAACTGTCTCTGCCAACAAAGCGACCGTCAGCAAAGAATGGGTAGTTGTTGACGCTCAAGGAGAGATTTTGGGGCGCTTGTCTTCTAAGATCGCAATGATCATCAGAGGGAAAAACAAGCCATCGTACACCCCACACGTAGACTGCGGAGATAATGTTATCGTTATCAATGCAGACAAAGTAAAACTCACAGGGAACAAGTTTGCTGAAAAGCAGTACGTTTCCTACACCGGTTATCCTGGTGGGCAGAAATTCATTTCTCCGAAAGAGTTAATGGCAAAGCATCCTACCCGTGTGGTAGAGAAGGCTGTACGTGGTATGTTACCTAAAAACAGTTTGGGCCGTGCATTGTACAAAAACCTGTTCGTTTATGCAGGTTCAGAACATCCGCATGCAGCGCAAAATCCTACAACCATTAAACCGTAATTAAGAGAAATGTCAACTACAAACACTTCAGGAAGAAGAAAAACCGCAGTTGCACGCATTTATCTAACAGATGGAAGCGGCAACATTACCGTAAACGGTAAAGATTACAAGGAGTATTTTCCAACATTGCCATTACAATACATCGTAATGCAGTCAACCGAAGTTTCTGAATCAACAGGAAAATTCGATGTAACTGTAAACGTTGCCGGCGGTGGTGTTAAAGGACAGGCAGAAGCCGTTCGTTTAGCAATTGCCAAGGCTATTGTAGAGCTGGATCCAGAGAAAAAACCTGCATTGAGAGCAAAAGGCATTATGACCCGCGATGACCGTATGGTTGAGCGTAAGAAACCAGGTCGTAAGAAAGCCCGTAAGAAATTTCAATTTAGTAAACGTTAATCTCAGGAGGATCAGACAATGGCAAGAACAACATATCAGGATTTATTGGATGCAGGTGTACATTTTGGTCACCTTACCCGCAAATGGGATCCGAAAATGGCACCGTACATTTTCATGGAGCGTAATGGCATCCACATTATAGACTTAAATAAAACTTTAACAAAATTAGAAGAAGCTGCTGCTGCGATCAAACAGATCGTAAAATCAGGACGTAAGATCTTATTTGTTTCTACGAAGAAACAAGCTAAAGATATCGTTGCTGAGCAGGCTCGTTCTGTAAACATGCCTTATGTAACCGAGCGTTGGTTAGGTGGTATGTTAACTAACTTTGCTACAGTTCGTAAATCGATCAAAAAGATGTCTAACATCGATAAGATGACCAAAGACGGAACATTTGATGTATTATCGAAAAAAGAAAAATTAATGATTCAGCGTGAGCGTATCAAATTAGAGGCACTTCTTGGAGGTATCGCTGATCTGAACCGCCTGCCTGCTGCATTATTTATTATTGACGTTAAGAAAGAGCATATCTCTGTTGCTGAAGCGATGAAATTAAACATCCCAACATTTGCAATGGTTGATACTAACTCTGACCCGTCAAACATCGACTTCCCTATCCCTGCAAATGATGATGCAACCAAATCAATTACATTGATTACTGATGTTATCATGAAAGCTATCCACGAAGGATTGGATGAGCGTAAGCGTGAGAAAGAAGAAGAAGCCGACAAAGAAGCTGCAGCTGCAAAAGCTAAAGTTGATACAGAAGGTGAAGCTAAAGATGAAGCAGCAACTCCAGGCAAACGTACCCGTAAGGCTACAAGCCCTGAAGGTGTAGCAGTTGAAGCTGAGCCTGAAGCGAAGAGCGAAGAGTAATCTCCAATTTAATCCCTGCTTCATTCAGGGGGTTCCCGCTTTCGTCTGCCTACCGCAGGCAGGCGAGGATGAAAATAAAATTTATAGTTTACAAAAATTACAGGATCACATGAATTGTGATCCTGTATTAAATAAAGGAAATAACATGTCTACAGTACAAATTACTGCCGCAGATGTAAATAAATTACGCCAGCAAACCGGAGCCGGTATGATGGATTGCAAAAAAGCCTTAACCGAAGCTAACGGAGATTTCGAAGCCGCTATTGACTACCTTCGTAAAAAAGGTGCAAAAGTTGCAGCTAGCCGTCAGGATCGTGAATCAAATGAAGGAGTGGTTATTGCAAAAACAACAGCCGACGGCAAACGCGGTGTTATTGTTGAATTCAATTGTGAAACCGATTTCGTAGCTAAAAACGCTGATTTCATAGCCTTTGCTAATAGCATTGCTGATTTGGCAATCGATAAAAATCCTTCTTCATTAGAAGAATTGGTTGAGCTTGAACTTAATGGTGAAAAATTAGCTGATACTATCGTTTCACAAATCGGAAAGATTGGTGAGAAAGTAGGTGTTTCTAAATTTGAATCAGTAACAGGTGAAAAAGTGATCGCTTATATCCATGGAAATTATCGTCTTGGAGTATTAGTTGCATTAAACTCTAATCCTGCAAGTGCTGATGAAGTAGGTAAAGATGTTGCTATGCAAATCGCAGCCATGAACCCGGTTGCAATTGACAAAGGTGATGTTGATTCAAAAACTATCGAAAGAGAACTTGAAATTGCTAAAGATGTGATCCGTGCAGAAGGTAAACCTGAAGAAATGGTTGAAAAAATTGCTGCAGGAAAACTTAATAAATTCTATAAAGACTCTACCTTACTAAATCAGGAGTTTGTTAAAGACTCTTCTAAAACTGTCGCACAGTTTTTAAATGATGTAGAAAAAGGCCTCACTGTTACCGCATTTAAGCGGGTTCAGTTAGGAGCTTAATTCTTAATCCTCTCCAAATTGGAGAGGATTTTTTTTGCCTTTATTTTTTTACGCTATGGATCAAGCACTTATTAATGCCAGCATTTTTACCGGAGAAGAAAGACTGGAAAATAAAGCCCTTTTAATAAGTAATGGAAAAATCCATTCGATCACTGATCCTGAACAGATTCCTGCTGGTTTCAAAATAACAGACCTTAAGGGTTTGACTATTGCTCCCGGACTTATTGATCTTCAAATTTATGGCAGTGGAGGTAAATTATTCGGTGCATTACCGGATGAAGAAGGTCTGGAACAAATGGAAAAAGATCTTCTCGCTCAGGGCACAACCGGATTTTTCGCCACAGCAGCAACCAATAGTGATGAGGTAGTACTTAAAGCTATTAATGCATCTAAAGCTTATCGCAAAAGAGCAACAGGTAATTTTCTGGGCCTGCATCTTGAAGGACCTTATCTGAACGTAAAACGTAAAGGTGCCCATCCTGAAAAATATATCAAAAAAGGAACTCTTGCAGAGATAAAAAGCTGGGTGGAACGTGCAGAAGGTGAATTAAAAATGATGACCATTGCACCCGAGCTTCAGGATCAGGAATTGATAGATTTCCTCCATTCAAACAATATCATTATTTCAGCCGGACATAGCGATGCGACTTATGAGGAAGCTTTATCCTTTTTAAATAATCCGGTGCAGGCTGCTACCCATCTTTACAATGCAATGCCGCCAATTCATCATCGGGCTGCCGGACTTGTACCTGCAATTTTTAAACTAAAACCTTATACCAGTATAGTGGCTGACGGTGTTCATGTGAGTTTCCCAATGATCGAACTTGCTAAACGTGAACTTGGTGATCGTTTATTTCTGATCACAGACGCCGTTACCGAAACCAATGAAGGTGTTTATCAGCACGTATTTAAAGGCGACAGGTATACCATGCCCGACGGAACTCTTTCAGGTTCATGCCTGAGCATGCTCAAAGCAGTTGAAAACTGTGTTCTAAAGGTTGGTATCCCCCTGGATGAAGCTTTAAGGATGGCCTCAACCTATCCTGCCCGCTTAATGGGAGACAATAATAAAGGTCTGATTAAAAAGGGATTCAGAGCCGATATTATCGTGATAAACAAAGAACTAAAACATCATAGCACCTACTTTTCTGGTAAGCTCAACTAAAATATTTTAATAACTTTAAAAAAATATCTCCATGAAGTACAAACGTATCCTTTTAAAATTAAGCGGTGAAGCATTGATGGGCGAGAAACAATACGGTATTGATATTGACCGTGTTGCTCAATATGCAAAAGATATTCACGCTGTACATGCTAAAGGGATAGAGATCGCACTTGTAATTGGGGGCGGCAATATTTATCGTGGCCTGAGCGCTGAAAAAGCAGGCATGGATCGTGTGCAGGCAGATTACATGGGTATGCTTGCTACTGTTATTAATAGCATGGCTTTGCAGGATGCGCTTGAAAAAACCGGTGTAAAAACACGTTTGCTTACTGCTATTAAAATGGAGCAGATCTGTGAACCCTTTATTCGCCGCCGTGCAGTCAGACACCTTGAAAAAGGAAGGATCGTAATCTTTGGTGCCGGTACAGGTAATCCATATTTTACAACTGATACCGCAGCTTCTCTTAGAGCAGTTGAGATCAATGCAGATGTTGTAATGAAGGGCACACGCGTAGATGGAATTTACACTGCCGACCCACTGAAGGAACCAGATGCCACCAGATACGATGAAATAACATTCGATGAGGTTTACAAAAAGAATCTGAATGTTATGGATATGACCGCGTTCACCCTTTGTCAGGAAAATAACTTGCCAATCATTGTTTTTGACATGAATAAACCGGGTAATTTAATGCGTCTGGTGGATGGTGAACCTATCGGTACATTAGTGAAAGGCTAAGAAATCAAAGACCGGGTAAAGCTTAAATACCTGAGAATAACAGGAATTTAATTAATTTTACAGATCGAACAGATATATTATGAACGAGCTAATTAAGAAACAACTGGATGATGCAAAAACTCATATGGAAAAAGCCATTGAGTTTTGTGATAATGAACTTGTAAAAATTCGTGCTGGTAAAGCAATGCCTTCCATGCTTGACGGGATATTTGTGGACTACTATGGAACGCCAACTGCTTTGAACCAGATCGGTACGGTCAATACTCCTGATGCACGTACCTTAGTTGTACAACCATGGGAAAAAACGATGCTGATTCCGATAGAAAGAGCTATCATGGAGGCAAATATCGGACTAAACCCACAGAATGATGGTGTTGTGATCCGCCTAAACGTTCCGCCATTAACTGAAGAGCGCCGTAGAGACCTTGTGAAAAAAGTGAAAGAAGAGGCTGAAAAAGGTCGTATTGCCGTCAGAAATATCCGCAAAGATGCAAATGAAAAAATCAAACGCTCTAAATCTGAGGGGGTATCAGATGATGAAATTAAAACGGGCGAAGGTGATGTACAAAAATTAACAGACTCATGTATCGTAAGAATTGACCGCCTGATGGAGGCCAAGGAAAAAGATATCATGACTGTCTAATCTTAATATGATTGTAAAAAGAAGGGGAATATGGCAAAAGCACTATTCCCTTTTTTAATTTTGATGCCATATGAAATTACTAGCAGACTATTTAAAAAATTACAAGGGGCTTATTGCCCTGGCTCTGCTTCTGGCAGCAATTAACCAAATTTTTTCTCTGCTTGATCCCTGGATCTTCAGAAAAATCATTGATACATATGTAACCCGTTACCAGGAATATACCACTGAAGAATTCTTTCAGGGCGCAGGTTTACTCATCCTTGCGGCAATGGGTGTTGCAATGGTTTCCAGAATTGCAAAAAACTTTCAGGACTATTATGTAAATGTGATCACCCAGCGGTTGGGAGCAAAGATTTATTCTGATGGATTGGCTCATTCCCTGGAATTACCTTACTCCGTATTCGAAGATCAGCGCAGTGGCGAAACATTGGGAATCCTTCAAAAAGTAAGAACTGATACTGAAAAACTAATCACAGCTCTCATAAATATTGTCTTTACTTCACTCGTAGGAGTAACTTTTGTCTTTGTTTATGCCATCAATATCCATTGGTCTATTGCTGTGGTTTACGTTTCTGTAATCCCGATTCTTGGTGTGATCAGTTCTGTATTGAGCAAAAAAATTAAAATTGTTCAGAAAACCATTGTCAGTGAAACCACAGCACTGGCCGGATCTACGACTGAATCGCTTCGTAATATTGAGCTGGTAAAAAGCCTTGGGCTATCCAGTCAGGAAATTAAACGCCTGAGCAATACGACTGATAAAATATTAAAACTTGAGCTGAAGAAAGTAAAATATGTCCGCAGCCTTAGTTTTATCCAGGGGACCCTCGTAAACCTATTGAGAAACATGATTCTCCTTCTGATGCTTTACCTGATATTCGCAGGCAGAATAAGTGTAGGTGAGTTTTTCTCACTTTTCATCTATTCCTTCTTTATTTTTGGACCATTACAGGAACTCGGAAACATCATCAATATTTATCGGGAAACCGAGGTATCTCTGGATAATTTTAGAGGGATACTAAATACCCCAAAAGAGAAAAAACCATTAAAACCGGCACTTCTCGGCCGCATCACCAGTCTTAAATTTAATTCAGTTAGCTTTAAACATCAGTCGGCAAACCGTTATGCACTTGAAAATATCTCCTTTGATACAGTAAAAGGACAAACGATTGCTTTTGTTGGGCCTTCGGGATCAGGAAAAACTACTTTAGTAAAACTTTTGGTAGGTTTATACCACCCTGCGGCCGGGCAGGTACTTTATAATGATATTCCCGGAACCGACATTGATCTTGATGAACTTCGTGAAAAAATAGGTTTCGTTACACAGGATACACAATTATTCTCGGGTACAATCCGGGAAAACCTTCTCTTTGTTCGTCCGGATGCCAGTGATGAAGATTGCCTGCGCGTATTGCAAAAAGCTGCCTGTCAGAATTTACTTGCCCGTGCAGATAAAGGTTTGGATACCGTAATAGGAGAAGGAGGTGTGAAAGTATCAGGAGGCGAAAAACAGCGTCTTTCTATTGCCAGAGCCTTATTACGCCAACCAAATATCCTGGTATTTGATGAGGCTACTTCTTCTCTCGATTCAATTACCGAAGAGGAGATCACCGAAACCATTCGTGATGTATCTGTTATACAGGATCATATTACAATACTGATCGCGCATCGGCTTTCAACCATTATGCATGCTGATAAAATCTTTGTCCTGGAGAAGGGGCATATCATTGAATCAGGTAAACATGATGAACTGATAGCAGAAAAGGGTCTTTATTATGCAATGTGGCGCCAGCAAATCGGCGAGAAATACAATACAGAAGTTTAAATAATTTTGTATATTCAACAATGAACAATGTACTCCTTATATGCACATGGATAAATATTTAGCCCATCTATGATTACAGAATTCACATCAGGCTTTGGTATTTGGGAATGGATTATGGTAATATTTGCCATTCTATCCCTTCTTCTAATTATTCCATTTGCAATTTTCGATACTCTGAAGTCAAAAAGTTTAAGTACAAGTCAAAAATTTCTCTGGATCATTTTTATTCTGATAGCACCATACCTGGGAGCAGTAGTTTATCTTTTCTGGGGACGAAAACAAAAAGCATTATGATTACTCTAACAAGTCTACTTTTTATCGGAAATATCTTCCGCTTCCTGTTTGGGATTCTCTGGGCAATTTTGATCGTGTATACCCTGCTTGACCTGTTCAGAAGCAATAAGCCTACAAATACAAAATTGCTCTGGCTCATCGTAATCCTTATCGCACCAATACTTGGTTCTATTATCTATTTTGTGGTTGGAAGAACGAACAGAATCTAATCCCTGTTAATTTGTTTCAATCCCAGAGGGACAAGCTTTCTGGTTTTCAGGTAAGTAAAAAATACAATAATCAGCGTCATCGTGCCTCCAAAAAGCACTGAATGTATTGTCCCCATAAGTTTTGCGGTTGCTCCCGACTCAAATGCGCCAATCTCATTCGATGAATTAATAAACATCCCGTTAACTGCAGAAACTCGTCCACGCATTTCCTGGGGGGTTAGTAACTGTAATATGGTTGACCGGATTATTACACTGACACTATCAAATGCACCCTCGAAGAAAAGACAGATTAAAGACAAATAAAAATTACGTGAAAGTCCGAAGCAAATAATAGACAGACCAAAACCGGCAACTGCCAGGAGCAGGTTTCTCCAGGGCTTGTTCATCGGAGGATATCTGGCCATGATAAACATCGTAATCACTGCACCTGCTGCGGGTGCAGCACGCATAAAACCAAGACCTTCAGAACCTACTTTAAGAATGTCATGAGCAAAAATAGGCATCAAGGCAACTGCACCTCCAAAAAACACAGAGAACATATCCAGACTTAATGCACCGAGAATCATTTTGTTATTAAAAACAAATTTTATACCCTCCGAAAGACTTTTGAATATATTTTCCCTCGGAACAAACTGAGGAGGATAATTTTTAACAAAAAAGACAATGCAGCCCAAGGCCATAGCCATAAAACTAACAATCACTATAAAACAGGCGGTAATACCGCTGAATGCATACAACAATCCGCCAACAGCAGGCCCCATGATCGAAGCGACCTGCCAAATTCCACTGTTCCAGGTTGATGAATTTGCATAATGATCTCTCGGGATGATCTGAGCCACCAGAGTAAACGCGGTAGGTGAATAAAAACCTCTGGCAATTCCCACAAAAAATATCATCAGATACATGATCAGAATGACTGATTTTTGTCCCAGATACTCAAGTCCCTCAGGGCTGGATACAAGCATCAATACAAGGCTTGATAGCAGCATCGCAAGGATGATCCAGATCATTAGTTTCTTTTTATCCGATTTATCAGCAATATATCCACCGTAAAGGGTCACTGTTATTGAAGGAATAGCTTCTGCGAGGCCAATAAGCCCCAGTGAGAGCGGATCTTTGGTTAGCTGATAAATATGCCAGCCAACTACAACAGCCTGTACCTGATAGGCAAAAGTGAATAAAAACCGCATGGCCAGATAGGAGCGGAACTCCGGAAAACGCATTGCGATATAGGGATCATTGACAGCCTCTGAAGACTTGCTAGCAGTCATTATGATTAAATCCTTTCATTTATTGTAATATAATTTCTTTAAGATATTTTATCCCAACTGATACCACCCGATTTCTGTTCAAAATATTGTTTTAAGAGCAGGTTTGAATCAGACTTTAATTCCGGATCATCTTCAAGTAACTGTATAACAGTTTGCCTGGCATCAGCTAAAAGTTTCTGATCCATTGAAAGATCGGCCAGCTTTAGATCCAGTACTCCGCTCTGCTGTGTTCCTTCAATATTTCCGGGTCCTCTGAGCTGAAGATCAATTTCTGCGATCTCAAACCCATCATTTGTACGAACCATCGTATCTAAACGGGTTCTGGCATCACTGCTTAACTTGTTTCCTGACATTAATATACAAAAAGATTGCTCCGCCCCTCTGCCTACCCTTCCACGCAACTGATGCAATTGTGATAATCCAAAGCGTTCAGCATTTTCAATAATCATCACACTTGCATTCGGAACATTAACTCCAACCTCTATCACAGTTGTAGCTACCATGATTTGTGTTTCTCCCTTAACAAAACGCTGCATTTCGGATGCCTTCTCCTTAGCCGCCAGTTTACCATGAACTATACTGTGCTGATATTCAGGCATTGGAAACTCATCAATAATTGCTTGTATTCCCGCCTCAAGATACAATAGGTCAAGCTTCTCGCTCTCCTTGATTAAAGGATAAACAATATAAATCTGTCTTCCCTTGGCAATCTCCTCACGCATAAAACCAAACATCCTTAAACGCTGGCTATGATATAAATGAACTGTTTTAATGGGTTTTCTTCCTGCAGGAAGCTCATTGATTACTGAAATATCCAGATCACCATAGAGGGTCATGGCTAAAGTACGTGGAATGGGTGTGGCCGTCATAACCAGGACATGCGGCGGGATGATATTTTTGCGCCATAATTTAGCACGCTGTTCAACTCCAAAACGATGCTGCTCATCAATCACAACAAGTCCAAGATTTTTAAACTTAACAGCGTCTTCTATCAGAGCATGTGTACCAACAAGAATATCAAGCTCTCCACTCTCCAGTCGCTGATGAAGACCTGTTCTCGCCTTTTTCAAAGTAGATCCAGTCAATATTTCCACACTGACAAAGCCATCGCCCAACAGACTCTTAATAGACAAATAGTGTTGCTGAGCCAAAATCTCAGTAGGGGCCATTATGCAGGCCTGATAACCATTATCTATGGCCAGAAGCATAATCATCAGGGCTACGACTGTCTTCCCACTACCAACATCACCCTGGAGCAAGCGGTTCATTTGTACTCCGCGTTGGGTATCCTGCCTGATCTCTTTAATTACACGCTTTTGGGCAGCTGTGAGTTCAAAAGGTAATTTCTCCGAATAAAAAGTATTAAAATTATTTCCAACAGTATTAAAGAGAGCTCCTTTAAATTTTTGAGTCCGAACCAGTTTCGTCCGTAAAAGTTTCAACTGAATAAAGAACAATTCGTCAAATTTCAGACGGGTCTCTGCGGCCTTAAGAATTTGGGCATTTTCAGGAAAATGAATATTATAAAGTGCTTTCTGCAGGCCTAAGAGTTTATGTTTATCTAATATATAATCAGGCAGAGTTTCTTTAATTTGCCTGATTACCTGATCAATAAGAGTAGCCTGAGCCCTTTGAAGACCTTTACTGTCAAGGTTGAACTGTTTTAACTTCTCAGTAGAGCTGTAAACCGGCTGCAGAGTAAGATTACCTCTATTCTCTGCATTAGGCTGATAAGGCTCAAGTTCAGGATGAGAGATCGAGAAGTGTCCATTAAAAATTACTGGCTTCCCAAAAACAATAAAAACTGAACCAGGCTGGATGATCTTATCAATCCAACGAATACTCTGAAACCAAACAAGTTCAATACTACCGGTATCATCCTTGAATTTTGCGACAAGCCTTCTGGTATGCTTATCACCCAATATCTCCTTTGAAAGAATCCGTCCAAGTATTTGAACCGAAGGCAGATCAGGATTTAGTTCCCGAATCTTATAAAATCGGGTCCTGTCAATATAACGGAAAGGATAATGATGGAGAAGATCGTCATAAGTAAATATCCGCAGATCCTTCTTAAGTATCTCAGCACGCTGAGATCCTATACCTTTTAAGTACTCAACAGGAGTTTTTAAGATTTGTTCTGTCAATCCTTTCAGGGAGTAATTTCCGGAAACTCAGGGGCCGGAATTTTAAAAAATATTTCTTTGATCGTATTCCAGTTAAAAACAATAACAGCGGCTAATAACAGGGAGTATGCATATAACTGATGCAGACTAATTCCCTCGTGAAAGTAGAAAAATGCTACCGCAAAAGCAACAATGGGATTAAGATAAATAATGATCCCCAAAGTGGAAGAAGGCATGCCAATCAATGCATAAAGACTTAAATATAAGGGTATTATAGTAAAGAAAATCGCAATTATAACAATGTCCACCCAGAAGTAAGTATCAAGAGGAAAGCTCCGGAAACTGTATATAAAAAAAGGAAACATTAAAACTGTGGCGATAAATAGTTGTAAACCCAGCATATTAAACTTATCCATCCTGCTCATTACCTTCTGAACGATCAGAAAAAAACTGTAGAGTGCCGCAACAAATACAGACCACAAAACATCTCTCAGGGATCCCTGCGCCAGAATTAAAATACTGACCGAAGCAATTCCCAGCGCAATGAGCTTCAGCATGCTTAGTCTTTCTTTTAGAATCAGAAAACCGGCGAAAGCGGTAATTAAAGGGCATACCATATAGGCAAAGGCCGCTGACTTCAAATTAACATTATTTACAGCATAGATATAGGTGAACCAGTTCCCGCTTATCAATACCCCCGAAAGCAAGCATAGAATGATTATTCTCTTGCGTCCACTTTTGTCCAGAGAATAAAAATAACCCAGATCAGATTTTACCTGTTTAACACGAAATAGTGCAATATAGGACCAGGTGAATATCAGTGAAGTAAATATCCTGTAATATAATATCTCATCAGAAGGGTAATGCTGGATTTTACGCAGTGGAATAGAGAAGAAGCCCCAGGTTACCACAGATATAATTGCGGCTAAAAAATATTTCAGTTGACCCGCTTTCAATATCAGGACTTAACAGCAACAAGGGAGATCTCTACATTCACATTTTTAGGTAATCCAAGAACAGCAACGGTTTCTCTTGCCGGAAAATCTGACCGAAAGTATGAGCCATAAACCTCATTAACCTCTGCAAAATGATTCATATCACTTAAAAAAATGGTGGTCTTTACCACATTTTCAAATGAAAAGCCGGCAGCCTGGAGCAGCGCTTCCAAATTTTTCATAACCTGCCTGGCTTCATCCCCAATACCACCCTGAATCAACTGATTTGTTATGGGATCTATTGGAATCTGGCCGGATATAAACAACATATTTCCGGCCTGCACAGCCTGACTATAAGGCCCGATAGGTTCAGGTGCCCTTTCAGTATAAATTATTGATTTCATAATAATTATTTAATCAGGTAGAGAGACAAAACACCTAAAATAAGACTCATTCTAAATCTCAGAATACATACCAATCAAAAAGCTTATAAATAATACCAGCAAGAAATAAGACAATTGCAATTGTATTAATTATATGCATTACCTTCAGATTGAAACTTGAAGGTCTGTTAGGATCGTGCTTTCTGAAAAAATACATAGGGCAAAAATATTAAATAAAAAAAGAATCCCGTACCGAAATAATCGGTACGGGATTCTTTTTTTTACAATCTGCTTATATACAGTATTGTTTATTGTTGTTTGATCTCAACACGACGATTTTGGGAACGTCCTGCTTCAGTTGCATTAGATGCAACCGGACGGCTTTCGCCATAAGCAGTTGTTGCAATTCTGTTAGAAGCGATACCAGCGTTAACCAGGTAAGTTTTAACTGAATTAGCTCTGTCTCTTGATAAAGTCATGTTGTATTCTTCAGTACCTTCAGCAGAAGCGTGACCGTCTAATTGAACAACTGCAGAAGTATTAGCTTTCAATGAAGAAGCTAAGCCATCAAGAATTGAATAAGCTGAAGTTCTTAAAACTGAAGAGTTAAACTCAAACTGAATTGGAACAACCGGACCAGCATTAAACTCAGGGCATCCGTTTAATCTTGCGATACCTTTAACAGTAGGACAAGCATCTTTTGAATCAGGAATACCATCAGCATCAACATCTAAAGGACATCCGGAACCATCAACTTTAATTCCAGCTTCAGTATTAGGACATTTGTCTAATTTATCAGCAACACCGTCACCATCTGAATCTTTTAACAGATCAGCAGCTTCAAGAGCACTTACACGACCTTTTAATGCCTCAACTTCCTGACGTAATGTAGGATCTTTTAATTCATCATACATTAGGGCAAGTGGATTAACCCAGTCTAAGTTCGGCTTAGCAGAAGAACCTAAAGAGAATTCAATACCAGCAGAGGTATAAGACCATTTATCTTTTGAGAAACCTTTTCCTTTTGTACCATCAAGATCGTCAGCATCAAGGAAGTTCATGGTGTAACCAAGATCAAAGTTAACACGCTCTGAAACTTTAAATTTGATACCAGCACCTACCGGAACATACATGTTACGGATGTTGTTACGATCTCTGTCTGGACCATAAGTTCCTTTTGCAGGAGTTGAGTTAGGGTTAATTTCTTTCCAGTGATAAGCAGCATAACCAAAACCAGCTTTTAAGTTGAAGTTAACTGCGTTTTCTCTTTTAAGGAAATCAATTGTACCTACGTTAGCAATACCTGTAAGGTCTAATGCATGGCTGATTTGTGTAACTCCGTCAGTACGTGGGCCTAATCCCAAATTAACTGTGGCACCATCATTATCATAGCTAAGCTCTCCACCGTGGTAAGCAAACTGAATACCGAAGATATGATCTACTTGCTTTCTTAAAGTAAGACCATAACCTAAAGATGGACTCCAGTTAGTAAAGTCATTAGTTCCACCGATAGCAACAACAGGTGCTAATACTCCGGCATTGACACCAAAACTCCAGGTTCTATACTGGCCTCTCCCACCAAATACTTTGGCAGAGGAGTTAGTAGCATCTTGCGCAAAGGAAACCTCACTGAGGCCTAAGGCTGCTACTAATGAAAACACAAGTGCTTTCTTTAATGTAGAATAATTCATAATCGTTTTTTTAAAGGTTAACAAATTTCATTAGTGTAATTTACACAAAAATAGTCATAAGTTTGACTTGTGCAAATAATCAAATACTGTTCCAATCATTTTCTTTGACAAAAATTACATCTTAAATTGTTTTATCGCACACAAAATTATATACTTTTAACATGAAATACCCTCTCGTTGATAGGCAACTCTTCGAAAAAAATCGTCAAAATTTTACAAAAAGACTCTCTGCGAACTCTATAGCCATATTTCAATCCAATGATGAATTTCCAAGAAGTGGCGATCAAACCCATTTGTTTAAACAAAATGCAGATCTCTTTTACCTGAGTGGAATAGACCAGGAAGAAACAATTTTATTTTTATTTCCCGACTGTCCTAATCCACTATACAGAGAAGTCCTGTTTTTAAGACAGACAAATGAACACATTGCTGTCTGGGAAGGTCATAAATTGACGATTCAGGAAGCAAAAAATGTTTCAGGTATCAATACTATATACTGGCTTGACGAATTTTGGAATATCTTGCCAGCAATAATAAGTTATGCGGAAAGCATTTATCTCAACACCAATGAAAATGATCGTTATGCTCATAAGGTTCCCTATCGGGATATCCGGTTTATTGAAAAAATAAAAACCCTTTATCCATTACATAATTATAAACGGGCTGCCTTGATTATGCGCGAGCTTCGCCCTGTAAAGTCAGAAATCGAGATTGAACTGACAAAAAAAGCATGTGAAATTACCCGGGATGCCTTTGTAAGAATCCTGAAATTTATAAAACCAGGAGTAGCAGAGTATGAGATTGAAGCTGAAATTATCCATGAATTTATTCGGCAAAGAGCTACTGGTCATGCATATAATCCAATTATAGCTTCTGGTAAAAATGCCAATATCCTTCATTACAATGACAACAACCAGATCTGCAAAGATGGTGATGTGATCCTGTTTGACTTTGGGGCAGAATATGCTAATTATAATGCCGACATGAGCCGTTCAGTACCTGTCAGTGGACGTTTCACAAAACGCCAGAAGGATGTGTATAATGCCGTTTTACGGATCATGAAAGAGGCCAGAAAAATGCTTCTTCCGGGAACGATATGGAATGACTATCATGCAGAGGTTGGTAAAATAGTTGAATTTGAACTGATTGGGCTTGGTTTAATCGATAAACAGGATATTGCTAAACAGGATCCTAAAGCCCCGCTTTATAAAAAGTATTTTATGCATGGCACTTCCCACCACCTTGGTTTGGATGTACATGATTTTGCAAGCAGGTATAAACCTTTTGAAGCCGGGAATCTTCTGACATGTGAGCCAGGAATTTATATTCCAAAGGAAGGTCTCGGAATACGGATTGAGAATAATATTCTGATAACGAAAAATGGCAATATCGACCTTATGGATGATATCCCAGTTGAGGCTGAAGAAATAGAAGCAATTATGAATTCTTAGGACCTTGCTGAAAGGTATTTATAAACCGATAGAGATTAAAATCAGGATCGGCTGATGCCTTAATAATATCCTGCTGAAGCTGATATTTATTCAAATTCTTCATTTTCTGATGCTGAAGCAACTGCCAGGCCTTTTCCGCCAATAAAAATATACGCCTTTTGTTTTCTTTAATCGACTGATTTTCAATAGCTTCTATCAGTTCTGAAATTCCAATAGATTTATCAGCAACAGTATTTATAACCGGAATAGGCTGGGGTCTTTGATGAACAAGTTTCTTGAGATTATTGGCAAAAGTATCAGCTCCTTCCCTGTCCGATTTATTCACAACGAATATATCGGCAATCTCCATTAATCCTGATTTCATGTTCTGAATCTCATCACCCGACTCAGGAACCAGCACTACCACACTGACATCTGCAAGTCCGGCAATTTCAACTTCCGACTGACCAACTCCGACTGTTTCAACCAGAATATAATCAAAACCGGCAGCCTTAAGGACATCACACATTTCAATTGTTTTACCCGATAAGCCCCCTAATGAGCCCCTGGTTGCCAGAGAACGTATATAAACATTCGGCTTATTAAATTGTTCTGCCATTCTGACACGGTCCCCAAGAAGAGATCCCAGATTAAATGGAGATGTAGGATCAATGGCAAGAACTGCAATTTGCTTACCCTGAGCACTCAGATGATTGATCATCGCATTAACCAGCGTACTTTTCCCTGCACCGGGTGGGCCGGTAATTCCGATTACCGGAGTATTATTTGATCTGAGCCCCCTTAATAAGTCCTCTGAACCAGGCAAATCATTTTCTACAATAGTTAACTCCCTGGCTAATTTTCTAAAGTCCTTGAGTAGTATGGAATTATTATGCTTGTCTGGCTGCATATACAAAGTAAGCTGTTTTTAATTTCATTTTACAATTCGCTAAGACAAAGGGCTGACAATAGCTATTTCAGGACGTAAAAATTCCCTGATCAAACAGGGATAAAACTCGGATAAAACAGGGATCAAACAGGGATAAAACTCGGATAAAATTCAAATAGAATACACTAAATGAGCGTCTTTTATCTGTATTTTATTCCTTTTTTATGTGTTATGTACTCGTGTTTATAAAGAAGTCGTTAAGAAATCTTAGCCAAGTCGTCAGGATGCGGTGTAAGATTAAGCTGGAATTCAGCTAGTTGTGAAGTATGCTAGTCCTTTTTTACTTATTTTATTTCTAAGCACTGAAATAAGGAAGGGATCTCGAATAGGCTGGTAACAGGATGATTTTTAGGGCTATTCTACAGCACATTAATCAAAAGAGGCTAATTTATTTAACTTTGCCCAATATTCTGCCAACATGAAAGTTACAGGTTTTTCATTCATACGTAATGCTGTTAATAATGACTACCCTGTGGTACAGGCAATTCTCTCTATTTTGCCCATTTGTGATGAATTTGTAATTGCAGTTGGCGATTGTACTGACAATACCCTGGAACTTATTGAAGGCATCGCTTCTCCAAAAATAAAAATTATACATACAGTATGGGATGAAAGTATCCGCGAGGGTGGGAGAACATTTGCACAGGAAACTGATAAAGCTTATGCTGCGATTTCAAAAGATACTGACTGGGCATTTTATATCCAGGGGGATGAATGCGTGCATGAAAACTATCTTCCGGTGATAAAAAATGCTATGGAAGAAAATTTGAACAATGAAAATGTTGAAGGCCTCTTATTTAAATACCTCCATTTTTATGGTTCTTATGATTTTATAGCATCCTCCAGAAGATGGTATAGAAATGAGGTGAGGGTTTTAAAACTTGATCCCGGAGTTCATTCTTACCGGGATGCGCAAGGCTTTAGAAAAAATGGTAGAAAAATAAATGTAAAACCAATTGAGGCCTATATTTATCACTACGGCTGGGTTCAGCCACCCGCCGGTCTTGGAAACAAGGTTCGTAATTTTAATAAATTTTACCATGAGGATTCCTGGATTCAGGAACATCTTCCTGAAAATATTGAATTTGATTATGGCAATGCCGACCGTCTGATCAGATTCGAAGGTACACACCCCCAGGTTATGCAGAAACGGATTGAAGTCAGTAACTGGAAGTTTCAGGTTGATCCAACGTTAATGAAAAAGAAAATGAGCCTGAGACGTCGTATTTTACAAAAAATAGAAGATCTGTGGCAATGGAGAATCGGAGAATATAAAAACTACAAAACTGTTCAATGACCACTGTGTCGAATTCCCGAAAAAGTATATCTGTAGTTATACCAAATTATAACGGCAGGCATTTGCTGGAGCAAAACCTGCCTTCTGTCTATGCAGCCTTAAACAATTCCAGAACAGATTTTGAAATCATCATTACAGATGATTGTTCAACTGATAGTTCCATAGCATTTATCAGACAAAACTATCCGCTGGTACGTTTGATTATTAACGATAAAAATCAGGGATTTTCAGCAAGCTGTAACAGAGGGATTGAAATAGCTGAGAAAGATCTGGTTCTATTACTAAATACTGATATTGAATTAAATAATCACTTTTTCGAGAGCCAATTTAAATATTTTGAACTTCCGGATACTTTTGGGGTGATGAGTAAAATCATTGGAGCTAAAAATGGTGAAACACAGGATACCGCACGGTTTTTAAAATATTCCGGGTTTAAAATTAAAGCCAATAACTTTTACCACCTGGAAAATGAGGATTTCTTTACTCCAACCGCCTACTTATCAGGTGCAAATGCCTTAATCGACGCAAAAAAATTAAAGGATATAGGCGGATTTGATGAAATCTTCTCACCATTTTATTGTGAAGACTTTGAATTGGGACTTAGAGCATGGCGCATAGGCTGGAAATGCTATTATGACCCGAAATCCTATTGCATTCACGATCATTCATCTACAACCAAAAATTATCGTACCCGAAATTGGGTTAAGGCTATTTTCTTTCGAAACAGGCTTTTTGTTCATGCCATACATTTAAGCAGTATCCGATTAGTTTTTTGGTTCCTGCAAATCGCTTTTATTGATATGCTCTTTATGTGGATTGGTTTAAAATTCTACTACTATAAAAGTTTTGGAATGTTTTTGAACAATCTAAAATATGCCCGCCAGTCGCGCAAAAAAATGAAGCAATTAATGGATAGATACAATAGCACTACAAGTATTGATGATGTTATTAATAAAATGAATAGGATGCTTGAGGGGCAAGCAATCATTTTCAGAAGAAATTAGACATCTTTCAAAATGATTAACTTTGTTTTAGAAATCTTTTTATGAAGACCTTTTTCCGACTTTTTGCTTTTGCTGCCCCTGTTCAGAAATTTGCGGTTCCATTCTTTTTAATGTCATTATTAGGTGTCATCTTCGGCCTTATAAATTTCACATTACTGATCCCTGTTTTTGAGCTTTTATTCGATCAATCAGGAAACAAAGGATTACAGAAACTGGCTGTTGCACCTGCATTTGATTTAAGTCTTAGCTATTTTAAAGACTTGTTCTATTACTATTTTCAGAGCATCATTAATACTTCAGGTAAAGCTGGAGCTTTAAAAATGGTCAGCATTGCCATTGTCGTTTCTGTAGTGCTGAGTAACTTATTTAAATACTTATCTGCCAGAATAATTGAAAATTTCAGGTTAATGATCGTAAACCGTATACGAACCGGTATTTTTAAAAAACTTACAGATATCGATATCCAATATTTCAGTACCCAACGTAAAGGAGACCTTATTTCGAGATTCATGACCGATGTAGTGATTATTCAAGATTCTATCATCCGTTCAGTACAGGTTATTCTGCGGGAGCCAATAGCCATTATTCTAAACTTTGCCGTTTTGTTTGCCATTTCTTCAAAACTGACATTTTTTGCCTTGATCTTAATTCCTGTTTCAGGACTGCTGATTTCAACTATCGTAAAACGACTAAAGAAGCATGCAACAGCCGCCCAGGAATCTGTAGGAGTCTTGGTTTCCAGTATAGACGAGGGCCTCAATGGGGTTAAAATCATTAAATCCTTCAATGCAGAGAAATATATACAAGAGAAATTCAATGCTATCAATATGTGGACAAGCAAAATCCACAGGAGACTGGCAAGACGGGTTCTTTTGGCTTCACCTGTTTCTGAAATGTTGGGTGTGACTACAGTAGCTGCGTTATTATATTATGGAGGTACTCTCATTCTTCAGGAGGGATCAGAACTTCAGGGAGCTGAATTTATTGGCTATATCATCATATTTTCACAAATCATTAATCCGGCAAAAGCTATCTCAGAGGCGTTTGGAAATATCTCCCAGGGCATCTCGGCAGGTGAGCGGGTATTTCAGATTTTGGATGCTCCTGAACGCATTACTGATAAACCCAACCCGGTGTTAAAAACCTCATTCAATGATTGTATCGAGTTAAAAAGTGTTTCGTTTGCTTATGGCGAAAAGGAGGTATTAAAAGACATCAGTTTTAAGATTTTAAAAGGAAGTACCGTTGCCTTAGTCGGCCCTTCTGGAGGAGGGAAAACCACGCTTTTGGATCTCTTACCGAGATTTATGGATCCTTTACAAGGAGAAATATGTCTGGATGGACTTAACATAAAAGATATCAGCATGCGTGATGTCAGGGCATTGATGGGGATAGTGAATCAGGAGTCTATTCTTTTTAATGACACCATTTTTAACAATATTGCCTTTGGCAGATCCTTTACAGAGGAGGAAGTAATCGAAGCTGCCAGAATTGCAAATGCACATGAGTTTATTATCAATACTACAGAGGGTTATCAAACCAGTGTTGGAGACAGGGGGATGAAACTTTCGGGTGGACAAAAACAACGGATCTGCATCGCAAGAGCTGTACTTGCCAATCCACCTATACTGCTGCTTGATGAGGCTACTTCAGCCCTGGATACTGAATCAGAAAAGGTAGTTCAAAATGCGCTAAAAAATTTAATGAAAAACCGTACCTCTATTGTAATTGCGCACCGCCTGAGCACCATACAGGAAGCTGATCAGATTATTGTTCTTGAAAATGGTAAAATTGAAGAGCAGGGTTCCCATAATGAGTTGATGATGGCAAATGGACTTTATAAAAAGCTAATATCGATGCAAAGCTTCATAGCAGAATAAATGGAAAATACTTTAGTTTCAATCATCATTGCAACTTTTAATGCTGGTAAAACACTTCAAAATTGCCTGGATAGTATTTTCCAACAAACTTATCCTCACATAGAAATAATCATAATAGATGGATTAAGTAGTGATGATACGATTGAGATCATAAAGAAAAATGAAAATAAAATATCGTTTTGGTTAAGCGAAAAGGATAGTGGTGTTTATGATGCAATGAATAAATCTTTAAATTACGCTAAGGGAGACAGAATATTTTTTTTAGGTGCTGATGATGCTTTGTTGCCTGAGTTTAGTTTAATGATGAATCATTTAACAGATGAAAATACAATTTACTATGGCAGGAGTAAATTCAAAAAACGAATAGACGGAAAGAAATTTAAATCTTATAAATTAAGTAAAGGCAATATTATCCATCAGAGCATTTTTTATCCCAAAAAAGTCTTCCTTAAATATAAATATGAATTGAAATATCCCATTTTAGCTGATTATTATTTAAATATTCAATGTTATAGCGATGGTGAATTTAAATTTGAATTTCTTCCATATTTAGTCTCAGTTTTTGCACCAGGTGGGTTATCAAGTACACAGAAAGACACTCTATTTATTTCTGATTTTGACCAAATAGTTAGAGATAATTTTAATAAAAAAATTTATTACAGGTATCTTTTTAGAAAGTTTAAAAAGAAAATTGGGCTATAAGATACAATAATCATGAAAATAAAGAGAACCATTAACAAAATATTAGCCAGTACAAATATTCAATTTCAGGAGAAGACTAATAAACAGGAAGTTTTAAGCTTGATCGAAAAGTTACACCCAAAAAAAACTAAAAAGCCTTTAATCAGAATGGGGCCAAATGGTGATGGTGGCTACCTTTTACCTGATGATTTAGAAAATATAGAGGCTTGTTTTTCACCTGGTGTTGATCAGGTAAGCGGGTTTGAAGAAGATTGCTCAAGAGCTGGGATGAAACTATTTCTTGCTGATAAATCAGTGGATTTCCCCCCTATTAATTTACCTAAGGAAAAATTTAATTTTATAAAAAAATTTATTGGGTATACTCAAAATGAAGATTACATAACCATGGACGAATGGGTTAGGCAAGCAAATTTAAAAGAAGATTCAGATTTGCTCTTACAGATGGATATAGAAGGTTTTGAGTACTTTACCTTCATTAATATGACCCTAGCCCTCCAAAAAAGATTTAGAATAATTGTAATAGAACTTCACAGTTTACATAAGTTATGGGAAGAAGAATTCTTTAAACTTGCTTCTTCTGCACTAGGAAAAATTTTAGAAACTCATACCTGCGTACACATTCACCCTAATAATTGTTGCGGTGTTGACAATAAAAGGGGAGTGAAAACCCCAAGACTGGCAGAATTTACTTTCCTAAGGAATGATAGGGGTATTTTAGATGAATATCAAACAACATTTCCTAATCCTTTAGATTTTGATTGTACCACAAAACCAACTGTGATATTATCAAAAGATTGGTACCACTCTCTCAAATAGGTAAATATCGGGAATAAATAACACAGTTTTTATCTAGAGAAGCTTCAGTAAATAGGTGTCCCGAAAGAAAATAGCAGCTACAAATTCTATTTCCTATATGTTTTTTTATATTTTATGTTGGGTTCAATTAAAATAAGGATACCCTTTAAATTAGACAACAGGCTGGAATTAACCTGGCAGATGGTTGAATAATCAATAATCAGCCAAAACAAAAAAAGCGATCAAATAGATCGCTTTCAAAATTATTTGTTCAGACTATAATTTCCTTTTCACTTCTACCTGTTCGTATGATTCAACAATATCACCTACCTCAATATTATTGAAGTTCTGAATATTTAAACCGCACTCATAACCGGTAGCAACTTCTTTCACATCATCTTTGAAACGTTTCAATGAGGCGAGCTCACCAGTATAAACAACCACACCATCACGTATGATACGAATTTTGCTGTTTCTGGTAATCTTACCGTCGAGTACCATACAACCTGCAATCGTACCCACCTTACTGATCTTAAATACCTCACGAATTTCAACGTTCGAAGTAATTTTCTCTTCAAATTCAGGATCAAGCATGCCTTCCATAGCGGCTTTCACCTCATTGATGGCATCGTAGATAATTGAATACAGACGGATATCAATTTGTTCAGCTTCAGCCAGTTTACGTGCACTTGCAGAAGGACGAACCTGGAAACCTATGATAATTGCATCAGAAGCCGAAGCTAATAATACATCAGATTCAGAGATCTGACCTACAGATTTATGTATGATATTCACCTGGATCTGCTCAGTAGAAAGTTTCAGCAAGGAATCGGATAATGCTTCAATTGAACCATCCACATCACCTTTAACAATCACATTCAGCTCCTTGAAGTTTCCGATCGCCAAACGACGTCCGATCTCATCAAGGGTAATATGTTTCTGCGTACGTAAGCCTTGCTCACGTTGTAACTGTAGTCTCTTATTTGCAACCTGACGCGCTTCAACTTCACTTTCCATTACATTAAACTTATCGCCTGAGGTTGGTGCTCCCTGCATACCAAGTACCTGAACAGGTGTTGAAGGTCCGGCATGATCTAACTTAACTCCACGCTCATTATGCAATGCTTTTACCTTTCCACTGTACCCACCGGCAAGTATTGCATCTCCAACCCTCAATGTTCCAGCCTGAATCAGCACAGTAGTGACAATTCCGCGACCTTTATCCAATGCCGCTTCGATAACAGTTCCTATTGCCCGTTTGTTCGGATTAGCTTTTAATTCAAGCATATCTGCTTCAAGCAAGACCTTTTCGAGCAGTAAATCAATCCCTGCACCGGTTTTACCTGAAATTTCCTGACTCTGATATTTTCCACCCCAGTCTTCAACCAGAATATTCATAGCAGAAAGCTGCTCACGAATCTTATCAGCATTCGCACCCGGCTTATCAACCTTACTAAAGGCAAATACAATCGGCACATTTGCAGCTTGTGCATGATTGATAGCTTCACGCGTTTGAGGCATCACACTATCATCAGCAGCAATTACAATAATTGCAATATCGGTAACATTGGCACCCCTTGCACGCATTGCCGTAAAGGCTTCGTGACCCGGAGTATCCAGGAAAGTTATTTTACGATCATTTTCAAGGGTTACCTCATAGGCACCAATATGCTGGGTTATTCCCCCGGCTTCTCCGGCAATAACATTGGTCTTACGAACAAAATCAAGCAATGAGGTCTTACCATGATCCACGTGACCCATTACGGTTACAATCGGAGCTCTTGGTAATTGATCTTCAGGACTGTCGGATTCTTCAAGCAAACCAATTTCTTCGTCCTCAGGCTTCACAAACTCAACTTCATATCCGAATTCATCAGCTACAATTGTCAGAGTTTCAGCATCAAGTCTTTGATTTATGGATACGAACATTCCCAGACTCATACAGGTTGAAATAACCTGAGTCACAGGAACATCAAGCATCAGGGCCAGTTCATTTGCCGTAACAAACTCGGTAACCTTAATGGTTTTAGACTGCATTTCTGCTTCCAGTGCCGCATCTTCTGCAGTTTGGGCAACATCATCACGTTTCTGACGGCGTAATTTTGCACGTTGCGCAAATTTCCCTGATTTACCTGCACCACTTAAACGTGCAAGTGTTGCTTTAATCTGATCCTGAATTTCTTTATCTGTTGGTTCAGCTTTAGGGGTGTCCGGGGTACGTGACTTATTCCTGAAATCAGGACGGGCAGCACCACCTGTAGTACCTCCCTGGCCGGGTCTTGCATTTCTGAAATCAGGACGATTACCCTGATATCCTGCACCGGGTGCAGGACGCGGTGATCCTCCGGCTTGCTGACCCTGTTGTGTCGGCTGACCGGGTTGTCCCGGAGCATTATCTTTACGCTTGCGCTTACGCTTATGATCAGCACCTGCCGCACTCGATGAAGAGGCAACCGGCTGCCCGCGACGCGCTGGTGAAACAGGTAAATCAATTCTGCCAATCACATTCGGGCCTGAAAGACGTTCTGCTTTGGCACGAATAACAACAGCATCAGGATTACTTTCCTGCGTATTTGGTTTATTTTCTTGTTTTTCTTCGGCAACTGGTTTAACAGCCGGAGATTGAGGCTGTTCCTCAATAGTTTCTTTCGGACTTTCGACAGATTCTTTAACTTCTGCTGCAGGTGCGGCTTCCACTACAGGTTCTGCTTTTTCTGGAGCGGGCTGCGGAATTACTTCCGGTTCTTTAACTTTTACAGGCTCCTCAACTTTAGCAGCAGGGGCTGGTATAGCAACAGGCTTTTCCGGTTCCGGACTTTTCTTATCAGGGCGGGTTTTGGTATTCAGGTCGTCTAAATTGATTCTTCCGACCACTTTAACGCCCGGCAAAGCACCTTCTTCTGATTTAGGCTCAGTAGCCACAGGCTCCTGAGGTTCAGCTTTTGGCTTCTCAACTGCAGGAGGAGTAAAAGGATTGACATTCTTGATCAGAATCTCTTCCTGTTCAAAATCCTTTGAACGCTGTGGCTCAGTCTTTTCGTTAGTTACAGGGACATCATCGCGACGAATCTTGCCAATAACAATTTGCTTAGCTTCTTCTTTTACGATCTTATCACCCTGAAACTCCTTAAGAAGAACATCGTACATCTCATCGGTGAGTTTAGTATTGGGCCTGGCCTCAACTTTGTGACCTTTTTTCCCTAAAAACTCCACCGCAGTGTTAAGGCCGATATTCAGCTCTTTCGCAGCTTTAAGTAAATTTGTGCTTTTACCTTCTGACATTTATTATTTTAACCTCGCTATTTTTGTACAAAAGTACGTTTTTTATATGTTATATGCTTTGAGGATACGGCTTTTTCTTAAGTCCGCTATTTCTCAATGAGCAGCAATCGAATAAATTATTCAAATTCTGACTTCAGGATCTCAATCACATCTTTCACTGTGGTATCTTCCAGGTCAGTACGCTTAACTAATTCGTCTACAGATAAGCTCAAAATAGATTTCGCTGTATCTAAACCAACACGCTTGAATTCGTCAATTATCCAGCCCTCAATTTCATCTGAGAATTCCTCAATATCAACATCCTCATCATCTTCATGTGCTTCACGGTATACATCAATTTCGTATCCTGTAAGCTTTCCGGCCAACTTAATATTGTGACCACCACGGCCAATTGCCAATGAAACCTGATCAGGTTTTAGATAAACTGCCGCTCTCTTTTCTTCGTCATCAAGCTTGATGCTTGTGATTTTCGCCGGACTTAATGCTCTTTGAATATACAATGAAATATTATTTGTAAAGTTAATTACATCAATATTTTCATTTTTCAATTCGCGAACAATACCATGAATACGTGATCCTTTCATACCCACACAAGCTCCAACTGGATCAATTCTGTCGTCATAAGATTCTACCGCAACTTTAGCCCTTTCACCTGGTTCACGAACAATTTTCTTGATTGTAATCAGCCCGTCGAATATCTCAGGAACTTCCATTTCAAACAAACGTTGCAGGAACTCTGGTGCAGTACGTGAAATAATGATCTTAGGGTTGCCATTCAGCATTTCTACTTTCTCAATGATTGCGCGTACAGAATCGCCCTTTTTGAAGTAATCGGCTGGGATTTGCTCTGTTTTAGGCAATAAAAGCTCATTTCCTTCGTCGTCGAGTACTAAAGTTTCTTTTTTCCAAACCTGATATACTTCTCCGGTTACAATCTCACCCACACGGTCTTTGTATTTCTTAAAAATTTCGTCCTTTTCAAGTTCCAGAATCTTGGAAACCAGAGTTTGACGCGCAGCCAGGATGGCTCTCCGGCCAAAACTTTCGAGGGTAATCTGCTCAATAAAATCATCCCCAACCTCCAGATCAGGATCAATTGCTTTTGCTTCGGCAAGTTCGATCTCCAGATCATCATCTTCCGAAAAACCATCTTCCATAACCGTTCTTGTACGCCAGATCTCCAAATCCCCGTTATCCGGGTTTACGATCACATCACAATTTTCGTCTGTGCCATATCTCTTCCGCAACATGCTGCGGAAAACCTCTTCCAACACACTGATAACCGTTGGCCGGTCAATATTCTTGAAGTCCTTAAACTCCTGGAATGAATCGATTAAATTAATATTGCTCATTTTTTATTGAATTTGTCCCGTAGGTACGGGACGTTATTTAAAACTCACTAAAACTATCGTTTCTGATATATCTTCAAACTTTATAAAATTCTCCAGCAAAACTGCTTTCTTACCCTTTTCTTTAACACTCTCCTGTATTGTTATACCTGAATCATCTGCACTCATCAATTTGCCTTCCCTGATATTGCCGTCTTTAAGTTTAACCTTCAATGAACGATTAATATTTTTTTGGAACTGACGTAATGATTTCAGAGGGGTATCTATTCCCGGTGAGGAAACTTCCAGTCTGTATGCTTGTTCAATAGCATTTTCCTCTTCAAGATGGAAACCCACATGCCGGCTTATTGCAACGCAATCACTAATTGCAACACCATTATCTCCATCAACTAAAATAGACAAAATTCCGCTACCATGCATCTGAACGTCCACCAGAAACAAATCCGGACGGTCAGCAATCTTTTCTTCAACTAACTCAATTACACGTTTTTCTATATTCATGATTGACCTTTTTTTAATTCCCTTGAAAAACAGGTTGGTAAAAAAAGAGCCCCGAAATTGTCGGGGCTCTTCTCAGATCGATGCAAATATAAAAAAACTATCCGTCATTACAAATACCTGATTTCAATACATTTATAAGACTTAATTTTTTGAAAGACTGAATTTATATTCTGTAAACCCGTCTGAAATAAACAGTTCTCTTGTTTCAATCAGATCCTCAGCATCCTGAAGCAATAGTTTTGTATAACACCGGGCAAAATATAATTGGTTCTCTTTGAAATTATCCTTTGGTCTAAACCGAACTCTTTCCCCCTCAATGCTATAGATACCTTCCAAAGCCGGCTGAAAATCCCTCATTTCGGGATCAATTGGTTCTTCATAAACTGCAAAAAAATTAGTCCATAGCGAATCAGGCAGAGAATCAGTCCTTAATTCCTCTAAAACAGGATTTGCTAAACCAATTAATTCTATCGAGCTGCTGTCGGGATTAAGCCTGATAATTAATTTATTTGGGGTACTTTCCTGAGCTATTTCCTGTTTACAGGAATTAAATAAAATCAAAAAAATTACCGAAATATGAAATAGATTCTTCAATTTCATCATTATTAAATTTAAAAACTAAAAAATATGAGGCTGATCATTGAAATTCTATTAATGGGTGCAGCTGTCGCCATTGCTGCTTACCTGCTTCCGGGAGTTGATGTTGAAAATTTCTGGAGTGCCATTATTGCCGGGATTCTTATTGCTCTTGCAAACGCAACCATCGGCACAATTCTCCGTATTCTAACCTTTCCAATCAATTTTCTGACTCTGGGTTTGGTTTCTTTCATTATTACCGTTCTCATGGTATTATTGGTCGACAACCTGATGGAAACCTTTAATACCAGTGGGTTTTTCTCTGCCGTGCTTTTTGCAATTGTACTTGCTCTGATCAACATGATATTTTCGGCATTTCAATCAGAAAAGTCAGCTTAGATATAATTCCGATCCTGGTTTTTCAATATTAAGGGATCGTATACTATTATTCTTTCAAAGCCTCAGTTACTCTGATTACCAGAGGAGACTTGTCTTTCGCTGCCTGAGCAAATACGTCTTTATTGTCTGTCATCCGGTAATGTTTCCCGAGTTTTTCGACCGCTGCAGCCCTTACTTGTGAAACCTGATCACGAAGAGCCATTTCTTTCAATGTTTCATGAACAACTTTACGCTCATCGTCCGAAAGATTTTCAATAACAGATAAGGCTGTATGACGAATAAGCCAGTTTTTATCTTTGAGTGCTGAAACCACTATACTTCTTGCTGCTGCTTCCTCCTTCATATCCTTCAGTTTCATTATTGCTTCAATCCTGTCCATAAATAATGGTGCATGCTGATACTGAAAAATATACTCCTGGATATTTTTTACTTCGTTTTTTTCTGCAAGAACATACTTTTCAGCATCAACATTCACAAGATCCGGAGGGCTTGCTGAGGGGAAAATGAACGATTGATTTTGCCTTTCAAGGATAATTTCTTTACGCTCAACCTTCGATCCGGAATAAATATCTATAGCTATTGGAATTCGGTAAAGAGGTGTTTCTGATAGATTCTGATCCTGGGTAATATTAACACTAATCTCTCTTTTCACCGGATCATAAGAATTCTGAATGCTTAAAACCGGATGTCCTGAAGCAAGGAACCATTGATTGAAAAACCAATTCAAATCCATGCCGGTAATTTCTTCAAAGGCAAGCCTGAGGTCATGGATTTCAGTCGTTTTATAGGAATGCTTCTTCAGATAAAGCTTTAAAGATTCAAAAAATGCCTCATCTCCAACCGTCTTTCTAAGCATATGCAGTATCCGTCCACCTTTATGATAACTGATCTCATCAAACATTTGCTCTCTATCGGCATAATCAAAACGGATCACATCCGGTTCTGATTTTCGTTTATTTCCGATATAAACCGACATATCCTCCAGACCTTTCAAATCAGCCTGATCCCTGCCGTATTTATATTCTTCCCAAAGATATTCTCCGTAGGTGGCAAATGATTCATTCAAAGGCAGATTTGCCCATGATTCGGCCGTTACCAAATTTCCAAACCATTGATGAAAAAGTTCGTGCGCTATGATATCTTCGTGATTTTCATCCAGATACTGACCAGCTGACATATTCATACCCTCGAAAAATACAGACGCTGTGGTGTTTTCCATAGCCCCGCTCACAAAATCCCGAACAACGATCTGTGAGTATTTATCCCAGGGATATTCGATTCCAAATTTATTTGAAAAAAACTCCATCATCTCAGGGGTCTTCCCAAAAACCAGTTTTGCAGTAGATGCGTAAGCGGGTTCGGTATAATAACTTACCTCCTTACCCCGCCATGTATCCTTAGTAATTGCAAAATCTCCGACTGCAAGCATGGTCAAATAAGTTGAGTGTGGCTGCTCTTGTCTCCAGCTGTCTGTTCGGGTACCATCCCCGTTCATACTCGAAAATTCAAGCGTCCCGTTCGAAAGGCTGACAAACTCATTTGGCACTGTAATATTAAGTTCCTGAGTCATTTTCTCCTGAGTGCCATTGATGGTTGGAAACCAGTTCGAATTACATTCTGTTTCACCTTGAGTCCAGATCTGTCTTGGTTTGCCTTTATCCTTTCCGTCTCTATTTATAAAATATATACCGCGATCACCTGCTGAAGCAATATCCTCACCAATCTTTAACTTATTGGGCATTGCTACATAGTCAATAAATACAGTATATTTTTGATCTCTGGTGTATATCTTATCGAGACTGATCCTTAGTATTTTGCCATCGTAAGTATATCGCAGAGGTTTTTTATCATAGCTGCTAACCAATGAAACGGAGTTAAAACGAAAGCCATTGGCATTCAATATCAGCTGATCAGAAGGGTAGAAATAAGGTTTTGCAAGAATTGTAGCTTTTCCAATCACATAGGCACTATCCCAATCAAAATTAAGATCAAGCCGTGTATTTACTATATCTGTATTCTTAGTATAGCTTCCCCTGTAAACCACTGAGCCCTTTGAATTTTCAACAACCGTAACCGGATCGAGATTTACCATCCTGGGTGCAGAACAAGCCAGCAGAAATATTGAGGTCAGGATAGGGTAGCAGAAGATATATTTTATTTTCATGAGTATGAAATTTGTTTTTTAGTGGATATGAAGCATGTATGAGCTTAAATCCATTCTATTGTTAACTGTAAGCTCATGCAGGTTTTATGAGATAAACTTGTTTTTTAAGCCCCGCACAAGCGGAACTCCATATGTTTTCCAGGCTTGTACTTTCCTGCAAATGGAGCTTTATTTTCTATTGTTCAAGCAGCAGATCATCAATGGTTTTTTCAAATTCCTTTTTAAAATCCACATAGTGGACCCCGGTTCCGGGTCCGCTGAAACCGGTATGGATCTTTCTGACTTTGCCTTTCTTATCAATGATAATCAATGTTGGAAAGCCTATGAAACTTTTTAACATTGGCAGACTTTTCACCACCTCGGCTTTATCATTTATATAGCCGGTAATTAACATATCATATGGAACGTTAAACCTTTCGCGTAAACGTAAAATATTTTTCTTTGAACGTTCATAATCAGTACTACGTTCATAAGCTAAAGCAACGATTTCAAGCCCCTTTTTCTGATACTTTTTGTAAAATGGAACCAGATAGGCTGTTTCATCCATACAATTTGGACACCAGGATCCAAAAAACTGTACCAAAACAATTTTATTCTTAAATTTTGAATCAGACAAGGACACATTCTTACCATTAAGATCAGGAAAAGAAAAATCTATTTTATCAAATCCATCTTTCAAATCTGTTATTGAATAGGCATCGGGCAGGATAGCTTTTTCATCCCTTTTAGCGGTCCAGGTCTGAACAGAAGAAAGTCCGGAATAGAAATTCCCATCCACTATTGTATTATTGTCCAGTATTTTGCCTGTAAACAGAAAGGCATGACTGCCATCGAAACAGGAAAGATAAATGTTATCGTCTGAAACAGTTCCCTCCAGAAAACGGTAATCCCCTGTACTGGTTAAAAAAGTGCCCAGAACGCGGCCATTCTGCTGGGTAAATTCTCCAATGGCAGGAATTGATTTACCCGTCTTTGCATCCTGAAAGTTAACAGACCAGCGACCAGTCACAACAAATTCAGGTTTGGTATTCGCCTTAAAAAAACGCCATGAATAACCATTTTTGGCCTCAATCATCATTACTTCGCTACTATCTGCAAATTGTTTAATCCATTGTCCGTTGAGAGACCCATTCTTGATTTTTGCCCTGATCTCAGAATCAAAAAGAGGCATCTGTATAAATATGGAATCTGATACCGTTGAAATTTCATTAACCCTGAACCTCTCATCCCCGTTTATAACATCAAGAAATTTCTGATCAGCTGAATCGATTACCTCAAAATTAAAAGGTATTTCGGCCCCTGAAGAGGTCTTGAGCGTAGCACGCCAAATCCCCTTCTCCAGTTGATTATCGGAATTACCCTGACATGCACACAGACTGGTGAATAGAAAGAAGAAAGCTATAATTTTTAAGTTATTGTTCATGGAATGATTCCGGCTGTCTATTTCAAAATCTCACGTGCAATCACAATGCGCTGAATCTCAGAAGTTCCCTCATAGATCTGGGTAATCTTTGCATCCCGCATCAAACGTTCAACATGGAATTCTTTAACAAATCCATAACCCCCATGTATCTGAACTGCTTCAACTGTAGTTTTCATAGCCACCTGGGAGGCAAATAGTTTAGCCATAGAACTTGCCTGAGCATATGGAAGTCCCTGATCTTTTAACCAGGCAGCTTTTAAGCAGAGCATTCTGGCAGCTTCAATTTCAGTAGCCATGTCTGCAAGCTTGAACTGAATTGCCTGATGACCGGAGATAGGTTTTCCAAATGCCCTGCGTTCTTTGGAGTATTGCAGAGCAAGCTCATAAGCACCTGAAGCGATCCCCAATGCCTGAGAAGCAATCCCTATACGTCCTCCGTCCAGCGTTTTCATAGCAAATGAAAATCCGAAACCCTCCTCACCAATACGATTCTCTTTAGGTACTTTTACATCAGTAAACATCAGCGAATGCGTGTCAGAACCACGTATTCCAAGTTTATTTTCTTTAGGACCTATAGTGAAACCCTGCATACCTTTCTCAACAATCAGCGCATTTATTCCTTTATGCCTTTGCGCAGGATTAGTTTGGGCTATGACAAGATAGGTAGAGGCGTTTCCACCATTAGTAATCCAGTTTTTTGTTCCATTGAGAAGGTAATGATCGCCCATATCGATCGCACTGGTTTGCTGTGAGGTGGCATCAGAGCCGGCTTCGGGTTCAGAAAGACAAAAAGCACCCAATTTTTCGCCTGCTGCTAGTGGCTTAAGATATTTTTCCTTTTGAAACTCAGATCCATATTTCTCAAGTCCGTAGCAAACCAGTGAATTATTTACCGAGACCACCACAGAAGCCGATGCATCAATTTTTGATAACTCTTCCATAGCAAGAACATAGGAGATGGTATCAAGCCCTGATCCATTATATTTTGGATCAACCATCATCCCAAGAAAACCAAGTTCTCCCAGTTTTTTGATCTGCTCATGCGGAAACTTTTGGTGTTCGTCCCGTTCTATTACACCGGGCTTCAATTCACTATTGGCAAAATCTCTGGCTGCTTGCTGAATCATCAGCTGCTCCTCCGTAAATTCGAAAAACATAATAATTGGTTTAGTGCCCAAAATTAATGTTTCGGGCTTGATTAGTATTTGCTCCTTTGCAAATATTAAGAAATATTTCCGTTAGTTATACGGAGGATTGTGGAATCTGCTGTAAAAACTTATCTGTGACAAATACCTGATTGATAATTTCAGGAATTGGATCTGATCTTTTTCTCAATAAGTGTTGTAGAATAGCCGCTAAGATATTCGATGGTCTTTACTTCTCCACCGTATTGCAATACCAGATCGGCACCAACAATCTGCTCAATGGAATAATCAGCACCCTTAACCAGAATGTCCGGCCTCACCAATTCAATTAGATGAAGTGGTGTGGGCTCATCAAAGATTACAACTGCATCCACAAAGGAAAATGAAGCAAGCATTACCGAACGCGAAAGCTGATCTGTAATTGGGCGGCCCGGACCTTTCAAGGCTGATGCAGATGCATCAGAATTTAAGCCAATCACTAATTTATCTCCCATGTCAGCAGCCTTCGACAAATAATCGATATGCCCTAAATGAAGCAGATCAAAGCACCCATTAGTAAAAACAACTTTTTTTTCGAGCAAGCGCCATATATTCAGTACAGCCTTTATTTGCTCCCTTGTGTAAATCTTACTTTTAATATTCTCCAGTCTGCTCATTTGATCTTTTTCCGGTTGATTGCTTCAGGAACAAAATTAAACTTATTGAACCAATAATGAGGATAATTAATGTTTGTGTTGTATGGACTAATAATGCGTAGGAAAGACCATCAATTTTGGATATTCCATAAATGGTCAAACCCTCCGAAACCATCCAGTGAAAGGCACCTATCCCTCCCTGAACCGGCGCAATCATTGCAAGACTTCCAAAAACCAGGGTAGAAAGTGCAGCACCCGGGCCGAGGGAGGATGTAGCGCTCAGAGCAAAAAAACACAAATAGGATGAAAGCCCGTACAACAACCAGATGAACACTGAACTAAATACAAATGCGGTTTTATTGTCCAGATTTTTAACTGAAAGTATTCCGGTTTTCATTCCTGAAAAAAACTTTAAAATACGATTGGAAATGCCCCATTTTTTCTTTTTCATCAGGATAAGAAAGAAGATAATAATTATTACCAATAGTAAAAAAGCAAAGATCAGTAAGGTAATATCTCCAATTCTACCACTTAATTTAATGAGGATATGCTTGTACAAAAAGTCGGATAACAATTTGAATTCTAATAATATAGCCATTGCAAATACGATTCCAAGCATCAGCAAATCAACCATACGCTCAGCAATTACAGTCCCCAATAGCTTAATTACAGGGATTTTGTCCGATTTATTTATCACGCTGCATCTGGCAAGCTCCCCCATGCGTGGAAATGCCAGATTTGCAAGATATCCCATGATTACTGCATGAAAAGTGTTTAGCATAGAAGGTGTGCCATGCCCAAGCGAGCCGATCATTAAATTCCATCTGTATGCTCTCATGATATGTGCAAGCAGACTCGAGATAATGGAAAGGAAAACCCAGGCAAAATCTGCCCTTTTCAGATCAGAGAGCATTTTATTAAGATCCTGCCCTTTGAAAGCTAAATACAAAAGCAATACACCGATGATCAGGAATACCAGGTATCTGATAAATGTGGTGAGCGAAATTCTCAATATAAATTTTCTTTATTCAGGTACATATTATCTATGATCCTGATTTTACCTATTCTGGCAGCTACCAGAGCAATCATTGTTGCCGCCCGTTTAGAAGCAATTGGTTCAAATGTTCGGGCATTAAAAATTTCAAAATATTCAGTTTCAATTCCCGGGCATGACTCAAGAAAAGCATTAACCTTTTTCTTAATCTGATTAAGCGATTCAGTTTTGAATAATTCCTTTGCCAACAGGAGTGATTTGTATAAAGCAAGGGCCTGCTTTCGTTCCCCGGGTAAGAGGTAAACATTACGGGAACTCATTGCAAGGCCATCATCTTCCCTGATAATCGGGCAAATAACCAGTTTCACTCTGATCTTTAATTTTTTGACCATATGTGTGATCACCATTATTTGCTGGTAATCCTTCTGCCCAAAAAATGCATAATCAGGCTGTACGGTATCAAAAAGCTTCTTTACGATTTGAGTTACCCCCTGATAATGACCTGGTCTGATCTTTCCTTCAAGGATCTTATCCAGATTACCCAGCTCAATTTTCCAGAATTCTGAACTATTATACATCTCATCTACTTCAGGAAGAAATAAAACATCGCAATTAAATGCTCTTAATTTTTGGAGATCTTCTTCTATTGGTCTCGGATAATTTTCGAGATCCTTTTTATCATTAAACTGTGTCGGATTTACGAAAATACTGCAAACCACAATGTCTGTCTTCCCGCGAGCCGCCTCTATTAAGGATAAGTGACCGGCATGCAAAGCACCCATGGTCGGGACAAATCCGATGGACTTGCCTGCTGAACGTAAATCATCCAGATATTGATGAATGGCTTCTCTTTTGTTGAAGATTTTCAAATTATAATTTGATTTTAATGGGCTCAAAAATGGTTAAATACTTAAACAGAACCAAAACAACTTGCGTAATTCGTTGATATTTCATAAGATAATGATTACCTTTGCTCTTCGAAAACTTTTCTTAAACTCAAATTAATCAAACCGGAGATGGCAAAAACGAAGATTCTTTTTATTACGCATGAGATGTCGCCTTTCCTTGAACTTACCAAAATTTCTGAGATTACCCGTCACTTACCTCAGGCTATGCAGGACAAAGGATTTGAAATCCGAATTCTGATGCCACGTTTTGGAAATATTAATGAGCGCCGCAACAGACTACATGAAGTAATACGACTTTCGGGTATGAACATCATTATAAATGATAATGATAACCCACTAATTATCAAGGTTGCTTCTATCCCTTCTGCAAGAATGCAGGTATATTTCCTGGATAATGAAGAATACTTTCAGAGAAAGCATGTATTTACTGATAACAACAATAAATTCTATGCTGACAATGACGAAAGAACCATATTCTTCTGTAAAGGAGCTCTTGAAACTGTTAAAAAACTAGGCTGGTCTCCAGATGTCGTACACTGTCATGGCTGGATGAGTGCCCTGGTTCCTGCTTATTTGAAGACTTTGTATAAAGATGACCCTACTTTTAAGAATTCAAAAGTGGTTTATTCTCTATATGAGGATAATTTTGACACCTCTCTAAGTGCAGAATTTGCTACAAAAGCAATCATGAACGGAATGAATGCTGAGCATACTGAAATGTATTCTGATGCTACCAACACCGCCTTGAACCTGGGAGCAATCTCTTATTCTGATGCAGTGGTTTGTGCCTGCGAAAATATCAATGAAGAAGTGTTAAAGTTTGTTAAAAAATCTAATAAACCGCTTCTGGAATTCAATTCCACTTCAGATTACGAAAATTATTATAACCTTTACGAAGAAATTGCTAGCGAAGAATTAGTGTCATTAGCCTAAGCGTAAAAAGCAAAGCTCAGGGTACAAATTGGGATACTTTATTAAGAATATAAAGAGCCTGCAAGCTTTTAAAAATTAATGTAATACGGATGAAATTATACAAACTGGACTTATTAACGCTGTTGATAAGTCTTTTTATTTTAAGCAGCTGTCAGAATACAGATTCTATTGGCCTTGATGTCGACCCGGCTACTGAAGTTACAGGTAGCTTTACAGATACAATTACTGTTATCTCATCCACGGTTAAGGAAGACACCATGGTTACCAATACTCTGGAGAAATACCCTCTTGGATATTTGGTGGATCCAATTTTTGGAAAAACTACAGCTAATATTGCAATGTCTCTGACACTTGATCCTCCCGGACTTACTTTCGGAACCACTCCAACACTTGATTCAGCAGTACTGGTACTTTATTATGCCAAGGATTTTTATGGTGACAGTACATCAAATTTTCAGGTTGATGTTCATCAGCTTAATAATGCTTTAAGTACTTCAGTACAATATTACAATACACAGCCTCAAAGCTATGGATCAACGGTACTGGGAAGTAAAAAACTTAGATTCAGTGTCAAAGACAGCGTCAGAATTACAGAAATTGTAACAGGTAAACCCGATATACAGGTGACCAGAGCGCCTCAGATGCGCATACCAATCAATCCAGGGTTTATTACAGCAAACTTTCTGAATGCAAGCAGCACTACTTTAAGCAGCAATGAACTGTTGAATAAGGCAGTCAAAGGATTCTACCTCACTGTTAACAAGGCACAAAGTACCGGGCCAGGAGGTGTTGCATTCTTTAACCTGACCGACTCCAGCAGACTGGAAATCTATTATAAAAGTCAGAATGGCACTTTGATTGATACTACTTTGCACAAATTCCCTATTGTGAATAATTCAGTGCCGGTAATTGCCGATTTTAAACATGATTATACCGGAACCGCGATTCCCGCTAACTTGAATAGTACCACTCAACAAGATTTTACCTATGTACAGGGTTTGGCAGGTCTGCGGACGAAAATTCGCTTTCCGCACATCGAAAAATTAAAAAACCTTGGTAACATTACCATTAATAAGGCAGAACTGATCGTCTCAGTTGTAGGTGGAACAGATGCATTTAAACCTGCATCAAGATTAATTATGTACCGCACGGATATTGCAAGTCAGAGACAATTTATACCCGACTTCAGTACCGAGCCTGCATTTTCATTAACTGATCTTGACTTTGGCGGCTTTTATGACTCAAGCAAAAAGCACTACAGGTTTCAGATCACAAGCTATGTTCAGGATATCATAAAAGGTAAACTGAAGCAATACGACACCTATATTGCACCGGTCAACCTAGAATACAATCGTTCAGCAGGTCCGGTAGTATCCGGAAGTGCAGCTGGCGGTTCAGTGATTGGCAGTGGAAAATCCGGTGTCAGCTATCAAATGAAGCTTAGAATAATTTATAGTAAGATAAATTAATTAAACTTCCTCCGTCCCTTCATATTATACAATCAAATTCTTAGTTTCGGCCATTAATCATTCATAATTATGTGTGGAATAGTTGGTTATATCGGACATCGTGAGGCTTGGCCTATTATTATCAAGGGCTTGCAACGCCTCGAATACAGGGGATATGACAGTGCCGGAGTGGCACTCATGAACGGTCATCTGAGCATTTATAAAAAGGCGGGGAAAGTAAGTGATCTAAAGCAATCAGTTGAGGGAGAAAACCTAGGTGGTACCCTTGGCATGGGGCATACACGCTGGGCCACACATGGTGAACCTTCAGACCGCAATTCTCATCCCCATACCTCTGGAGATGGCCGCCTGGCAATTATCCATAATGGTATTATAGAAAACTATTCAAGCCTGAAAGAGGCTTTGTTATCCAGAGGCCATATTTTCAAAAGTGATACAGATACTGAAGTTCTGATTCATCTTATTGAAGACATCCAATTGCAGACCGGACTTGACATCAGGGAGGCAGTCAGAATTGCCCTTGATAAAGTGATCGGTGCATACGCCATTGTGATCATGGATAAAGATGAACCTGATGAACTAATCGCGGCCCGTAAGGGTAGTCCAATGGTGCTGGGAGTTGGTGAGGGAGAATATTTTATTGCATCTGATGCTTCCCCGATAATAGAATACACCAAAAATGTTATTTACCTGAATGATAATGAAATCGCTTTTATCAAACGGGATGAAATACTGATTAAGAATATTGACAATACTATACAAATCCCTTACGTACAGGAGCTGGAATTAAAACTTGAGATGCTCGAAAAGGGTGGATTTGATCATTTCATGCTAAAAGAGATCTTTGAACAGCCAAGGTCGATAAAAGATTGTATGAGAGGCCGTATCTATCCTGATGAGGGTTATGTTCAATTGGGAGGCATCAAAGAATACGCAGAAAAACTAAAAAATATTGACCGCATTGTGATCGTCGCCTGCGGAACCTCCTGGCATGCAGGCCTGGTTGGTGAATACCTGATAGAAGAATATTCCCGTATCCCTGTTGAGGTTGAATATGCATCAGAATTCAGGTACCGTAATCCGATAATCTCAGAAAAAGATATTGTAATTGCGATCTCTCAATCAGGAGAAACTGCCGATACTATGGCTGCAATTGAACTTGCAAAATCAAAAGGGGCTACTATTTTTGGAATTTGTAATGTTGTTGGAGCTTCCATACCCCGACTGAGCCATGCC
This sequence comes from Daejeonella sp., assembly GCF_036405355.1. Lineage (GTDB taxonomy): Bacteria > Bacteroidota > Bacteroidia > Sphingobacteriales > Sphingobacteriaceae > Daejeonella. Next base: position 85,401 of record NZ_DASWXT010000122.1, read on the forward strand.
GGAGTATACACTCACGCCGGACCTGAGATAGGAGTTGCTTCAACCAAAGCATTTACAGCCCAGGTAACTGTTCTTACACTAATGGCCTTATATATGGCCCAGCAAAGAGGTAAGATCACACAAAGTAAAATGGTTCATCTGCTTACAGAACTTGACAATATTCCGGCACTTGTTGAAAAATGCCTTCTTTCTAATGATAGCATAAAAAACATCTCTGAAGCCTTCAATGATGCAAGTAACTTTTTGTTTTTAGGCAGAGGAAGTGGTTTTCCGGTAGCGCTTGAGGGTGCCCTTAAATTAAAGGAGATCTCTTATATCCATGCAGAAGGTTATCCTGCTGCTGAAATGAAACATGGACCTATCGCCCTAATAGATGAAGAAATGCCGGTGGTATTCATTGCTACAAAAAACTCTTCTTACGAAAAAGTAATCAGTAACATACAAGAGGTTAAAGCCAGAAAGGGCAGGGTCATAGCCATTGTTACCGAGGGTGATATTGTAGTTAAAAATATGGCTGATTTCACTATAGAAATACCTGATGCCGACGAAATATTCCTGCCGCTTCTTGCTACCATTCCATTACAGCTTTTATCATATCATATCGCTGTATTGAGGGGTTGTAATGTTGATCAGCCAAGAAACCTTGCAAAATCGGTAACGGTAGAATAAAACTACTGAGCATCGTCAATTATACTTTGTTCAGAATGCTTATTTCAGAGCGAAAGAATAGCTCAGTTTATTTTTACTATTGTAATGATAAATTAGCTAACTTGTATTAAAAATCAGGCATCATGACCAGCAGAATACCATTTGTAATAGCCATACTTACGCTTATCTGCGGAGTATTTATTTCCATTATTTTCGGAGCCAATGAAGACTTTTTTAAAAACAAGATCAAGGAAGGTTTAAGCAAAAACGAAAAGATCAATCTTATTCAGGATGCTGCAGAAAAGGATGCTGTTTTAAAGGCTGAGGCTGAGAAAAACTGGCGGTATTATCAGAGATTTCACTTTCATGCAACAGGAATAGGAGCAATGGTAATGGGGGTATTACTTTTTATATCATTTTTATCTGCTCCTGAGGGGATAAAAAATATTACCTCCTATGCTACTGCAATTGGCGGATTTCTTTATCCCTTTGTCTGGCTTTTCGCAGCAATATACGGCCCTGAATTGGGCAGAGAAGTTGCCAAGGAAAAATATGCTGTTTTCGGCTATATGGGTGGCTTATTTCTACTGGGCTTATTTTTGAGTCTTTTTATGGCGCTTAAATACTCATTCAAAAGCAGTAAATAATTTCAAATAGACAATTAATTAAAGCTTTCAGGAGAGCACAGCATTTGCAACTCTCAGGCTGTTTCCCGAAAGGATCTTTTGAATATCATCATCCGAATAACCCATTTGAACCATACCTACTGTGAATAAAGGCCAGTTGGTCCAGGACATACTTTTCACCATCTCCGGTGTTTCTTTGAAATCATCGGCAGGCCAAAGCGCTTCCCATCGGGTTCTTTCCTGGCGATAAGAAGGAATTTTCTTGCTTTCTTCGGAGGCAAATTGTGAAGTGTAGGAAATATCTGTACCTATTGCAACGTGTTCACTGCCAAACTTTTTAACCACATAATCTATATGCCTCATTAGCGCTGCAATATCACCGGAGCTTCCAAGAAATCTTGGAATACAACAAATCCCAATATATCCACCGGTATCAGCAATAGCACGAATCACATTGTCGGGTTTCGAACGGATATGTTTATGAACCGATGCCGCTGTTGTATGACTTGCAACCATTGGTTTTGTAGAAACCTGAGCGGCTTCCAGACTTGTCTGCCACCCAGAATGAGCAATATCCACGATCACACCCACTCGATTCATTTCCTTGACTACGGCACGGCCAAAATCACTTAGCCCACCATTTGCCAACTCTGCACAGCCATCCCCAATAACATTTCTGCGATTATAAGTAAGATGCATCATTCTGATTCCTAAATGAAAAAACACGCTAATGTACCTCAATTCATCTTCAACAGAAATCCAATCCTGAGGTAAAGGAACCCCATTCGCGGAAAAATATAATGCATGACGATTTTCCTTTTTAGCCTGAATAATGTCCTTTGGTGTAGCAGCCTTTCTCACATAATCACTCATCATATCAGTAGCGTGGGTGAAATGGGCTAAACGTTTAAGTAAACGCTTAACTTCATTTCCCTCTTCACCAGCATTCTGAACAATACAGGTTACGCCAGAGGCCTTCCAGGCATTTTCAAATTCCTCCCTTTCCTTTTTATCATAAACAAAGCGGGTCATCGACATATCTTCCTGCATATCCTGAATTTCTAAAATAGATGCCCTTGCGTTTACTGCAGAACCAATCTGCCCGCCGTCATAAGCAGCTCTGGGCATGAATCCATATGTATCAATCACCAATGAATTTTTATGTAATTCAAGTCCGCGTTCAAGCTGTTTCTGTGTAGGTTTTAGAATATTTTTCGCTAATTCAAAATCTGCTTTAATCTTATCATTAAACAAATAATCTCTTTCTATCTTTTGTGGTTTAGCATTAGCAGGAATTTTCTGTGCACTACTGCTGAATGAATCTGATCTTAAACCTCCAATAACTCCATCACTGGCTAAAGTTAGTCCGGCGAGTCCGCTTAGTTTCAGGAAATCTCTGCGTTTAGTTTTCATATATTTTCAATTATTGGCCTGAAAATTGTTTTCGTGTTAAAAGAATACTATCTGAATTATAAACAATTTAAGTCTTTAAAATTTAGTGGCAAAAAATAAACAGCTTCAATTCTGATATTTTCAGAGATAAAATACAATTCTACCCCCATTTCTAAATGAATGCAATATCCTGAATTCAATAATCCAAGTATTCCATTAAATACATAACTTTGTGCCATGCAAATTCACATATTAAAATCAAAAATTCACAGGGTTAAAGTAACAGATGCAGATCTTAACTATGTAGGCAGTATTACAATAGATCAGGACTTAATGGATGCGGCAAATATCCTGGAGGGCGAAAAAGTACAGATCGTTAACAATAATAATGGTGAACGCTTTGAAACCTATACGATAACCGGAAGAAGGGGAAGTGGAGATATTATCCTGAATGGTGCAGCTGCACGAAGAGTTATGAAAGGTGATGTAATCATAATCATAACCTATGCTATTATGGAGGCAGAAGAAGCCAAGAACTATAAACCAGTTGTTATATTCCCGGATGAGGAAACTAACTTATTGAAATAATTACAATATTCAGGGCTCACCAGAATGAGTTTTAGCTGAGCCGGAAATCAATCTTGTAATTTCATTCAGTTCATCATCTGTCAGATACCTCCATTTTCCTATGGGTATATCTAGTCTGATATTCATTATTCTGACTCTTTTGAGTTTAACTACCTTATAATCAAGATATTCACACATCCTTCTGATCTGTCTGTTCAGTCCCTGGGTGAGTATTATTTTAAATCTATTCTTATCCAGTTGTTCCACTTCACAATTGCGGGTTATGGTATCCAGTATTGGGATCCCGTTCCTCATCCTTTTTAGAAATTCAGGATTTATTGGCTTATTTACTGAAACAAGATATTCCTTTTCATGGTTATTTCTGGCCCGCAAAATTTTGTTAACTATATCCCCGTCACTTGTCAGCAAAATCAGTCCTTCACTTGCCTTATCAAGTCGACCAATTGGGAAAATACGCTTCGGATATTTGATATAATCAATGATATTATTTTTCTCAGCTTTTGTATCGGTTGTACAGACTATTCCTACCGGCTTATTGAATGCAATATATACCGGCTTCTCTTCCGGCGTTGAAACCAGTTTACCATCCACCCTAACCTCATCATCCGGGACTATTTTAGTCCCCATTTCAGGCACCACACCATTTATGGTAACACGGTTTTCAAGAATCAGTTTATCCGCAGCTCTTCTGGAGCAATAGCCAATTTCACTTAAATATTTATTAATTCGTGTTGTATTCGTATCGCTCATTTATTTGTTAATCTGAATCGAAATTAAAAATGCATTAATCAAACGGTTTTATTATTCATCCATTGCACAGCCGATCGGTGCCCCCGGAGGTGCAGCCTGATGGAGTGTTGGTTTTGCTTTTTCAGGAGATTTTATCCGTTCGAGGGTGAGCAGCAAATAACCTTTGTTTGTATTGTCAGTCGCTGCTTTTAACTGAGCCACTGCAAACAGCTTCAGATCCTCAATTGCTTTCAATATCTCTGCTTTAGCAGCAAATGATGCATCCTCATTAACAGATACAGCCAGCAGATAAGTGAGCAGGAGTTGTTCATTCTGCTTTTGTATCAGTCCCTCTAAACCTTTCAGCCTTGCCGACTTCCAGGTTTTTGCGATCAATACATTTATCATTTCATCAAGGCCCAATCCATTGTTTGAGGCCTGGTATTGTATCATCCTGTTCAGCCGGCTGGTATTAAATAAAAGGGAAAGTGGCATATCAGCAGCCGATTCTGCCGCTGCCAGCGGATCGAATGCCAGACCGGTCCTCCTCTTAAACAATTCCCTGTTATAAGTATATCCCGCCGGACGCGGAGGAATTAATTTGATAATACTTTCAGGCAGGGCCAGCACTTTGGGATCCATACAGTCCGACAAGGCATTCAAAGCCGCAAGCTGGGCTTCTCTGGAAACAGAATGTGTTACCATTTGCCCGTCGCCCTTTATAGCATAGGAATAATACATCCCTCCAACCTGTTTTGAAACCGCTTCTAACTGATAACGGTGAAAAAGATAAACCGGGACCAATACATCCTCCAGCATAGACATCGCCGTACCTTTAGGGATATTGTTCAGACCAAATTGCGAAAGCGCTTTTGCACGCACACTCATTACATTCTTCAATTCCTTTACAGGGTCATTCCCATTATCCCATAAATGGGCATCAGGATTCAAGCCAGCAGGGTCACGGGCATCCCGGTCTGATATAAAAGTCAGGCCATTCATTGCAGCATCGGTCAGTATTTTATTCAGAGCATCCGCTTCATTGATTCCTTTCGGAAATTGGGAGTATCCGTATTGAATACTTACTTTATCCCAGTCACCAATCTCATTGGTATAGGCGTTGCTCAGGTCTATTTCATTCCTGCTGTTCAAACTTACCATAGGCGGTGGATAATCCATCACGCTTGCTCTGTTCTGCGCACTGGAAATATAGTTATGCATCAGCCCGATGGTATGCCCTACCTCATGCGCGGCCAGCTGCTTTAAACGCTGCAAGGCCATCTTCAGCATTTTATCATCTGCAGGTGCAGTACCATTTTCAAAAGGGGCAAGCAAACCCTGTGCGATCAGATAATCCTGACGAACACGCAATGAGCCCAGGGTAACATTTCCCTTGATAATTTCGCCTGTCCGCGGATCAACAACCGCATCGCCATAACTCCAGCCTCTGGTAGAGCGGTGCACCCAATTGATCATATTGTAGCGCAGGTCCATCGGATCTGCATCATCAGGTAAGATCCTTACCTGGAAGGCATTGATATAACCCGCTGATTCAAAAGCCTGATTCCACCAGCTTGCACCTTCCATTAAAGCGGTTCGGATTGGTTCAGGTGTACCATTATCCAGATAGTAAATGATGGGTTTAATGGCTTCACTTTTCGTGGCAGCGGGATCTTTCTTTTGCAGGCGATGGCGGAGGATAGTATATTTCTGAACCGGCTCATTCACTGGTGAACTGTAATCATAATATGAATGCGTTATATAAGGTGAACGGGCATCATATAATCTTTTTTCAAAATTATTATCCGGCAATAGTGCAAAAGTATGGTGCATTCTTAAGCTAATAGTCTCGGAGGCAGGTGCAACTGATTTGACAAAATCGCCCTGCTTTCCATCAGTATTTACGAATGTGACCGTCGTTTCAAACTCAGTGTTCAAAGGAAAATTTTTGCTGCGAGGCAGATATATCGCACTACGGGATGCATCCATATTATAATTCCCCTGATTGGAAGTTCTCAAGCGATTAGCCACCTGCAGGGCATCACGCATTAAAAAATCAGTCGCATCGATTAGTACTGAGCCCTTATTCTCTACAGAAATTGTAAAACCCCAGATGGTGGACTGGGCAAATGATTGTTCAACTGCCCGCTTTTCAGCTGTTCCCGCAGATTCTGCCCGATATTCATAATTAGGTTCAATTAACAGGACTTTATTTCCAACCCGATTGAATTTGACAATATAAGTGGTACCCAGGCTTCCTCTGTCGAGACCCACATCATTTGAGCCCAGGCCTGCTGGCAATGAGGTTTGATAAAGTATCTCTTTATCAAACTCATCGATCTGAAGCCATATTTTCCCTGTGCTCTCATCCCAGAAATAACTGAGAAAACCAGGATGGGGCTTCATATTCTTAGTTTTTTCTGTAATGGGATCTCCGGTTTGTGCAGATGAGACGGAATAAGATCCAAGAAAAAGGATCAGGGCAATCCAAAGTTTGTCCATCTTGAGAGGCTTGAAAATAGTTTTCTTCATAATTGGCGTTTAGTAAATAAACCTATTAAGAAGAATCTGATATTGCAAATGATTTCAACTCAATAAAAGCTGGAAACAAAAAAGGGTCCAGCCTTAATGGCAGAACCCTCTTACAGATTATAATTGGTCTTATTATCCTGCAAATATATCAAATCTATTATTATCATTATAATCAATATTAATTATATTTACATAGCTAAAATCTATAATATGACCTTAGTACAATTAGAATATATAGTTGCTGTAGATACCTACAGAAGTTTCGGAATTGCTGCAGAGAAGTGCTTTGTAACCCAGCCTACTATGAGTATGCAGGTACAGAAACTGGAAGAAACCCTAGGAGTAAAGCTTTTCGACAGAAGCAAGCAGCCGGTATTACCAACTGAGATTGGATCTGAAGTAATAGAGCAGGCAAGGATCATACTAAAAGAGAGCTATAAACTAAATGAGCTGATCAGCAATCAGAGAAATATAATTACCGGTGAACTCAGAATTGGTATAATCCCAACAATGGCTCCTTATCTGATGCCAAAAGTGATCTCTGCATTTATGGAAAAATACCCGGATGTACAGCTGCAGATATGGGAATATATGACTGATCAGATCGTTCAGGAATTAAAAAACGGGCTGCTTGATTGCGGGATACTTTCAACTCCGCTTGAGGATAAAAGTTTGTGTGAAACACCTCTTTTTTATGAATCATTCGTGGCATACCTCTCTAAATCAAGTCCTCTGATAAGTAAAAAGAACATCTCAGCGAAAGATATAAATATTGAAGATCTGTGGCTTCTAAATGAAGGTCATTGCATGCGCAATCAGATTCTGAATATCTGTAACCGTAAAAAAACAGATGAGCAGAAGCCTCTTGAATACAATACCGACAGCGTTGAAACCCTCAAACGTATGGTTGAACTGAACAAAGGAATTACGCTTTTGCCTGAGCTTTCAATAAGTGATTTTTCAGTTAAGCAGCTTGACCGGGTACGTTATTTTAAAACACCCGAACCCAGCCGCGAAATAAGTATCGTTACGCATAGAAATTTTCTTAAGCGCAGACTAATATTAATTCTTGAGAAGGAAATTATTGAAGCTATTCCAAAACGAATGCGCAGCAAAAAGAAAAAAGAAATTATGGAGATTAAGCCTGACTAATCCTTACTTCTGAATTTTGAAATCACAAAGACGATCAGTGCGATAACTACTAAAACGACAAAAATACCGGTATATGCACCGGCTTTAAAAATACCGGTTATCAGGTCGCAACCAGATAAAAGGCTAATAGCCAAAAAGGCTACAACGAAAGATAAATTTTTCATAAGCATTTAAAATAAAAATAGTGATGTATTTAAATATACATCACTATTTCAATTTTAATGCCAAATGTGATTATTTTGCTTTCGCGAAGCGCTCAGCTACTGCATCCCAGTTAACAACATTCATAAATGCTGCAACATAATCAGCACGTTTGTTTTGATATTTAAGGTAATAAGCATGCTCCCAAACATCCATTCCTAAAATTGGAGTACCTTTAACTTCAGCGATATCCATCAATGGATTATCCTGGTTTGGAGTAGAACTTACCTGTAATTTTCCATCAGAACTAACCGAAAGCCATGACCATCCTGAACCGAAACGGGTCATACCTGCCTCAGCAAATTTTTTCTTGAATTCATCAAATGATCCGAACGCGGCATTGATTGCATTTGCCAGATCTCCTGAAGGTGCACCGCCGCCATTAGGCGACATTACTGACCAATAAAGTGTATGATTGAAGTGACCTCCACCGTTATTTCTTACCCCCATCGGGTATTTTGAAATGTTTTTCATCAGATCTTCGATCTTATGATTCTCTCCTTCAGTTCCGGCCAATGCTTTATTTACATTGTCTACATAAGCCTGATGATGTTTGCCATGGTGAATTTCCATAGTCATCTTGTCAATATGTGGTTCCAGAGCGTCTGTTGCGTAAGCTAACGCAGGTAGTTCAAATGCCATAATTTTTATATTTAGGTTAACGATTTATTCTATAACAAATATAAGACCGAATTGTCATAATTTATTCAATTTGTTGTCAAGTTTTGTTACGCCGGGAAATAAAGAACTCCTTCATCAGCCTTACTGCATCTTCAGCTAATACCCCCGATATCAATTCTGTTTTAGGGTGAAGAATCCGTTTACTGATCTGTGAAAAGCCTCTTTTTACATCCTCCGCACCGTAAACAATGCGGCTAATCTGAGTCCAGTGTGCCGCACCCGCACACATCACACAAGGTTCAATAGTGACATAAAGCGTGCAATCTTTCAAATATTTACCACCGGTATAATTTGCTGCTGCTGTAAAAGCCTGCATCTCTGCATGAGCAGTAACATCATTCAGTTGCTCGGTCAGGTTATGTCCTCTGCCTATTATTTTACCTTTATGTACGATAACTGCACCAATAGGTACCTCATCAAGTGTAAGGGCCTTATGCGCTTCTTTCAGGGCTTCTGCCATAAAAAAATCGTCTGGACTTTGTTCCGGTTCATCCGTAAAATTCACGTATCTCATATTAATGCTGAGCCATTTGGAACCGGGCGTTCTACAGAAGCTAAAACGATATGGCCATCCTGATCTGCAAAACCAGTTACCAGGAACTCTGAACTAAAATTTGCAATTTGCTTTTTTGGAAAATTCAAAACCCCTATAATCTGCCTGCCTATCAATTCGGATTTTGTGTAATGTTTGGTAATTTGAGCACTGCTCCATTTCACACCTAAATCCCCAAAATCAGCCTTTATTTTAAATGCAGGTTTTCTGGCTTCCGGAAAATCAAGAACTTCAAGAATTGTACCTGCTCTCAATGCCACCTTCTCAAAATCATCCCAGTTTATTTCTTTCATGTTCAAAGGTAAGTTGATGGCGGGATTATTCAAAAGGTTTTCAGAGCTGGCTGGCGATAACACGAACCGGAGGGGATAGGAAATAGGGAACGGGAATAGGAAATGGGTAACTCTTTGATAACTTTGCATCATGGATTCGGTAAGATTAAAAAAAGGTAAGGAAAAAGCAGTAAGACAATTACACCCATGGGTGTTTTCGGGTGCAATAGATCATGTTAAAGGAAAGCCCGAAAATGGCGATATTATCATGGTAACCGACAGCAATAATGATTTTCTTGCCTATGGATTCTTTAATGATCAGTCGCGGGTTGCCGTTCGCTTACTCGAATGGAACCTGGAAACTGAAATCAATGAAACCTGGTGGAGAAAAAAAATCAGAAATGCCGTTAAACTCAGAACGGATCTGCATACCGATCAAACAAATACCTACCGGGTAATTTTTAGCGAAGCTGATTATTTGCCGGGCCTAATTGTAGACCGTTATGCCGATTTTCTTTCCGTACAGATTTTAACTTCAGGAGTGGAGCGAATTAAACATATTCTGCTCGATGAACTGCAGAGTTTATTAAATCCCAAAGGCATTTTCGACAGAAGCGATGCTTCAGCACGGGCACACGAAGGGATGGAAGCTTCTTCCGGGGGAGTTTTGCTCGGAATAGAACCGCCAGAATTTGTCAGCGTCAGAGAAAATGGTATATTTTATCAGGTCAATATTGCTGAAGGACAGAAATCTGGTTTTTACTGTGATCAGCGTGATAACCGTAAATGGGTCGCAGAGTATGCTAAAGGAAGAAAAGTCCTGGATTGCTTTTCCTACTCAGGGGGATTCAGCCTGAATGCTATGAAGAACGAAGCCTCAGAAGTAATCAGTGTAGACAGTTCAGCACTTGCCCTTGATACCCTGAAAAGAAATATTGAAATCAATGATTTTCACAATATCCCGCACAGTCAAATACAATCTGATGTAAATAAACAGTTAAGGGTGTTCCGGGAAGAAAATGAAAAATTTGATATCATCATCCTTGATCCGCCCAAGTATGCCCCCTCCCGTTCGGCTTTAACAAAGGCCTCCAGGGCTTATAAAGACCTTAACCGCATGGCGATGCTTTTACTGAATGAAGGGGGGCTTTTAGCAACATTTTCCTGCTCGGGCGCTGTCGATATCAGCATGTTTAAACAGATTATTGCCTGGGCAGCACTTGACGCCGGTAAAAATGTACAATTCATTCAGCAGTTCTCACAACCCGCAGATCATCCGGTAAGGTCATCCTTCCCGGAGGGCGAATATTTAAAAGGTCTGCTATGCAGGATTAGTTAAATTTCCGGCTTTTAATCCTCGGGAACATTGTGTAAATGAACAGGCTTCTTACCTTTATTCATCTTTAGATTTAGCATTTCTACCAGCACTGAAAACGCCATTGCAAAATAGATATATCCCTTTGGAATATGCTGTTCAAATCCTTCGGCTAAAAGCGACACTCCTATTAGTAGCAGGAAAGACAGAGCAAGCATTTTTACTGTCGGGTGCTTGTTTACAAAATCACTGATACTTCCTGCAGAAAGCATCATCACAAAGACAGCAATTACTACTGCGGCAATCATTACTTCGATATGATCAGCCATTCCTACCGCTGTAATCACTGAATCGAGAGAGAAAACAACATCAAGAATAAGGATCTGAATAATAACTCCGGAAAAAGTTACTACTGCTTTGGTATCTGATTTATGTTCTTCCCCTTCAAGCTTATCATGAATTTCTGTAGTACTTTTATAGATCAGGAACAATCCTCCACTGAGCAGAATGAGATCTCGTCCAGAAATAGCAAATTTCTCAAATAATTCACCTTCGCTTAAGCCTATCCATTCACCTACATTAAACAGCGGACTCGTAAGCGTCATGATCCAGCTTAGCGAAAGCAGCAGCAGAACACGGGTTATCATTGCCAATGCTAAACCTAGCTGACGGGCTTTCTTTTGTTTATTTGCCGGCAATTTAGAGGCCATTATCGAAATAAATATGATATTATCTATTCCGAGCACTATCTCTAGCACCGTTAATGTGATCAATGATATCCAGATCTCAGGATTCGCTATCCATTCCATATTTTTTAACTTTTATCAAATGTAGATTAAAAGGTTTTAGAAATAAAACAAAAAAACCTCCCTGTACATACAAGAAGGTTTTAATGACAAATTAATGTGCTTTATAAAAACTTTACCCCTCCATAATTGGATTTAATAATGATCCGGCTATCCGAACCCTTACCTATTTGCCCTTTATAGTTTTTGCTAGGGCTCCAGGTCTTAGGTTTATCTGATGTATTAAACTGCTCAACAAGATTTACACGGCTATTACTGTAATTAAACCCGGCATAGTTCACTGTTACATCAAAATCAAAATTTGCACCTTCTTCCAGACCCAATGAAACACCGGAATAGGAAGAATTGATATTCAGATTTTTAACACTTTTGTCCACTTCATCTATTTTAAATCCACCGGTATAAGCCAGATTAAAATTACCGCCCTGACTTAGCTGTGCAATCGTAGCTTTACTATATTTAATAGTCGCACTAAGTTTAGCGCCCTGATTCATGGTTAAACTACCATACGCAACAGAGAGATTTCCATTTATAAAGTTATCAATACTTGCTGAGCCATAGCTAACCTTTACCTGGTTTGCCGGATTATCAAGCTTTCCTGATTTAAAGGAGCCATATGAGCTTGAAATATTTACAGGTCCGCTAAAATCATCAATCTCAGTTTTACCATAACGGTTACTGATATCAAGTGGATTTTTTGATGGCATATAGATCTGATAATTTACCTGAACACCTCTGCGCTCTTCCTGCCCATTCTTAATCCTCGACCAGAAATTCAAAGAGGTCTTCCCAAAATTTGTTTTAAAACTAATGAGATTTCCTTCTCTCAACTCTGCGATATCAACACTCTCAAGCAGATTTTCAGCACCACTCTCAGATGCTTCATAAGCCTTAATTTCAATTTCAATCTTTATCTCATTTTTAGCCCAGGTATGCACTGATACTTTTCCATATTGATTATTTACCGAAAGCTTATCTTTACTGTCAACTGAAAATGATCTGGTAATATTTTTTATCTTTTCGGCAGTCCCGGTTAATTCAACCGGCTCCTTCGGATCTTCAGGAATTTGATTGTCTGATATAATAATCTGAATATCTCCCAACTCTTTCCTAAGTTCATGTGTAGCAACAGCCAGCGTTTTGCCAATCTTTTCAAAATCAATATTCTTAATTTCAACGGCAACTGTTTTAAATGCTTCGGCTAGTTCGAACTCAATATTTTTAAGTTCGGAATTCACTCTGGGACTCTTTGGTCTGGCTGGCTCAACGGTCTGAGCTGATGCTAATTCTATAAAGAGCATCGTCAAAGCAAAAAGTAATGCTTTCTTAAATATTTTGTGTGTCATCACCCTGTTCTTTTTTTAATTGGTTAATCTGTTGTATTATTTCAAGCTGCTGATTCAATAATTCAATCTGTATCTGAAGATTTCGGATCATCGCCTTAACTGTTTCTTCCTGATTCGGACTTGCAGGTAAATCCTGCTTTAATTTTTGAAAATTAGCATCCATCTTTTTGATCTCTTCTGAGAATTCCTGATAAAGCTGAGGTTCTTCCTTTTCAATTCGTTTTAACTCACTCCTTTTAACTTCTATCAATGATGCATAATGTACCTGTTGTTGAGCCAGTTGCGGATCGATATTGCTCAGATAGGATGATTGCTTAAACTGATATTGATAAAACCAGATACCCGCAAACAAAATCGGAATAATTGAAGCCGCCAGTTTAAGCAGGAAACTAAGACGAACAACCCGTTCCCTTTTCTCATTTTTATTTTGAGATATCCCTATCTGTTTTTCATCGAGTTGTCTCTCAATTTTAGCCCACAGATCAGCAGGTGGTTCGAACTGATCGAAATCACTCCTGTTATCTTTTATAAAATTTTCTAATTTTTCTTTCATCTTTTTCCTCTCCCTGATCCATTACTGGATCATATTAATTATAACTTATCCCCTGATTCCTCAATAATTCAACAAGCTTTCTTCTTGCTCTCATAAACTGAGTCCTTGAAGTATTTTCACTTATGCGCAGAATCTGTGAAATCTCTTCATGATCATAACCCTCCAACAGGTACAGCGTAAGTACCAAACGATATCCATCCGGAAGCTGTTGGATGGTCGTCTGTACTTGCCGCACCTGCATTTCGAATTCTGAGTTATCAGTCTCCTCATCATCCGGAATAGATTCAACGTCTGTATCATCAATAGGTATCAGCTCCATTTTTCGCTTACGGATCTGACTGATTGATCTGTTGATAACGATCTGTTTCATCCACAAACCGAAAGTGGTCTCCTGCCTGAAATCGGCGATTCGGGTATAAGCATCTATGAATGCCTCCTGCAGCACATCTGCCGCTTCATCCGCATCATTCACAATGCGCATAGCTATATTGAACATGGCCCTTGAATAGAGCTTGTACAATTCATTTTGTGCCTTCCTACTACCGTTTCTGCATTCAACCACAAGGTCATAATGCTGATCTACGTAAACAGCTTCCAAATTTTTACGCTTTTCTTAATCAATAGACGCAGGGATTTTTCCCACGTTGCATCAAGGTAAGGGAAATATTTAATTAGTGGGATTCGCATATGAGGTAGGAGGTCTGAGTTCTGAAAGCGACCTAAGAAATAACATCATGTTTTGAATGTTGAAATTACTATTGGGTTTTGGCTTTCGGCTTTGAACTTTTTACTTTAAGCATTTTGCCTTTCGCATTATACGCTAATTATCCATCTGGGGCTTGCCTGAAGGCCGGGCTCTACGCTATAGTTTTTGCCCACAAATTCCATTTAAACCGAAAAATTCCTTGGGCAAAAAGCTGCCGCTTCGATCCCTAAGCCAACTAAACGCTGTATTATCAGATTCTGCTATATAAAAATCGGGGTTGATAATATTTCTTGTATCTGAATACCTAAAAGAGAAAACTAAATTCAGTTCGCAGACAAATTGACTCGCTGTCAAATCGAAAAATAGGAATCAATTGTCTGGATGGCATTTTGAAGCCTTTCTTCTTCAGATCCTGAAATTAAACTGTATGTAGCATTGAGTGCTTTCAGTTCCTTATGCCACACTTCCATGAAATGTTCCCGCATATGAGGAAAATCGCGAAGGGGATCTTCCTCCCAGGGAAGATCGATGTCCATTAATAAATAGAGGTCATAGTTGTGTAGCGGAAGTTTATCAAGCACTTCCTGCGGTGCACGGCCAAACATATGATCACTCCAAATCTTGACAGTTATGAAGGTAGTATCACAAATCAGAAGACGATTGGCTTGTGAAACCATTTGCTCTTCAAGTTCCAATTGCCCCCTGAACATATTGATCTCATCTTCCCAGGTACACTCAGCAACAAGCTTTTCGCAATAGCCGCGGGCGTATTCAGGTACCCATACCGTATCATAATGTAAGGCTAGTTGTTGGGAAATTGTGGATTTTCCGGTAGATTCAGGACCAACAACCGCTATCCTGATTAATTCCTTGCTAAGATTCTCCGAGTTCTCCATTATAGCTAAATAATCTGATCCTGTCCACTTACTAAAACGCGGCTTCTTTGATACTCTTTTCTCCAGTCGTAATACCCAATCGCCGCAATGATAATATACAATGTATACATGCCGGCAGTCAGATGCAAGTCCTTAGAGATGTATACTCCAACATAAATGATGTCGACAAAGATCCAGATCAGCCAGTTTTCCAAAACCTTCCGGGCAAGAAATACCTGGGCAACCAGACTGCAGGCTGTACAGAAACTATCTATAAATGGAAATGATGCATCTGTACCCTTGAAAAGGAAGAAACCTAAAACTGCCGTAAAAGCAACAATTCCTGCCACTGATAAAACGATTTCTTTAAGGCTAATCGAAGAGACAGGAACTTTTTTTAGCTCATCTTTTCGGCTCCAAAAATACCACCCATAAAAATTCATCAATAAAAAATATACCTGTAAACCTGTATCGGCATATAATTTAGCTTCAAAAAAGATGAAAATATAGATCAGAACGCTGATAATTGCGATCGGCCAGCTCCAGATATTATTTTTTGCAGCCAGATAAACGCATAAAATACCTGTGATTACCCCCGAAGCTTCGAGCAAACTTTGATTCCAAAGCCAGTCAGTAAAAACAGAAATTAAATACATCAGGCCAAATATAAAGCACCCGGGCAATAATCAAGCTTATGATAATAATTTACTTGCTAGTATTTGGTGCAGCATTAAAGCCAAGACTTGCTTTAATCGTCATATCTGCGGTTGTGGCATTACGTAAAACATATTCCATTCTAATGCGAACAGTTGATTCTTTGATGTATTCATCGAGAAGGATTGTAGTATCAGCATCAAGCATAATACTATTCCCAACAGTTGAAGCTATGTTATCACGGGTTGCAATCAAAAGCTCTCTGGAACTGTCGCCACGTGAAATATAAATCTTTACAGATTTGAATACCCCAAAACTCTGACCTGAAGGATAAGTGGCATCAAGTTTTACCGATGATACACGCACATCCGTAATAGCATTGGTATTGGAACCCTGGCCGGTAAAGATCTGGTCAAAACTGCTCGCCTGAGCAGTAACCGATTGTGCTGCATCAGTCCTGCTTGTTGAGGGTACACTTAAAGTAGCAGTATATGGAAATGTAGAACGTACTATAGATTGAATAGCTGAACATCCACTTAATATCGAGGCACTTACAACAAATGCAATAATTGATTTTTTCATGATTTTGTGTTTTAAAAGGCTAATTTATTCAACAGAATAAGGGTTTATGAATTTATAATTAGTATTACATCTGCTACACACACAAAACCCGTTCCAATCGTTGAAAAATAGTGATAATTTTAATTGGTTTCTTTAGGCCCTTTATTTACTTCTCTTAAAGGTTGTATAAAAATTCTTTTTACTCTTAAAATACATGAATTCAAAAAAATCAGACTAAAAATGCATAAAAATATATAACTTTGCATCCCGACAAAACAGTCGGGATCTTTGTTCTCCACAGCATAGTAATCTCCTCTTTTGTTATTAGAAATTAAAATTTTAGAAGAACTATGCCATTAGACACCTCCATCCAATCAATCCTGATCATCGGTTCAGGACCAATCGTTATCGGTCAGGCCTGCGAATTTGATTATGCCGGATCTCAGGCTGCACTCTCTTTAAAAGACGAAGGAATCAAGGTTTCCATAATCAATTCTAACCCTGCCACTATCATGACAGATAAGGTTATTGCTGATCATGTATATCTGCTTCCCTTAACCTGTGAAAGTATAGAGCAGATACTCAACGAACAAAAGATTGATGCAGTTCTGCCGACTATGGGTGGACAAACCGCATTAAACTTGTGTAAAGAGGCTGAAGAAAGAGGAATCTGGGAAAAATACGGTGTCCGTATAGTCGGCGTAGATATTGCTGCCATTGAGAAGACAGAGAACCGTGAAGAATTCCGAAAGCTTATGGTAGAAATTGGAGTAGGGGTTGCCCCATCCAAAATTGCCAATTCCTTTCTTGAAGGTAAAGAAGCTGCACAGCAAATTGGTTTTCCGCTTGTAATCCGACCTTCCTACACTCTGGGAGGTTCAGGGGGTGGCTTTGTTCACAAAAAAGAAGATTTCGATCAGGCATTAAGCCGCGGTTTACAGGCTTCACCTACACATGAAGTTCTTGTAGAAAAAGCGGTTTTAGGCTGGAAAGAATATGAGCTTGAATTATTGAGAGACGGAAATGATAATGTAATTATCATCTGTTCGATTGAAAATTTCGACCCTATGGGTATACATACCGGTGATTCTATTACCGTTGCTCCTGCCATGACACTGAGTGATCGTTGTTATCAGGAAATGCGTAATCAGGCTATCCTAATGATGCGCTCAATCGGAAATTTCGCAGGCGGATGTAACGTGCAATTCTCCGTTGATCCTGTTACTGAAGCTATTATAGCCATTGAAATCAATCCAAGGGTTTCCCGTTCGTCGGCTCTGGCCTCAAAAGCAACCGGTTACCCGATTGCAAAAATTGCATCAAAATTAGCTATCGGCTACAACCTTGATGAAATTGAAAATCAGATCACAAAAACTACTTCAGCATATTTTGAGCCAACGCTCGATTATGTGATCGTTAAAATACCTCGTTGGAACTTCGACAAATTTAAAGGTGCCAATACAGAACTGGGCCTGCAGATGAAATCTGTGGGAGAGGTTATGGCCATTGGGCGCACCTTTATTGAAGCACTTCAGAAAGCTTGTCAGAGTTTGGAAACTAACCGTTTGGGATTAGGCGCTGATGGCAGACAGAGCCGTAATCTGGAAGAGATCATGCATAGTCTCGAGCACCCAAGCTGGGATCGCCTGTTTCATGTTAAGGATGCCATGAGCCTTGGCGTCCCTTTGGAATCAATCCGCAAAATAACACATATTGATAAATGGTTCCTGGTACAGATCCTTGAACTGGTCAATATGGAAGCTGAACTAAAACGCTATTCATTAAATAATATCCCCGCAGATTTCTTCATTACATTAAAGCAGAAGGGTTATGCCGACGCTCAGATCGCCTGGTTACTCGGAAATGTAACAGAAGATGAGGTTTATGATCGCCGCAAAAGTCTGGGTATAAACAGGGTCTATAAAATGGTTGATACCTGTGCGGCAGAATTCCCGGCACAAACACCATATTATTACTCCACTTTCGAGGACGAAAACGAGTCGATTGTCAGCAATAAGAAAAAGATCATCGTACTCGGATCCGGCCCTAACCGAATCGGTCAGGGTATAGAGTTTGATTATTCATGTGTCCACGGATTGCTTGCAGCCAAAGAGTCTGGTTTTGAAGCAATCATGATTAACTGTAATCCTGAAACGGTTTCTACCGACTTTAATATGGCAGATAAGCTGTATTTCGAACCGGTTTTCTGGGAACATGTGCGCGAGATCATTGAGCTTGAAAAGCCTGAGGGGGTAATCGTTCAGCTTGGCGGACAAACGGCCTTAAAAATGGCCGAGAAGCTGCATCAAAAAGGAATTAAGATTATTGGTTCTTCTTTCGACAGCATGGACATAGCCGAAGACCGCGGTCGTTTCTCTGACCTGCTGAAAGAAATGGATATTCCTTATCCATTGTATGGAGTGGCTGAAAGTGCTGAAGAAGCCCTGGAGGTTGCACATAAAGTTGGATATCCGGTTTTGGTTCGTCCGAGTTATGTACTGGGCGGACAGGGAATGAGCATTGTGATCAATGATGAAGACCTTGAAAAAGCTGTTGTAAAATTATTGAGAAACCTGCCGGGAAACCGTGTATTGATCGATCATTTCCTCGACAGGGCTGAAGAAGCTGAATCTGATTCTATATCAGACGGAGATGATTGCCATATCATTGGTTTGATGGAGCATATTGAACCCGCAGGGATTCACTCAGGTGACTCATACGCTGTATTGCCACCATTTAATCTCTCTAAAAAGGTAACGGATCTCATGGAGGAGTATACCAAACGAATTGCAAAGGCATTGAATGTCAGGGGATTATTGAATATTCAGTTCGCTATAAAAGATGAAAAGGTATATGTGATTGAAGCCAATCCAAGGGCATCCAGAACTGTTCCTTTCATTGCAAAAGCATACGATGTACCTTATATCAATATTGCTACCAAAATTATGCTGGGTGTAAATAAACTGAAAGATTTTAAGATCGAACGTAAACTTGTTGGATATGCGATCAAAGAACCTGTTTTCTCTTTCGATAAATTCCCTGAAGTTAAAAAGGAATTAGGTCCTGAAATGAAATCTACCGGCGAATCGATCCGCTTTATAAATGACCTTGAGGATCCTTATTTCAGACATCTTTATAAAGAGAAATCGATGTACCTTTCTAAATAAGCGGAAAGATAAAAGCCTAAAGCAAAAAAGGCCTGCAGAAAAATTCTGTGGGCCTTCTATATTTTCAAGAGGTTTTATTTTTGTTTATTTATCCTGAATGGATTGAATAAAAATTCGAAATTGGATTTTTCTGTTGCATCTTTAATTATCGATTAAATAAAATATTCATGAATAAACTGAACAATAGTGCGATCAACAAATCAAGTTTGAAAATTGGCCTTTTCGGCATCGGACTGGATACTTATTGGCCGCAGTTTGAAGGTTTGAAAGAACGACTGGAAGGCTATTTAAATACCGTAGAACAAAAGCTTTCTGATATTCACCCTTCAGTTGTTAACGCCGGACTGGTAGATAATCCTGATAAAGCCTTTCAGGCCGGAAAATTATTTAAAACTGAAGACGTAGATCTGATATTTCTATATGTTACTACCTATGCATTGTCATCAACTGTTTTGCCGGTAGTGCAGCGGGCAAAGGTTCCTGTTATTATTTTAAATCTGGCACCTGAGGCATCAATTGATTATACCTCATTCAATGCGATGGGCGACCGGACCAAAATGACCGGTGAATGGCTCTCCTATTGTTCGGCATGCCCTGTCCCTGAAATCGCAAATGTATTTAACAGAGTAGGTGTTAAATTCCACCAGATCACCGGAATGCTGCACGATGATGAATTATGCTGGAATGAAGTATCAGAGTGGCTGCAGGCTGCTAAAGTGGCTAACATAATGGCCTATAACCGCCTGGGTTGTATGGGGCATTATTACAGCGGCATGCTGGATATTTACACAGATCTAACCCAGCAATATGCTCATTTCGGAGGTCATATTGAACTCATTGAGGTTGAAGAACTGGCAAGCCTGAGAAAAGAAGTAAGCAATGAAGAATTAAACGACAGACTGAAGCTTTTCTATGAGACCTTTGATGTACAACCTGATTGCCCGGCAGATGAGTTGGAGAAAGCGGCCATCACCTCAGTTGCTCTTGATAAACTGGTAGCAAAGCATCAGCTTGGTTCCATGGCTTATTATCATAAAGGCACAGGAAATATTGAAAATGAGGAAGCCATCTCTTCTATCATTTTAGGTAATTCACTTCTTACTGCAAACGGTATCCCCGTTGCCGGTGAGTATGAAATTAAGAACGTACAGGCGATGAAGATCATGGATTCATTTGGAGCAGGTGGATCTTTTACAGAATACTATGCAATGGATTTTAAAGATGATGTTATCTTGATGGGACATGATGGTCCCGGTCATATTGCAATTGCAGAAGGTAAAACCAAAGTACGCCCCCTACATGTTTATCATGGAAAAGTAGGCAAAGGCGTGTCAGTGGAAATGATGGTTAAAAATGGTCCGGTGACGCTGCTTTCTGTTGCAGAAAAGAGAGGCGGCGGACTAATGCTTCTGGTAGCAGAGGGCGAATCAGTCCAGGGACCTATTCTTCAGATAGGTAATACAAACAGCAGGTATAAATTCTCTATCGGGGCAAGAAATTTTGTAAATAACTGGAATAGCTATGGCCCTGCTCATCATTGCGCAGTAGGTATCGGACATATCAGTTCAAAAATTGAGAAACTTGGCCAGTTGTTGAATATGGAAGTGGTGAAGGTGTGTTGAACTTAATTCATTAAAAGGAGCTATACCTTATCGGTAAAGCTCCTTTTAAATACTCATCGGAGAAAATCAGTTCATAACAACAACACCCTTTGCTTCAAAGGCTAATTGTTCTTTCGGACTTGTGATTGCAGCAATCTCTGCTTCAGTCTTCCCGCCATCCTTTGCATAATGTCTTAGCTTTTCAACTGAAGTAGTATCAGTATATGCGAACCCATCTAATACGACTTCTTTGCCACCAAGATCTTTGGGAACAAAAATCTTGTAATCTTTAAAAGTTACTCTCATTTCATCGCCATTATTGAGAGTCATGGTCATCCAGCAGCCTTTTTCCTGACATACCTCTTTTACCACACCTTTAATTTTCATGTCCTTTTTACTTTCACCCTTCATTTCACTTTGAATGGATGCCAGTTCAATTACCTGATCATTTTTTATGGAATCGCCAAAAACAGCTATGCCTTTTACATTTTCAACGGTTTGAGTTTCAGTTTTTGGATTATTACATGCTGAAAGAATAGCCAGAGCAATAATTGAGAGTATAATCTTGTTCATAATTTATATTTGGTTTATACGAAATTGATAATAAAAATTGTGATTATTGATTTATTGAAGATTAATCATAATTTGAGGTCGGAAGTCAGAGGTCTGATGCTAACGTACCTTTCAGATCTCAGACATCGGTCCTCATACCCCAATCTCCCGTCCCACCTATCCGAACAAAGCATTGAATACTTCTTCAACCTTAGCTACGGTTTTGATCTTAATTCTATATTTCTGCCATTCAGGTTCCGTTTTCACACCCCTGCCCGCAGGAAGATTATACTTGGAAATAAAAATTTGTTCGAAGCCAAGTTTTTCTGCTTCGGCAATTCGTTGCTCAATTCTATTTACAGCCCTGATTTCACCGGATAAACCAACTTCTGCCGAGAAGCATATTTTAGAATCCACTGGCATATCTTCATGAGAGGAAATTATCGCAACAACAACAGCGAGATCTATGGCCGGATCTTCAACCCTCAATCCACCGGCAATATTCAGAAAAACATCTTTTGCACTTAACTTAAAACCGCATCGTTTTTCCAAAACTGCAAGCAGCATATTCAATCTCTTCGTATCAAAGCCAGTTGCAGAGCGCTGAGGCGTTCCGTAAGCAGAAACACTAACCAATGCCTGGGTTTCAATCAGCATGGGCCTGAGGCCTTCGAGCATTGCCGAAATGGTGATGCCGCTAAGTGGTTCATCCCTTTGCGATAGCAGAATTTCAGAAGGGTTTGATACCTCTCTGAGTCCGCTGCCCTGCATTTCGTAAATACCAAGTTCTGAGGCAGAACCAAAGCGGTTCTTTACCGCACGCAATATCCGGTAAACATGGTGCCTGTCGCCTTCAAACTGCAAAACAGTATCAACCATATGCTCCAGAATCTTGGGCCCGGCAATCATTCCATCCTTGGTGATATGCCCTATAAGAAATACCGGGGTTCCGCTTTCTTTTGCAAAACGCAGCAGTTCGGCAGTACATTCCCTTACCTGCGAAACACTACCGGGAGTTGATTCTATATGAGCTGAATATAAGGTTTGTATAGAATCAATTACAAGCAGGTCTGGCTGCAGAATTTCAATCTGTTTAAAAATATTTTGTGTGGAAGTCTCGGTAAGAATATAAGTATCTGAAGAGGCAGCATTTTTCAAACCTGCCGCAGGTGCCAATCTTTCGGCCCGCATCTTGATCTGCTGTTCACTTTCCTCACCGGATACATAAAGTACTTTCAAACCAGGTAAATTAAGCGCAACCTGGAGCATGAGCGTAGATTTACCAATACCCGGTTCACCTCCAATTAATATTATTGATCCGCTTACTATACCTCCGCCCAAAACCCGGTTCAGCTCCTTATCCGGAGTAATCAAACGATTCTCCTCAGAATAAATAATTTCATGAATTGCCGCCGGTTTATTGGAACGCTGAGTGCTGCTAGAACCACTCTTCCAGTCGGGAACAGAAGCCCCTGCTTTTTCTATAATCTCTTCTACAAAAGTATTCCACTGGCTGCAGGAAGGGCATTTACCTAACCATTTAGCGGATTCATATCCACAACTCTGACAGAAATAAGCGGAACGGGTTTTAGCCATGGGATAAATGAGCAAATGTGAGAATTTGTAAATTAGCAAATGCAAATTAATAAATGTCCAGATTAAAATTCATCTGCACATTTACTAATTTCCTCATCCGATAGCTATCGGATTACTAATTAAAGCTTAATCTCCTCTTCCTTAGAATTCAGAAAATGAAACTCAGTGAGGTAATAAGAAGGCACAGCCTTAACCCTGATCCACTTACTGAATTTAAAGAACCATTTACACTGAATGGAGAAAAGTCCCTTTTTAATATAGGCTTCAATATAAGGATGAACACATAAAGTGACGCTGCGCTCATTCTGCTCATTGAGAATATAGTTCAGGTTGTTCTCTATATCGTCCATTAAAATGATACTCGCTTTGATCTCTCCTGTACCATCGCAGGCAGGACATTTCTCATTGGTTACGATATTCATTTCAGGCCTTACACGCTGACGGGTCAACTGTACTAAACCAAATTTGCTCGGAGGCAAAATGGTATGCTTGGCGCGGTCAAGTAACATCAGATCCTTGAGATGATCAAACAACTCTTTTCGGTTCTGAGGCTTGTGCATATCGATAAAATCAATTACCACAATACCACCCATATCACGCAGACGTAACTGACGGGCTATTTCCTTAGCAGCTTCCATGTTGATCATCAGTGCATTTTGCTCCTGATTCTCGGTATTTGCTGTACGATTACCACTATTTACATCAATTACATGTAATGCTTCAGTATGTTCAATAACAAGATAAGCTCCTCCAGGTAGATTTACAGTACGCCCAAACGCTGATTTGATTTGCTTTTCAATACCAAAATGTTCGAATATCGGCTCTTTACCTCTGTATTGTTTAACGATCTTTTCCATTTCGGGAGAGATCTCATGAACATAAGATCTGATCTCTTCAAACAATGCAGGATCTCCAATATGGATATTTGTAAAATCGGTATTAAGAATATCGCGAAGGATTGTGGAAGTACGACCCATCTCTCCCAGAATCTTCTTGGAAGGCTCAGTATTCGGAAGGCGGGTAGTAAATTTTTCCCATTTGTCAATCAAATCAAGCAGATCCTTCTGTAATTCAGCAACACCTTTTCCTTCAGAAACCGTACGAATAATTACCCCGAAATTTTTCGGCTTAATACTCTCCACAATTTTCTTAAGACGGTTACGCTCTGTATTACTCTTTATCTTTTTGGAAATTGAAATAACATCCGAAAAAGGGACAAGAACGGCGAAGCGGCCTGCAATTGAAAGATCTGAACTTAAGCGCGGACCCTTCGTTGAGATCGGTTCTTTGGCGATCTGAACGGGAAGCAGCATGTTCCGGTTCAGTATCTCTGAGACTTTTCCGGATTTACTTATATCCGTTTCAAGTCTGAAACTATTGAGCAGTTTATCTTTATAACTGCCATTCTTTACAATTTTTGTAAGTTTTAGCAGCGATTGAACCTGTGGTCCAAGATCCAGATAATGCAAAAAAGCATCCTTTTCGTAGCCTACATCAACAAATGCAGCATTCAATCCGGGCATGATCTTTTTGATCTTGCCTAAATATATATCGCCAACAGCATAATTGTTGCTGACCTGCTCTGTGTTTAATTCTACGAGTTGCTTGTCTTGCAGTAAAGCAATAGTAACCCCACTAGGGGATGAATTGATAATTAATTCCTTTACCAATGGCTAAATTTAAGACACCGGCTAAGAAAACCGGCATACGTTTAAAACTAGGAAATAAATAAAAACAAACAAATGATTTAAACCTCCGGCGCAATTAAGCGGGAGGTTTAAAAATTTTATAAGTCTGCAATTAATCCGAACATAAAGAACAGATTAAAAATCAGACTATTTTTTCTTATGTCTGTTTTTTCTTAAGCGTTTTTTACGCTTGTGAGTAGCCATTTTATGTCTTTTTCTTTTCTTACCGCTTGGCATAATGTTGTTTTTTAAAATGTTTTATAATCTAATTACTTAATTCGTTTACTTTCCTGTCCACAAACGTGCTCATGTTCGGGTCAGCTGCAATTTCTTTGGTTTTCAGATAGGCTGCAATCGCGTCAGACTTCCTATCCATGTTCTCATAACTTGAGGCCAGGTAAAACCATGCCTCAGCGCTTGGAGCAATATCAATAACCGTTTTGAAACGCTCCACTGCCTTATCGAACTGACCTGATTTCATTGAAAACAAGCCCAGGTTCAAGTTAGCCTTTAAATTTTTCGGATCCTGTTTTACCACGTCAAGCAACAAGGTAATACCCTGCATAGGGTTTGGTGTTCCTGTTACGTAAGCTATTCCTAATCCGGTTTTAACCTCCAGAGTATTTGGTTTAATTTTATCAGCTTTTTGATAAGAACTGATCGCCTTTTGTACAAGAGCAGGCTGAACAAGAGTATCCATACTCTGTTGATAAGCATCTGTAAATTTATCACCGGCTTTTAACCATGAATCAAAATTCGGTTCCTTTTCAGCTATTAATTCATAATAAAAAGCTGCAGGAGTAGTTTGATTTACATCATCCCATTGCTGGGCCAGTTGCTTTTGAATATTTAGCTTCTCAGATTCAGACGAGCTTTTTAATTGAGCTTCAAGATCCGAGATCTGCTTTTTAAGACTGGCATTTAAGCTCTCTTTGGACTTTAAAGAAATATCTTCTAATGAAACTTCTTTAACTTTTTCCGCCTGAGCGGTACCTGAAGCATTTGCAGCAGCAGCACCTTCATTCGGTTTAACCAAACCCTGAATATCTAAAGAAAGCATCAGGCCCATCAGTACTACCACTGAACCTATAACTATAATCTGCTTTCTTTGTAACATTCCTGACTGAATAAAATGATTACTTGTTACCGCCCTTTACCTTCTCAACAAAAACCTTGGCAGGTTTGAAACTTGGAACGAAATGCTCAGGGATAATGATTGCTGTATTTTTTGAAATATTACGAGCTGTTTTCTTTGCTCTCTTCTTCACAACAAAGCTACCAAAACCTCTCACGTAAACATTCTCGCCATTTACCATTGAATTTTTGACAACTTTAAAAAACGCTTCTATAGCTTCCTGAACATCTACCTTTTCAATTCCTGTTTTGTTAGAGATCTCTGTGATGATTTCTGCCTTGGTCATATCTATTTTCTTTAATTTTTGTACTGTTATTCTAATTGATTTGGGGTTGCAAAAGTATTGGTTTTAATTCAATTTGGGAAATAAATCTGCTTTTTTTTCAAACCAAGTCGCTATAAAACAAATAGTAAGGTATTTTTGCTGCTTAAATGAGTAAAACCCACTCAAGAGCAATGACATTTTCTGAAGAAATTATTGACTGGTACCAAAAACATAAAAGGGATCTTCCCTGGAGAAATACAAACGATCCTTATATTATCTGGCTATCTGAAATAATCATGCAGCAGACCCGAGTAGAACAGGGAATGCCCTATTTTGATCGTTTTGCTGAAAAATATCCAACAGTCGAACATTTTGCTTCGGCCACCGAAGAAGAAATATTAAAACTCTGGCAGGGACTGGGATATTACTCAAGAGGCAGAAATATGCATCAAACTTCACTGACAGTGATGGAGGAACATGCAGGCTATTTTCCTAAAAATTATGATTCCCTGATCCGTTTGAAAGGAATCGGAGAATATACAGCAGCAGCAATATCTTCATTTTCATCTAATGAGGCTAAAGCTGTTGTTGATGGTAATGTTTTCAGACTGCTTTCCAGATACTTCGGTATTGATACCCCAATCAATACCGGTAAAGGAAAAAAGGTTTTTACCGATTTAGCAAATGAACTGCTTGATCATACGCAAGCCGGAATTTTTAATCAGGCAATAATGGAGTTCGGATCATTACAATGCAAACCTAAAAATCCGGATTGCCCGACGTGTCCACTGCAAACTTCCTGTGAGGCGCGTCTGAAAAACAGAATCTATGAACTGCCTGTCAAAATAAAAGCTCAAAAAAGCAGAGAACGGTATTTCAATTATATTCTGGTATTAAAAAATGATCAGATTCTGGTAAACAAACGCCGCTCGGGAGATATCTGGGAAAACATGATCGATCTCCCTCTTTTTGAGACAGAAAGCCCGGCTGAGATTTCGGATCTTGTCCAGTCAGAAAATTTTATAAAGGCTTTTGGCAAGCAGGTGCTGATTCATTCCGTTTCTAAACCTGTAAAACATATTCTGAGTCACCAGAAACTCAATACAACTTTCATTCAGATAGAGAATTTTACTAATGATTTTCTGCAGGATCAATCCTGGTTCTACGTAAGCAGAGAAGAACTCGAAAAACTGCCGCAGCCTAAACTAATTTTTCAATTCTTCGAAAATTTCTTTAAATTGTAATTGAACCATCTATATTAAAGAACATGTCAGGTATTAACAAAGTCATTTTAGTTGGACATTTAGGTAAAGATCCTGAAGTCCGGCATTTAGATGGGGGAGTTACTGTCGCTAGCTTCCCTTTAGCAACTTCAGAAACCTATAACAAAGACGGTAGAAAAATAGAGCAAACCGAATGGCATAATATTGTTATGTGGAGAGGTTTGGCCGATATTGCTTCAAAATACCTGCAGAAAGGCAAGCTGGTTTACATCGAAGGTAAATTAAGAACCCGCTCTTTCGAGGATAAAGAAGGTCATAAAAAATACACTACAGAAGTAGTTGCTGAGAACTTCACTATGCTTGGCCGCAAAAGTGATTTTGAGGGGCAGGGTGAAAATAATCACCAGAAATCTGATGAGGAGCATGGAACAAATAATAATCATATCATAGCCAAAGAGGATCAGCCGATGAATTATGAAAAGGGCATTGATGACGATTTACCTTTTTAGGCCGGGAATTTAGTTCTTAGCCTTTAATTGGAAAACTGATTGTTTAAATGCGAGCAAAAATTCGTGGATTGATCGATATTAGACAGATCAATTTTTCTGATAGACTAATGGGTTTTAGGTTCACACCAGATTCTGGTTTTGGACTCTGGCCTATGAAAAAATTTACCCTTTTTTATTTGAAAATGAACGCCACTGCCTTTGGCTGCCGCTAGTCCCGTGATCCATTGCAAGCCCGGCAATGAAATCAGCATAAAATGACATTATTTCTTGCCGGAGGCTTTCCATTTCTCCCGGGTTTAGGTACTTCATTCATTGCAAATCACAAACTATCATTGATATAGCTAAAGGATTTTAATGCTAAAACCAGGGAATACTTCCTTAAAATTCTTTGTGACATATATTTCAGGACTTAGCCTGATAAATTTCGACTTTGTCACTACCGATGCGAATAATTTAAAAGTGTTTTTACCATAATAGTTGCCCTCACGTTCGACCAGATATCCAATTCCAGCCTCATATTCGCTTAAAGGCAGGTTTGATCTAAGTTTTGTATTGAATCGGTTACCTAAACTAAGGTTTACAAATGTATTGTTAAAAGTTGTTGAGCTGGTACTGGTAATGGTATGCTCAAACGTATAATAACGATTTGCTGTCAGGGCCATAAATGTAGCAGCAGGCAGACTTTGCAATGAATAATAGTCCTGTTTTTGTGGTATAAAAACAATTCCACCCTCAAAAACCGGACTAAATTTATTGCGTATTAATCCTCCACCTAGATTAAATTTCAAAGAAAATGGAATGTCACTTTTAACATTTTTAGAAAACTTTGATTTATCTGAATGTGCAAGCTCAGATTTTTTTTTGAAACGTTCCTTTGGCGATAAGCCATCGATAAGAAACAATGAATCATTTCTTCGCTTAATATATACTGCCCTTTCTTCCTTACTCATCGCTCTAAAATCCTTTGCTGAAAGACCGGGTATTCTTAGCGAATCACGCATCCTTCTTAATGCCAAATTGATCAATGAATCCGAATTAGTATTCCTGAAGGTATTTAAATCATCAGCAATAAGGATGATCTTCTGCTTTTTTGGGGTTTCAATTATCAGCGTATCGGGTTTGGTCTGCGAAAATGCCGAGAATGAGAAAAGCATCATTGTGAGCGATAAAACTACTTTTTTCATGATTTTGGTTTAAAATTTAATTCTAAATTTTTTTTCTGGTTCTACTTCGACACCTGAAGCATAAGCAGATGTATCGCTTGTTTGAATTTCGAAGATTCTGATTTTGAATCTTTTGAATGCGAGCTTGCTATCTGGCGGAAGCCCAGTATTAATGGGGTCACCCCTTTTGAATATCACTTTGATTTCGGATTCCACATCTTTTACTACCACCGGCAGCTCATTTTTTACTTCTACGGGTTCTTCTATTTTTAAAAAACCTGCCTGGGTAGAGTCTACTCTTTGGATAATATTATCCGTGACTGCAAACACAACTATCGACTGATTAATACTGTTTATAACTTCCTTTTTTGAGGGTTTAATATTTGAGATTTCGGTTTTTTGCTCCTCTGATTTATTAGATACAATTTCCACAGTTCTGGCTTTCGTTTGAGGCAATTCAATTACCTTGCTTGATTTTATGGCAGGTTTTTGTTTTTTAGCTATCTCTACAAACTTTTTAGACTGCTGAAATAAAATTGACAAGCCAAGTATCAATATCAAAGATGCTGCAGCAATGAGAAACCCATTTCTCCTCCTTTCACCTTTTTTAATACCTTTCCAAATCTGATCTTTGTTGAAGAGAGGAGCATATTCCACATCAAACTTTTGGATCTTATCCTTAAGATTTTTGTCAAACTTTTCTTCGTCCATGATTTTCAGTTTTATTAAATAATTTTTGCTTCATAAGTCTTCTTGCTTTATTAAGCTGAGAACGTGATGTTCCCTCACTAATGCCAAGCATTTCTGAAATTTCTGCATGAGAATATCCTTCAATCGCAAATAAGTTAAGTACCGTACTATATCCCGCTGGCAGGGACTTTATTGCTTCGAAAATGTAAACCGCATCAATCTTTTCCAGTCCTGAGTCATTGAAGCCAATCTCTTCTGCTTCATCCTCACTAACAAGGGTCAAACTGCTCTTCTTTCTCAAATGCATTAGACACTCATTGATCATTATCCTTTTTATCCATGCCTTTAATGAGTTGTTTTCCCGGTATTCAAACTGAAAAATTGAATTAAAAACCTTTGTAAAGCCACGGGAAAGTACATCCTCAGCATCTTCATCCAGTTTCAGGTAACGCGAACACACATTAAACATTTCCCGGGAATAACTATCAAATAGCTTTCTCTGGGCATTATGACTGTTTCTTTTACAGCCTTCTATGGTTTCATGTGTAATCACGGTTCAATCTATTAAATGCAGATTTAAAGGGATTCGTTGCCTTGAAACAAAAATAGCCCGGAAAATTCCAGGCTATCAGCATATTTTGTAAGAATCTAAGAGATCTTATTTTACCTCCATATAATCAAGCGTAAGCCCGGCCAGTGCTTTCACTCCAAGCTTAAATGAACTTTCGTCGATCATAAAATCAGGGGTGTGATGTGATGGGGCAGTTTTAGGATCCATTCCTTTAGGCATTCCTCCTAAGAAGAAAAATAATCCCGGAACCTTTTCCTGAAAAAATGAGAAATCTTCAGCGCCCGTTATTGGTGGTATCAGCTTCACATTCTCTGCCCCTGCGACTTTTGCAAGGCTGGGAAGCATCTTTTCAGTTAAAGCCGGATCATTGTAAGTTACCGGATAATGATTGCTGTAGGGAATCTTTATTTCAACGGTGGCACCACCGGCCTCAGCCGTTTTTGTTGCAATTGTTTTAATCCGGTCGATCAGCATTTTCTCATCTTCAACACTCAGAGCCCTGATGGTTCCCAGCATCTCTGCACGCTCAGGAATAATATTAGAACGTACACCGGCATGTAATGAACCGATTGTCACCACTCCTGCGTTTTCAGTTACGTTCAAGTTACGGCTTACAATAGTCTGTAAATTATTGATAATCTGTGCTGAGATCACAATCGGATCAACCGATGCCCATGGAGCAGCACCATGTGCCTGCCTTCCCTTCACAATGATCTGCATATCATTTACTCCGGCCATCATGCCACCCGGACGATAGGTAATCTTCCCGGCTTCTGTTTGTGCCCATATATGCAATCCAAACGCAACATCTACTTTAGGATTTTCGAGTACTCCCTCTTTAACCATCAGTTCAGCACCGCCCTCAACTCCGGGAGCCGAGCCCTCTTCGGCAGGCTGAAATACAAATTTCACAGTTCCTTTCAAGTCGGCTTTCATCCCGGACAACACCTCAGCAACACCCATAAGTATCGCAACATGAGAATCATGACCACAGGCATGCATTACCCCTACTTCCTGCCCATTGTATTGTGTCCTTACTTTTGAGGCAAAGGGGAGCGAATTTCTTTCAGTAACAGGGAGTCCGTCCATATCTGCACGCAATAAAACCACAGGACCGGGTTTTCCGCCCTTCAGAATGCCAACAACACCGGTTCGGGCTACTCCAGTTTTTACCTCAATTCCCAAACCTTCAAGATGTTTTGCAATAATTCCTGCAGTTCTGGTCTCATAATTCCCCAATTCAGGATGTTCATGAAAATCGCGACGCCATTCGATAACCTTTGCTTCAATTTTATCAGCTGCTGTATTCAGCTTTGATCTCGCAGGAACTGTCTGAGAAATTGCAGGTATAGAAAACAGGCATAAGCCTGCAAACAGTAATTTATTCATTTGAATTGATTTGTTTTTAAAAGTAAGGAAATTATGAGAAATTCAATATACCCAGCCAATCTGTCTAAGGATCTCCTTCAACTTCTGCACATGTTCTCCATCTGTTTCCATTAAACGATAGGGCTGTTCATTTACCGGATCAACACTATTTTCGACAAGCTTTTTGGCAGTAGTATGAAATTCATATGCACCTGTCTCAGCGGCGATCTTCTGTAAATTTCTATGGGTTATTCCCGAACCTGGCATAACATTGATCCTGAATCCTGCCTGCCTTACCAGAGATCGTAGTTTTTCGGTTCCATCGGGGGCAAACTCTTTCCCACCCGAAGTCAAAACACGATGACATCCCAGCTCAATAAGGTCTTCGAGCGACCTTTCCATAGAAACACAACGGTCAAAGGCCCGATGAAAAGTGATTTCCATTTCACCTGCAAGTGCTATCAGCTCAGCACATCTTTCCATATCAATAGTAGAATCCTTCCTGAGCATCCCGATGACAATGCCTTTACATCCCATTTCCCTGCAACAGAGCACATCTTCCCGCATTATTTGAAATTCATCAGGAGTAAATACAAAATCACCACCGCGCGGACGAATAATTGGAAAAAATGGAATTTCCAACTGCGTTTTACTTTGTACAATCATCCCATATGAAGGAGTAGTACCTCCTTCAGCCAGATTATCGCAAAGTTCAATCCGGTCAGCTCCAAATGCCTGTGCAATCAAGGCTGAACTGATGCTTCCAACACAGATCTCGAGTTTATAAGACATGAAAAAATGAATTATTTGCTTTCATCTGAATTGATTTCTGATTCTGGCCTAAGCTCATTCATAAAAGAGCTGAGTCTTTTTATAAATTTATCAAGATCTTCTGCAGAAACTTTAAGACTGCTGATTAACTCTGCACATTCTTCATTAACAGTGCTGTAATCCTGAAGAATCTGTATTATCCCTAATATTTGAGAAACCGGGTGCCTCACTTCATGCGACACCATAAACAGCATTTTTTCGAGATTTTTAACATATTCTTTCTGTTCCTCCTCAATCCTCTTCCTGTCGTCAATTGGGGTTCGCAATGAGAAATACTCGGTTATCACTCCATTATTATCATGAATAGGAACGATTGTACTGTCCAGCCAGAAAAATGTACCATCTTTAGCCCTGCTTTTTACATCCGAGCGCCAGACCTTTCCACTTTTTATGGTTTCCCAAAGCTCTTTAAACATTGATGATGGGTGATAATTTGAATTTACAATACGATGATCCTGACCGAGCAGTTCCTCTCTGGAATACTTACTTACTTCACAAAATTTATCATTGACATAAATTATTTTCCCTTCTGAGTCAGTTACAGAACAAATAGCATTGATATCTATGATTTCCTTGTACGCTTTGAGCAGCTGTAACAAGTCCTTTTTTGTATTGCTTCTGTTTTCAAAGTATGCCCTCATCGATCTTCTCCTTAATAATAGCTAGGCGATTTTATTAATTGGTTTTGATCATTTTGATTGCATACTGCAAAACTGAAGCCTCTTTGTATCGCATATCCGCCAAACTGGCCTTTTTTATTCAGTGCCAGGAAACCTACCTGGATTTGTTTTGCTGTTTCAGGTTTCTTCCTGATTATACGCATGACCGCTTCTTTACAGGCTTCCTCTGGTGAATAGCCCTGTCTCATTAGTTCAACAACCAAAAAGCTTCCTACATTTCGAATCACTTCCTCGCCTACACCCGTTGATGTTGCACCTCCAATTTCATTGTCAACATAGAGTCCTGCGCCAATGATTGGCGAGTCACCTACACGCCCATGCATTTTGTAGGCCATCCCACTGGTTGTACAGGCACCTGACATATTTCCTGCTGCATCTAAAGCAAGCATCCCGATGGTATCATGGTTAAACTGATTACCGGGTAGTTTCGCCGGACTGAAAAGCCTGTTTTCCACATTTATTTCCGGATTATACTTTGCAGTTTTAAGCCATTCTTTCCAGGCTCTTTCTGAGGCGGGAGTCAATAGATTTTCTTTTTTAAACCCTTGATCCAGTGCAAATTGCAGAGCTCCTGAACCTACCAGCATGACATGCGGTGTTTTCTCCATAACTTTTCTGGCAACAGAAATGGGATGAATAATATGCTCCAATGCTGCCACACTTCCACAGTTCCCAAATTCATCCATGATGCATGCATCCAAGGTTACCCTGCCATCTCTGTCGGGCAATCCACCGTATCCAACAGATTGATTGTTAGGATCAGCCTCCGGAACATGGACTCCGGTTTCGACAGCATCCAGTGCCCTCCCCTTATTCTTTAATATTTGCCATGCGGCGGCATTGGCGGCGATCCCAAAATCCCAGGTTGAAATTACGATTGGTGATCCGGTAAAGAATGAATCATCCACAGTCATTCCTAAGGATTTATTTCCGGATAATACAGAGGCACCTGCCAAAGAACCCACTGCTAAAAATTTACGGCGACTGATCATATTTAAAGTTAAGTAAAGATCCCATTCACAGAAATATTTTGGGATATTAAAATACGGGTTCGGGAATGGTAGGTGTGGATTAATTATCGGCATTTCGGCGCTAAAGCACCTGTATTGTTCCTTTCCGGTCATTAGGTTTTGGGCTGAAGCCCGGCCCGAAATCCAGACTCTGACCCGGAGCTAAAGCACCGGGCTATACAGCGATGCAGTTATCCCAACACTCAGTATTCTATTTAATCATAACATTAGTACGGTTGATCAATAGGCCCCAGCTTTAGCTGGGGTTAACGAGTCCGTTTTCGGGCTTCAGCCCAATATTCAGAGAGATGTGAGGAAAATTATATTGGGCTTTAGACCAATCCGAAAACTGAATCTTCACCCGGAATTACAGCACCGGGCTATACCGTTGTACTGATTTTCAACTCTTTCAATTGCTCATCAGCAATCGTAGAAGGGGAATCAATCATAACGTCCCTGCCAGAATTGTTTTTAGGGAAGGCAATAACATCCCGGATAGAATCCAGTCCGGCGAAGATAGAAACCAGCCTGTCAAATCCAAAGGCAATTCCTCCATGCGGTGGAGCACCATATTCAAAAGCATCCAGCAAAAATCCAAACTGCTTTTGAGCCTCCTCTACACTGAAACCAAGATGTTTAAACATCAATGACTGAAGCTCCCGGTCATGTATACGAATTGACCCACCACCAATCTCAGTACCATTAACCACCATATCATAAGCATTCGCACGAACCTGTCCAGGATTGGTATCCAGCATCGCAATATCTTCAGGTTTTGGTGAGGTAAAAGGGTGATGCATTGCATGATATCTGCCGCTCTCTTCATCCCATTCTAAAAGAGGGAAGTCCAGCACCCAAAGCGGGGCAAATTTATCTTTGTCGCGCAGCCCTAAACGGTTGCCCATTTCGAGGCGTAGTTCATTGAGTTGTTTGCGTACCTTATCGGTTTGTCCTGCCATGATCAGGATCAGGTCACCGGGTTCAGAATTAAAAGCTTCAGACCATTTCTTCAAATCATCCTCATTATAGAATTTATCTACTGATGATTTTAAACTTCCATCAGCGCCATGACGCATATAAATCAGGCCTGTTCCTCCTATTTGAGGGCGTTTGATAAAATCTGTCAGTTCGTCAAGCTGCTTTCTGGTATATTCAGCACAAGCTTTTGCATTGATGCCAATAATTAAATCAGCCTGCTCAAAAACAGGGAAATCTTTTCCTTTAACGATATCATTCAATTCCACAAATTTCATGTCGAATCGGGTATCAGGCTTATCAGAGCCATATAAACGCATCGCATCAGCATACTGCATTCTGGGAACTTCTGTAAGATCAATACCTTTAACATTTTTGAATAAGGTTCTGATAAGGCCCTCGAAAACATTCAGAATATCCTCCTGCTCAATAAACGCCATTTCACAATCTATCTGAGTGAATTCAGGCTGTCTGTCAGCACGAAGATCCTCATCGCGGAAGCATTTTACGATCTGAAAATATCTGTCAAAGCCAGAAACCATCAGCAATTGCTTAAAGGTTTGAGGAGATTGGGGCAAGGCATAAAACTCCCCTGGATTCATACGGCTTGGGACTACAAAATCACGGGCACCTTCAGGGGTCGACTTAATTAATACCGGGGTTTCGACTTCAATAAAATCCATTCCATCGAGGTATTTTCTGACCTCCTGAGCCATTTTATGTCTTAATACCAGGTTATTTCTAACCGGATTACGACGTAAATCCAGATAACGGTATTTCAATCTCAGGTCATCACCACCATCAGTTTCATCTTCAATCAAAAAGGGAGGAAGCTTAGCTGCATTAAGCAGTTCAAGTTTGGCAACCTTAATCTCAATATCACCAGTAGCCATTTTCGGGTTCTTGTTTGAACGCTCAATGACCTTCCCGCTGACTTTGATTACAAATTCCCGTCCAAGTTCACGTGCCTGCGCTCTCATTTCTGCATTATCATCTGAATTGAAAGTAAGCTGCGTAATTCCATAACGGTCGCGCATATCAATAAAAGTCATTCCTCCAAGATCGCGCGATTTCTGCACCCAACCGGTTAGAGTTACTTCCTTATTCAAATCAGCTATGGTTAGTTCGCCGCAAGTATGTGTTCTTAGCATAATTTTATTCTAATCCGCAAAAGTACATTTTTTGTAAAAACGATAAGTAATTTATTGATTTTTTGTAAAAACGATATAATATCTCACCCAAATTTGGTTTTCAGGCTATTTTACTATGAAACACTTATAAAAAACGCAAATAAAAGAGCAAATAAAACAATTGCCGAAGCTATACTTTGCAGCAATAATGAGATATTCCTCGTCAATCCCAGGCTTCCCAATCCGATTTGAATAAGCTTCTGCATGCCAAAAAGCATAAGAACATAAACCCCGAGGAAAAACAGGTTTGTAAATTCTAAAATTCGGGTAAAGTTGTATTTACCTTCATCTGCATAAAAAGCATAGAAAGTTAGAATGATTGAAATAAATAAAGGAAATACCAGATCCGATTTGAATCTCAACATCGTTGATTTCATCAGTGTATTTTTTGATTTATACTAAAATATCAATTTTTCTATATATTTGTCCCATCAACAGGGGTGCCTTGTTTGCGAAATCAAACACAAAAACAGGCTGAGAATATACCCATCTTATAGTTGAGAATTGACAGTTGACAATTGAGAGTTTCCGCGCGGCACTTTCAGCTTTCAGCTTTCAGCTTTCAACTTAAAGAGCACCTGATCCGGATAATGCCGGCGTAGGGAGGTACAAGTTAATAAGCTGCATATAACCCCATTATGCAGGATTTTTAACTAAAAAAAATAATTCAAATTGAAAAAGTTATTAATTATCGCTTTAGCGATTCTGATGCCTGTTTTGGCTTCAGCTCAATTTTCTATTACAGGAAAAGTTTCAGAAAAAAATTCAGGTTCGGCACTCAGAGCTGCCAGTGTAAGTTTAGAAGATCCTGGTTTATCAACACGGACTGATGCGAACGGAAATTACATTTTTAAAAATTTAAAGGCCGGGAATTACCGGATTAAAGTTACTTTTCTTGGTTTTCATACAATTGAAAAATCCATCAGCCTGGAAGGGGATATCAATCTTGATCTGGACCTAATTCCTAATAATCTGCTGGCTGATGAAGTACTGGTCAGGGCTACCCGGGCATCCGAAAATTCGGCAAGCACCTACCGGAATATCAGTAAGGAGGAGCTTGAAAAAAACAATCTCGGACAGGATTTACCTTTTCTGTTAAATCAAACTCCATCGGTTGTTGTCAGTTCGGATGCAGGGAATGGAATCGGTTATACCGGCATCCGCATCCGCGGAAGCGACCCAACCCGTTTAAATGTAACGATTAATGGTATACCATATAATGACCCTGAAAGTCAGGGTACCTTTTGGGTAAATCTGCCTGATTTTGCCTCATCTGTAGACAATATTCAGATCCAAAGAGGTGTTGGAACATCAACAAATGGTGCAGGCGCCTTCGGGGGCAGTTTAAATATCCAAACTACCACCAAACAGGACTCTGCCTATGCCGAGCTTAATAATACTTTTGGATCATACCAGACTATGAAAAATACGATCAATGCCGGTACCGGACTGATCAATAATAAATTCAGTTTCGATGGCCGACTATCCAGAATCAAGTCGGATGGTTATATAGACCGTGGTTCATCCATGCTTAAGTCCTATTTCTTAAGTGGAGCATATTATGGAAAAAAGGATTTGCTCCGGGTCAATGTCTTTTCAGGATCTGAAAAAACCTATCAGGCATGGAATGGAGTACCGGAAAATCTGCTCAAAACAAACCGGACATTTAATGGCTTCACTTATGATGATCAGACTGATAATTATACACAGGATCATTACCAATTCCTGTATTCTCATACCTTCTCTGATAAATTCTCAGCCAATACGGCCCTGCATTATACCTATGGAAGAGGCTATTACGAAGAATTTAAGGAAGACCAGAAGCTTGAAAATTATGGTATCAATCCACA
The DNA here is from genome assembly GCF_036405355.1 of Daejeonella sp. Taxonomy (GTDB): domain Bacteria; phylum Bacteroidota; class Bacteroidia; order Sphingobacteriales; family Sphingobacteriaceae; genus Daejeonella. The sequence goes on from NZ_DASWXT010000122.1 coordinate 123,655, forward strand.
AATAGTTGGAGGAAGTACCATTGCCAGAAGTGATTTGGTCAGGCGCCGCTGGCTGGATAATAATTTTTACGGCCTGACTTATTCTCTAAATTATATTCCATCAAAAGAGCTTACATTCACTTTAGGTGGAGCCTATAATGAATATGATGGCGATCATTTCGGCGAAGTGATTCGTGGTCAGTTTATACCGCTGGCTAATACTATCACACCGTATTACAAGGGTAATGGTTTTAAAACTGATTTTAATACTTATGCTAAGGCAGATTTCGAACTTGGGAAACTGAAGTTATTTGCTGATCTGCAGTATAGAAGCATTAATTACAGGGTGAACGGAACCGATAAAAACAGAATGGCTTTGAATCAGGAGGATCAGCTGAATTTTTTCAATCCGAAGTTTGGTCTGAGCTACGCTCTAAACTCCCGCAATAATTTATACGCCTCAATTGCGGTTGCCAATAAAGAACCAAACCGTGATGATTATATTAATTCAACAGCGGCTAACCGGCCATCTTCAGAAAATTTACTGGATCTTGAGGCCGGATATAGGCTTGGAGGAAACAGATTTAATGCCGGCATTAATGCTTATGCAATGATGTACAATGACCAGCTGGTTCTAACAGGAAAGGTAAACGATGTGGGCGAATATATCCGTCAAAATGTCGCAGAAAGCTCTCGTTACGGCATTGAAGCTGATGCAAGGGTACAGATCAGTAATAAATTATCCTGGGCATTAACTGCTTCAATAAGTGATAATAAGATCAAAAACTTTACAGAATATGTCGATGATTACGATAACGGGGGTCAAATTGTAAATAATTACACAAATACGGACCTTGCATTTTCACCAAATTTTATCGGATCAGGGGAACTGAGTTTTCAGGCTTTCAAGAAAACTGAAATTGCTTTATTAAGCAAATATGTAAGTAAGCAGTATCTGGATAATACCTCCAATTCGCAAAGAAGTCTGGATGCATTTTTTGTAAACGATCTGCGTTTAAGGTATAATACTTCGTTTAAAGGAATAAAAAATATCGGATTAACCCTTCTGGTCAATAATGTCTTCTCTGAACTTTACGAAGCGAATGGATACACCTTCAGTTATATGTACGGAGGAGACTTTACAACTGAAAATTATTATTACCCGCAGGCGCCGCGTAATTTTTTACTTTCCTTAGGTTTGAAATTTTAAATCAACGCTGACAGTCCCGGATGATCCGGGACTGTCAGCGTTATATCCGGATTATGAAAAAATATATCTCCAAATTCCATTACCTGACACAGGATCTTCCGCATCGAAGCCATGTGGAACAAACTGAAATAGCCTGTAAAGCAGGTGCCAACTGGATCCAGTATCGCTGTCTGACAAAATCTGATTCTGAACTTATTGAAGAGCTGCATCAGGTAGCATCGATCTGCGACGACTGGGGTGCCACCCTGATCCTAACCGATCATTTTCATCTGCTGGAACAGATTGATGCTCAGGGTGTTCATCTGGAGGATATGCAGGCAGATTTTAATAAAATCCGTGAAATTATCAGTGATGAGAAGACCCTCGGAGCATCAGCTAATACCTTTGAAGATATCCAGCGCATTTTTTCATCAGGTGTGGTGGATTATATTGGCTGCGGACCATTCTCGCTCACTAAAACCAAACCAAATGATTTCCCCTTACTGGGAATAGATGGCTACACTGAACTGATAGCGAAAATGAACGATACTGGCATTGAGATGCCGGTTTTAGCTGTTGGAGGAATTAAAATTGATGATACGGAGCATCTTCTCAAAACCGGAATTCATGGAATTGCAGTTTCAGCATCTGTGAATCTGGCGGATAACCCTGCTGAGGCATTTAAGGATTTTTATAAAAAGATCTATTGAAATTGAACAAGGATCAAAGAACAAAGATTAAAGTATTGTCCCGTTAACAGGCAATTCAATCTGTTTAATCAATCCGGACTTATCTCTTTGTTCCTTGATCCTTATTCTTTGATCCTTGTTCATTGCTCTTTATTTCTATAAAATATCTAAGTTTGATGTATGTCATCCCATCATATTGTTCGCGAAAAACAGGAGCCTGCATTGCTGATCCTGAGCCTCGAAGGTTTTGAATACGAAAATCTCGGACAAATCCTTGAATGGAGCCCTACAGTAATCGTACTACAGGATATTTATGACCTAGCCGACTCACTTGCCTTTAAAATTGATGCCGTAATTACCCCTGACCCCCATTTCAATGCTCAGGAAAACACAAAATTGATCATTACAGATACTGATC
>NZ_DASWXT010000123.1:0-13737 GCF_036405355.1 Daejeonella sp.
ATTTAAAAAGAATTCTGTTGTTGCAATTGAAACATTTATATCAACGACATCAACATTTGCCGAGACTCTGAATGACGGCTGGACAATGGTTGGAAATAGAGGAGGTTTTATGGCTCAGCATGAACATACCATTGTGGTTACTGATGGAAAACCAATGATACTGACAGCGATGAATGAAATTTGGAATTAATAAAATTCTCAAGGGATAGTAAAGATTAGAGCAACTAACCGATGCCATTTTATTCGCAATTGGCAAAAGCACCAATACTTATATTTTGACCTGCCTTAGATACAGGTAAGTTATAGAACTTATTCAGAGCTTAAACTCAGGTAATTCGTAGTTTGTATGGATGTTGCTCGGATAGAATTGTCACAAGTCCGACCAAAGTCCGTCCAAAGTCCGACTAAAATCCGTCGAACAGGAGCTGAGATTATACACAGTGTCCTGTCCTGATATTATTAAAAGCCTATCACAACAAATTAAATTCCTGATGGCATATATGCAGGACGAATCATTCTGCTTTTTTATTACATTAGTGTAAATGAAAATATAGGCAGTTTAATGTTGCCAACTGAATCTGTTAAAGCAATTACATAACCATTCAATTTTGTATTAAAGAATGCCCAATTTCAAGATAAGCTTCCTGAGCATAGTTTTTATTCTTGTTTTGACAGGTAGCCTCAATGTTTTACAGGCTCAGGTACTTGTGCACGAAGAACCCCGGCATCGGCCTGTTTTTAAAAATAAAGAAATAAGGGTGCTGAATGTTCTTGTACCTCCGGGCGACACCTCCCAATATCATATTCATAATACACCATCATTTTTTATCAGGCTTTCAAACACAATTACAGGTTCGCAGGTGCTGGGAGAACTGGCAGTAGCAGGTAAATCTAAAGCAGGAGAAATTCGATTTGAAAATTTAGCGCCGCCAAATAACCGGACTCATCGAGTATGGAACGCAGATAAAGATACTTTTCATGTGATGGATGTGGAACTTTTGATGAAAAAGGCGGCTTTTGATCAAAAACCATTGAATTTACCAAATCTTAAATTGGAAATTGATACGAATTGGGTAAGGGCATACCGGCTGGATCTTTTAGAAGGAATTGATTTTAGAACAAAAAATAAAAAGCAATCATTGGTTTTGATCTCGCTAAATGCCTCAACATTCGAAATAAGACAAAATGGAAAAACCGGGCTTCAAACCCTCATGCCGGGAAGTTTTTTTGTGATTAAAAGGAGACAATCATTTTCCATTAAGAATACAAGTGAAAGCCGCACCCGGTTCGTGTTATTGGAATTGCCACAGAAATCCTGAACAGCTTTAATATTTTTTAAAAACCTAAACTTAATGCACTTATTGTCAGATAATTGTTAGTTTTAATTCCTCAGCCAATCTTTTGATATTTATTCAGTTTTTATATTTTAAATTTAAGTCATGAAAACACTACTCTTAGTACTCGCAATGTTCATTACAGCACCGCCTTCAATTTATACCTTTAAGGTTCAGAATATTGATGGCAAGAATCTTGACCTGAAAAAATATAAGGGCAAGAAAGTCTTAATTGTTAATACAGCATCGAAATGCGGTTATACAAAGCAATATGCTGATCTTCAGAAACTTGCTGATACCTATAAGGATAAACTTGTGGTAATTGGTTTTCCTGCAAACAATTTCGGTGGCCAGGAGCCTGGTGAAAACTTAAATATCAAGGAGTTTTGCCAGAAGAATTTTGGGGTAACTTTCCCGCTGGCTGAAAAAAGCAGTGTAAAAGGGGATGATATCAGTCCGCTGTTTAAACACCTTACAACCGCGGCAAATCCTGATTTTACAGGCGATATCAAATGGAACTTTGAAAAATTCCTGATTGATGAAGAGGGAAATTTGATCCATCGTTTCCGCTCTGCGGTTACACCAATGTCACCCGAAATCACTAAATATTTATAATCCTTATTCCATTGAAGAAATTCTTACTGATACTTTTTGTAGCGTTTTCGCTATCAGAAGTGCATGCAGCTGCAAAGACAGGTGATGAAGATCAGCTAAAAAGTCTGGTAGATAGTTTTGCAATCGCCATTGTTAAAAAGGATAAAGCATGGATCGTTTCCAATTTGAGCGAGACCTGCAAAATGTATGAGCCGACTGGTAATACTCTTGACAGAGCAGGTATTGTCTACGCCTTTACTGAGGGTATTTATGATATCAGTAAATCTGCTGCTTTGAACAAGGCATTTAAAGTTGATGGGGTAGCTGCCGGTGGATCTGCTGATTTTGATGTGGAAGGTGTCGGAAACATAAACGGAAACCGGGTGGATATTGCAGGTTCCTACAGGTTTAACCTGAAATTCATAAAATCAGACAAAGGTTGGATAATTTCTGAGATTATTATTAACGAACATTAATTCTGATTACGAATTTAACATAACAAAAAATGCCCCGGAACATTCCGGGGCATTTTTTTTATTGATTAAATAATTGTTTGGATTATTTAAAACGATAAGCCAAACTGGTTTGAATTACCTGATTCTTGTAAATTGGTGTTTCACTTGATCCGTTTTCATTGTTCTTCTGGAAGTCAAGTGCATAACGTCCCTGCAAGCTCAATTGATCAGTAAGACCAACACCTAATCCAATAACACCGCCAACCAGGCTTTTCTTCAGATTTTCGTTTTCATTTCTGATTGTATTCTGGTAAGTTGCATCTCCACTGGTAAATTTCTCTTTAGTGGATGCAAGGAATGAAACCTGCGGACCAGCATAAATACTGAATTTATCACTTGGGCTGATCTTGGCAAGAATTGGTATTTCAATAAAGTTTGTGGTTACTGAATATTCATTTGCTGTACCCAGCAAACTTGTTCCTGTTGTCTTATAACCTTTTTGTGAGAACATAAGTTCAGGTGAAAAGGCCAGGCCTTTAACTACCGGAATATCAACGAACAACCCGGCATTTAAACCCGGTTTAAATTCTGTATCGAAATTCCTGTCATTTGTTTTGATGATATTTGAGAAGTTTACACCTCCTTTAATACCAAATGTTTGTGCTTCTGCAGCTCCTGCAAACAGTACACCTATAGCAAAAATTAATACCTTTTTCATAATGATGTTTATTTATTTATAGGTCTGCTTAAGAAATAATGATGCCAAGCTGTAATATTTAGAAAAATATGGTCTCTGATGGGTAAGAATGTGTCCAATCAAACCGATTCCTTTGATAAATTTGTTTTGGATTAAGTTCAATTGTATCTTATATCGGACATTTTATGATGATTACCGAAGTAATAGCCTGGGTAGGCCTGATTTTTGTCTTCCTGAATATAGCCGGGATTTATAGCCTGCACAGATTCCTGAGTAAGCGATTAACAGATAAACTTTCTGTATGGCTTTTCAGTGTCTGTTTAAGCCTTGGTATAACTTTTTTATTCACACTACTTGGCTTAATTCTCTTTCTTAATTGATAATTTCACAAAATTATTCACCCTTCCACATGTATAAAAACTTAAAACACCTGTTATTTTTTGTCTTTCTGATAAGTCCGCTGATCAGTATTGCTCAAACTCAGAGTTCATTCATAGGTTCATTAGATAACCCAAATGACTGGGTTGACGGCGTTTTTAGAAAATTGAGCAAGCGTGAAAAGATTGCCCAGCTATTTATGGTCAGGGCTCATACCGATAAGGGAAAAGCATTCGAAGATTCGATCGCAAAGTTGATCCGTAAAGAGCGTATCGGCGGACTGGTATTCTTTCAGGGTGGTCCTGCAAGGCAGGCTGTACTGACAAACCGCTACCAGTCTGTTTCCAAAGTGCCATTATTGATATCAATGGATGCTGAATGGGGTTTGGGGATGCGGCTCGACAGTACTATATCTTATCCTTACCAGCTCACACTCGGAGCAATACAGGATAATAAACTGATATATGAGATGGGTAAGCAGGTGGCTATGGATTTTAAACGTATCGGCATGCAGGTTAACTTCGCGCCGGTTGCCGATATCAATAATAACCCAAAGAATCCGGTTATTGGAATCCGTTCATTCGGGGACAATAAATACAATGTTGCAGCAAAGGTTACTGCCTATATGAAAGGTCTTCAGGAGAATAATGTTCTGGTTAGTGTCAAGCATTTTCCAGGACATGGTGATACGGATGTAGATTCACATCATGACCTTCCCCAATTACCTTTTACCCGTGAGCGACTTGATTCACTGGAATTATACCCTTTCAGGGAGCTAATTAAAGAAGGTGCTTCCGGTATCATGGTTGCACATATGAATATTCCGATTCTTGATAATACTCCAAATTTACCTTCAACGCTCTCCCGTCCGATTGTTACCGGACTTTTAAAAGAGGATCTTGGATTTAAGGGAATTATTTTCTCTGATGCAATGGAAATGAAAGGCGTTGCAAAGTTTTTTCCGGAAGGGGAAAGCGATGTGCTGGGTCTGATCGCCGGACTTGATGTTATTGAACTCTCCGGTAATTCCAAACGAGCGGTAAAACTGGTACGTCAGGCAATCAAATCAAAACAATTGAGTTGGGAACGTATCAATGCCAGTGTCAGAAAAGTGCTAATGGCCAAATATTGGTCCGGGCTTTCAAATAAACAGTTTGTAAATCCGGAAAACATCATTGCCGACTTAAATCGTCCGGAAGCCAGGCAGCTAAATCAGCAACTTGCAGATGCCGCAGTTACAATTCTGAATAGTGATGCACAGATCAGAAATCTGGATTTAAGCAAGAAAACTGCACTGGTTAGTATGGGAGCACCCGGCTTAACGACTTTCCAGAATATCATCAAACCCTTATTACCGAACTCCCTTCTTTTTTTATTGCCCAAGGATGCTTCGGATAGCGATGTTAATAATGTCAGGGCAGAATTGAAAGCTTATGATCAGATTATTGTAAGTATTCATGATACGAGAAGGCGTCCTGGCGCAGTTCTGGATTATAATGCCGGACTCAAAACACTGATTGCTGATATAGCTAAAATGAACAGTATGTTTACGCTCTTTGCGAATCCCTATGCCATTACAGGGCTTCCTGGAATTGAAAAGGCAAAAACCTTAATTGTCAATTATCAGAATTCAGATGAAGCACAAAGGGCTGCTGTAAAAGTGATCACCGGTGAAATGAAAGCTTCCGGAAAATTACCGGTTGCGGTAAGCCCGGGTTTTAAAAATGGTGCCGGAGTCACTCAGGAGTAAACCATTCCTACTATTTGGGCCGGCCTGCTATGCCGGCTTTTTTATTGCTTCGATCTATTGATTGAAATACCTGATTCATGAATAAAATCAATATTTTTATGAATCTATGAATCAATGGTCAGCATTCAATAAACTCTCAAACCAGATCCAGACATGTCTCAGCAAAAAGCCCTGAAATTAGTTCGTGCATCAGCTGGATCAGGTAAAACATTTGCCCTTACAGCGCATTACCTGGTTTTGCTTTTTAGCGGGAAGGGCAAATACCGTGAAATTCTGGCTGTTACTTTTACAAATAAGGCAACCGCCGAAATGAAAGAGCGTATTCTGGGAGCGCTCGGGGAACTTGCCCGTTTCGGTTATGAAAAATCGAAATTCAGTGCTATCCTGAAGGAAAATTATCCTGACCTGGGTGATCAGGAACTAAAGACAAGAGCCTCAGAAATATATGCAGGAATTTTGCATGATTACAGCCGCTTTTCGGTCAGTACCATCGATGGTTTTGTACAGCAATTGATCAGAAGTTTTGCATTTGAGCTAAACATCGATAGTGGTTATAAGCTGGAGATGAATCATGAAAAAGTAAAGGATGAGCTTGTTGTGGCACTAAATCTTCAGCTTGAAAAGGATTCTGAACTATTGGAATGGGTGACCGGTCTTGCGATTGATCGCATCGATGATGGGTATGATTGGGATTATAGTCGTGCATTAAAAGAACTTGCAGGCGAAATATTTAAGGAACGCTATTATCCCTTTCAGGAGGCAATGCAGGCCATGGGCCCTGAGCAGACCAAGGAATTCAATGCCCTGCGCAATCAGATAAAAAAGGGAATTAAAACCTTTACTGAACAGATAATTGAAAAGACTAAAAGTATTGAGAAACTTTTTGACGCTTCGGGGATTGAATCAAAAGATTTGGGTGGAAAGACGAATAATCCACTTCTAAAACTGGATAAAATCATTCAGGGAGATTTAACAAAAGTTGAGGCTCTCAGGAAACTACTCAATGATTTTGAACAATGGCCAAACCGGGCATTGAAAGATACCAGCCTGGTAGAGTACCTGTACGAGCAGATAAACCCGCTTTTAGCTCAGTTAATTGCCTATTATGATGAAGGTATAGAAATATATAATACCTATCTGGCCATTAATAAGAACAGCTCATACCTTCGTTTGATGCAGCGAATGGCAGATCTTTTAAAGGATTACCGTTCAGAAAAACGGGCTTTGCTGATCTCGGATGCCCAGCAGCTTTTGAAGGGCATAACAGGTTCTGATGCAGATAATCCTTCATTTATTTGGGAGAAAACAGGCAATAAGTATAAGCATTTCCTCTTTGATGAGTTTCAGGATACCAGCACATTTCAATGGATGAATTTTTTGCCCCTGCTTAAAAATGCAATTGCAGAAGGTTCGCATGGTGGCCATTCGGCCCACCTGGTTGTAGGAGATGTAAAACAATCGATTTATCGCTGGAGAAACGGTGACTGGCGGATTCTGCATAGTAATTTGAAAAGGGATCTGCTTGAGGATAATGTGGCTGAAGAGAATCTGATGTTTAATCGCAGAAGCGCAGAAAATATCATCCGTTTTAATAATTTTCTGTACAGCAGTCTGCCTGCAATTTTGCAGCAGAACCTGAATGATGTTTTTTATGAAACAGCACCAGACTACCTGCATGATTCATGGGAAACAGAAAATGGCAGTATGATTGTCAAAGCCTATGAGGGAAGTCATCAGGAAATAACAGATAAAACCCTGGCCGGAGGAAAAATTGAAGTAAAATTCTTTTCGAAGAAACCGAAATCTTATCCGGGCGATGAGCAGGATGAAGAGGAGGATCAGTCTGAAGCCGCAGAATATACCATTGAAAAACTGACAGAGCTTTTAAAGCAGGGTGTCTCAATGAGGGATATTGGTATTCTGGTGCGGTCAAATCGTGAAGCAGAGGAGATTCTTGAATGTATTTTTCAAAAAGTGAATCAGGACCGCCTTACTGAAGCCGCCGGAAAATCCTTTCAGGTAATATCGGGAGAGGCTCTGAAGATTATGAATAATCCGGCTATTGCTTTGTTACTTTCAACCTTCCGATTATTGACTGTCAGAGAATCGGAGAGTGGAATTTTTAAGGCTGAATGCGCAAGGCTCTGGGCCCAGATTCAAAACCCCCTTAATATCCTGATCGAAATAGACAGCAATCATTGGATGAATATGGCTTCTGGCCCGATCTCTTCAATGGATGATATATTACCTCCCGAATTATGCACAGGTTTAAACTCATTCAAACATCTGCCTGTTGGTGAATTGACGGAGAAACTGATCAATATTTACCGTCTCGGAATTGCTGATTCAGAATATATGATTCCTTTTCTTCTTGCATTCAGAGATCAGGTGGCTGTGTTCGCAGCTGCCGGAGATCAGGGAATCGGCTCATTTTTGGAATGGTGGGATAATGAGGGCTCGGGAAAGGCTTTACCATCTTCAGAGAGCCAGGATGCAGTTCAGGTAATGACTATCCATAAATCGAAAGGCCTTGAATTCAAAGCAGTAATTGTACCTTTTGTCAAATGGGAATTTGTAAATTCCTCCAGGGGACGCCAAAAGAATCTTTTATGGGCTAATGCCAAACCTGCTGGTTTTGAGCAGTTTAAATCTCTTCCTGTAGATCTTGGTAAAGGATTGGCATCAACAGTATTTGCCAAGGACTACTTTGAAGAGATCATGCTGGGTTATATGGATGTAATCAATACCATGTATGTGGCAACAACCAGGGCAAAAGATTATCTATGTCTAATCTGTCCTAATGTACCAGTGAATAAGAAGGATGGGAAAGAAAGTACCGTGAAGAATATGCAATCAGTTCTTTCAGGCTTATTTGAGAATGGAGATACCGGGGATCTGCAATTTGAATCAGATGATACTCATTATTTTATGGGTGAGCTTCCGGCTCTGATTCCGGATGCTGATACAAGTTCAGAACATGAATCTTTAAGAATTCATAAATATCATGTGAATGAACAGCTAACTGAACGATTCAAGCGAAACAGTATGAAGGAGGATTCCTGGTTCAATGCAAAGCAGCGCAAGGGAATTGTAATGCATAAATTACTGGAGACTTTAAGCGGTACCGAAGATCTGGATAAACTCATTTCTGAAAAGGTTCAGGAGGGATTGATCAGAGAATCAGAAAGGGAGGAGATTAAACAGGCTGTTGGGGATGTTTTGCTTCAGGGGGAAATAAAGCAATGGTTCAAAACCGCCAAATCAGTTATCAGTGAAAAGGACATGATTATTGATTCAGGAACTGTAAAAAGGCCGGATAAACTGTTTGTATTTGAGAAGAGCGCAGTTTTACTGGATTTTAAATTTGGGGCGCAAAACAATAAATATATTGCAGATATCAGCCTTTACCGTGATAATCTGATGAAAATGGGTGAATTTGTGCAAGTGGATGCTTATTTATGGTATGCACAGGATCGTAAACTGCAGAAAGTCTGATCATGGAGAATAAATCATCGGATAAGTTTCTGTATCGGGTTGCAGAAGATCTATTGAATCGCTTCGGAAAGGATCTTCAGGAGGTGGCAATTGTATTCAATAATAAGCGACCTCAATTATTTCTGAGGAAGTACCTGGCAGAGATTAGCGGTAAGCCAATCTGGAGTCCCCGTTTTTATACAATCCAGCAATTCTTCTCAGAATCAACGAGTCTGGTTTGTGCATCTCAGTTAAAGCAATTCTTTGTCCTCTATTCTGAATACAATCTTTTGTTAAAAAAGGAAGGTAAAGAACCTGTAAGTGCCGATGTCTTTTATCCTTTGGCCGAGATCATTGTTTCTGATTTTTCACAGATTGATTATTACATGGCCGATCCGGTAAAGGTCTTTAATCTGATAGGAAGTATTGCCGAACTAGAGCAACAGTTTCCAAATTTTGAAGAGGAACAACTTGCCTTTATGGAGAGTTTCTGGTCATCATTTTCTCAGGAAAAACAGAATAAAGTCCAGGAGAAATTCATCGAAATGTGGCATAGGATGCCGCATCTCTACCAGAATTTCCATGCAAGGCTGGCTGAACAGGGCTTGCTTAGCAGTGCAAAGATGTACCGTAATCTTGCTGAAGGAAAGGATTCTGATGCGGGATTTTTAAATGAATTCAGCCATGTTGCTTTTGTAGGCTTTAACGCTTTATCAAGAGCAGAGGAAATTTTGTTCAGATCTTGGCAGGATGAAGGTCGTTGTTCATTTTATTTTGATGCCGATGAGCATTATTTTTCTGATAATATTCAGGAAGCCGGACATTTTATCAGGAGGAACATTAATACAGTGGGTCTTGAAAACCAGTTTGCGATTTCCGAAAACCGGATTAATGATCCTAAAAAGGAGTTTACTATAGTTCAGGCCTTGGGTAAAATAGCTCAGGGCAAATTGCTTGCTGAATTGCTCCCGGGAAGTACGGATAAGAATGACCCTGCTTCAAAAGCAATTATCCTTGCCGATGAGAGCCTTTTGCTTCCGATTCTTCAAACCGTTGATGACGAAAGTTTGAATATCACCATGGGCTATCCTTTTGAACAATCGGCAGTGTTCGGATTATGTGATCTATGGCTGGATATTCAGGAAGAAATAGCCTCGGGTGATAAGATTTCCATTGCTTATCCCAAAGTTCTGACATATATATTCAATCCTCTTGTTGCCACTGATATTGAACAGAGGAATAGAATCCATAAGGAGATTATTGAAGAAAAGAAGGCAAGATTTAAACTTCAGGAACTAAGGAATACCGGTAAAATTGCCGGACTTACTTTCGGCCCGTTTGAAAGTCCTGCCGATTCTATCAGGAATTTAGGCAGCTTACTTTTGCTTGTTTCAGAACAGATTGCTGATCTGCGAAAACTCGAAAGTTTACTCATTGCTGAGGCGGTTAAAACACTGAATGTACTTTCAGATAGTTTTGCAGAGCTGGAGAATGCCGGATCAATGCCTGAAATAAACGCAGGATTTGTGCTTAGAACGATCAGGAGGGCTTTGGCGGGACTTACCGTGCCTTTTGATGGTGAGCCTTTATCAGGATTGCAGGTAATGGGTCTGCTCGAAAGCCGTTGTCTTGACTTCGATGAATTAATTGTACTTGGAATGAATGAGGGTGTACTTCCTAAGGTGAGTATTACACCATCTTTTATCCCGGATAATGTCAGAAGAGCTTTTGCACTACCCGTGCTTGAAAACCAAAACTCCATTTTTGCTTATTTCTTTTATCGATTGTTGCATTGTGCAAAGAAAGTTACCCTGGTTTATATTGGTATTACTGATGACAAAGCAGGAAGCAGTGGAGAGGAAAGCAGGTTTATTAAACAACTGGAATTTGAAACATCCTGCAAGTTTACTCATGTATTACAGCAGAATCAGCCAATTGATACTCCAGCCCAACAAAGTATAGAAGTTAGCAAGACTGGGCCAGTGCTTGATAAACTTCGCACTTATTTAAAAAGAAATTCAGAGAGCAAATACGATAAAAAGATCTCTGCATCTGCTTTTACTGACTATGTAAGCTGTTCGCTGAAGTTTTTCTTTGGCAAAATAGCAGGTCTTGCAGAGCCAAAGGATTTGCCAGATGAGATCGGCCCGCATACCGTGGGAACCATGCTGCATACTGTGATGGAAAGTTTTTACCGTGATTCGCTTGGGAAGGAAGTGACTGCAGATTACATCAGGCAACGTGAAAAATTGTTGCCGGCTATGTCTAAAGCCGCTATGATTCAGGAGCTGAAGCTTAACCCGGATTACGAATTTTTGGAAAGTGCCCTGCAGCAGATTATCGTAAAGGTAATTGAGCAGTACGCTTTGAAAGTGTTGCGGCATGATGAGCAAATTGCACCTTTCATAATTAAGGAGCTGGAAGATAGAGAGGCTTATACTCCCCTGTTTTCCATTGAAGTAGAGGGCAGGGAAGAGCAGATCAGGTTAATGGGAATCATTGACAGGGTGGATATTCATCAAAATAAAACCCGGATCGTAGATTATAAAACAGGTAAGGATCAGTTAAAGTATGCTGATTTTGAGGGTTTGTTTGCTGAAGAAGGAAAAGATCAAAATAAGGCACTGCTTCAAACGCTATTTTATACTTTGGTTTATGAGAGCGCAAGAAATGTAAGCGAGGTGGAGCCCCATCTTTATACTGTTAAGGATTTTAAAAAGGGAACTCTATTCTCTGGGAAAGGAAAAGATGGTTTAATTCTGACAGATGAAAATCTTGCTGGTTTAAAAGATCAGTTTGCTCTCAAATTAAAGGAAAAATTGAATGAGTTATTCGATAGCTCAGTACCATTTAGACAGACTGCGAATACAGATAATTGCAAATACTGTTCGTTTAAGGGGATTTGTCAGAGGTAAGGGATTTGAATTACGAATTACAATGGTGAGGATATCAGTTTCTTTAGATGTTATTTGAATTTTTCCAATTTCTCTGGCTTCCTTGTATGCTATAGAAAATTTTGAAATAATTCAGCTTTTGATCGGGCTCCTATAATTGCAAATGCAAAGGCTTTTATTTGTATAAGGTTTTCAGTTTTCATTCTAAAATGCATTCATTACCGAAATTTCGAAATTCATATTGGGAAATCATTGATTAACTATTTAACGGCATCTACAATTCGTAATTCCTAATTAATAATTCGTAATTAATAATTGATACCCTTATATTTGCGTTCCAAAAATTGATTTTACACATGAGAGAAATACAATTCAGAGAAGCACTTCGTGAAGCATTAAATGAAGAAATGCGTAAGAACGATAAGATTTTTTTAATGGGTGAAGAAGTTGCTGAATATAACGGAGCATACAAAGTTAGTCAGGGAATGCTCGATGAGTTTGGTCCTAAACGTGTTATTGATACACCGATAGCTGAATTAGGTTTTACAGGAATCAGTATTGGTGCAGCAATGAACGGACTTAACCCTATTGTTGAGTTCATGACCTTTAACTTCTCTCTTGTAGCAATTGATCAGGTAATCAATGCAGCAGCAAAGGTGCTTAGCATGAGTGGCGGGCAGTTTTCATGTCCGATTGTTTTCCGTGGTCCAACAGGAAACGCAGGTCAGTTGGGAGCTCAGCATTCTCAGAACTTTGATAGCTGGTATGCAAACTGCCCGGGATTAAAAGTTGTTGTTCCATCTACCCCTTATGATGCAAAAGGTTTATTGAAACAAGCCATCCTGGATCCGGATCCTGTAATTTTTATGGAATCTGAGGTGATGTATGGGGATAAGGGTGAGGTACCTGAAGAAGAGTACTACCTGCCAATTGGTAAGGCTAATATAGTTAAAGAAGGAACTGATGTAACCATTGTAACCTTTGGAAAAATGCTTTCAAGGGTGGTTATGCCTGCAGTTGAAGAATTAACTAAAGAAGGCATCAACGCCGAGGTGATCGATTTGCGTACTATTCGCCCGATTGATTACGACACTGTCATTAATTCGGTGAAGAAAACCAATCGTATGGTTTTTGTGGAAGAAGCGTGGCCTTTAGGTTCAATCGCAACTGAGGTTGCATTCAAAGTTCAGAAAGATGCATTTGATTATCTTGATGCTCCGGTTCTGAGAGTTGCGTGTGCTGATGTTCCTCTTCCATACGCTCCAACATTGATCAAAGAAGCACTTCCAAACGCAGAACGTGTAGTTGCTGCTGTAAAAAGCGTTCTTTACAAAGAAGCTTAAGAGCTTACTAATATACAAAAGAGCCCTCCCGGAATAATTTCGGGAGGGCTCTATTATTTTTCGTGAGTATTAAAGTGTGATCTGACGTTTAATACTTTCTTCGAGAGAGATCAGGGTTTCAGTCCGCTGAATCCCTGTTACTCCCTGTATATCTTCATTAAGGACCTGTCTTAAATGATTAGTATCCCTGCAGATGATTTTGGCAAACATACTATAAGAACCGGTAGTATAATGTAGTTCTACTACTTCTTTTATTTTCTTCAGGTTTTCAACAGCATCTTTATACTGAGACCCCTTTTCGAGATAGATACCTAAAAACGCACATATATCGTATCCAATCTTTTGCGGATCAATGATGAGATGAGATCCTTTTATAACTCCCATATCCTGCATTTTTTTCATCCTTACATGAATAGTTCCGCCCGAAACGATCAATTTCTTAGCGATTTCAGTGTATGGAATCGTTGCATCTTCCATCAATATGCAGAGTATCTGTGTATCCAGATTGTCAAGTTCGAAATTTTGGCTTCTGTTTTCCATTTTTAATTGTAGGATTATTAATAATTATGCAATATAATTATTATTTATGTAAAAATTGAAATAGTTTATTAAAACATTTGCAATAAATGGGGACTTGTTATACATTCGTAATAAGCAATCGCAAATTGATTGTTTATACACTGTAAGGTGGTGAAATTTGGCAGACACACCTCCTCGTCTCGGTGGCGAAGATTTGGGAAATACCTTAACCGGGAAATAACTGCTTCGTGAAGGTTCGACTCCTTCCCTTACAGCAAACCTTATTCAACAGGTTTATA
>NZ_DASWXT010000124.1:0-47075 GCF_036405355.1 Daejeonella sp.
CGTTCGTATATAACGTTTCCATTTTTATCTGCTATGCGTAAAAGATAGATAGGTTCTGTCCATATACCATGATTCACAAATACTGAATAAGCGCCTACCATATCATAAACAGAAGCGTCAAAAGTACCCAGACAAATCGAAGGTACTGCCGGCACATCACTGGTAATACCCATATTTTTTGTCAGGGTTGCAACAGCGGTCTGCCCAACCTGTTTCATCATATAGGCGGTAATATAATTCTGTGAATTGGCCAATGCCTTTTTAAGCGTGAGCGCGCCTGGTATTGGCTTATAAGCTTTGGGATACCAGGTAGTGCCATCGCCTGCGTCTATACCAACGGGCTCATTTGGGACGGTATAACATGGCGAATACCCGCCATTACCAATAGCAACAGCATAGGTAAAAGGCTTTGCTGTAGATCCCACCTGACGGGTTCCCATTTTTACCTGATCATATTTAAAATGGGTGTAATTCGTACCTCCTACCCATGCCCTGACGTAACCGGTTTGGGGTTCCATTGACATAAGGGCATTCCGAAGCATGAGTTTATAATATTTAATCGAATCGACAGGCCTCATCACCGTATCGATTTCACCTCTCCAGCTAAAAATGGTCATTTGGGTCGGTGTTCTGAAATTTTGGAGAATCTCTTCTTCGGTCTTTCCTTCAGTTTTTAGTTGCTGGTAACGGTCAGAACGGCGCATGCCCTGACTTATCAGTAATTTTGCTTCCGGGATATTAAAAGGGTCGCGGCCCTTCCATGAATTATTGAACTGAACCTGCAGTGTTTTTAGATACTCCCTCTGAGCATCTTCTGCATATTTCTGCATTCGCGAATTGATTGTTGTATAGATCTTGAGCCCATCTCTATCCAGATCATAAGGTGTGCCATCGGCTTTGTAGATCGAATTTTCTTCAAGTGTCTGCTGAATATCTTTCTTGAGTACCGCCCTGAAATAGGGTGCAGCCCCTTCGTTATGATCAGAAGGATTGAATGCCAGTTTTAAAGGGCTTTTCTTCAGAAGTTCTACCTCAGCATCACTGAGGTAATTTGCGTTATGCATGTTTTCCAGAACCGTATTTCTGCGTCTGAGGGCTCTTTCAGGATTACGGTGAGGATTATAAAGTGAAGGGCCTTTCAGCATCCCGATAAGAATCGCAGCTTGTTCAGGTTTAAGCTTATCAGGTGTAGTGCTGAAATAAGTTCTGGCCGCTGATTTAATTCCAAATGTATTGTAAGATCCAAAATCTACAGTGTTAAGATACATTGTAATAATCTCTTCCTTGGTATACTGCCTTTCCAGTTTTACAGCCACAATGAGCTCCTGTGATTTCTGAATCAGTCGCTTGGTAAAGTTTCTGGATCTTCCTTCTTTTGAGAACAGGTTTAAAGCAAGCTGCTGTGTAATCGTACTTGCGCCTTGTCGTTTTCCTGCCAGGTTATAAAAAATAACCGTAAAAGTACGTTTGAAATCAATACCCGAATGACTGTAGAAGCGGATATCTTCAGTTGCGATCAGGGCATTAATTACATTTGGGGAAATCTCATCGTAGCGAACATTAGAGCGATTTTGAACATAATAGGTGCCTAATACAATATCATCACTCGAAATAACCTCGGAAGCCTGATAACTCTTTGGATTTTCAAGCATACGAAGATCAGGTAGCCTGCCAAATAATCCCAGACCGATGCTGAAGATCAGTATAGCTCCAAATGCGATCAATCCCAGGATCCATTTCCAGAATAGGATAGTATAGCGATTTAAATCATGCTGAGTCAGCTTGGTATTCATATAAAACTTGTATTAATAGTTCTTTTTGTAATACTCAACATAAAGGTCGAGTGTTTCTTTATCAGTTATTTTTTCGAGATTCTGAGAATTAATTATGAAGGTATTGTATTTGGCTACAGGTATTTTCATAATTGCCCTCATCAGGGGGCTGATATTAGTAAAATAAGTTGTTACCGCTTCTTTTCCAGCAAACGGACCTACAAATATCAGTTGATTTTGGTTAGCAACCGATTTTAATTGATGTTTTATTGCTGATCCGGGTAAATTGGCCCGGTTAAACTGCCCGATCCCAAATCGGGATGAGCTTAAATTAACTGAAGGGTCAGAAATATTCACTACGAAATAATGCTCAGCAGAATCATCCTTTCTGAAAAGGCCGGTTTCTGACTCAGTTCCTAATATAACGGTTTGAGGTTTCTCCTTATTATCGGCAATTGGCTTATTGTCATTAGGTTCAGCGACTAAGATCGCAGGCTGCTCAATTTCAGCCTCCTGGAAAAATCTGTTATTGAAATCCATGTCACTTAACGCTACTATCCGGTCTGCCATTGCAACCCTGTTCGAATCGATGAATGCAAGATGTTGCTTAATGAGAGGAACTATTAGTTTTTCGTCGGGGAAATTACTGACTATCTCTTTAAAAGCATTTTCCAGACCCGGAAGTTTTTGAGTATGCCCAATGGCCAGCGAATTTAGGTAGGCTAATTGTGCAGGCACTTTTTGTACTCCTGAAACTTGTCTGTACTTTTCAATAGAATTAAGCATTTCTGTATAATTCTTTTTTACATATAAGTCGTAGATGTCATTGTAAAGCCGGTTGAAGGCAGCTTCCTGCTCATCCTGTTTTTGATTGAAATCCGGGTCTATAATTATTTTTGCAAATGGGGAGTCAGGAAATTTAGTAAGAAGGATATTTTTGTATTCTTCAGATCGTTTCTTGTTGGCGGTGCTGTAAAGTCTGTATAAATTATAATAAACGGCCAGTTTATTCTGATTTTCAGGGAAACGGTTTAATAATTGTTCATAGGTTTTTACGGCTTCGGCAGTATCGGCAGATATGTCCCGATAATAATTGGCAATATCATAAAGTGCAGATGCAATTTTCTGATTTGACTCGGCCTTTTGTTCAGGGCTAACAGGAACCAACAGGAGATATTCTTTTATCCGGGAATCCATATCGGGCTCCGTTTTTATTTCCTGGATCGGAAAAGGGTTTGCAGCACTGCCAGGATCCGGGAGAATCGCTGAAGGCATCTCAGATACTGTGCGCTGGCTTCGCCGCCAGTTATCTTCCAGTTTTCTTGGACCCCAGCGTTTCTTAAAATCGGCAAGACCCTGACTTAATGCCGCCGAATTATTAAAATAGAATCTCGTATCTCTGGAATTGGAAGAAGTTAGAGTTGTTGGCATAAATGCATTTCCACCAACAGGACTTCCTGAGCTGGTCTGTGCTTTTTCGATTTGTGCCTGTATCATTTTGCCAATTCTTTCTTTGCGCTCAGCATCAGGCAATTGCGCCAGCATTTGCAGGGTATCCTGCTGAGCTATTATGCTTAGACTATTTGCCAGTACCTCCAGATTATCGGCTTTCTTTTTAATCAGAAGGTAATCAGGGTAATTTTTAGGTAAGCTGATGAGTGTACTATCATAATAGGTCTTAGACATTAGAAAATCCGACTTAGTAAAGTAAATTTCGGCAAGCTCCAGATAGGCCAGTCCTTTCAGGTTTAAATTTTTTGTGCTTTTCGATACAGCCAGATTATAATTTTCAATTGCTTTTTCAAAATTATTGGCCTGGGCATAACTATTGGCTATCTGAAAATAGACCTGGTCAAGAAGTTCCCTGTTTTTGTCATCCTTAAGAAGAGCCATGATCTCTCTGGTTCTTCCTGAAGTATCTCCACTGAGTTCGGTTTTAAGATTAATACGACTAAGGTTCGCATTAAATGCCATATCGAAAGGGGCATTGCTTTTAATTACTTTCGTATAATTCGATAATGCGTTCTGTGCCTGGCCGGTAATTTCATACAACTGAGCAGTGAGATAGGTCCAGCGGATCTTCTTCTGTTTATTTTTGACCGTTTTCAGGGCCTTTTCGAGCAGGTTTATTGCTTCTTCATCCTGCTTTGCATAAATGTAAAGCTGAGCACGTGTTGCATAAATATCAGCAACAGATTTTTTTTCTGATAATATATTGCTGATGGCTGTATCAAGAGTGCTTTCAGCTTCCTCCAGACGATCGGATGCAATCAGAGACCTTGCTTTCCATGCCAGTGCCGCCTGTCTTATCTCTTTCCCTTCGGGATAATTATTATATACGTAGTTAAAAAATTCAACTGCATTGAAGAAATTAGACTTCAGATGGTTTGCCTTAGCGATTAGAAAATAAGCATCATCAACATACTTACTCAGGGACTTTTCATTGGCAATGGTGTTTGCCTTTAATATTGCATCATCCAGTTTTTTTAACTCTGATTGTGAAAGACTCTCATTGGGCTCTTTATAGACAGAAATTACCCGGTCATAATTATCAGCATAATTTAACTGAATGTTTTTTTCACTTAGATTGATCAGTTCTTTTGCATTATAAAGTATATTATAATGTGCTGTTAAATTCTGCATACCCCGGCTGGCCACAGTTTCTTTCTGTGAGCTGCATGAAAGCAGGCAAAAGCAAAAAAAGCAGCTTAGGAATATAAAACGAAATGCAATCAGAATATTTGAATTCAATTTAATCTTGCTTGAAATATATAACAGAATCTTTGCAAAGATATTTTATCGTAACGGATTTGTCCTGATAAATATAAACTCTTTCTGTCATAAAACTCTTTCAATCGGGGGGACTAACTATTTTCTGCTTTGATTTATTTCGCTGAATGCAGCTTATATTTTGATAATTTTGCAATACAAAATCGAGTTAATGGAGCAGAAGGAAGAGAATCACAAGAATAATGACAAGACTGATGGTATTGAAGCTGAAAAGCAGGCTCTGAACAGTTATGTAAAATATACAGGTGTGGCTTTTCAAATGATGGCTATTATCGGACTATCGGCATTTATTGGTTATAAGACCGATCAGTATTATGAACATAAGACGCAATGGGTAACGGCAATTGCCTGTGTTTTGGGTGTCTTTTTATCAATTTATCAGACCATCAGACAGTTAAAGCCATGAGTATTTATCGTTTTTTCATTTATTTTATTCTGTTCACAATTTTCCTGGCCATAGCCCCCCTGGTATTTCAATTCTTTTATCCGGAAATGAAGTTCCTGATTCCAAAATTTTGGGCCCTGTTCTGGATATTTGAAGTTTTAACCCTAAGTATCTATCTCCTGGCTACCTGGAGGATGAGAATCAGTGATAAGGCATCCGGTCAGGCATTGCTCGGCAGTGTTACCATAAAGTTGCTTTTTTGCATGATAATAGCCTTTGTTTACATCAATGCAAACCCGGTTGATCCCTTTAAATTTATCATCAATTTTTTTTATCTATATTTCTTTCATACAGTGTTTGAAATATATTGTTTGTTATGTAACTTGCGCAACCAAAAATTTAAGTAAATTCCTTATAATAAATGGATTTGAGCCATATTTTCAATTCAAAAAAATTCTTCAGCATAGCTATTTGTGCAGTTTTATTTTCGTTTTTGAGTTTTTCCGCTTTTTCTCAGGAGCATGCATCATCAGATACCACACATGCTTCTGCATCAGAGGCACATGATACTAAACCAGAAAAGGAGGAGGATATATCCAAGGTAATTCTTCATCACATCGCGGATTCGCATGAGTGGCACTTTTTTGGTCATGTAGCGCTTCCTTTGCCGGTTATTTTGTGGACTGATAACGGACTGGTTAGTTTTCTTTCTAATAAGTTCGGACATAATGATCATGGTACTGAATTGCTGGATGTAAATGGCACCAAACTGGTTTATTATCACGGAAAATATTATTATCCTGAATCTGTAAAAAGTGCTGATGGAACTTACATCGCATACAACAACAAAGGGGAGATCATGAATACCAAGCCTCTTGATATTTCAATTACCAAGAATGTGGTTTCTTTGTTAATTTCAGTTACAATTTTGCTTATCGTGTTCATCGGGATTGCCAATGCTTACAAGAAACGTGAAGGTAAAGCTCCGAAAGGTTTGCAGTCTATTCTTGAGCCAATCATCATCTTTGTTCGCGACGATATTGCCAAGCCGCAGTTAGGTCATAAATACAGAGGTTTTATGCCCTATTTATTAACGGTATTTTTCTTTGTTTGGTTGAATAACCTGATGGGATTGATTCCTTTTTTCCCGGGAGGTGCAAACTTAACTGGAAATATTGCAGTGACTATGATGTTAGCACTCTGTACCTTTATTTTAACAACTGTAAATGGTAACAAGAATTACTGGGGTCACGTATTTACCCCTCATGTTCCATGGTGGTTATATCCATTAATGATCCCGGTTGAGATCATTGGTTTGTTTACCAAGCCTATCGCCCTTATGATTCGTTTATTTGCAAACATTACTGCTGGCCACATTCTTATTTTAAGTTTGATCTCTCTGATCTTTATCTTAAAGTCGGTTCTTGTTGCAGGTATTGCAGTTCCGTTTGTTCTGTTTATCAGTGTGATCGAGTTAGTGGTAGGTTTTATTCAGGCATTTATTTTCACAATTCTGTCGGCCTTATTTATAGGGATGGCGGTTGAAGAGAAACATGCTGAGCATTAATATGAATTTATTTTTTGTTTAATATATATTTAAAAATCAGATTATGATCGTAGGAAGTATCGCTGGTATTGGTGCAGGATTAGCTGCTATCGGAGCAGGCATTGGTATCGGGAACATTGGTGGAAAAGCCATGGAAGGTATGGCTCGTCAGCCAGAAGCAGCATCTAAAATTCAAACAGCAATGTTAATCGCAGCAGCATTCGTTGAAGCGGTAGCACTGTTTGCTGTGGTTGTTGCGTTCTTAGGAACAGGACAAGTAAACTAAAAAAATAAGGCTTGTGCGATTGGCACCGGCCTTATTTTATTGTTTTGATTGATTTATTAAATAATATAACAAAATGACATTACTGGCATTAAATCCATTAGTTTCTCCGGATCCGGGTTTATTTATCTGGTCAACAGTAGCTTTTTTAATACTGTTCTTCCTTTTAAGCAAGTTTGCATGGAAGCCGATTGTAAAGGCACTTGATGAGCGTGAGCGTTCAATTGAGGATGCTTTATCGAAAGCTGAAATGGCGAAAGCTGAAATGGCTAAGCTTATCAGCGAAAATGAGGATCTTTTAAAAGAAGCCCGTTTAGAGAGAGACAACATTCTTAAAGAGGCCAAAGAAATTAAAGATCAGATCATTAATGATGCAAAAGATCAGGCTAAGACTGAAGGAACCAAATTGATCGAAAAGGCAAAAGACGAGATCACGAACCAAAAGCTTGCTGCTATGGCAGAGATCAAGAATCAGGTTTCAAGCTTGTCATTAGCTATTGCTGAGAAAGTATTACGTAAGCAACTGGAAGATCAGGATAAACAACAGGCTCTTGTGAATGACCTGTTGAAAGAAGTAAAACTTAATTGAGTTGACAATTGATAGTTGAGAATTGACAGTTTGAAAAACTCTGTAACTAACAACTAACAACCAACAACTAACAACCACTATGTCAGAAATACAAGTTGCATCGCGTTACGCAAAATCTATCATTGACCTGGCTGTTGAGCAGAATGCTCTTGAACTGGTTAAGAAGGATATTGAATTGTTTCTCGGAACATGCAGAGAAAATCCTGCTTTACAGGCAATTCTAAAGAATCCGATTATAAGCCTTGACAAAAAGGCAAATATTCTGGATGGCTTATTTGGTGATAAGTTGCATAAAATGATTCTTTCTTTTTTCCATATTGTGATCAGGAAGGGTCGTTCAGAAATTTTATATGCAACTGCCAAGGAATTTATCAGTCAGTACAACATTATTAAAAATGTGGTAAAGGCCACTGTAACCTCGGCTTCTCCATTGAGTAAAGAAAATATTGCTCAGATAGAAGATGTGGTAAAGCAGGCAACAAAGGGTGAGGTTATCCTTTCGGCTCAGGTTGATCCTGATCTGATTGGAGGGTTTATTCTGAAAGTTGGCGATAAGCAGTTTGATACCAGTTTATCCAGCAAGCTGAATAAACTGAAAAAGGAATTTGAAAATAACTAATTAACCCCAAATCCTTAACAGGGCTTTTGATTGCTTCCTAATAGGGGTAGGGGGCGTAAGATTTACAATATAAAACTCAAAAAATACTACTATGGTAGAGGTAAGACCAGATGAAGTTTCGGCGATTTTAAGACAACAACTGTCAGGCTTTAAGTCGGAGGCTGAACTCGAAGAGGTTGGCACCGTGTTACAGGTGGGTGATGGTATCGCACGTGTATACGGTTTAACTAAGGTTCAATCAGGAGAGCTGGTTGAATTTGATAGCGGTTTACAGGGTATCGTATTAAACCTTGAAGAAGATAACGTGGGTGTCGTATTGCTGGGTGCTTTTGATGAGATCAAAGAAGGCGCTACAGTAAAACGTACCAATAAAATTGCTTCCATCAAAGTTGGTGAAGGAATGCTTGGCCGTGTTGTTAATACACTTGGTCAGCCAATTGATGGTAAAGGGCCAATTCTGGGCGAAACGTATGAGATGCCTTTGGAGCGTAAAGCACCGGGTGTAATCTATCGTCAGCCGGTTACTGAGCCATTGCAAACTGGTATCAAAGCAATTGATGCGATGATTCCAATTGGCCGCGGACAGCGTGAACTTGTGATTGGTGATCGTCAAACTGGAAAAACTGCGGTTTGTATTGATACTATCATCAACCAAAAAGAATTTTATGAAGCAGGTAAGCCTGTATTCTGTATATATGTGGCAATCGGTCAGAAAAACTCTACAGTAGCCCAGATTTTAAAAGTATTGGAAGAAAATGGTGCATTGCCATATACTGTGATCGTTGCGGCTTCTGCTGCTGATCCTGCTCCAATGCAGTTCTACGCTCCTTTCGCCGGTGCTGCAATTGGTGAGTTCTTCCGTGATACCGGCAGACCGGCATTGATCGTTTATGATGATCTTTCAAAGCAGGCTGTTTCTTATCGTGAGGTTTCTCTTTTATTACGTCGTCCTCCGGGCCGTGAGGCTTATCCTGGAGACGTATTCTACCTGCACAGCCGTTTACTGGAGCGTGCAGCAAAGATCAACCAGAACGACTCAATTGCACAGTCAATGAATGATCTTCCTGAATCAATTAAGCATATCGTTAAAGGAGGAGGTTCCCTAACTGCTTTGCCGATCATTGAAACTCAGGCAGGTGACGTTTCTGCATATATTCCAACGAACGTGATCTCGATCACCGATGGTCAGATCTTCCTGGAGTCTAACTTATTCAATGCAGGTGTTCGTCCGGCTATTAACGTAGGTATTTCGGTATCACGTGTAGGTGGTAATGCGCAGATCAAATCGATGAAGAAAGTTGCAGGTACCCTGAAACTTGACCAGGCTCAGTACCGTGAATTGGAGGCGTTCTCGAAATTTGGTTCTGACCTTGACGCGGCTACTAAATCCGTATTGGATAAAGGTGCGCGTAACGTGGAATTGTTAAAGCAGGCACAGTTCTCTCCTGAGACAGTTGAAAAGCAGGTTGCAATTCTTTACATAGGTACCAAGAACCTGATGAGAAATGTTCCGGTTAATAAGGTGAAAGCTTTCGAAGCGGAATTCATTCAACAATTGGAACAACGTCATCCTGAAGCTTTACAGGGTTTGAAAGCCGGTAAACTTGATGATGCTATTACAGGTGCTCTGGAAACAGTAGCGAAAGAGCTAAGTGATAAATATTAATAAGATATGAGATTTGAGATTGGGCATGTGTCTAATATCTCAAATCTCAAATCTCGCATCTAATAAAAATGGCTAATTTAAAAGAAGTAAGAAATCGTATAGCATCTGTCAGCTCAACTCAGCAGATCACCAAGGCCATGAAAATGGTTTCTGCAGCAAAGTTGAAACGGGCAACCAGTGCGATTATTCAGCTGCGTCCTTATGCAAATAAGATGAAAGACATTCTGTCGAATCTTTCTGCAAGTATGGACGGTTCCAATTCTCCATATACTCAGGAGCGTGAGCCGAATAAAGTATTGATTATCAGTATTTCATCTAATCGTGGTCTTGCAGGAGCATTCAATATGAATGTGATCAAGACAACCAATAATCTGATTTCAGAAAAATATTCAGAACAACTACGTAAAGGCAATGTTCACATTGTTGCTATCGGTAAAAAAGTTCAGGATTTTTATGAGAAACGAAAATTTACAGTCATTGGTAATAACAATGAATTATTCAGTGATCTGAGTTTCGAAAATACTTCTAAGATTACTGAATCTATAATGGCTGCTTTTGCTAAAGGTGATTACGACAGGGTTGAACTGGTGTATAACCAATTCAGAAATGCTGCTGTTCAGATCCTTACCACTGAGCAATTATTACCTGTACCTAAATCGGATAACCTTACTGCGAAAACAACACAGGTTGATTATATACTTGAACCTTCACAGGAGGAGATCGTTGAACAACTGATCCCTAAGTCAATCAAGACTCAGGTTTATAAAGCCGTTCTTGATTCACATGCTTCCGAGCATGGTGCACGTATGACTGCAATGGATAAGGCAACAGAGAATGCGGGCGACTTGTTGAAAGCTTTAAAACTTTCTTATAACCAGGCCAGACAAGCTGCTATTACAACTGAGTTGACAGAGATCGTAAGTGGTGCAGCTGCTTTATCGAACGGCTAACATTTAGCAGATTCAGTTTTGAACTGTAAAATAGATTTGTAAATTTATACTTTCTCAATAAAAGGAAATGGAAGACACATCAAACAACAATAACTCTACCACTGAAGCTAACGATCCTTCACATTATACTACTATTACTGTTGGTATAGTAATTGGTCTTATCGGTATATTTTTACGTTTTACCGGTACATGGCCTATGATCGACATTGTGTCGAACATTATTTGGGTTGTTGGAATTATTATCTGCTTAAGATCAGTTTTGAAAATATTAAAATAAACTTGTTTTAAGGTGAAGGGCTCATATCCTAGCGGTTATGGGCCTTTTTTTATTTTGCGGCAATCAGACTTTTAAGTTTAGAATCTGTTTTCAGTTTTCTTAAAGCCGCTTCATAAGCTAACCAGTATATCTCTTCCGTTTTTCTCACATCAAATACACTGGTTGCCCCCATACCATGGGGCTCTATTATTACATCGCAGTATTCTGCTTTAAGAGCCATATCTGAATTGATCGACATGATAATAGACCGTTCTACGAGCCTGCGGTAGCTTTCAATTCTGTCTGTTTCAGGAAGATGATTACAGGATGAACCGATAATAAAATCGCATTCTGATCGTATTGGCTCAACCGGGAAATTATTTAAAATGCCACCATCTATATAAATTTTTCCGCCTATATGGATTGGTTTAAAAAAGACAGGTATAGCACTTGAAGCTAATATGGGATTGATTAATTCACCGGAACGGAAATAGGCTACTTTACATTCATTGAAATTTGTAGCAGTAATTACTGTAGGAATTTTCAGGCCTTCGAATGAATCGTGTGGAAGATATTCCAGTAACAGAGTCCTGATTTTATCCAGTGACATCAGTCCTTTAGCCCCGAAAGCAGGTCTGATGTATTTATAAAGGTGGGTCTTCATAAAGACCTTGAGGATTTCGGCAGGTTCAATGCCCTGAGCGAAGAGTGCGCCAACAATGGAGCCTGCACTGGTTCCGCTGATTCTGTCAAACTTAATTCCTGCTTCTGTAAGAGCCTGGAGGACACCTAAATGTGCCACACCGCGTATTCCACCTCCCGAAAGCACCAGACCTATTTTCATTTGCTTATGCCATTAATCTCTCGGTTTGTATTTAGATCCGGCAAGAATTTTTTGCGCATCTTTCTCAAGCATTAGATCCTGAAGGCTAATGTCCGGATTCTTTTCCATGTATTGTCTGACGATTTGCCAACCGGTCCATACCCCGAGTTTTGGAGCAGAGGAGGAGTTCTCACCAATCCCGG
Organism: Daejeonella sp.; assembly: GCF_036405355.1. Lineage (GTDB taxonomy): Bacteria > Bacteroidota > Bacteroidia > Sphingobacteriales > Sphingobacteriaceae > Daejeonella. Next base: position 11,883 of record NZ_DASWXT010000124.1, read on the forward strand.
GGGTGAATGGCGCTTCAGCCAGGTATTTCTGAATTTTCAGATAATCACTTTCAAACAAAAGTTCGTTTTCGAGAAGATATGCCCAAATTCCTGCTTCAGAATCCTTACACCATTGTAGCTGTTCTGTGGTATAGCCTATTTTCAGAGTGTCAGGAGTATCTCCTAAAACTGCGTCCATGAAATATAGAATTTTGCCATTGTAGATCATTTTTGAGACCAGATTTCGATCCGCATCATTCTCTGGGAACATCTCTTCACGAATAAAGGCCTCAATTACCCTCGGGCTAATATTCTCCGGACTGAATCTTCTGGAAATGTATTGAGGAATACTCTGTCTTAATGCCGGATAGAACCGGTCGCCATTCTTTCCCAGAAACATGTCGAGACCAATTCCGATATAATCATTACCAATCGGTGTTTGTACTGCAAATCCTGAAATAAAGCTGATGAGACGGGGAAATTTCTGTTTTGGGTAATAGTACCGGATATATCTGAAGGCCTGATCCAGTTCGAGTTGCTGCTTATCCAAATCAGGAAATGTTTTATCTACTGTTGACCGGAGTTCCAGGTAATCCTTATTGCGAAGTATAGTACGGAGATTGCTGTAATAAGTCGTGTCAGTGGTATTTCCTGCGCTGATCATCTTTTCCATATAATCATCGTAGAACCATGTATATTTTTTTCTGAGATCGGGAACTTTTACTTCAATGGAATCAGGATTTACACCATTGAGTTCCTGATCAAACCGCTCAATAGGAATACTGATTTTGATCTTGCTGATATCCGGTGACTTTTTGTTATTGCAGGAAAGAGCTGTAAGGCATGTAAAAAAAAACAGGTAAATTTGGAAGTGTCTCATGGATACATATTATCTGCTAAATTATAAAAATGCTCATGAAATATTTACTGTCCTGCTTCTTAAACAGACCGGAAAAAATTCATAGCTTTTCATATTAACGAATTACAGGATGAAGATTGCGCTAGCTCAGCTAAATTACATTATTGGCGACTTTGAACATAATACACAAAAAATAATAAAGACTATTCAGGATGCGCGTGAAAAGGGTGCTGATCTGGTAGTTTTCGCAGAGTTGTCTGTATGTGGCTATTCACCAAGGGATTTTCTTGAATTTTCTGAGTTTATAGAACTATCTGAGCATTCAGCAAGGAAAATAGCAGCTGCCTGTACGGATATAGCCTGTATTCTCGGTCTCCCAACGCCAAATCCTAAGATCGAAGGGAAGGATCTTTACAATTCGGCATGGTTCATAGAAAATACAGAGGTTAAGGCAATTGTGAATAAGGCCTTATTGCCAAATTATGATGTTTTTGATGAATATCGTTATTTCGAACCTTCGGTAGATTTCGGCTGTGTAGATTTTATGGGGCATAAAATTGCTTTAACAATCTGTGAGGATCTGTGGAATATCAATGATAATCCAATGTACACAATTTGCCCCATGGATGAACTGATCAAGGAGAAGCCTGATCTGATGATAAATATTGCCGCTTCTCCTTTTGCGTATAATCATGATGAAGAAAGGGTACGGATCCTAGGGGATAATTGCCGGAAATACAAACTGCCACTGTTCTATGTAAATCAGGTTGGAGCACAGACTGAAATTATTTTCGATGGTGGTTCATTGGTTTTTGATGATTCCGGGATGCTTCTGGATGAAATGGCTTATTTCTCAGAAGACCTGAAGATATATGAGTTTGAAGACCGGAAAGTGAAAGGCTTTAAGCCCAGAGTTCATGATGCCCAGAACGATATTCATCAGGTTCATGATGCACTGATACTCGGAATTAAGGATTATTTCCAGAAATCAGGTTTCAGCAAAGCAATATTGGGACTTTCAGGTGGAATAGATTCGGCACTGGTATGTGCTCTGGCTGCAGAAGCTCTTGGCCCTGAAAATGTGATGGCAGTGCTAATGCCATCAGAGTTTTCTACCGGCCATTCTGTACAGGATGCATTGGATCTGGTTAAGAACCTGGGGTGTAAACATGAAATTATACCGATCCGGGAAGCAGCTTCAGCATTCGAAAACATGATGAAGCCAGTATTTAAAGACCTGCCTTTTAATGTTGCAGAAGAGAATATACAGGCAAGGAGCAGGGCAATTATTGTAATGGCGATGTCGAATAAGTTTGGCTATATTTTACTAAATACTTCCAATAAAAGTGAGTGTGCCGTAGGCTATGGCACGCTATACGGAGATATGGCAGGAGCTATTGCGGTACTTGGCGATGTTTATAAAACACAAGTATATAAATTGTCAAATTATATTAACCGTGAAAGGGAGATAATCCCGATAAATAGTATTACAAAACCACCCTCAGCCGAACTGCGCCCCGGACAAAAAGATTCAGATTCACTTCCTGAATATGATATTCTGGATGCAATATTATTTCAATACATCGAACTTAAGAAGAGCTCCGCAGCAATAATTGAACAGGGATTTGATGAAATCCTGGTAAAGAAAGTACTCCGGATGGTTAATGTTGCCGAATTTAAAAGAAACCAGGCTCCACCAATTTTACGGGTTTCCCCTAAAGCTTTTGGGATGGGCAGGAGGTTGCCGATTGTGGGGAAATACCTTAGTTAGTTGAGGCCCGATGGTTATCGGGTTGAGAGTTGAGAATCAATTGGGAATCATTCTAGTGACCCTGAAGGGGTCTTATGTGAATTTTAAATACATTCGACCCCTTCAGGGTCGGGAAACGAGAATTTATAACGTTTCTATAAATATACGACCCCTTTGGGGTCGAAGTACAAAAGCTTTAACCGGACACTATTGGTGGATAATTGAGAGTTGAAAGTGTCAATACTCCAGACCAAATAAAAAAACCTCCGAAAGGAGGTTTTTTTATTTGTAAAAACGGGGCTTACCCTGTATTAATTATTAGGTTTCACTTTTATACTATCGCCATCTATTTTAATCTTGCCATCCTCATCTTTCAACTTCATTTCCTCACCGTCAATTTTGATCTTAGTACCATCTTCGTATTTGATTTTGATCTTATCACCATCACGCTTAACTTTTGTTTCATCAAGCATCCATTTGCCATCTGCTTGCATAAGCGCATGATTCACAACCAAACCCGTTTGAAATAAAGTATCACCTGCATTATTGGTATAGAATTCTACAGGAACTCTTTCGATACTATCTATAGCCCAGCCTGTTTGCGGATCCACAATGATATAAACAGTCTTTCCGGTACTCAGATTTGTATAATTACCTGGTACGACTCTGGCTTCAGCCTCAGTATACTCAGACTCATTAGACATTGTGGTATCACCAGCCATGTCATTCTTCTTATCGCTGTTACAGCCTATAAATGCTGAACTTATTATAACAGCAAATAGAATTGATTTAATATTTTTCATTTTATTTTTTTTAAGCTTAATGCTGAGAAAGTTTTAAAGTGAGGAACTTAATTTTTTTGTTTTGTGACAACTCCGTCTTCAATTTTTGTTTTTGAATCGCCGTCTTTGATCTTTACATCGCCGTCTTCATCAATTTTCTTTTTGTAGTCACCATCTTTGATCTTTATATCACCATCGCCTTCAACTTTGATCTTGTAATCACCATCTTTAATTTTATAGTCATCACCATCAACCTTTTTCTTGTAATCGTCATATTTGATCTTTATTTCTTCATCATCAACTTTAACCTTGGTTTCATCCACATCATAGTAGCCTGATTCCGAAGCAATGAGTTTATCGTTTACAACGATACCGGTAGTGAAGATGGTGTCCTTGTTGTTATTGACGTAGAGATAAACCGGTTTTTTGGTTTCACTATTGATGGCATAGCCAGTTTCCGGATCGGCAATGACCATAATGGAATCGCCAGTATTGAGATCTACATAAGTTCCGGGTTCAACTTTGCCTCCATTGTTGCAGGATGCGAGAGCCAGCAAGGATACTGCGCTCATTAATTTAATAGTAGTTTTCATAGTCATTTTTGGTTAATAATGGGTTAATAATCAATCTGATAAAAGCTTTAAAAAAATAAAACCTGGTAATTAAGAATTCAGACTGAAGTTTGAGAATGGAAAATTTAATATTTCCCATTCTCTATTCCCATTATTAAAAATGCCTATATCATCGTTGCACGTACACGTTCAAGCAGGGCTTTGGTTTTAAGGATACCTTCATATTCTCCCAATTGCTCCCCTTCGTATTCAATCCCCACATAGCCTTTAAATCCTGAATCCTTAACAATTTTAAGCATCCTATTATAATCGGTTTCGATGCAATTACCTTGTGCATCAAAGTCCATAGATTTTGCACTTACTGCTTTGGCATAAGCCATCATTTCATAAGTGCCCTTATATTTATCATATTCTTCAATGCATTTATTCTTACTATCACGAGTAAGGCAAAAGTTATTAAAGTCTGGTAGGGTACCTACATTTTTCATGCCAACATTCTTCATTACGGTCGAAAGCCAGTAACCATTAGAGCTATATCCTCCATGGTTTTCAACGATGACATTGATATTCTCTTTTACAGCATACTCACCTAATAGTCCGAGACCCTCTATAGCTGCCTTCTGTACATCCTCTGCGCTCCCTACCCCATAAGCATTCACCCGGATTGAGCTGCAGCCCAGATATTTGGCAGCTTCTACCCACTTTTTATGATTATCTACAGCCTGTGTGCGTTTTGTGGTATCAAGTTCTCCTAAATTGCCTTCTCCATCACACATGATCAGATGATTCTTTACACCATTATCAGAGCAGCGCTTCAGTAATTCGTTCAGGTATGCGGTGTCCTTCGCTTTATCTTTGAAAAAGGTATTAACATATTCCACAGCACTGATACCAAATTCTTTTTTGGTTATCACCGGAAAATCCAGATTGTCTATTTTTTTGCTGCGAAGTGTTCTGTGCAAAGACCACTGAGCAAGAGAGATCTCGAAAAATGAGTTTTTTATATCTGCCGCGTTTGAATGATTACGCGGGTTCATTTTCCCTGAACATGAATAAAATGCAGAGGGCAAAATTGCAATTCCTGCAAGGCCCGTGACCTGTTGTATAAATTTACGGCGGTTGTTAGACATGTGTCCTTTTCTTTAATTGGTGAATTTTGAATTTACAATAAATAAAATTATAGTGAAAATTTAAGGGGTATAATATTTTATGGTCAATAGTCGAAATCGTGTTTTAAATGCCTGAATTAATCATTTATCATAGAACCGTCAGATGCTTGTAACAAAGCTGCAAATTGAATGTTTTGCCCTTCAAAATGCGTTCCTTTGTATAGTGAATTAATGAATTATAAAGGTTCTGTGATCCTTATATAAAGCGCGAACCTGAATAAGATCTGGTTTTTAGTTTAGTTTTAGTTTAGTGAGATCCGTTCTGAAAAGGACGGATCTTTCTTTTTAAAGAACCTTAGATCTTTCTTTTTTCAGTAAAGAAACTACTAAAATAAAGACAAATATTCCGCTTCCTATTGATCCGATTCTGGCTATATAATCCCCAAACCTGACATAGAAGCTTAGATCTTCATTCAGATTAATATCCTGTTTAATAGCTCCCTGAACCCACCACTTGGTTCGCTGAACTATATCACCGCGTTGGTTAATAAATGCTGAAATTCCTGTATTTGCAGATCTTGCCACCCATCTTCTGGTTTCAATTGCCCTGAGTTTGGCATAGTGCAGGTGCTGATCTTTGCCTGAAGTATTTCCCCACCAGCCATCATTGGTGATGATTGCAATGAATTGTGCGTCTTTTTTTATGTAGTCGGCTACGTATTCACCCCAGATCGATTCATAACAAATTACAGGAGCAGAACCTATTCCACTTTGGGAATAAAATACCGAGGGTTCATCCTGCTTTCCATAGCTCCCCGTAGCTCCTCCAAATGCAGCAAAGGCCGGTTTTAAAAATGATAATGCATTCGAAAAGGGGGTTTGTTCGACACCCGGAACCAGCTTGGATTTATGATAGAATTGAAGGGTTCCTGAATTTTCTATAGATACCGCAGCATTGAACACATCAAAATAAATTCCACTGTTTTTATTGTATCGCGCAGTCACTGTTTTAGCTGAATCATAAATGGCAAAGCTCTCAATCCCTGAGATCAGATTTGCATTTTTGTACTTATTCAAAAAATTCTGAATTGTTTTAAAACTTTCATCCTCCCTGAATGTTTTCTCTTCCGTGCCCTGTGATATTGCAGTCTCCGGCCAGATGAAATATTCGGTATTGCTTTGCCCCAGTGAATCCGAAAGATGGATCAAACGATTAATTTGTTCGGAAGGAGGCATGGTTCCGAATTTTTTATAGGGATCGATGTTAGGTTGTACGACAACAATATTGGCAGGATTTGATTTTTCAGTATTGCTGAAATAAATGGATAGTGAAATTAATACCGGTAATGTGACCATTATTACGGTTGGTAAAACCAAGCGGGTTCTATTCAATTTTAAAGTACCTGCTTTAATGACCAGCCAGATCTCAAAAAATAAAATATTTGAGAGGAGGACCCATAATGTGCCACCGTATACACCAGTATACTCATACCATTGTACCAACTGATGGGTAGCCGCGAAACCATTTCCGAGATTCATCCATGGGAATGCGAGGTCCCAGCTTTGATGCAGGTATTCATAGCCAATCCAGAAACAGATGAGCCCGGTATAAGCCCATAATTTTGAAGTGATTAACCTTAGTCTATAGTAGAGCCAGAATGCAAGAGTCATTAAAACTGCTCCCAAACAAAAGGGGATCAGTGAAATCAGGGCGGCCACCCAGGTAGGCATTGCCGAATCCAGGGAATTAAAAACCCAGTAAATACTGGCGGTGTTCCATGCAAAAAAACAAAGAAAGGCTGTCCGAAAAATCAATTTTCCTTTTTTCTTTGCTTGCGCCCCAATTATGTTTTCTGTCGCCAGTAAAATAGGAACAAGTGCTATCAGAAGAATTGGGGAGCTGAATGGAATAGGTGGCCAGGCGAACCAAAGTAAGAAGGCGCTTAAAAGCGCAAGCTGATAATTTCTTTTCATCAAAGTCTGGCTAGGATTTCAGCTTTTTTATTTTCATATTCTTCCTGACTGATGAGTTGTTTTTCGTACAGCGTTTTTAGTTTCTGCAGCTTTTGGGTTAGTTCATCTTCTGGTTCTGTTATTTGTATCTCTGCAATTGATGGAGTATTCTGATCTTCAATTTCTATGTATGATGCATAGTCATCCCCAAGATTCTCATTCTGCAGCACGCTATTTTTCTCATCAAATCCTGGCATGGTCTTAACTTTTTCCAACTGCTCATTGCAGAACTGATAGAGTTTACGTGCCTGAACTTTTGGAATGAAATCAATGGCGATGTTTTCACCTCTCTGAGGGATGGCAATAAACTTTGATCCAAAGAACTCTTCTTTGAAAGAAACCTCTTTAATTTCAGCCCATGGGAAAGTTTTATAAGCCGTAGTAAGCCCCAGATTTTCAGGTATGCAAAATACAATACGTTTATTGGTTACTGCGATACAATCTGGAATCAGGGTTACGGCAGGCTTTTTTTGTATAGCCAGATAGATAACGGCCTCTCCCGAAGTAAGCATATCCCGTAGTTTGCCCAAAACTTTTTCGGCAGTTCTTGGATCCTGATCATCTGTTAAATATTGTTCAATTAACATAATCTAGTTTTTAATAATTATAAATTTTATTTGCCCGCTACACAAATAACGATCTCACCTTTTAAAGTATGAGTTTCAAAATGTATTTTAATTTCCTCAAGAGTTCCTCTCACTGTCTCTTCAAACATCTTGGTTAATTCTCTTGAAACAGACGCCTGACGATCCGGCCCAAAATATTGTGCGAACTCTTCCAATGTTTTCAAAAGCCGGTGCGGCGATTCATAAAATATCATCGTACGGTTTTCATTCACCAGTTCCTTCATTCGCGTTTGCCTGCCTTTCTTAACCGGAAGGAATCCTTCAAAAGTAAAGCGATCGGCAGCCAGACCCGAATTAACCAGGGCAGGAACAAAAGCAGTAGCACCCGGCAGGCATTCTATTGGCAGATCATTACGGATGGCTTCACGAACAAGTAGAAATCCCGGATCGGAGATTGCCGGTGTACCTGCATCAGAAATTAAAGCGATTTGTTTTCCCTCTTTAAGGAAGCGAATCACCTCTGTTACCGACTTATGCTCATTATGCTGATGGTGCGAAAATAATTTCTTGTCTATCCCAAAATGCTTCAGCAAAGGTGCACTGGTGCGGGTATCTTCTGCCAGGATCAGATCTACTTCCTTTAGAATGCGAACTGCCCTGAAACTCATGTCTTCCAGATTGCCGATCGGTGTAGGTACAAGATAAAGTTTGCCGCTCATTATTTCTATTCTTATTCAGGGATTCATTCAGGAAAAACTCCAAAATCAAAGCCCAAACTCCAAACTGTTTATATCTTTGTCTAAAATTATTAAAGATGCTGCAAGTTAGTTATATCCGCGAAAATAGGGAGGAAGTTTTAAATCGTTTATCTGTCAGGAATTTTAAAAATCCTGAACTGGTTGATCAGATCATAAAGCTTGATGATGACCGCCGTCAGACTCAAACTCTTTTGGATTCTATTGCTGCCGAGGCTAATGCCGCTGCAAAAAAGGTTGGTGAACTTATGCGTCAGGGCTTAAAAGATGAGGCTGAAGCAATAAAAACACAGACTACAACATTCAAGGAGCAAATCCGTACCCTTGGAGATAAACTTTCTGCCATTGAGATCCTTCTGCAGGCTGAGCTGGTGCTGTTGCCTAATTTACCCCATCAATCGGTACCCAAAGGCTTTGGAGCCGATGATAATCAGGTTGCATCAGAACATGGAGCGATACCCCAGCTCATGCAGGGCGCTTTGCCTCATTGGGAACTCGCCGCAAAATATGACATCATAGATTTTGAACTGGGCAACAAAATTGCCGGTGCCGGTTTCCCGGTTTATAAAGGTAAGGGTGCTAAACTACAGCGAGCACTGATCAATTTCTTTCTTGATAATGCAGATTCAGCAGGTTACCGTGAGATGCAGCCCCCAATTGTTGTGAATGAGGCCTCAGGTTTCGGTACTGGTCAACTTCCTGATAAGGAAGGTCAGATGTATCACATCACAGGCGATAATCTTTATCTGATTCCTACAGCCGAGGTTCCGGTCACAAATCTGTACCGTGACGTGATTCTGAAAGAAGAAGAATTACCGATAAAAAATTGTGCTTATACCCCATGCTTCCGTCGCGAGGCAGGATCTTATGGTGCTCATGTTCGCGGGTTAAACCGCCTTCATCAGTTCGATAAAGTTGAGATTGTACAGGTTGTGCATCCTGATCACTCTTACGATGTTTTGGAAGATATGAGTAATTATGTTCAGTCATTATTGAAAAAACTTGAATTGCCTTACCGTGTACTTAGTTTATGTGGTGGAGATATGGGCTTTACCTCTGCAAAAACATATGACATGGAAGTTTGGTGTGCTGCCCAGGCACGCTGGCTAGAAGTTTCTTCAGTTTCCAATTTTGAAACGTATCAGAGTAATCGTCTAAAACTGCGTTATAAGAGCGGCGATGGAAAGCCCCAGCTGGCTCATACTTTAAATGGAAGTGCACTGGCACTGCCGCGTATTGTGGCTTCTCTTCTGGAAAATAATCAGGATGAAAAGGGTATCAAAATTCCGGCAGCGCTTGTGCCTTATACAGGTTTTGAATATATCAGCTAGAATTTTTTAATAGAATATGTTAATTTAACCTGAGTTCGATATAAGGAAGTTTAATTAACACGGATATAATTGGTAAAATAAGTGTCTGGAGACACCAGAGTTAATTTTGGAAATCAATACCTGTATGTTATAGGTTGGTCCAGCCCTTTCCTCCGGAGTAGTTCCGGCAAGAAATCGCGTTGTATTTAAAATTACGAATAGCCGGAAGCTACCTCCTCCGGCAAGGTTTATTTTACCCGGGGCTGTTTTTCATAGGGACGGGTGGCCCCGAGCTGCTGCTGCGCGCGTGCCTTGCGTTCCATGAATTAAATAAAGAGGCACAGATCCTGCTTGCTAAAACAGGAGAAAGTGAGTCAATTAAAACTTAGCTCAGCAAGATTTTATATCTCCTCATGTTAATTAAAAAAGGCCAATTATCAGTTCCAGGATTTTCCACATTACCCAGACAAAAATCAGAATAAAGATGATAAGGAAGATTACGATCCAGAGTAGCGTGCCCTTGCCACTGCCCTGATGTTTTCCTTCTTCATAGTATTCTTTCAGGAGACGGATATTTCTTGAGTTTGACTTATAGGCAAAGTCAAATACCTGCCCAATAATTGGGATCGCACCAATGGTTGAGTCCAGAATGACATTCAGAAACATCAGAATAAGGACTTTCCGGCTCAGGCCATGTCTTGCCATCGTAAGGACCAGCACAATTGAAACTGCAAAACCCGAAATATCCCCCAATACCGGAATTAAATTTAAAAGAGGGTCGATGCCAAATCTGAAATTTGTTCCGGGGATTCGAAATTTTTCATCCATAAGGTAAGAAACACGTTCTGCCCAGCTCAATTTGGAACTCAGTTTTTTCTGCATATAAAATTGTTTAGTTTATTTTATCCAGATGCCTATCCAAATTAGTGCCATTTTAATCAAAAAAATAAGTTTTTGAACCAAAATCTTATTTGGTATCAGGTTTTTAATTTTTTACCTTAGGGACAAATTAGGTTATTTATGAATATCAAGAAAATACTGATAGCAAACAGGGGAGAGATAGCAATCAGGATTAGTCGTGCCTGCAATGAATTAAATATACAGACTGCGGCTATTTATACTTACGAAGATCGTTACTCTCTTCATCGTTACAAAGCCGATGAGGCCTATCAGATTGGAGAAGATAACGATCCCTTAAAACCATACCTTGATATTCAGGCCATTATTGAGATGGCTAAATACTGTAAAGCCGATGCTATCCACCCCGGATATGGCTTTTTATCAGAGAATCCTGAGTTTGCCCGTCAGTGCGCTGAAAATGGAATTATTTTTATCGGGCCAAGACCTGATGTAATGATTGCATTAGGGGATAAGATTACTGCAAAAACTGTCGCTAAAAATGCCCGGATCCCTATCATAGAGAGCAATGAACCAGACCTGACCAGCCTGGATATTGCACTTTCAGAAGCTGGACGTATCGGCTTCCCTATGATTTTAAAGGCAGCCTCAGGTGGTGGTGGACGCGGAATGAGGGTTGTTAGAACTGAAGAAGAGCTTAAGAAAGCCTTTCCTGAAGCTAAAAGTGAAGCTAAAAATGCCTTTGGTGACGATACTGTTTTCCTTGAGAAATTTATAGAGCGCCCACGTCATATCGAAGTTCAGATTGTTGCTGATAACCATCAGAATGTGATGCACCTGTATGAGCGCGATTGTTCCGTTCAAAGGCGTTTCCAAAAGGTTGTAGAGGTAGCCCCTTCCCTGAACTTAAAGGATGAGACCCGTGAGAAATTATATCATTATGCTGTAAGCATCGCGAAAGCTGTTAACTATAATAATGTTGGAACGGTTGAGTTTCTTGTTGATTCGGATGAGCGCATCTATTTCATTGAGGTTAATCCAAGGATACAGGTAGAACATACTGTTACAGAAATGATTACCGGGATAGATCTGATCAAAACTCAGATTTATATTGCCGATGGTTATAAACTTTCAAGTCCGGAGATCGGACTTCCGGATCAGGCTCATGTCATGAAAAATGGTTTTGCAATGCAATGCCGTATCACCACTGAGGATCCATCTAACGGATTTAAACCTGATTATGGAACACTGATCACCTACCGTAACGCAACCGGTTTTGGGGTGCGGTTGGATGAGGGAAGTACCTATCCTGGTATGAAGATCAGTCCCTTTTTTGATTCTATGCTGGTTAAAGTAAGCACCCAGGGTGCGACTTTAGTTGATGCGGCCCGTAAAATGAACCGTGCACTGCGTGAGTTCAGGATCAGAGGTGTTAAAAATAATATTCAGTTCCTCGAGAATCTGATCAATCATCCTGTTTTTGTTGAAGGCAAGGCTACCGTTAATTTTATACAGGAATATCCTGAATTGTTTGCCATTACCACCGGACTTGACCGTGGAACACGTGTCCTGTCCTTCCTTGGTGATATTTCATTGAACGGCAACCCCGATGTAAAAAACTTTGATCCGAAGGTACGCCTTGAAAAACCACTCATTCCTGAGTTTGACCATATGGCTCCTTATCCAAAGGGTACAAAAGATATGCTCACTGAATTGGGTGCTGAAGGATTTTGTACCTGGCTGAAGAACGAAAAGAAGATCTATTATACTGATACAACTTTCCGTGATGGTCATCAGTCATTGCTGGCTACCCGTATGCGTACCTATGATATGCTGAAGGTTGCCGAAGCTTACGCAAAAGATCATCCGCAGACCTTCAGTATGGAAGCCTGGGGCGGTGCTACTTTTGATGTATGCCTGAGATTCCTTCATGAAGATCCATGGATCAGATTACAGAAGCTGAGGGCTGCAATGCCAAATATCCTGATTCAGATGCTGATCAGGGGCTGTAATGGTGTTGGATATTCAGCCTATCCGGATAACCTTGTTGAATCATTTGTTCAGAAAAGCTGGGAGAATGGAGTGGATGTATTCCGGATTTTCGATTCCCTGAACTGGATGGAAAATATTGCTCCATGTATCGATATGGTGCGCAAGACCGGTGGTATTGCCGAAGGTGCATTATGCTATACCGGAGATATTCTTGATCCAAAACGTACAAAATATAACCTTGACTATTATTTGCGCCTGGCCAAAGATCTTGAAAATGCAGGATCGCATATTCTGGGTGTTAAAGATATGTCGGGTTTACTTAAACCATACGCAGCCAAAATATTAATCGAGGCATTGAAGGATACGGTGAAAATTCCAATTCACCTGCATACTCATGATACTTCCTCATTGCAGTCGGCAACTTATATGCAGGCTATTGATGCAGGTGTAGATGTTGTAGATTGTGCTTTAGGTGCATTGTCTGGCATGACTTCTCAGCCCAATTTCAATTCCATAGTTGAAATGATGCGTTTTCATGAGCGGGAGAACCCTTATAATATTAAGTCTTTGAATCAGTTCAGTAATTATTGGGAAAGTGTTCGCGACTATTATCACCCCTATGAATCCGGCATGAAATCCAGCTCTGCTGAGGTTTATCAGCATGAAATACCGGGTGGACAGTATTCAAATCTGAAACCTCAGGCAATTGCTTTAGGTCTGGGTGATAAGTTTGAAGAGATCAAAGAGCGTTATGCCGATGTGAATGAGATGTTTGGAGATATCGTCAAAGTTACCCCAAGTTCAAAAGTGGTTGGTGATCTTGCTCAATACATGGTTGCGAACAATATCAGTAAGGAAGATATATTCACCAAAGGAGATCAGATCTCTTTCCCTGAATCTGTTGTTTCTTATTTTATGGGAGAACTCGGTCAGCCGGAAGGAGGGTTCCCTCAGGAGCTCCAGCGGATCATTCTGAAAGGCAAGGTGCCTCTAACTGACCGTGCAGGTAAACATATCCCTCCGTTGGATCTTGAACAGGATTTTAAGGATTTTAAGAAGAAATTCGGTGATGACCTTCCCTACACTACCTACCTGTCTTATAAATTCTATCCTAAAGTAACTGAAGATTACCTGGTCATGTTCAGGAAATACGGTGATGTGGACGTGGTTCCGACTAAGTATTTCCTTTACGGGATGAAGCCGGGCGAAGAAACAACGGTACAAATAGCGCCGGGTAAAACCCTGCTTGTCAGACTTCAGTCTATTGGCCCTGCCGATGATAAAGGAATGCGTACAGCTTTCTTTAAGCTAAATGGACAGACAAGGAATATTGAAGTTCAGGACAGATCGATTAAAGTGATCCGTCAGGAGAACAGAAAGGCTGAAAAAGATAATGAATGTCATGTTGCCTCACCTTTACAGGGCATGCTTTCCAAAGTTTTTGTTAAGAAGGGTGATGAAGTAAAGAAAAATCAGCCTTTGTTTATGGTCGAAGCCATGAAAATGGAAACCAATATTGCCGCAAATAATGATGGTATTGTTGGGGATATTATTTTAACGCCCGGTACATTGGTTAATACGGATGATTTGGTGCTTGAGATTCAAGGAATGTAGATGTGAGATGTGAGACCCGATAGCTATCGGGTTGAGAATGACTATTAATTTGACATTTAGTAGGATATCCCTGACAACTGGCAACAGATAACAGACAACTCACTATCCCATTCTCTTTCCAACAATCTGGTGCAGACTTTCAAAGACCAGTTTCCCCATCGTATCACAGCTTTTGAAGGCCGGGTTTTTATGATAGGATGCAAGCTCTTTGCCTAGCTGTATGACTTTTTCTTCAGGTGCTATGGAATCAGTATTCATAACTTCGAACAGATCCTGCAGACGGTAGTATCCGGAACGGAAGCGATTCGCAATCAGACTTCTTTCTTCTTCCTGATACTGCCGCATGGTAGTAAGATCCATATGCTGCATCCCAAGCTGAACAAGTGCCAGATTTTCTTTGAAATAATGCGGAAGGTACATTTTTAATCTCCCTTCATAGGATTGCTGATCAAAGTCGATTGCCCTGAATCGGTATTGATTGCCTTCAATATCCGGGGTAATGTCGACAACGAAATTATAAGAACGCATATCTCCCAGCAACCTCACAAAACAGCGTTCATTAAATTTAACGAACTCCTTGCAAATACGGATCTGATTAAATTTTGATGTGTGGAGGCTTCGCTTAATAAACTCATCACCAGGCAGACCGGGAATATGCTCCTCTATGAGTGTATTCCCATCTGTCATATAAATTATCCTGTTAGGGGATAGCACATGCTCCAGTTCAAGTCCGTAGACACGCGATGCATCCCCAACCTTGATGTAGAAATGATCATAGTTATCATTCAGGCGGTTGATTATCCGAACCCTGAAAGGCCTTGTATTGGCAAAGGTGCAATAATCGATACGTGCTACCGAAAGGTGTTCCATCACTGCGGTATCACCATCTGTATTCATCAGGGCATAGATATAAGTGAGATTCGGGAATAACTCCTTCATCTCACTTTCATCATAATATACTGTGTACCAGAGTGTATCGCGCCCTTCCTTATCCCGAAGAGGTGTCTTCAGATTGAAGCGAAGCAGATCTGTGTATTGAACAGGTAGCTTTACCTCACGGTCGTATTTAATCAGATAATCACGAAGCCCAGTCCTGATCGGGTATAGTGTTTTTTTCTTTGAGGGGACAATACCTCTGGGCTCCTTTTGTACATGCATTTTAGTTGATAGTTGTCAGAGATGTATTGCTAAATTGTCAAATTAATAGTTCATTACCAAATCTTTGTCATCCCTCTTCGCGAAGGGCGTATCGGGATAAGTTCCTCTTTAATTTAGAGTACAAACTTAAAATGATTACGATTTTCGTTGTCAACTGTCAACTGTCAATTAAATTATTTTATTTCAAACACCGCCCTCATCTGGTAATTCAGTTTGATCTTTTTGAAATCAATATCCGGCATTGCAGCTTCAGTTGAAGCCATAGCATCAGCTTTCATCATTACGTTGGCACGGTACATTGGTTGAGGATAATATTCATTATTGATTTCCTGGATCTCCATTGCTCCACCCAAAGTTCCGCCAATCGAAGTGATCAGATAATCTGCTTTGTTTTTTGCGGCCTGAAGTGCTTTTATTTTCAGCTCTTTTTTCAGGGTTTCAATTTTAGAATAATCGTAGCTCTCAATATTGCTGTACTCTATTCCTTTAGGATCTACGGCACTCATAATTTCATTGAATTTGGTCAGATCAGTGACTTTGATCTTATATTGCTTGCGGGCCAAAAAATCTGGAGCTTTTTTCTTTTCCCACCAGTTATTATAGCTGGAAATATTGTTGATCGTAAAATTTTCCTGAGGAATGCCTGCTTTCAGAACTGCCGACTGTAACTGACGTTCAAGTTCTTCGATCTCAACTTTCTTCTTGTTGTTTGAATCCCTGAAATATTCTTTCAATGACATTCCGATATAAATAATATCCGGTGTTACTTCAGCTTCAGCTGATCCGTTCACTTCGATTTTTCTGCGTGTATCAATATTTTGGGAAAAGGCGCTTAAGCTGAATACACTTAAGAGAGCAATTGCTAATATGTTTTTCATGTTTCTTTGTTTAATTAAATCTATAAATATAGGATGAAAAATTCGTGCCAAATCCATAAGGAGAATTAAAAATTGAGAGTTGAGAGTTGAGAATTGGGATTGATTTTCAGCTAAAAATACGTTATAGACAATAAAAAAGGCCTTTTCAGGCCTCGGTTTTATTCTTCAATACTTTCGCTATGGGGAAAGATCTCTTCTTCTTTCTCTTCTTTAAAATATCGTTTCTGGTAAATGAGTATCATAATGACACCGATAGAAATAGCCGAATCGGCTAGATTGAAAACCGGACGGAAGAAGATAAATTCTTGACCAGCCCAGAAGGGGAACCATTGCGGATAGATGCCCTGAATGATCGGAACATAAAACATATCGACCACCTTACCATGGAACAGGCTTGAATAACCTCCTTCAGCCGGGAAAAGCACTGAGGGTTCATAATATGAACTTTCATTGAATATGACACCATAGAAGGTTGAATCAATGATATTTCCCAGCGCTCCGGCAAATATGAGTGCGAGATTCATTATCAGTCCGCGATGATACTTCTTTTTAATTAAATGTACCAGCCCATAACCAATCCCGCAAACGGCCACAATACGGAATAAGGATAAAGCAAGTTTTCCTGCTTCACCCCCAAACTCTATACCGAAAGCCATTCCATTATTTTCGGTGAAATGTATAATCGCCCAGTTGCCGAATATTTTGTACTCCTGTCCTAAGGTCATATTAAGCTTAATCCAGAATTTTAGTCCCTGGTCAGCTAAAAGAATAAGAAAAATTGCAAAAAATGGCTTGGTATAAGCTTTCATTTACGCCTGTTTCAGTTTAGCTTCCATACTTAAAGTAGCGTGCGGAACAGCACGTAAACGTTCTTTCGGGATTAGTTTGCCGGTTTCTCTGCAAACACCATAGGTTTTATTTTCAATACGAACTAAAGCGCTTTCAAGGTTATCAATGAACTTTCTCTGTCGTGCTGCTAACTGATTGATCGATTCCTTTTCTAGGGTTGCCGAACCATCTTCAAGAGTTTTATAGGTTCCTGCAGTATCATCAGTCCCGTTCATATTCGGATTGCTTAACGATTGCGTTAAGGCAGCTAATTCTTCTTTTGAGCTACGTAGTTTCTCAATAATGAGATCTTTAAATTCCTGTAATTCTGTATCGGAATATCTAGTTTTTTCGTGCTTATCCATTTCTATCCTTTGTTTATTTGTATTATTAAATTCTTATCATCTATACTTACAGTTTCACCCGAGTCAAGATCTGCCACAAGCTCCAGTGAGTCGGCCAGAATTTCCGCGCAAATATAGCTTAAATTATTTTTCAGGGCTTCAGAAATATACGGATGCTCTTTTACCCGTACCCTGATCTTGTCTGTCACCTCAAAACCAAGCTCTTTTCTGAGATTCTGGATGCGGTTTACCAATTCTCTTGAAATTCCTTCCTGTTTCAATTCTTCGGTTAGTGTAACATCCAAAGCAACAGTTAAGTTTCCAAGGTTTGCTACCTGCCATCCCGGAACATCTTCAGCAAGAACTTCTGCATCTGCAAGATCTACCACATATGAAGTTCCCGGAATAGCAATACTGCCTTCATTTTCAAGGCGACTGATATCCTGCTGCGACATCGTGTTCAATGCTTCTGCCACAAGTTTCATATCCTTACCAACTTTCGGGCCTAAAGCTTTAAAATTTGGTTTTATTTTTTTACTGATGATTCCTGAGGTGTCGGTAATGTATTCGATACTCTTAAGGTTTGTCTCAGAAAGGATAAGATCTTTTACCTTTTCAACCTTGGCTTTGAAGCTTTTATCCAATACCGGGATCATCGCTTTACTCAATGGCTGCCTTACATTGATACTTACCTTTTTACGTAATGATAGAATCAGTGAGGAGATATCCTGTGCCAATGCCATGCGTTCTTCCAGATCTTTGTCTACCAGCGCCTTATTATAAACCGGGAAGTCTGCCAGATGAACTGAAATGACTTTCTCTTTACCTGTAGCTTTGTTCAGGTCTATGAATAATCGATCGCTGAAGAATGGCGCAACAGGAGACATTAATTTTGCAATTGTACTCAAACAGGTATAAAGTGTCTGGTATGCCGAAATCTTGTCTTCAGTATATTCACCTTTCCAGAAACGGCGGCGGCATAAACGAACGTACCAGTTGCTCAGATGTTCGTCTACAAAATTCTGGATAGCACGTGTAGCACGTGTTGGTTCAAAATCTGCATAGTATTTATCCACCTCAAGACTCAGGGAATTCAATAAGGAAATGATCCAGCGATCAATTTCAGGACGTTCTTTAATATCCTCCTCTTTATAGCTGAATCCGTCGATATTGGCATACAATGCGAAGAATGCGTAGGTATTGTGCAGGGTTCCGAAAAACTTGCGGCGAACCTCATCAATTCCTTCAATATTGAATTTCAGGTTATCCCATGGGGATGCATTACTGATCATATACCATCTGGTAGGATCTGCACCATATTTTTCAATGGTCTCAAAAGGATCAACAGCATTTCCCAGACGTTTGGACATCTTATTACCGTTCTTGTCGAGTACAAGACCATTTGATACCACATTTTTGAATGAAATGCTATCATGCAGCATCACCCCGATGGCATGCAGGGTAAAGAACCATCCGCGGGTTTGATCAACTCCTTCTGCAATAAAATCAGCGGGGTAGATTGAACCGGGCTCGCCGTCAGACCCTGCCTGTTTATTCCAGTATTCTAAAAATGCTTCCGGACTGATATTACCACTCTTACCTTCAGCTGTTGGAGGTAGACCCCATTGCGCATAAGGCATAGCTCCTGAATCAAACCAGACATCGATCAGGTCAGTCTCGCGAATCATTTTCTTGCCTGATTTGGAAACAAGGATTACATCATCCACATAAGGACGGTGCATATCATTGATCTCAAATGATGCATCCATAAATCCGGCTGTAACGGCCTTTTTAATCTCTGATCTGAGTTCCTCAACAGAACCGATGCATTTTTCTTCAGCTCCGTCAACTGTTCTCCATATTGGCAGCGGTGTACCCCAGTATCTTGAACGTGATAGATTCCAGTCCACAAGGTTTTCGAGCCAGTTTCCGAAACGGCCTGTCCCCGTTGATTCGGGTTTCCAGTTAATAGTCTTGTTCAGCTCAACAAGGCGGTCTTTTACCGCTGTGGTTTTAATAAACCAGCTATCCAAAGGATAGTACAGAACAGGTTTATCAGTACGCCAGCAATGCGGGTAACTGTGCTCGTATTTCTTAACGTCAAAAGCCTTATTGTCTTCCTTTAATTTGATTGCAATGAGTACATCTGTAGGCCTGAAATCAGGGTCTTTACGTTCCTCATCACTGTAATATTCTTCTTTTACAAACCGTCCGGCAAAATCAGTTACCTCAGCAACAAAACGTCCCTGTTTGTCTACCAGCGGTAACTCATTTCCTTTTTCATCAGTGATCATTACTGATGGCACATTGTTTTCACGGGCTGCCCTGAAGTCATCCGCCCCAAAGACAGAAGCTGTATGCACAATACCTGTACCATCTTCAGTAGTTACAAAGTCGGCAGGAATAACACGAAAAGCATTCTTCTCAAGATCAGCATTGCTTACGTAAGGCATTAATTGATGATAGCGCAAACCGACAAGGTCAGAACCCTTAAAATCAGTGACCTGATTCCATGGAATTATCTTGTCGCCAGCCTTATAATCGTCAAGGGATAAAGCTTTGTTTTCTTCTTTGAAGTATTTTGAAACCAGATCCTTTGCCAGAATTACACTGACCGGCTGGAAGGTATATGGATTGAATGTGCGGATCTTAACATAGCTGATTGATGCTCCCACAGCCAGAGCGCAATTCGATGGCAAGGTCCATGGGGTAGTTGTCCAGGCCAGTATTACGGTGTCCTCTTCTGTATTTTCAAACAATCTATCCATCAGCGGGTGATCCTGATCCCTTTTCAGGTGGAACTGAGCAACGATGGAAGTGTCCTTAAGCATTTTGTAGGTACCGGGCTGATTCAGTTCATGAGAACTTAATCCGGTACCCGCAGCAGGGGAGTAGGGCTGAACAGTATAACCTTTGTATAAAAGGCCTTTTTCATGAAACTGCTTCAGTATCCACCAAAGCGTTTCGATGTAATCATTTTCATAAGTGATGTACGGATTTTCAAGATCAACCCAATAACCCATTTTCTCGGTCAGGTCGTTCCAAACGTCGGTGTACTTCATCACCTCTTTACGGCAGGCAGCATTGTAATCGTCAACACTAATCGTTTTGCCAATATCATCTTTGGTAATTCCCAGCTTTTTCTCAACAGCCAGTTCGATCGGCAAACCATGGGTATCCCAGCCACCTTTACGCTCTACACGATAACCTTTCAGGGTTTTATAACGACAGAAAATATCCTTGATGGAACGGGCCATTACATGATGTATTCCCGGCATCCCATTCGCAGATGGAGGACCTTCATAAAAGATATAAGGTTTAGTAGCAGGACGGTTTGAAATACTTTTATCGAATACCTGGTTTTGTTTCCAGTAATCTAAGATCTCTTTCCCGGTTTTTGATAAATCAAGTTGCTTATATTCTTTGTACATCAGTGCTTTAACTCCCAAAATTTAAGGATGCAAAGTTAAGAAATTAAAGGCTTAAAATGCAGATTTTTGAAATCATTAATCCGTATTCGGGAGGACAGAATTCAAAATAAGTATTTTGCTTACCTTTGTATTAATCTGATTTAGCTCTATGGGAAATAAATATATGCGTCGCGGCCTTTGGTTGATCCTAATCGGAATTGCATTTAACTTCCTTGGATATTACCTGATGCAAGGGGATGAATTCAAATATGGCTGGGCAATGATCATCGGAACAGTTGCATTTGGTGTAGGTTTTTTGCTCGTGATCTATAGTTTGATCCGCAAAATGGATCGTAGTGCCTTGATGAAAGAACGTTCTGAAACAGAGGAATAGGTTCGTTTAGGTCTGTTTGCTGGCGCATGCGTGTGCTTCTTTATTTAATTCCTTGAACGCGCAGCATGCGGGCATCCAATGTCATTATTTAAGTTCCATCCTTCGGTGAAAGTGATAGTAATCGGACGACAAATTGGGAGGTTCCAGCTTTCGCTGGATTCGATAGCTATCGGATGACATGCCTTTTTTTAGTATTGGGGAGATCCTGAATTCGTCAGGATCGTAGTTACTGAAAAAGGCCCTGCATTAAAAATAGAAATTGATACCAATCAGATTCCGGTGAAGGCCGTAATCTCCCTGTTCCACCCCATGGGCTGTCATTCCAGCGAAAGTTCGAACCTCCTGAATCTTTAGGAAATTCTATTTCAAGCTTTCCAAGGACAGCAAGTACTTGTTAACCCGATAGCTATCGCTTGTCAATTATCAACTGTCAACTATATTAAATATCCCAGGTTTCTCCCCTAGCTTTCGCGATCTTCTTTCTTTTGCGTTTATCAATCTGCACCAGCAAAGCAGGTAAGAGCGTCAGGTTGGAAATCAGGGCGATGATCAGTGTGATCGACAAAAGCAATCCCAGAATCATCGTACCGCCAAAGGTTGATGCAGTAAAGATCCCGAATCCAAAAAAGAGAACAAGTGCTATATAGGTCATACTTACACCGGTTTCACGGATAGTGTCTGAAATAACCTTAGTGGTTGTAAAATCCGTCGACTGTAATTCCTGCTGATATCTGGTAAGGAAATAGATGGTTTGATCTGATGCAAGTCCGAAAGCAATTGTAAATATCAGAATGGTAGATGGTTTAAGCGGAATATTGAAAAAACCCATCAGGCCTGCTGTAATGATCAGGGGAATAATATTGGGTAAGAGCGAGATAAACATGATCCGGAGGTCTCTGAACTGGAACAAGCGGAGCATAGAGATCAGAAATATAGCCAGCAGGATACTTTCCATCAGGTGTTCCAGCATATAATCTGTTCCTTTCGAAAAGATAATGCTTGAACCCGTCAGTAAGACATCAAATTTCTCAGGATTCAGAATTGAGTCGATACGCGGTTTTAATTCATCCATCAGAACATTCATGCGTTTTGAGCCAACATCAGCCATCTGAAAACTTACTCTTGCTACCTGCTTATTGCTGTCGATAAAACCTTTTAGCATATCACTGTTCCCGCCTGAATTTGCGAGGTAAGAAAGGACAAAGTTTTTCTCCATATCATTCGGGATGCGGAAGAACTGTGGATCCCCATTATAAAATGCCTGTGAAGCATATTTTAAGGCTTTATTTAAGGAAACTGAACGAGAGAACTCAGGGTAGGATGAGATCATTTCCTCCATTTTGTCAACCCTTTTGATGGTCGAAAGATTCAATACACCATTCTTCTTCCGGGTATCAATGCTCACTTCCAGCGGCAGAATGCCTTCAAAATTCTTTTCAAAGAACTTCAAATCACGGTTTATCGGAGAATTTTGAGGGAGATCATCAACAACATAACCGTTTACATTGATCTGCATCACACCGATCAAGGAGACCAGTGTGATGATAATTGTACCAACATAGATCAGGTGACTGCGCTCATGTACCAGAAAATCGGTCTTTACGAGCAGTTTGTGCAGGAAGCCATTATCATGATCCTCCTGTGCTTTGAGTTTAGGAACCGGAAGATAACTGAAAATGATAGGTATCAGGCAAAGGCAAATAAACCAGGTTGCCATTACGTTCAAGGCTGCTACTACACCGAATTCAACCAGCAAGGCACTGCCAGTGAAAAATAAAACCCCAAATCCTATAGCTGCAGTGACATTGGCAATTAAGGTAGTTTCTGAGATCCGAAGTATCGTGACATGCAAGGCCTTATCCTTATTGCCATGCTTTCTTAATTCATTATGGTATTTATTCAACAGCAATATACTATTGGGTATTCCAATAATTACAATCAGTGGAGGAATCAAACCGGTAAGCATCGTGATCTCATAGCCAAACATCACCAGTGTTGCCAGACTCCAGATCACCCCAACTATTACCAGAATAATCGGGAACAGAACCGGATACAGTTTTCTGAAAAATATAAACAGAATGATTGCAGAAACAAGAATAGAAAGGCCGAGAAAAAGTACAAATTCTCTCGATACGAGCTGGCTGACCGCTGTACGGATGAATGGAAGGCCTGAATAATGTACTTCAACACCGTGCTTTTTACTAAGGGCATCCGCTTTTTCCAATATCGTTTTGATAATGGGTCCGCGCTTAGGTGTATTCAGGATCTTGTGATCGAAATTGATCGCCATTAATGTAGCATGACTTTCTTTATTATAAATCAATCCCTCATAAAATGGAAGATCATAAATGCGATTTTTAATACTGTCCATCTCAGAATCGCGAAGTATAGCCCCTCCGCTAATCTGTTTTAAAACGAAACGCTGATTTAAAGTGTCCTTTTGGAGGTCATAGAGATTGCCTACACTAAGTACCTGCTTGATTCCTTCCAGTTTTTGCAGCTCTGTTGCCAGAATACTCCAGTCATTGAACAGTTCCCTGCTCATTAATTTCGGAGTGCTGATACCCAGAACCATCATATTTCCGTCTTCTCCAAACTTGCTTTTAAAATCATTATATCTGATAAAAGCGGAGTCGGTTTGCGGAAGAATTTTACTGCCGGTGTAAGAAAGTTTAACAAAGCTAGCTTTCCATGCCATGAACAAGGTTAAAACGAAAAACAGTACAAGAATCAGAATCCGGTTTGAAAGTATAATTTTGGAAAAGTTATTCCACATGCTGCGCGGTTTAGTATAATGGCGAAATCAGTCCGTAAAACTACAAAAATTCTTAATTTGGACTTTATTAATATGATAATTCGATATCTGTCAGCATTTTGCATGTAATTGATTCTATCATCTTTACATTTTAACAAAGAATGAAAAAGTTTTTCGGGGGATTTGTTTTTGCTTTCAATGGGATTATGTACACATTTAAAACCCAATTGAATTTCAGGGTGCATTGCTTTGTTGCTGTTGTTCTTGTGGCACTTTGCTTTTATCTGGAACTAAGTATAGCAGAATGGCTCTGGATCATTGCCGCCATGGCCATGGTTTTAATTGCCGAACTTGCGAACACCGCGATTGAGACCCTTGTTGATCTGGTTTCCCCTGAATATAATATCAAGGCAGGCCTGGTTAAAGATGTTGCTGCTGCACTGGTACTGATTGCAGCTTTGATGGCACTTGCCATCGGAATTCTAATACTACTTCCAAAGATCTTTCATGCTTCATAAAACCCGGGGGATTGTTTTTAAAACTACGAACTATGCTGAAACCAGCGTGGTAGTACAGATTTTTACTGAAAAGTTCGGTTTGCAATCCTACCTGATCAACGGAATCAAGCGTCCTAAATCAAAGATCAAACTGAACAGTCTGCAGCCATTGCATCTTTTGGATATGGTGGTTTATCATAAAAGCTCAGGAAATATTCAGCGCGTTTCGGAGTTAAGGCATCAGCCGGTCTTTCTGAGTATTCCCTATGATATTGTAAAAAGTTCAATCATCATGTTTTTAAATGAGGTGCTTTACAAGTCGCTCAGACAGCATGAAGCGGATGAAGTACTCTTCGAATTTTTGTTTCATGCAATCGAGATTCTGGATGGAATCAGTAAAGGGGTATCAAATTTTCATCTGTACTTCCTGCTTCGTTTAACCCGATTCCTTGGATTTTACCCCGATACTACTTTAGCCGGCCAGGCAGATTTTTTTGATCTTAAGAATGGTTGTTATTCTAAAATGCAGCCTCCGCATGCCCTGATCCTTGAACAACCACTAACAGCCCTCTGGACTTTAATTCTGAATGCTAAATTCGATAATCTGGAAGATCTGAAGATTTCTTCAGCTCAAAGAAAACTATTACTGGAGAAGATTCTTGATTATTACAGTTTGCATATTGAAGGCTTCGGACAGGTGAGATCGCATGAGGTATTGGAGGAGGTGCTGGGTTGAGATATGAGATATGAGATAAAAAAGTATTAATTAAGCATAATCTCTTCTAACAACAAACAACTAACAACCAACAACCGTTATCCATTTTTAACTAAAATTTTGAAATGTGATTTTTTTGTTATTACATTGTACTGAATTTGAGAAAGTTAACTGCCATATTTTTCCTTCTGTTGTTCCTGTTTAACATAGCGGGTTACAAAGGTTTTTTCTTTTTTCTAACCCAATCAGCTGATGAGCGACTGGCAGAAAAGATTAAGGATGGTAATGATCTGGATAAAGACATGATTCTGGTTAAGTTTCCATTCAACGTTCCCTACCTTTCTGATTCCAAAGATTTTGAATCAATGGAGGGTGAGGTAAATTTAAAGGGAACCATTTATAAATATTTAAAACGCAAAATTGCAAGAGATACACTTTTCCTGATATGTATTGAAAACAAGGAAAAAACATTGATTGAAAAGAAGCGGGCTGAGTATTTTAATAAGGTGAACGATCTGGACGCAAGCACTAGCAAAAAATCAGGAGCCAAACAAATTAAACTTGACTACTACTTCAAAAATTCTGAGATTACACTAAAAGACTTATATGTGCTGGATTATCAATCGCCGCACAGTTTTGTAATAAATTCAATTCAAAACGGGCATTATTACCTCTTTGCCCCGCCTCCGGAATCCCTCATTTCCTAATAATATCAGGTTTATCAGCTATATCCAATGAGCAGGGCTCCTTGGGTCTGAGCTATTTTAAGATAGTTTCCTGAATAATTAATTCCTTGCTGTTTTCCTGTTTGACTGAAGGCTTTCGGGCTCTTTTTTCAATGTTTATTGATTGTCAATTGCTTTAAATGCATGATTTAAAGGGATAAGCATAATGCTTATTTCTCCGCTCATCATTATAATCTATGCAATAGATGTCTCAATTTAACCTGATACGGCAAGGCTGTTTTAATTATTTATTATGAAGCGAAATGCCACATATTTCTTTAGAAGAGCATTTACCCGGAATTACGGGCTTGCTTGAATATCGATTGGATACTGCCTATCCGATCAGGGATCTCACCCAGATACTTTTAAGAGGTGAATCTACATTAACTCAGGCAGAGCGTGAACTTATTGCAACTGTAGTATCTGCCGGTAACGAATGCAAATTTTGCACTGCCGCACATACTGCCGCAGCCGACATTTTACTCGGAGAATGTAATACCACTCAAATGGTACTGCATGACCTCGAAAATGCACCGGTAAGTGATAAGATGAAAGTTCTACTTGAAATTGCCAGGAATGTTCAGATCTCCGGCAAAAGGGTTAGTCCGTCCATTATTGAAAAAGCAAAATCCCTTGGGGCAACAGATCTTGAAATTCATGATACTGTTTTGATCGCCGCTTTATTTTGCCTGTACAACAAATATGTGGATGGCTTAGCCAGCATTACCCCTAATGACCCTGCATTCTACCAAACGTTGGGAAACAAAATCGTTAATCAGGGATACCTCAGATCCCCTCAATTAATTAAAAAATCTTAAATCAAATTTTATGAAAACAAGTTTACTATACATCATACTCATAGCTTTATTTATCCCGTTTTCGGCCTTTTCTCAAACCGGAACTGCATCAGGAACGATTACCGATAATGAAAGCAAAAAGCCGATCTCAGGAGCAAGTATCTCCATTAAAGGACTGCTTGCCGGCACCATTACTGACAGTGAGGGCAAATTTCAAATCAGCACGAAATTGCCCTTACCTATTACATTAATCGTCTCCGGCCTCGGTTATGTCCGGCAGGAGATCATAATCAATGAGTTTTCAGACAAGATCACTGTTGCCCTTTCACCTGCCTCCACACAAATGGATGAGGTGGTGGTCTCGGCTTCAAGAGTGGAGGAAAACATCATGCAATCGCCGGTTACGGTCGAGAAAATGGATCTCAGATCTATCCGCGAAACCCCTTCCTTTAGTTTTTATGAAGGATTACAGTCCCTGAAATCACTGGATGTGGTTACCAGCGGACTGAACTTTAAATCCATTAATACCCGTGGTTTTGGGGGTATCGGAACCGGACGTTTTCTTCAATTGGTAGATGGAGTGGATAATCAGACTCCCGGATTAAACTTTTCTGTTGGTAACCTGTTCGGACTTTCTGATCTGGATGCCGAAAGCGCAGAGCTGATTCCCGGAGCTGCTTCAGCACTTTACGGCCCGGTCGCTTTTAACGGGGTTCTGATGATGAGAAGTAAAGACCCTTTTCAATATCAGGGTTTGAGTGTTCAGACCAAATTGGGTGTTAATCACCTGAATGATAGTTATACAGATGCGGCAGCTTTGTACGACCTCACTATGCGTTATGCAAAGGCTTTCAATAATAAGTTTGCATTCAAAACCAATGTCTCTTACTTCAAGGGTCTGGATTGGTATGCAACCAATTACACAGACATTGACC
Organism: Daejeonella sp.; assembly: GCF_036405355.1. Taxonomy (GTDB): domain Bacteria; phylum Bacteroidota; class Bacteroidia; order Sphingobacteriales; family Sphingobacteriaceae; genus Daejeonella. Next base: position 39,478 of record NZ_DASWXT010000124.1, read on the forward strand.
AGAATACTCCATTAGCATCCCGCGGTGCCTCAAATCCCGGAAGAAATGCACTGAATATTTATGGAGATGAAATCGCTCAGACCATAAATGGAATCGGCCGTGTTTCGAGAACCGGATATGAAGAGCGTTATTTAACAGATTATAAGGTCGATAATCTGAAGATGAATGCTGCCCTGCATTATCGTCTTTCTGATAACCTGGAAGCGATTTACCAGTATAATTTTGGAAAGGGTACCGCAAATTATACCGGCAGCAGCCGCTTTTCGATCAATAATTTCACCCTGCAGCAGCACCGACTGGAGCTAAAAGGCAGTCAGTTCTTTATCAGGGCATATACCACGATAGAGAACTCCCATGATTCTTATAACCCGCGTACCCTCGGACAAAAAGTGAATCAGGAATGGGTACAGGATCTGAACGGAAATAAGGTAAGTCCTAATGTGGCTGATGCAACCTGGTTTTCACGATATGAAGCGGCCTATAAAGGGAATATTACCGGAGTTACGGCAAATAATCACAGCATAGCCCGTGGATTTGCTGATCAGGGTAGGTTTTTACCCGGAACCGCTGAGTTTGAGGCCATGAAAGATAAATATCAGGCGATACAGGGGCTTACGGGAGCTGGAATATTCAGTAATAGTAAACTCTATCATGCCGAAGGACAATACGATTTCAGCAAGGCTGTTAAATTTATGGATGTGCTTGCTGGCGGTAATCTCCGGAAGTTCGACATGTTTACCAACGGAACCCTGCTTGACGATAAAAACAAGGAAATAACAATCAGTGAATACGGCGCATTCCTGCAATTGTCTAAACTGCTTTTCGAGGACAAGTTTAAGCTGGTTGCTTCCGCACGTTATGATAAGAATGAAAACTTTAAGGGAAGTTTTACGCCAAGGGTTTCTGCAGTTTTCTCTCCGGTAAAGAATCATAATTTCCGGGCTTCATTTCAAACCGGATTCAGGAATCCTACACCTGTTGACCAGTACATCAAATTATTTGTAGGTCCGATCACCATTCTTGGAGGTACACCAGAAAACAGTGCCGGTCTGCCCGCTTACAGTAATTCATATACCTCAAGTTCAGTAAGCGCATTTGGTGCTGCCTTTGGTGCCGCTGTCGGATCAGGTACCCCTCCTCCAACGGCTATTGCTAATAACAAGCATCTCCTCAAGAAGTCTGATGTTGCTTATATCAAGCCTGAGCAGATAGAAAGCTATGAGATCGGCTATAAAGGACTTATAAGTGAGAAGCTCTTTATCGATATTAATTATTATTACAGCAACTACCAGGACTTCATCCTGAATCAGGTAGTAATCAGTCCCACAAGCCCTGTATTAGCTGCTGATGGCACTCCTAATCCTGCTGCTGCAATGGAAATTCTGAACAGACAGGCACAGGCTTATCAGTTGTATACCAATGCTTCGGATAAAGTGAGTGCGCAGGGTTCATCTTTAGGATTAACTTATTATTTCCCTAAAAGCTATCAGTTGACAGGAAACAGTACCTGGACCTCCTTTGATCTGAAAGGTGCCAATCCCAATAATATTCCGGCATTCAATACTCCGAAATTTGTCTCGAACCTGATTCTTTCAAACCGGAATTTATTTAAAAACATCGGTTTTAGTATGAATTACCGCTGGCAGTCGGCATTTAACTGGGTAGGATCTTTCAGCGATCTGCAACCGGGCAGGATAGAGGCTTACGGACAGTTGGGTGCACAGCTAAGTCTTAAAATACCGGCTGCTAAATCGGTTCTGAAGATTGGGGGAACCAATCTGAGCAATAAATACAATGTGCAGGCTTATGGTTCGCCGGCAGTCGGAGGCGTGTATTACGTCTCTCTGACTTTTGATGAGCTCCTGAAATAAGGCCATGTCAGTAAAAAAGAAAGATATCATAAATCCTGCAGGAAGCAGGAATCTACTATTCGCCATTTGTGTAATCTGTTATGCATTTGGCGGATATTTCTCAACGCTGATGCCTGTTTACCTGCCGGTGGTCGTTAAAGAACTGATGGCTGATGTGAGTGCAGATGATCTGAACGAGGTCAGTGCCTACATCGGCTCAATGTTCCTGCTGGGCTGGACCTTTGGCGGAATATTATTTGGCTTTTTAGGTGATCATATTGGCAGAATCAGGGCTTTTGTGATTGCGGTGAGCTTGTACGCGGTGCTCAATATCCTGATCAGCTTTTCAGACAGTTGGCAGATAGTTATTCTGTTAAGATTTTTCTCCGGATTGGGAGTTGGAGGGACTTTGGTACTGGCTACTATTCTGGTCGCTGAAATCTGGCCTGCAAAATCAAGGGCTATCGCATTGGGTATTCTAGCAGTTACCTTTCCGGTAGGAATTATTTCAACAGGAATTGCCAATAACTTCTTTTCCGACTGGCGCATGGCATTTTTACCGGGTTTTATCCCACTGGCGGCAGCTTTTACTGCCTTAATTCTGATCAGGGAATCAAAAGAATGGATACAACTGAAACAGGAATCATTGGATACAGAGCAGCCATCAAAATATTTAGCCCTGTTCGAAAGCCACAATAAGAAGAATCTGATTCAGGGATCCCTGATCTTTGGATCGATGATAATCGGCCTCTGGGCTATATTTTCATGGATGCCAACCTGGGTGCAAAGTTTGTTCCCTGATCCCGGGCAGGGCCAGGCAGAGCGTGGGATTACAATGATGATCCTCGGAAGCGGAGGAATTGTTGGCGGATCCCTTTCAGGTTTTCTGATCAATTATCTGGGACATAGAAAAACACTCCTGATTACCTTTGCAGGTTGTTTTGTAATGTGCTTCATCATTTTTAAAACGAACCAGACTTTTAGCACGGTCATCTATCCTGAATGTGCTTTCCTGGCGCTTTTCTTCGGTATCAGTCAGGGGACCTTGTCTTCCTATCTGCCGGAGTTATTCCCGACAAAGATCCGTGCGACCGCTACCGGATTTTGTTTCAATATCGGTCGGCTGGCAACAGCAATTGTTGTATTCTTCGTAGGAGCATTGGTCCATGTTATGGGTGGATACGGAAACGCAGTACTGGTTTTTTCAATCACATTTTTAATAGGTCTGCTGGTTACATTCTACTCTCCGGAGGCTGTAGCTCATTCAGATTCAAGTTTAAGTTTAAAAGAAAATTTATAATGGCACATATCAACGTACCCGAAGGGGTTCCCGGAATCAGGAGCCTTGTGATGTTCAGACCCGAAACCGGCAAGCCATTGTATGAGCTTGCGCAGGCTTTGCTTCGCAACCCCTCATCGCTTTCAGAAGCTGACAGGGAATTAATAGCAAGTTTTGTTTCCTCAAAAAACGATTGCATGTTCTGCATGAGCAGTCATGCCGCCGCCGCGCGATACCTTTATAAGGATGATAAAGGTATTGTTGATTTTGTTCTGGAGGATTATCTGACTAGCCCTATTTCAGCAAAGCTGAAAGCCCTGCTCAGTATTGCTGCTAAGGTTCAACAGGATGCAAGGACGGTTAGCCCCGATGATATTTCCAATGCAAAAAATGAAGGCGCTACTGAGCAGGAGATCCACGATACGGTTCTGATTGCGGCATCTTTCTGTATGTTCAATCGATATGTGGATGGCCTGGCAAGTCTTACACCCACTGAGCCCGAAGTTTATGAGGCTATGGGAGAGCGGATGGCGCAGGGCTATACTTTACCTAAATAAGGGAGAAATGACAAAAAAGAGCTTATTGGTATTCGGACTATTTTTGACTATTTCGACAGCTTTTGGTCAGGTAAAGAGTGATACAATCAAGGCAAAAATTCTTGAACCAATAACTGTTCAGGGAATCTTAGAACGAAATGGGCTTAGCCGACTCGAACCCATTGTTGGAACTTACATTTTTACAGGAAAAAAAAATGAAGTTATTTCACTGACACAAATGGATGCTAATCTGACAGACAAAACCGGGCGACAAATCTTTGCAAAAGTACCAGGAGTTTTTGTTTATGATATGGATGGTTCTGGTAATCAAATAAATATTTCGACAAGAGGACTTGATCCACACAGAGGTTGGGAATTCAATATTCGTAAGGACGGTGTGCTGACAAATTCGGATATGTATGGTTATCCGGCCAGCCATTACAGTATGCCACTTGAAAGTATTGAACGTATAGAATTGGTTCGGGGTACAGGCTCATTACAATATGGTTCACAATTTGGCGGTATGTTAAATTATGTTTCCAAACAAGGAGATACTACAAAGTCTATCCATTTTGAAAGTTATAATACTGTAGGTTCATTCAACTTATTAAGCTCTTATAATGCCATAGGTGGGAAAATCGGGAAAATTAAATATTATGCCTACATCTCAAAGCGTTCAAGAGACGGCTATCGTAGAAATGAACATACTGATTATGATGCAGAAAGTATAATGATAACTTATCAAGCCAATAAGAATTTATCACTTCGCATGGAGTGGGCAAGGTCTAATTATGTGTATCGCATCCCCGGACCTTTGACCGAGGCTATGTATAATACCGACCCAAGACAAGCAACAAGATCAAGGAATTATTTTAATCCTGCTATTAACATTCCTTCTTTCCTGTTAAAGTGGAATATTTTGGATAAGACAAAACTTCAATATACTTCATCGGCAGTTATTGGCAACAGAAACAGTGTAATGTTTGACAAGCCTGCAACTATAAAAGACACTATAAATACTACAACAGGACAGTATAACTCCAGACAAGTGGATATTGACAATTTCAACAGTTATACTAATGAATTACGTCTATTAAGGCAGTACAGATTAGGAAAGCAGGAAAGTTCGCTTGCAATGGGTGTGCAATTAATGAACAATGACTTGCACCGAACCCAACAAGGCAAAGGCACAACAGGCAGTGATTTCGATTTGACATTAGTTAATCCCCAATGGGGAAGGGATATTCATTTCAAAACTCAAAATGTTGCCCTGTTTGCTGAGAATAGTTTTAAACTTTTAAAAAATCTCTCTGCAAATATTGGAGCAAGGCTTGAAAGTGGCGAAAGTAAAATGTTGGGTAATATCACTTACTTGCCAATAGATAGAATTCCTTTTAATCTCAAGCATCGATTTGTTTTACTAGGCTCGGGTGTAAGTTATAAACCAACATCATTTATAGATATTTATGGAGGTTGGTCGCAAACATACCGGCCAATGATTTTTAAAGATTTAGTTCCTACAGAAATTTACGAGAAAGTAGACCCTAACTTGAAAGACGCAGATGGTTATAATACAGAATTGGGTTTTAGAGGAAATTGGAAGTTTTTGAAGTGGGATATTACAGGTTTTTTACTTCAATACAATAATCGTTTTGGCACGATTGCCCAAACAGATGAAAATGATCAATTATATACTTACAGAACAAATATTGGGAATTCTCTAACCAAAGGGGTTGAATTTTTCATTCAGGGAAATTGGACATTAAACAACAAAACAGAATTATCAATATTCACATCAAGCGCCATTATGGATGGCAAATACACTTCAGGAAGCATAAAATCGGGCTCTGTAAATATTAGTATTGATGGTAATAAAATTGAAAGTGTACCGGGCATAATTTCGCGAAACGGGCTCACCTTTCGTTTTAGAAAATTCAGCTTGTCGGGGCTATACAGTTTTACAGGAGATAGCTTTGCAGACGCATTAAATACTGTTATTCCGGCTGCAAATGGTTCTATAGGTATAGTCCCTTCATATGGCATTTTTGATCTCAACACAACAATAAAGATTTCAGAGAAACTTGAAATTAAAGGTGGTTTAAACAATTTGACAGACAAGCAATATTTTACAAAGCGACCATTATTTTACCCTGGTCCCGGTATTTGGACATCAGATGGAAGAAACGGAGCAATATCATTTATTGTGAGAATTTGACGACAAAAGCAAACCTTAACTAAACAGCAATAAAATGGCACATATTGATTTGATGAATGATCTGCCCGGAATCCGGGGATTAATGGCCTTCGATCCGCAGGCTGCTGATGCGCTTAACGGACTCGCTAATGTATTGTTATGCAGGGAAAGCAGCCTGACAAAGGGGGAGCGCGAAATGATTGCGACTTATGTATCCTCCCTTAACGACTGTTTATTTTGCCAGAGTGTTCATGGGGCAGTAGCTTCTGCACATTTGGGAGATGCAAACGGTGAGCTGATTTCACAGGTGAAAAACAATTTTACGGAAGCGCCAATTTCAACTAAAATGAAAGCCCTGCTTGGAATCGCCGGACGTGTGCAGCGGGGAGGAAAGATGGTCGCGCACCGGCAAATTCTGGATGCAATTGCCGAAGGAGCAACAGATCAGGAGATCCATGATACCGTTTTAATTGCAGCAGCATTCTGCATGTTTAACAGGTATGTCGACGGATTGGGAACCTGGGCACCCAAAGATCAGCAGATATATAAAGACAGAGCGCACGGCATTTTGGAGGGTGGTTATACCCGCCCCGGGCAAAATACTTAAAAATGCACCAGAGATGTTTTGACAACATGAATATCATAATAATGTTGATTTGGGATATTGTATGGGATATCCCTGAAATTTTCCCCCGGCCCTGATACCACGGCAGCAATTTTACCGTAAACTTTTATTGCTGTTGCTGGCTCAGGCCGGGATGGAAAAGAAGAATTAAGACCCGATAGCTATCGGGTCGGGTAGTTCAGAGAATGAATTAGAAAAACTGTCTGAGCTAGGATTAATAGGATTAAAGGATTGATAGGATTCAAACGCAAGTCGGGTAGTTCAGACCCGATAGCTATTGGGTTACTTTTTCAATCTACCCTCCTATTCTCATGATTCCTGATAGAAATCGCACACCCAATAATCCATAAAACAAAAATTCCTTCAATGATGCGCTGGATTAATCCGGCATAAGGACTTAAAGGGCTAGCTAACAAAATAAGAATAAAGAAAGCGGAGCTGAATCCCAATAAAATTGAAACGCGCGACAGGCGAGCGCGGGTATTGGCCTTCTTTAATCCGAAACCAATGAGCAGCAGGCAGAGTGGCATTCCAATATAAGTAAAGAGTCCGCTCAGATTATGGATGACCTGGGAGATACCCGGATTGATCATTTCCTTATTGCATCCGGCTTCGCATGGAAAAATTCCAACAGTAATTGTTGCCAATCCATAAAATAAAGCAATCCCATAAAAGCTAAGCCTGATCTGCCTTGATGCAGGCATGTTTACGGGTGCTGCGAAGGCAAATATCATCAGCAGGATACCCGATGGAATATATCCGAAATATCGGATCTCTTTTGAGTAAGGCCGGTCTTCGGACATAGACTCGCTGATAAGCTGCGATAAAGGATTATAATTTTCTGCGATCAATCCTGCGAGCAGCGAAGCAGTCACAAAAAATGCCGCTCCAAGGATGCCGCAGATAAATATTGTTTTTTGGTTTAATCTCATTTTGTGAACCTGCAATGCTGAAGCAAACCTGTGTATTTCTATAATTTATTTATTATCTTGCTGATAACCAGACTTAATCACTATGAAAAATCTTTCAGGTAAACCAGGGATAATAATATTTACGGTATTAATCATTGCTTTATTGTACCTGGTATTTCGCCCGATCCCGGTCAGCAGGGATA
>NZ_DASWXT010000125.1:0-21904 GCF_036405355.1 Daejeonella sp.
GTAAGTATGATTTTGCTAGATGGACAAGAAATATTTTTCTGAATTATTAAACAAATACTTGAAGCATGAAGCCTCGGAAGAAGAGTGTGATCTGCTGATAAAGCATTATAATCTGTTTGAATCAGAGCCTGATATTTTTGATAATATGTCTCAGAATCAGAAAGCTGATATCAGGAATGAAATTGAAAACAAGATTTTGGATGAGATATTTGATGATGAAATTAGTCCGAAAGATGTTTCTTCTTCAAACCATCGGATCTGGATCAATTTTATATCTTTTGCAGCAATATTGCTGATTATATTAAGTACAGGATTTTATTTTTTCAGGAATGAATCTATCAAACCTGCTAATGCCATTTCCAGACAAACAATTATTAAAGAGAACAGGTTGATACAGTTACCAGATGGAAGTACTGTTATTTTGCGACCTGGTGCTAAATTGAATTATCCTTCTTCCTTCGATGGCCTTGCACTTAGAGAAGTTTATCTTGATGGGCAGGCTTATTTCGACATTAAGCACAATTCCCTGAAACAATTTATTATTCATACAGGTAAGTTGAAAACAACAGTTCTTGGGACTGCATTTGAAATTAATGCATGGTCTGATAATTCGAGTATTCAGGTGACGGTTAGCCGGGGCAAGGTAAAAGTTGAAGATCAAAATAACCGAACGATAGGAATTATCACCCCAAATCAACAGATCACTTATGATAAAACCAGTAAAAACGTTGTTCAAAAAGTGGTAAATGCTCCTGAGTATCTGGAGTGGAAAGAACAGGATTTGCTATTGAGTGATGTAACCGTTGCTGAAGCTGCTAAACTTTTGGAGAGTCGCTATAAGGTGGAGATAATTATTGCAGATGATAGCGTCAGGTCCAAGCGCTTTACGACTATTGTCAGGAAAGGCGAAACTCTTGACCAGATTTTAAAAAGTATGTCCGAGTTTAATGAGGCCGTTTATCAATATGATGTTGATAAGGCAGTAATTACACTGGATTCTAAATAGAAAATTTTTTAAATGCTATTGTATGAATATTTTTTAAATTAAATGCAACTCAATATGAATTTCGACCTCGCACCATAAAAAACCCTCTGAAATCCTGTATGAACAGTTTATTCAGAGGGATAATTGTTGTCCGACTGCCATCGTACATCAATTGATGTTTTAAATTCTGTCTTCTAAAATTAGAAGCCATTTCGATAAATTTAAACCGATGTAAAATTATGAATATTTTTACACTTCTTGCTGAAAATCAGCAAAAACCGCATTTTGCCTATCATTTAAGGCAACTTTTTGACAAATTATTAATGATAATTATGCAGCTCAGATTAGCATTTTTTATTGTTTTAACAACCTCAATTCAGCTGTTCTCGGCTCCGCCAGTAAAGAGCCAGGCAATTGATAAAGTTGAAATAAAACTTGAACTTAAAAACGAGTCATTGGTGAAGGCTTTTCAAAAAATTGAGAAGCAAAGTCCATTTCAATTTATGTATCGTTATGCCGATGTAAAGGATATTAACCAATTGGAGCTGTCCGCAGAAAAAATGTCTGTTTCTGATATTTTGAAGGAATTATTATCAAATACTTCACTTGATTTTAAACAGGTAGATAATCGGATTATGATTGTCAACGGTCAAAAGGGTGGACTTGAGCTTAATGCCAGCAAATTAAAGGGAAATGATGTTTCTAACTTACTCGATATTGTTGTAAGAGGTCAGGTTAAAGACTCTAAAGGAGAGACACTCCCGGGAGTAAGTATTAAGGTTAAGGGGAGCGATATTGGTGCATCTACTGATGCAGATGGAAGATATACTTTAAATGTTCCTGATAATGCAACACTGGTATTTACCTATATAGGTTATATCACCAAAGAGGTTCTTGTGAATAATCAGACAACTATCAATGTTAGTTTGGAAGAGTCTTCAACATCTCTGAGTGAAGTTGTTGTAACTGCACTGGGTATTCAACGTGAGTCGAAATCTCTTACTTATGCTACTCAAGGCGTAAGTGCAAAAGAACTGACTGAAACACGTACCCTGAATGTTGTGAATGCTTTACAGGGTAAAGTAGCCGGTATGACTATTGAAACAGCCGGTACAGGTTTGGGTGGTCAGGCTCGTGTTGTGCTGAGAGGAAATCGTTCAATTTCTGGAAGCAGTGGTCCGCTTTATGTTGTTGATGGGGTACCAATGAGCACTGCAATCGCAAACTTTAGTCCGGATAATATTGAATCTATTAACGTTTTGAAAGGTCCAAATGCTGCGGCTTTGTATGGTAGTGCGGCTCAGAATGGTGTTATAATTATTGAAACCAAGAAAGGCAAAGAAGGACAGGTTCAAATTAGTGTAAATGAAACCTTCCAGACAGGAAGACCTCTACATTATTTCGAGCCACAGAGTGAGTATGGACAGGGTGTTACCGGAGTTTATAATGCAACATCCGAAGAATCATGGGGTCCAAAAATGACGGGTCAAATGGTCAATCACTGGTCAGCTGCTCCGGGTAAAGCTGGAACTCAGGTTGCCTTTTCTCCTCAGCCAAATAATTATAAGGACGCCTTCCAGAACTCAACTTATATGACGCATAACGTAAATGCGACAGCAGGTTCTGCAACTACGCAAACTGCTTTTTCTTATACAAGGGAAGATGCAAAGGGGTTGATGCAGAATAATGAATTAAGGAGAGATAATGCTTCAGTCAGGGTAACCAGTAAATTGAAAAAATGGCTTTCACTCGATACCAAATTAAATTATATCCGCAATGAAATAGATAATCAAAATGCAACAGGTGATAATGCGGCTAATAATCCTTACATGAATATTTACCGCATGCCACGCAATATTTTAATTGATGATTTGAGGCAATTTGAATATACCGATGCGGCAGGTGCTAATAAGCAAAATTATTGGAATCCTGGATCTACAATTGGAAGGAACCCATTCTGGATCATGAACCGTGTTGTTAATTACAGAACAACGGATCGCATAATTGCCTTGGCTTCGGTGACTATTGATTTTACCGATAAGCTTAAGTTGTTGGGCCGCACATCTTTTGATGGGGGGTCAGATACATATGAAAGAAAAGCCTGGATTGATTCTTATGGCGGTGGGCAGGACAATTTTGGTAGTTACAGTGCTGAAATATCAGGACCTGGTCAAATCTGGAACCATGATGCCCTCTTATCCTATAATGATAACATCACAAAAAATCTGAATGTATCAGCTTTAGTTGGTGGTACATTAAGAAAGACTGATGGTTCTGGCAGGATCACTGCAAGTACACAACAAGGGTTGATTATTCCGAACTTCTTTTCATTTGGTAATACAGCACTTACACAAGGGTCATTTAGCCCTAGTGACCGGAGTGAGTTACAATCTCTCTATTTTTCAGGCAATTTTGGATGGAAGAATTATCTTTATCTTGATATTACAGGTCGTAATGACTGGAGTTCAACGCTTCCTGCCAACAGCCGCTCTTATTTTTACCCATCTATAGGTCTTTCCACGATTCTTACTGATATGATTCCGGGGCTTCCTGATGTGATTTCATACGCCAAACTTAGAGCATCTTATGCAAAAGTAGGTAGCAGTGCTTCACCTTATCAGTTAAGCCGATCTGCTTCATTTGCAGGAACTGGTGGAAACTTTGGATTTATCACTTTAGGAGCTATTCTTCCTAATGCGAATCTTAAACCTGAAACAACTGAAGGATATGAGCTCGGACTTGATACCCGTTTGTTTAATGGCCGCTTAGGACTTGATATTACAGCCTATAAAACAAATACTTTTGATCAGTTGTTTACAATCAGTTTGCCTTCAGGCTCTGGTGCTGCTTCATTCTTTACCAACGGAGGAGATGTTCAGAACACGGGTGTTGAAGTTGTTTTATCTGCTACACCTGTCCAGAATGCGAATGGCCTGACCTGGGATATCAGTAGTAATTTCGGTAAAAATAAAAACTGGGTTAATAAAATTTCTGATGATCGTCCAAGAATTATTGTCGGAGGTGATTCATATATGTCTGATTTTGTTGTTGCTCAGGGGCAGGAATTTGGTAATATTTATACCAGAGGATGGGCAAGAGATGCACAGGGAAGAGTTATTGTGGGTGCCAATGGTATGCCAACTCTGACTCCCGGAAGAACAGTACTAGCTGCAAACTTTAATCCTGATTGGATGGGTGCCATCACAAACAATTTTTCTTTTAAGAATTTTAATTTTAGTTTCCTGATTGAGCACAGACAAGGTGGTAGTATGGTTTCCATTACAGACGGACTTCTTTATGGAGAAGGAATTACTAAAGAAACCCTTTCAGGAAGAGATGGTGGATTAGTGTTTGGCGAAAATTTATTTCCAAATGAAACAGGTGTTCTTGCTTCTGGTGCACCAAATACCACTGCAGTAACTTCGCAAACATTCTGGAGAGTAATAGGAGGTAGAAATGCTCCGATTGGTGAAGCATTTATTGTAAGTGCTACTAATACCAGGGTTAGGGAAGCAACTCTAGGTTATACATTCCCTAAATCTATGTTAAGCAAAGTCGGCTTTATCTCGGGTGTTAAATTATCACTGGTTGGAAGGAATCTGTTCTTCCTGAAGAGAACTGGTAACTGGGATCCGGAAATTCTTTCGGGAGCCGGTACTGCCTCAGCAGGTTTTCAAACCTACGTTCCACCGACTGAAAGAACTTTTGGCTTAAACCTGAAAGTTGATTTTTAGTAATTTGTAGTTAATAATATTAAATAGAGATAATATTAATATCATGAAAATAAAACATTATATAAATAGAAGCGTAGCCTTAACGGCAATCCTTCTTACTTTAGGTACAGTTTCCTGCACCGACCATTTCGACGATCTTAATACTCCCAGAGCACAACTTACAGTTGAGCAGATGGATGCAAGTATGGTTGGATTTGCATTCGCTGAGGCCCAGCATTTTGGTATGAGAGCCTGGTATCAGGGCAATAACCTTTTCGCTGGCGAGTACTCACAGTTCCACGCTACCATACATCCTAACTTTGCTTCTTCCAATTATAACGGACCTGGTAGCTGGTCGAACTTATTAATGGAAGGCTTTTATTCTAATACAGCTTATGGAGCAGCGGCAAATCAGCTTGATCTGGTACTTAAAAATACAGCTGCAAATAACCTGAAGCCTGAGAATGCGCTGGCGAAGCTTTGGAAAGTAGCATTGTATCACCGTCAGACTGATTATTGGGGACCAATTATCTATTCCAATTTTGGAAATGGTAAAACCAGTGTTGCTTTTGATTCACAAAAGGACATCTATTATGATTTCTTTAAGATCTTAGATGAGGCAGCAGCAGATCTTAGAGCAGCAAATCCTGCGACCAAAATTTTTGCTATTAGTGGTGGATCCCATGATCTTGTTTACGATGGAAATGTGTTAAAGAATCTTAAATTCCTTAACTCTTTACGTCTGCGACTGGCTATTCGGATATCTTATATTGAACCCGCAAAAGCTAAGCAGGAAGCTGAGAAAGCTGCAGCTGCACCAGAAGGTTTTATCGTAAGTAATGCTGATAATGCGCTTTCAAAGGTTAAAGTTGATGGTACTAACGTAAATAAACTAAGCACAATTACTTATATCAGTGAGTTTGTATTAAGCTCTACTCTTGCGAGTCTCATGAACGGATATCAGGATCCCCGGATTCCGGTCTATACTCAGCCATGCTGCGGACGTTTAACTCCGTCTACCGCTGTTTTTGGTGGCTTAGTAGGATTCAGAAATGGTAACCCATCAGCACAAAGAGGAACAAATCTTGATTTACAATATTCTTATGTTGGAAAGAAATGGTTGCCTATCAATAATGGTGGAACTAATGAGCCTGATCATATCATGGAGGCTGCAGAGGTATTTTTCCTGAGAGCTGAAGGTGCATTGAGAGGATGGAACATGGGAGGAACTGCGCAGTTCTTTTATAATGAAGGAATTAAGGCTTCCATTAAATTCAGGACTACTGCTTCTGATGCCGTAATTGATGCTTATGTTAACAGTACTAATAAACCTTCAAAGCCATTGGATAGATTCGGTAATCCGGATGCACGTAATAGTCCTCCTGTAACTGATATTCCGGTTCTTTATGAAACTGCCGGAAGCTTTGAGAGACAGTTGGAGCAGATTATCACTCAGAAATGGTTAGCCCTTTTCCCAATGAATGATACTGAGGCATGGGCTGAACGTCGCAGAACAGGATATCCAAGAGGTTATGCTATTATCCAGTCTGATAATCCAGCACTTACAAGAACTCAGCTGGCAAGAAGATTGATTTATCCGCCAAACTCCTATTCTACTAACAAAGCGGCTACAGAAGCAGCTTTAGCATTATTAGGTGGGCCGGATACTTATGCTACCAGGGTTTGGTGGGATGCTAAACCTTTGGCCTCTTATCCAACTCCAACAGATTGATGTTTTTTAATAGCAGTTATTGATTTTCATAATCAATAACTGCTATTTTTTTTAAGTTTTCATATAATCTCTTTCAAGAAAAATTATTTCTTTAATAGTATATTTTCTGTATCTGTGATTAAATGTGGATATAGAAATATCTTGTATTTTACAGATTCAAACCTTTTGACGATTTAATCGATCCTGAAAATTAATAACAGAATCTCTGATTAAGAGCATAAAAGGATCCAGTTGAATTTCCGGCACTTTATTATGATTATGAGTATTCCTGTAAATTTTCTTTTATCAAACGCTATTTAAGTTGATTGCTTATGAAAAAAGTTTTTTCCCTTCTTACATTATTGGTAATAAACTGTTTTACTATAATCTCATCATTTAGCCAGATTACAGAAGAAAGAAAGTTAGGTTTTAAGACCCTTGCCGGTCTTACTGATAAGGATGATCCAAAAAACAATTCTAAGTTCAGATTTAATGAGATCAAACTTGACGCCTCGGGTATAGAGAAAGACGCACAACTTATCAAATTAAAGTTTGATCAAACAAAGGGAATAATCAGGCTTCAGGAAACTGAATTAATAGAAGATGATGCTCCGGCTGCAGGACTTCCAGAAGGCTATAGAACCTATACAAAAGGCCCTGTAGAATGGGTCGAGGATCTGAAAAAAGGAATTGTTATCAAAAAGATTCTGGAGATTGAAAACCCAATTGCAGCTTCTGCCAGACTGGTATTTAAGGGGATGGAGGTTAAAGGTAACAGAGCCCCGCTTCATTTATCCCTGAATGGTGAAAAGTTTATCAGACCAGCTTCTGTCATTGCCTATCCGCATGCACGCCAGTATATTGATATGGCCGGACTTGACCGCTGGTATTACATCGACCTTCCGCATGAAAAGCTTCGTAAGGGTAAGAATGAGGTTCTTATGTGGACAGAAACCGATTCAACTTCCTGGAGGGTATTGATTGCTCATATCAATGAGTTTAAACGAGGGTCTTTAACCCGTACAAGTCCGAACCGTTCTATGAAAAGTAGTAATGGTGGAAGTACATGGAGTGATACAAAGCTTGGAGCAATGGATCAGATTGATGGGGAATACTCCATACGGTTTAGCATTGACAGATTCCTTCATGCCGGTGAATATGTATCTCCTTTAATTGACCTTGTGGATGGAGAAAATCCCCTCAAACATAGTTCAGCCAATTTAAAGGCATCTTTCTGGACTGATCTCGAAGAACCGTCAATGACTTCTGCAAAAGTTCTGATCCGTTACGGATCAGGTCCCTTTATTGGAGATAATACATGGACAGCCTGGCAGCCTCTTGAAAGAGGCCGCGAATATTCCCTTGGCGATAAACGCTATTTCCAGTGGAAAGCTGAACTAAGTACCACTGATCTGTTGAAAACTCCGATGATCAGAGGTTTTCGTTATTCAAGTTCATGGGAAGATAACTCACTGAATGCCAAAGCCGGCCTACAGGCTCATGTTGTAAATAATGGCAGGATAATTCAATCTTCCTATCCATTCTCGTATGAAAATCTTAATCATCTGGATCTTAAAAAGTACAGGGAAGATCATAAGCTTGATCAGATTGTAAAAGGTGCCAATACTGAATTTGAAGTGATGATGCGCCTGCTCAACTGGGCCTATCGTGTACCACTCAGAAGTGAAGCCTACTCATGGAACTGGAATGATGTGACCGTTAGCCCGGTAATTGATGAAGCAACGGGTATGCCACGACTAAACGGACCCTTTTTTAAAGGCCGACGTATGGTTGAGATGTGCCTCTATCCAAATCAGGCTTTAATCGGTGCACTCCTGTCAATGGGATATCAGGCACGGCATATTAATATCCATAGTGAAGGGGAGAGCGGGCATGAAGTGACCGAGGTTTGGTCAAATCAGTTGAATAAGTGGATATATATGGATTCAACCCGCGACTATTATTATTTTGATCCCGAAACAGGTATTCCATTCAACCTGCTTGAAATTCATAATCTGCTTGCGGCTGCAATGCCCCGTGCTGAAACCTGGGAACGTCCTTTTGCACCGGAGTTTGGTGAAGAACTCGTAAAAACATTAAAAGTTGGACAGCGTCAGGGTAATAATCCCTTTTCAATTCAGGGAGGTGGCGGTACCCATATTCTTGAAATAATGGGGCATTTCCGGGTCATCCCACGTAACGACTTTCTGTCAAAGCCTCTGCCAGTACCGGTGCATACCGGTGATACGATGTGGGGCTGGGATGGATTTTTAAACTGGTATGATGATGTATTTCCAAAACGTGATGAATATCAGCGATATACTAACCGTGAATCAGATTTTTACCAGCCTTTGAATCAGGCTAAAGTTTATCTCAAAGAGACCAATAAATCCGGAATTCTGAAAGTGGAAGTTGATGCTTTTACTCCCGGTGGATCTGATGGATTTCTCGTTGCAAATAAGGATGGAGAATGGCAAAATCAAAGTCAGAAATCATGGGATTGGACATTGCAAAGTGGTCTGAATACCATTAAAGTCCGCACAAAAAATGTAAGAGGGATACTGGGTCCGGTTAGCGAGCTAAATGTAACCTATAACCCATGAAATCTATTGATATGTTGAAAATGAGATAATGTTAAGGAATTATAGGCTATCAGCCATGAGCAATCAGTCTGAGATCTGAATAAATATCAATCATTAGAGTATTACTCAATTTTGATATCTCATATCTCATATCTCATAGCCCAAAGCCCACAGCAAAAATATTAATAACGCTAAACTAAATTAATACTATTTAATCTGTTTAATTGACCTGAAAAAAATTGATTTGAATGATAATGAATAATAAAAAGCTTCAGCGGGCTGAGTTTATAAAAATGACCGGAGGACTGGCATTTTTAATGCTCAGCAATAAATGGTCTTTCGCTGAAAGCAGCTTATCATCCGATCTTGTTCCTACAGCACAAAAACGTCAGGAATATACCATCTCCTTATTAAAACAACTGGTGACGGATATTGGTCCGAGGCCCAGCGGAAGTAAAGCTTATGCAAAGGCTGCAAAGATTGTATTGAAAGAAATGCAGCGTTCACTTCCTCAGGTTAATTATGATAAATATGAGTTTGATGACTGGGGGCCAATAAGCAGTTCTGATTTGATTGTTGCCGGACAGCATATTGAGGCGATACCACAAAAAAGAGGTTTTGGAACTCCTGCCGAAGGTGTAAACGGAATATTTAAAAAAGAGGGATCCGGCTACGCAATTATTGACGGGCAAAGCACTCAGATTCTCGCATATTTTTCTGTCAATCAGTACGGGAGAGCTATTGCAGGATCAGGAGGCGGAAACCTGGATAAATCAGTCCCTGTTTTCGGACTTGGTAAACAGGATATTCCCTTGCTTGACCGTCTAGCAAAAAATAAAAGTCATGCATGGATTAAATCTGAATATAAACCCGTTCATAAAGCCCCGGGAATCAATGTAATTGGTCGTATACCGGGAAAAAGTAAAAATGAAATTTTGATTATTGCCCATCTGGATTCCATTTTCAATACACCCGGTGCCAATGATAATGCCGCTTCAGTTATTGTCATGCTGATGCTGGCGCATGCTGCATCCGCAAGACAAAATAATCACACCCTGACTTTTGTTGCCTCTGATTCGGAGGAATATGTCTTTGAAGGGGCATATCACTATGCAAATAGCCGGATTGCCGATAATACTATGCAGGACATAAAGTATGTCCTGAATTTTGATTCCCTGACCTATGGACCAAACCTCTGGATTAATTCTAAAGATCAGGGAGTAAAGGATATGATCAGGGATATTCATAAGGATTTGAATATTGAATCAAAACCAATTTATGGGGAAAATGATGGATTCGTAATGGATTCCTTACCCTTCAAACCATCAGGTGCCAGAGCATTGCATGCAAACAGCAGGGGTTATGATGAAAAGACCTTACCGGTTTATCACCGGCCGGATGATACTGCCGATAAAGTCCCGCTTGATTGTGTGGAGATCAGTTTTCAGGTGTTTGATGAGTTTATAAAAAGGGTGGATCGTATGTAGAAACCTTTATCCAAATAGTAATTACAAAGAATAAATAATAAAAACCAATATAATTAAATTAAGAATACATGAAAATCGCCGCATTTGTTGCTTTACTTTTTACAGCCGGAATGGCTAATGCCCAATCGGGGTCGGGTTGGTACACCGAAGGGAAGGATTACAACCCCACCCGAAGAATTAAGATCACTGTCACGAATCCTTTAAATGTAGCCATTAAAGCTTGTCCGATCGTTGTTCCTCGGACCAGCTTGCCAATGCAAAATATTCCTGAGCGCTGGATAGGTATTGTAGATCCAAAGCTTCCATCAGATCCTGAACCTACGGTTGAACAACTTAAGACCAATAGCGGTTACGTAAGAAGAAAAGAGACCAATGGTCATTATGTAGAACTTCAGGTAGACGATAAGAATAAAGATGGAATTTGGGATGAGATCTTTTTCATGTCAGATCTGGCAGCTAAAGAATCCAGAGATTTTTACATCTATATCGACCACTATGAGCGGGGAATGTATGAGCATCAGGTTCATGCATCAATTGCCAATTATGGCCGTCATATAGTTCCATTATGGGAATCAAAAGACATGGGCTGGAAACTATGGTATCCTCATGAAGTAGATCTTCATGGTAAGAGAGCTCCAATGCTGACAGCTTACTATGAATATTCAACCAATAAGTCGGGTTATTATATGCCATGGGAAATGGGCACAGATATCATGACAGTTGCCAGTACTTTCGGTGCAGGAGGGATGTGTATTTTCGAAAACCCAATGGATATGGAGAACCCTGCCCGCGCATACCACTCACCATTCAAAAATAAGGGTCCCTTTGATGACAGCCGCTTTGCATTTGATTTAGTGTATAATGGTCCCCTTCGTAGTATGATCAGGGTTAGAACAACCAATTGGAATTCAGGCAAAGGATTTTATGAACTGGATCAGTATTATACCGCATATGCCGGAAAAAGCTGGAGCACAGTGGAAACCAAATTCTCTGAATTTAATGCACCAAATGCCCAGGTGATGTTTGGAGCGGGTATCCGCCGCATTATGAATGAATATACTTCAGTCAATAAAAATGGAATTGCTATTTCAATGGGTAAAAATGTTGAAGCCAGAATTCCGGATGAGGATATTGGTGATGAAGTATTAATGGTGCCATGGCAGGGAATTGGTATGGTTATAAAGGATAAATACAGACCTCAATATCAGGCTATTAAGAACTATGGTGGTAATCATGTTTTTAAAATGCCGGTTACCAGTGACCTTAGTTATGAGTACATGATATTTGGTGCATGGAGTTTTGGTGAAGTAAATAACAATGAAAAGGATTTTGTAAAGTATGTGGAAGACGAGGCATTGAAATACAATTATCCGCCACAGATTTCAGTTCATGCGCTAGAGACAAAAGGCAAATAAAACAGATGGGATGAACTGGATCGCTTATGTATAGAAGGACCAGTTTACCCTTTAAATTTTATCAATCGGGAAGAATGTCTGCCCTTGGCGATCTTCTGCTCTAACTATTAACAAGGCTATGAAAAGCACATATTTTTTAAAGGTATCCTCAGTCCTGCTGATGGTATTGGTTGGTTTATTTGAAACTTTAAACGCACAAATAAAAGTAGGTGTGGCAGAGACTGTAATTACCCCACCAAATCCTGTTGGTGTGAGGATGGCTGGATACGACAGGGGAACGAATACTTCTACAGGTGTTCACGATGATCTGTTCGCCCGTAGTCTGGTTGTTGAAGCAGCTGACGGGACAAGTTCTGCAATGATTACTGTGGCTGTGGTTAATATGTCTGAACTGGTAATGGATCAGATTCGCACCGGGGTAAATAAAGAGACCGGTATTCCCTTTAAAAATGTGATTGTTTCATCTACTCACACGCATTCCGGTCCGGTGATGGGTAATCTGGAGGATGCATATATTAAATTTTTCATAAGCAGGACAGTTCAAAGCGCTGTAAATGCATGGAAGGGCAGAGTTATTGGGAAGATTGGAGCAGGTTCAACCGAGGTTTTTGGAATGGCAATGAACGACCGCAGAATGGAGCATGGAGGGGTTCCGCCTGATCCGGAAGCCGCTGTTATCAAAGTTGAGAATGCACAGGGTAAACTATTGGGTGTATTTTTTAATTATGGCTGTCACCCTTCTGCCCTGGATCTTCATAATTTAAAATTTACAGAAGACTGGCCGTATTTTTCAATCAAAGGAATCAAGGATAAATTGCCAAAAGGTGTTATTGTAGGTTATTTTCAATCTGCTCAGGGTGATGCAAAAGTGGGATACCAGGCAGAATTATCTGCAGTAGGAGCCTTTATGCAGGGTATAAGAAGCTTCGAATTCGCCGAAAAGAAGGGTCTTGTGCTTTCTGAAGCGGTACTTAAAGTATTGCCTGAGATTAAAACTGCTGCAAACCTGGATGTAAAAGTTGCCTATGATAAATTCAAGATCCCGATCCGGACAACATTCCCTTACACTCATGCAGAGGCCCTTCGCTGGCAGGAGCAGGCAAAAAAGACTTTAGATGAAAAGGAAAAACTGGTCATTTATTATCCAAAAGATCTGGAGGGAGTTGAACGACTCAAGGAAGCTGCCCGTGAATTGGTTGCTAAAGGTGATATAGGGAAGACCATCGGACCAAGAACATTGGATAAGTATAAGGTTGATTACTGGCTGGCCACACAGGCAGTAAATCAATCGAAGCGTATTGAGTCCTTACCTGCAAATCCCGCTCCCTATTTAATGCCAATGCAGGCAATACGGATTGGAACTACTGTTTTCGTAACCTTCCCGGCGGAAGTCTTTACTGAAATTGGTTTAAGCGTAAAACAAAAATCACCCTACGCAAATACTTTTATTTTGGGTGTAGCAGGCGGGTTTAATGGCTATATAGCTACTGCTGCAGAATATATTGAAGGGGGATATGCCGTTAATGGAAGTCCTTATGCACCACAGGCCGAGCAGGCATTGATTGATGCGTCGATGGAATTGATTGGGAGAGTGAAGTGATTCGAGATGTGGGAGAAGGAAATAGGAAATAGGGTAAGTTAAGGGCTTGAGTTGGTTTCCTGGTTTTAAAATGTGTGTGGAATAATATGGAGGTTGCGGCTTTTGTTGGTTCCGTTTCTTTCAGGAAGACAACATTAACCGTAATGTGTTATGGGGTTCCAGCTTTCGCTGGAATGACAACATTGTTGGGGGGAGATGGGGGAGATTCCAGCCTTCGCTGGAATCGGTTCAGATCACTCCTCATTCCCCAAATATATAAAGACAAAAAATGAGTAAAAGCACTACATCTTTAATAATACGGTTCCTTCTTGTGATTCCAGCGAAGGCTGGAATCTCCTTATTAACTAAAAGATTTTGTCATTCCTGCGAAAGCTGGAACCTCCTGCCCCTTAACTTAATGATATTGCGGTCAAGCCCGCTTGAATCGAAAGAAACAATTAGGATAGTAAAACCTATCATACAATGAACCAATAAATCACCAACAACTAACAACCGGCAACTGAAAATATTATGAGAATAAAAACAATCCTCGCTTTCCTGTCACTTTCTCTTTTTGCAAGTGCATTAAATGCACAAACAACAGGAAGCAGAGTGCCTTATGTCATTTATGATAATTTCGATACCGGTGAAATGTTTACCTGGGAGCCTTATCCCTATCAGCAGGATACGGGTTATGATCCATTATTTGGTACAAAGAAAGAGCCTGCTTTTGGAGGAAAGGGGAGTTCGCTGTCGCGCCTGACCAAGCCTAATGATGCCAATGATCTGACACAGGGATTTACCAAGCGGATTGATATGTATGCTCACAATTCTACGCGACTAAAGTTCGCTTATTATTTTATGAGCGATAGAAAACCTGAGAAGCTGGATGTTTCCCTCGGGACTTTCGATGGTAAATTATTCACCCATACAATTTTATCACCTAAGGCAAATACCTGGGTTGAGGTGGATATCCCGCTTAATTCTTTTAGTCTGAATGGAGCAGCATTAAATGAAGGCGCTCATTTACAGGTTGTTGTATTGAAGGCCTTTTATCCGCTTGTTAATCATTTACCGAGTTACAGCATTCTGATTGATGAGTTTAAGCTGAACGGTGAAAGATCAAGGCAGTTTATTGCACAATCTCCCAAATCGACCTGGTTTGAGCAGTTTGGACATGCAATATTAAACAAGCATTACTCAAATGGCGAAACAATTAACCTGAGCATCTCAGCAGAGCAGGGTAAAGCCCTGAATGAAGTGAGTGCCGAATTAATCAGTCCGGATAATAAAACGGCATTAAGCAATATCAAATTTTATGATGATGGAAGCCATGGAGATTTAAAGGCTGCAGACGGTATCTGGTCAAATAATTCTGTTTATACGGTTAAAGCATCAGATCCGAGGGGCCAATGGAAAATCAGAGCTAAATTAGGGTCAGGAACAGAACAATTTTCATGGGATTTGGGATTCATCGTTCCTGTTTCTGATCATGCATCAGGCGTTCACCCAAGAGTATTTCATTCACAGGCTCAACTGGAAGCCCGTATGGCAGGACCTGAGCCTGAGTCTGCAAAAAAACTTCTGAATAATTTAATTCAAAGTTATAAACCATCAACACTTGATATTGATAAGCTTCCTGCACAGAATATGGTTGCACCTGAGTCAGTAACCGGAGGACCATATGCAAGTGCCGGTATGGGCGGATGGTACAATACCCAGAATGCTCTCGCCCGGGTGATAACCAGCGAAGCCTGGCAATACGCATTAACAAAAAATATGGATGCCGCTAACAGAGCAAAGGCAGCACTATTAAAGCTTAGTATTTTGCCTTCATGGAATCATCCCTGGATGGAAGCCAATGGTAATCATACCTATTATCCCGGAGCTCCCGCAGCCTTTGCAGCCGGTATAGGTTATGATATTTTATATAATTTACTCAGCGCTGAAGAGCAAAAGACTGTTCGTAATGGCATTATGGAAAAATCCATTAAACCATTTTACCGCGATATGGTTGAACTGAATCGTATGCCTTCCAGTAATTCCAATCATATTGGGGTAATACTTTCGGGGGTAGGTGTTGCTGCGATGGCCATTGCAAATGATGATCCGAATTTACCGGGTTTGGAACCTTATTTGTCGGGTATTCTTGCAAAGACTAAACAGTTTATCGACCGTACAATGTTGCCCGAAGGCAGCTATAATGAACCCTATACTTATCAGGAAATGGGCTATCGTGAACTGGTTGAATTTCTCTATTCATTAGAGCGCAATTTCGGGGTTGACTATACTTCCACAACTAATTTAAAAGAGTTCTATCAGTATCCGATCTATGTTACCCAGGCAAAGGATGGAGCTTATCAGGATTTGGGGGATGTTTCGCATACCTATAATTTTACCCAGCAGCCAATGCAATGGCTGGTTTATAAAATGAAAGACCCTTTCATGTATAAATATGTAAAACCATCATGGGACTCGGGAAGGGCAAGGGGAGGAATCATTCCCTATTTATGGTATACTGAAGGGATTACGCCGATTGGCAGGGAAACGCTTCCATTGTCAAAACATTTTGAAGGCAAGGGGCATATGGTTACAAGAACTTCATGGGAAGATTCTGGGACTGTGATGATATTTAAGGCCGGACCAAACGGGAATCATTACCATGCCGATCAGGGGACTATTCTTTTAACACATAATGGTGAAGAACTCTTAAGTGATGCTGGTCATAGCAGTGATTATTATGGGAACCTGTATTTCCCTGGTTATTATACCCAGGCGATCGGTCATAATGTGATGCTAGTTGATATGAATGCCGAAAGTCAGGCGGTAGGGGATTTTGAAAACGGAATAGCTGCTCTCAGAACATATCCTAAAATGATCCACTCATTCGCCGGAAATAATGCGATGGCAGCTGTTGGTGATCTGACAAGTGTTTATAAAAATAAGGTTTCAAAATATACCCGGACCCTATTAAGCTCAAAGAATGGTCCTGTTTTTCTGTTTGATCAGGTGAAAAGCCCTGAATCACATTCATACAACTGGATCTTTCATGCTGAGCATACCAATGGTAAAAGTTCAATTTCTTATTCAGATAGTAGGATGACTATAAACCGTCCGGCAGCCCGTTTAACAATGGATATTCTTTCTCCTCAACAATTAACAAGCCGGATCAGAAATTCAGACCGTGATGAGAGTTTTATTGCCATTTCATCCGAAAAGATGAAAGATGCTGATTTTCTGGCCGTTATGCAGCCTGAAAGTAAACCTGCCAATGCAGATTATGCATTGAGAGCAAAACCTAAGCGGATCGATTCAAATGGATGGATTGGAGCTATGCTGAATGAAGGAAGTTCTACTCATTATGGATTTTTCAGGACTAGTAAAAGTTCAGATTCGGGTGTTGAAGGTTTTAAAACGGATGCTTCGAAATTTTCGGCAATGCTTGCAGATAATAAGCTTAAGGAAGCCTATTTTGATGGAAAGACTTTTGAAGGCTATGGTTCAGCCTTGAAATTCAGTGCTCCGGTTGCCGCTTCTCTGGCAGTCTCTTCTTCAGAAACTGTTCTTGAACTAAAATCTGATAGTCCTGTTGAATTGGCTATGGCTTTTGATTTAAAACCTAAATCCATTATTCATAATGGGGTTTTGTTAAAAGGCTGGAAGTATAATCAGAAGACAAAAGTATTGAGTATTAGTCTGCAGAAGGGTCAGTCTAAGGTTATTATTGAATAGGGTTGAGCTGTGAGAAATGAGCTATGAGCAATGAGATGTGTACTTAGCCCATCGCCCATAGCTCACATCCCATAACTAAAAAAATAAATAAATGAAATATACAGTGTTAATTATCGTCTTACTGATTGGACTAAGTTCAGGATCCTATGCTCAAAAAAGCACTCTGAACTGGGTTCAGGAGAGCAAAGAAGCAGCCTGGCAGGCCCGGGATTCTCAGGGCGAGTTTGTGTTTAAAGGCCATATGTGGATTCTTGGGGGATGGTTTACACCTCAATTACCTAATCCGCGGGATGTCTGGAAGTCGCCTGATGGAAAGAACTGGACCCGTGTAGTTGAAACCGCACCATGGCAGCATAGCGATCTTCCTGCAGCAATGGTATTTAAAAACCGAATGTGGATAATGGGAGGCCGTAAATTACCGGGTACTAATACCAGTAATCAGGTTTGGTCATCAAAGGATGGCGCTGACTGGGTGCTGGAAACCCCAAATGCAGGATGGAGCCCCAGATTGGCACCCGGCTTTGTTGTTTTTAAAGACCGTATGTGGATAATGGGCGGTACCAGTGATTTTTATAAGAATAATGATACCACCCTTTTTAATGATGTATGGTCCTCAGCCGATGGCAAGGAATGGAAGCTTGAACTGGCTAACGCACCCTGGTCAAAAAGAACGCACGGACAGGCTCTTGTATTTGACGGAAAGATCTGGATCATAGGTGGCGGAACGCGCGCTCCGAAAGCAAACTCTTTGAATGATGTCTGGTGTTCTGAGGATGGGGTAAACTGGACTCAGGTCACTGCTGCTGCTCCATGGGATCCACGGATCTGGTTTTCTGCCCTGGTTTACAGAGACAGAATGTGGGTATTGGGTGGCTGGGCAGATTCCGGCAATAAAGGGGACGTCTGGTATTCAAAAGACGGTAAAAACTGGAAAGAGTTAAAATCTGATGTAAAATGGAGCACCCGGCATGAACAGGCTGCCTTTGTCTTTAAAGATAAGATCTGGATAGCCGGCGGCGCTGCAGAACCTAATTATTTACTGGATAGTGAGGTGTGGAGTTTGAAGGTGCCGAAGGGTTGGTTTGGGAAATAGGCATTAGGAAATAGGCATTAGGGAATAGGCTTTAGGCATTAGGAAATAGAGAATCGGAGATGGAACTTCATAATGACATCTAGATCCCTAAAGCCTAACACCTAAAGCCTAAAACCTAACCCCTAACACAAAAAAACAATATGAAAAAAATATCATTCTTACTCTTACTCGCCTTCGTCTGCATGCTCTCTGTAGCGTACTCAGCCGATAAGCTTTCTGTTTACAAAGTCAAAAAACTCAAAGGTTCAATGAAAATTGATGCTGACTGGGATAAGGCGCAGTGGAAGAAGGTAAAGGAAATTCCAATTGTGAATTTTATGGGACAAATTCCGGCATTTCAGCCTGCGGTGACTGCAAAAATGATGTATGATAAAGAAAATGTTTATCTGATCTATAAGGTTGAAGACCGGCATGTCCGGATTCAGAATACGAAATTTAACAGCTCTGTGTCTACTGATGCATGCGTTGAATTCTTTTTCTCACCCGATAAGGAATGGCCATTGAGATATTTCAATCTCGAGATCAATGCCGGTGGAACAGCAGTTATGGCCTATCATAAGGATGGCAAACGGACTAATGTAAAGGAAGAAGATTTTAATGTAGAGGTAGCACATACCTTACCAAAAAAACTTGAACAGGAGATTTCTGAACCTGTAACCTGGTTCCTTGAATTTAAATTGCCGCTGTCCCTGATTGCAAAATATGCAAACTATACCCAGCCGGCAAAAGGAGTTAAATGGAAAGCCAATTTCTATAAAACATCAAGCCGCAGCACTAATCCGCATTATATAACCTGGAATGTTGTTCAGAATCCCGTTCCGCAGTTTCATCTTCCGCAATATTTTGGTACTTTGATATTCAAATAATCCCCTAGGGGCGGGACAAACCCATTAAAATAAGACAGATGAAAAGTGCTGACTATTCAAGACGACAGTTTCTTAAAAAGAATTCTTTTGCGGGATTAGGTACAATGATAGGAATCGGGCTAAGCCCGGAGATTCTTGCTTCTGAAAGGAATGCTGTAGAAGAGCAAACTGAAAACCTCAGGGATAAGCCAGTTATTGAAGGAACGATCGATCAACTGGGAGGGATGTCTCTTCCCGATCTGTTGCAATACCATCGCAACTATCTCAATGACATTTATATTCCCAATTGGGAGCGGGGTATTGATCATAAGTACGGTGGATTTGCCAATGCGATAAGCCCGGGACAGGAGCCTGATTTTGAAAAGAAAGGCATGTATTTCCAGGGCAGGGCAGTCTGGATGTTCTCTTATCTGTACAATCATATCACGCATGATAAAAAGCACCTGGATGCAGCGATAAAAGGCCGTGATTTCCTGATTAAGAGTTCAATGACTGATGACTACAGATGGGCATCCTTTGTAAGTCGTGATGGTACAAAGAAGCTAATAGAACCTTTGGATCATTACGGTGATATCTACATGATGCAGGGTTTGGCAGAATTGTATATCGCAACTAAAGATCCCAGAGATCTTGATCTGGCGATCAAAACGGCAATATCTGTCAAAGACCGGCTCTTATCTCCAAGCTATCAGCATGTTGATGCACATACCGAAGCTTTGGAACCTGGAACACGACGTCTTCCAAGCTGGCAGCACTTTTTAGCCGGTTTAACCCCACTACTTAAGGTTAGCCGTGATCCGGCAGTCGAGCGGATTGCCAGATATTGTGTTCGTGTAATTTGTGAGCATCACTGGCAGCCAAAGGAAGGCGTATTACTCGAATTGCTGGACGACTATTTCAGACCTTATACCTTTGATGCGCCGAACTGGGGTACTTTCTATCCTCAGGGGGTAAGCGGCTGGCATTCGATTCAGGCATGCTGGATGGTGATGAATGAAGCCCTGAGAGTATCACATATTCCAACCTATAGAAAAGGCCTGGAGATGGGAATTTCGACACTCGAAAAGACCTATATTATGAATAAGGGAATGCCCTCAAATCCGGATTTCGGGGGTTTATCACTCAGCCACCCAAAAGCTAAATTATATGAGAATGGGAATTATACCTGGGGAGCATTGGATGATGTCCTTGTGTTTGGTCTTCTGACCATTGAACATACACATGATCCGACAGTAATCGATTACTATAATAATTGCTTTAAGGTTTACTCAGCCAAACCTGAAAAGATTGTTACCAATGGTTTATTGCATACACCTAGACAGTTTTTCTATTCAATTGAGATTTTGGAAAGAATTATCGCTAGGGGAGGTAAGGTGTCAGGAATGTTATCTAAATCCTGATTTTTTTAGTACTAATTAATCTATATTCCGTTTTTTAATATACTATCTACAATAATTATATAAAATGAGTAATTCCAGACGCGAATTCATCAAAAAGAATTCAATCACCCTATTAGGAACCACAGTATTAGCTTCAACATCAGGCAGTCTTCTTGCTTCTACTGCTGATTTTTTGATGCCGCAGACTAAAGATCTTATGTTTTTTGACGCTTTTGCACGGATCGGCCCGAGAAGGTATAAGCATCCCGGTGAAAAGTGGGAGCTTGCAGATCTGATCAAGGAACTAAATCATTGTTCTATTTCAGGGGCACTTGTCGCATCTACCTTATCACTGAGTTATGACGCCATGTATTCCAATCTTGAATTAAGCAATAATTTAAAACCTTATCCCAATTTATTCGGGATATGGAATGTGCTACCTCATCATACGAATGAATGTCTTCCCCCGGCACAATTAAAGCTAAAGATGGCTGAACATAATGTTCGTGCAGTTACGATCCACCCGACTTCAAACGGCTGGGATTGGAGAGCACAATCAAGCCAGGAGCTGATGAAGTATCTGAATGATAAAAAGGTATTTACGATCACTACTGTTTCCGAAATTGGGGGCTGGAAGGAAATGAATGAGTTCCTTACACGCTATAAATCAATTCCACTGCTTGTTTCCGGTATTAGCTGGGGAGAGCAGCGTTATGCAATCGGACTTCTGAAAGATCATCCTAATTTCCATATCAGTTTTGACCGTATGCAGATCAATGAGGGATTGGAATTCCTATACAAAAAGGGACATATTAACCAATTGATATTTGCTACCGATGCACCAACCATGTCGGCCGGAGCGCATCGTACCTATATCGACTATGCAGACATCCCTGATGAGGCAAAAGCTAAAGTCGCAGGAGGAAATCTGATCCGTCTATTGGGCGGTCAGCGCCCTCCTAAGGTTCATACCAACAGATCTGAAGATGTTTTAATGAGTTCCGTCCGGAATGGCAAACCATTACCAGTTCCTGTGATCGATATGCACATGCATATGCTTCATGAAGGAATTAACGGGGCTGGAGGTACAGGCTATCATATGGAAAATGGCGGTCCGAAGGGGATCTTTAAAATGATGGAACGACTCGGTTGTGTAGGAGGAGGCTTCATGAGCTGGAATGGGGTGGTGAGTAATGATTCGGTGCAGGGAAATAAGCTTGTAAGAGAAGCTTTGGATGCCTCTCCCAAAGGTTTCTGGGGACTTGCGACTTTCAGTCCGACACATTATACACAGGAACAATTAGCAGAAATGATTCCGCAGGTGTATTCAGATAAGCGTATAATCGGGATGAAGCCTTATCA
>NZ_DASWXT010000126.1:0-3619 GCF_036405355.1 Daejeonella sp.
ATGTCTAAAAATGGAACCGATTTTAGAAAAGCGAATAAAAAGGAGATTGAAAATAAGTTCAGACAGGAGTGAGTGGATTTGATTCAATTCTTTCAAATTTTCTACACAAATGTGTAAAACACTTATTATCTGAATATTAAGTCATCAACAGCAAATTGTTATGTAATCCTGGTGGATAGGTATTCAGGAAAATATATGAAAAAAACACAATGTCATGTTTTTAAAATCGGTAATCTGATGTAAAAACCAATCGCAGAATAACAAAAAACCCCCAGAACTTTACGTAAGGGGCTTATTTGCGGACCGGACGGAAACGAACCCGTCCCCAACCATGTTGGGGATGACAGGACGACGTTCTAACCATCTGAACAACTAAATTCCCATCAAACAAAAAACCCCCAGAACTTTACGTTTGGGGGCTTATTTGCGGACCGGACGGGACTCGAACCCGCGACCTCCGCCGTGACAGGGCGGCATTCTAACCAGCTGAACTACCGGTCCGTTTTATCTTTATTATACCTTGCTTTGAGAGCTGTTTCCTGTAAACACAGGAAAGATACAATTTTTTTCGTGCCAGGCACGTATTTTGTGATCCCGCTGGGATTCGAACCCAGGACCACTACATTAAAAGTGTAATGCTCTACCAGCTGAGCTACGGAATCATCCTTTTTAGATCTTCGGAAACCGTTTTTCTTAAAAGTGAGGCAAATATACGGCAATAACCTATATAGTGCAAATAATAAAAAGCTTAATTTTAAAACTATGGCTAAACTGCTAATATTCAATTAATAACAATAAAAATCAGCTCGTTTAAAGCCTGATTTTATCAGAAAATCATCAGGCAACTGAGCCCTCTTTCATCTTTTCAGCGTTCTCAGCAAGCTGTAACTGATCAATTATCTCCTGAATATCCCCGTTCATCACATTCGGAAGATTGTAAATTGTTAAGCCGATCCTATGCTCGGTTACCCTTCCCTGAGGATAATTATAGGTACGAATCTTAGCTGAACGGTCGCCGGTAGCAACCATCGTTTTACGTTTCTTAGAAGTCTCTTCCAGCATCTTTGCATGCTCCAGCTCATATACCCTGCTCCTTAGAACCGCAAATGCCTTATCAAAGTTCTTTAGCTGTGATTTCTGATCCTGACATTGCGCTACAATCCCGGTAGGAATATGTGTTAAACGAACTGCAGAATATGTCGTATTTACTGATTGTCCACCCGGACCGGAAGAACAGAACAAATCCTTACGTACATCATTCATACTAATCTGAACATCAAACTCATCTGCTTCTGGTAAAACTACCACAGAGGCAGCCGAAGTATGTACACGACCTGCTGTTTCAGTATCAGGCACACGCTGCACACGATGAACACCCGATTCATATTTCAATTGCCCATAGGCGTCTTCACCCGTAACATTGAAAACAACCTCCTTATAACCACCTGCAGTTCCCTCTGTTACATCTACAACCTCCATACGCCATCCCTTGCGCTCACAATAGCGGGTGTACATACGATACAGATCGCCGGCGAAAAGAGCAGCTTCGTCTCCCCCGGTTCCTCCCCGGATCTCGACGATTGCATTCTTACTATCTTCAGGATCCTTAGGGATGAGCATCACACGAATCTTTTCTTCCAGCTGCTCCTGTTGAGGAATCAGCTCATCAAGCTCCATCTTGGCCATTTCCCTTAACTCATCATCCTTTTCATTCGAAAGAAGCTCTTTATTCGACTCGATATTGCTGATCACATTGCTGTAGATCTTATATTCATCAACGATCTTAGTCAGATCTTTATATTCCTTATTAAGCTGGGCAAAGCGCTTCATGTCGCCCATCGTTGCCGGATTGCTCAGCTCACGCTCAACTTCCTGCCAGCGCTCTTTTATATATTCTAATTTTTGTAACATCCTTTTCTTTGAAAAACCTATTGAAAGACCAATTAAAAAGCTTTTTTCAATAAGGCTACAAAAATACGGCTTTTTTGGAAATTTAGCTTAGGATAATAAGCGAATTGCTTTACTGATACTAGTCTTCGCGTTTTTTAAAGTAGCGAAGCTCCAGATTCTCACCGTCAAAAACGGCATAAGAATTAAAGTTGATCCATTCACCCAGGTTGATATAACGGCTTTCACCCAATTGAACATCAAGTGGTAAATGCCTGTGCCCGAATATCAGAAAATCATAATGTTCCTGAAGCAATAAATCTTTGGAATAAGAAACAAGCCATTCTTTATCAAGATCAGTAAACTCCTCTTTCTGATTATTCTGCAAGCGACTATGCATGGACCATTTTCTCGCAATTCCTACACCCAGATTTGGGTGAATACGGGCAAAAAGCCATTGACAAAACCCGCTTCTGAAAATCTTCTTGAGGATTTTGTATTTAGCATCACCCGGACCAAGTCCATCGCCATGATGCAAATAGAACTTCTTGCCGTTTCGCTCCAGAACCAGCTCATCAGAAATGATCTGAATCCCCAGCTCTTTTACAAAATAATCGAACATCCACATATCATGATTGCCCTTAAACAAGGTGATCTTGATCCCTGAATCAGCGAGTTCGGCAAGCTTTCCCTGAAAACGGATAAATCCTTTAGGAATCACGGCTGCATACTCGAACCAGAAATCAAATATATCGCCGATCAGATAGATCTCAGCGGCGTCTTTCCGGATCTCTTCGAGCCAGCTAACGACAAGAGCTTCACGTTCACGGCTCAAAGAATGATCGGGAACTCCAAAATGAAAGTCGGAGGCGAAATATATTTTGCTGGCTGACATGATTTCAAAAGTACATAATTTTTATTCTCTGAAATCCTGCTTGCATTCCTTCTTGAGAAAACAATTGACGGCTAACTACTAGTGTATGGTAAAAATAAAATTTATGCTTAATTATGAAATTAGTCCGCCTTTGCGGCGGAAGGGCACTTACTTTTCCCTTCAGCTGGAAAAGTAAGCAAAAGAGCCGCGGCTTCCCGGTATTTGTTGTAAATCCACACTTAATCCTATCGGTGTAATCCGAGCCGTATCAATGGCAATGAATTATTGAATGGATCTGCAACACTTCTCCGGATTACTTAGCTGAGGTAATTTATTTAAGTTTGTGCATGGATTAAGTGCGCCTTTCCTGCCAAATCCCGGAATGCCGATCCCTGCAATCGGCAATGACGGTAATTTATTATCGGTTGTAAGCCCAAGCACTATCCCAACCAACGTTCATATCACATTAGCTGACCCGAAGGACGATTCAATCCCAAGTGCCAGCAAAATTAAAAAAAAGCAGCAGATTCTTTCAAATAGCACCACCGAGCATCAGATTTTGGGATCATTATCGGAATGCTTTCAAATATTACTATCCCCCAAAAGCAGCGATCCCTGTTTTTTTGATGTGCGGAGGATTGTGGCCAAGGCACCTAGGGATTGAAGAAGGCTTTTGTTCCTTTTGGCCTTCAAAAGGAATTCGCCACCCGGCAATGGAGGCTATCGTGTACCCATAAATATTAATTGGATATTTGCATTTATGATACGAGTAGATTATTCGGGTTATTTTGGGGACAAGCGCATAGAATCTCGTGGTAGTTTGCTTCATCAACGTTTGTTTAGTAGCAGCACCCGGAG
>NZ_DASWXT010000127.1:0-20907 GCF_036405355.1 Daejeonella sp.
TCTTTCCATGCACACCTACATTGGCGATATGGCCTCCCGGTCGAATGATGTTCTGGCATACATCAAAGGTCTGGGGAATTCCAACGGCTTCAATGGCTACATCCACCCCATCCTTGGTTTGTTCTGCAATCAATTTAGCCACATCTCCTTTAAGCGGATTAATTGTATGCGTAGCACCAAAGGTCTTTGCCACCGCAAGACGGTTTTCATCCATATCAATCATAATGATCTTTGATGGTGAATAAAACTGTGCGGTGAGCAATACAGACATGCCTATCGGGCCGGCACCTACAATAGCTATTGTATCACCAGGCTTCACCGCACCATATAATACACCTATCTCATGCCCTGTAGGCAAAATATCACTTAACATGACAAGGGCTTCTTCATTTGCTCCTTCCGGGATTAAATACAGACTGTTATCAGCATGCGGGATTCGCACATACCCGGCCTGTGTACCATCAATCAGGTGTCCAAGGATCCAACCACCATCTTCACAGTGAGAATACATCTGCTTTTTACAGTATTCACATTTACCACATGAAGTAATACAGGATATTAGAACATGATCTCCCTTTTTAAAATTGTTAACGGCATTACCTACTTCTTCAATAATACCAACACCTTCATGACCAAGTATCCTGCCTTTGGTAACAGCAGGTACATCCCCTTTTAAGATATGTAAATCCGTGCCGCATATGGTAGTTTTTAATAATTTAACTACAGCATCAGTTGGAGCAATGATCCCGGGTTTTGGAACATCCATCCATTTTTTTTCACCCGGACCCTCATATACAAGTCCCTTCATCGTTTTTACACTTTCAGTTGCCTTTGTGGCAGCCATTAGGTCATTGTTCATTTCTTTATGTTTTTATGGTAAATAAAATTGTTTGTAATAAAGATCGTCAAATACAGGCAGGGAAATAATGAGAGAGATCATTCATTTGCCTGACTCTAATCAGTTCTGAAAATTCTAAACCAGTATCTGTAAAATTTAAACAGCACAAAACTTATGGTTCTATTTGAGGTAGAAGCATTCTGCGGATTAGCAGAAGACGAATTAATCAGCAGATTTCCCCCAAAGCCTTATCTTTGCCACAACCAATTAGACCAATTATGTTAAAAGGATTTTTCAAGGTACCCCACCCGGTGAATGAGCCTGTATTGAATTATGCGCCAGGAAGCAGGGAACGTCAATTATTAAAGGATGCACTTGCTGAAGCCAGAGCTGAAGAAATTGATATACCGATGTATATTGGCGGCAAAGAGATTCGTACTAAAACAAAAGTAAAGATCAGTCCGCCACACGATCATCAGCATTTGTTGGGCATTTATAATCAGGGCACTAAACAACATGTTAGCGATGCAATCAATGCGGCACTTGCGGCAAAATCTGAATGGGAGGATCTGCCATGGGAACAGCGTGCGGCTATATTTTTAAAAGCAGCCGACCTGATTGCAGGTCATTATCGTTATAAACTGAACGCAGCAACGATGCTGGGGCAATCAAAAAATGCATTTCAGGCTGAAATTGATGCAGCATGCGAGCTCATTGATTTCTTAAGGTTTAATGTTAAGTACATGTGCGAAATCTATGAGCAGCAGCCACCTGTATCACCCCGGGGTAGCTGGAACCGCCTTGAACAAAGGCCGCTCGAAGGCTTTGTTTTTGCATTGACCCCCTTCAATTTTACTGCTATCGCAGGGAATCTGCCAAGTTCAGCAGCCATGATGGGAAATGTGGTTGTTTGGAAACCCTCCAACACCCAGATCTATTCTGCCAATATTCTGATGCAAATCTTTCGTGAGGCCGGATTACCTGATGGGGTGATTAACCTGGTATATGTTTCAGGGCCTGATGCCGGAGAAGTGATCTTCAATCATCCTGATTTTGCAGGTATTCATTTCACAGGATCAACAGCGGTATTCCAGGATATCTGGAAAACAATTGGTAATAATATCCATAAATACAAAACCTACCCACGCATCGTAGGAGAAACAGGTGGCAAAGACTTCATTTTGGTACATGGTTCAGCTGATGTTGAGGCCTCAAGTACTGCAATCCTGCGTGGGGCTTTTGAATACCAGGGACAAAAATGTTCTGCCGCATCGAGGGTTTACATTGCAGCATCTGTTTGGCCAAAAATTAAAGAATTATTAAAACGCGATCTGGCAAGCCTTAAAATGGGACCCAGCGAAGACTTCGGTAATTTTATTAATGCAGTGATTGATGAAAAATCATTTGATAAACTGGCAGGGTACATTGACAGAGCAAAGAATGATAAAGATCTTGAGATCATTGCAGGAGGCAATTATGATAAATCCAAAGGTTATTTTATTGAGCCAACTGTATTATTAACAAAAGACCCGTACTATGTAACCATGTGCGAAGAATTATTCGGTCCGGTGCTTACGATCTATGTTTTTGAAGACAAAGACTTTGAGAAAACGCTTGAAATTATAGACAAAACTTCGATTTATGCCCTTACAGGTGCTGTTTTAGCACAAGATCGCTATGTATTGACAAAAGCCACCCATGCTTTGAGAAATGCCGCAGGTAATTTCTATTTAAATGACAAGTGTACCGGTGCAGTGGTTGGGCAGCAGCCATTTGGAGGTGCCAGAGGGTCAGGGACAAATGATAAAGCTGGCTCTATGATCAATTTATTGCGCTGGGTATCTCCGAGAACAATTAAGGAGACATTTGACCCTCCCAGGGATTACCGTTACCCATTTCTGGATAAAGATTAAGTTCGAGATAAGAAAGGATAAAATAATATGGTAATAAATGGTCAGATAAGGTCTTGAGTCAAAGTGATTAGATTTTGGAAATCAATACCTGTGTGTTATAGGCTGGTTCAGCCCTTTCCTCCGGAGTATTTCCGGCAAGAAATCGCGTACTGATTCAAATTACCAATAGCCGGAAGATACCTCCTCCGGCAAGGTTTATTTCACCCAGGTTTGTATTTCATTGGGACAGGCAGCCCGGCAAAAGGACCACCTGCCATATGAAATAAACCCGGGTGGCAGCTGTAGATTTTTGCCCGGGCAGATTTTTATTTTAAAAAGGAATTTATGGGCAAAAACTACGGCAGAACACGGGATTGGCATAACCGAAGAGGCACAAACCTTGCTTTCTAAAACATGAGAAAATTATTCGATTTAAAATAGCTCATCATGATTTTATATCGCACCCACGTTAAAATAATTACTTCACTTTCGACTCATCCAGCTTGAATACTTTTCCGAGGTTTTCGCTCGATTTAGCGGTAACCTGAAGGTCCTTCACAAGTCCTGAATTAAGGTCAATTACCCAGCCATGTATCTCCAAATCCTCGCGTTCACGCCAGGCGTTCTGAACGATCGTTGTCTTACATAGGTTGTAAACCTGCTCAACTACATTTAATTCAACCAGACGATTCAGCTTGACATTCTCATCTGTAATCCTGTCCAGTTCATTACTATGCAAACGGTAAACATCTTTGATATGCCTGAGCCAGTTATCGATAAGTCCGAATTGTTTATTGCTTAATGCGGCGGCTATACCCCCGCAACCATAGTGTCCAGCAACAATAACATGCTTAACTTTCAACACATTAACAGCATAATCGAGTACGCTTAACATATTCATGTCTGAATGCACGCAAACATTCGCAATATTACGGTGCACAAAAACCTGACCTGGCTTTGTATTGGTAACCTCATTTGCAGGTACCCGGCTATCCGAACATCCAATCCACAGGACATCAGGTTCCTGTCCGGCGGCCAATTTGGCAAAATATTCAGGGTCTTTTGCAGTTTCCATTTCCACCCAGTCACGATTCCCCTGAAGTAGTTCTTCGTAAGCCCGTTTTTGTCTTTCGATCCTGTTCTCTGACATCTCTTCTGACTGTTCTTTAGTTTCCCGAATATTAGGCATTTTAATTAATTTTTTGTGCTTTATGTACAAATTCTTTCACATTCGGAACATCATAGTGATCCCGGATATTAAGTGTTTCAACTATTGTACCCTTAGAAAAGGCACTGTGTTTAAAATTATGGATAATCTCAAGCACATCTTTATCAATAAACAATGAATCAGAACCGTCAATAATCACATGTGATTCTCTTGGCAATTTCAGCAAAGTTTGCTGAATAGCAGCCTTATTTAAAAATGAAACTTCTTGCGCCAGCTTAATCCTGATCACATTCTTTTCACCGTTCTTTTCTATTTTGTAGAAATAAGAGTTCCTGAGATTGGTTCTGAGAATATAAAAGATCCCAATCATCATTCCGAAAGCTACACCCTTAAGCAAATCTGTAAACACAACAGCAAGTACAGTAACTATGAAAGGAATGAACTGGTCCCTGCCATTCCGCCACATTTTCTTAAACAAGCTGAGTTTAGCCAGTTTATACCCGGTAATCAGAAGGATAGCAGCCAGACTCGCCAATGGAATTTTGTTAAGTAGAAACGGAATAAAGAGCAATGAAAGTAATAGCCAGAAACCATGTAAAAACGCCGACATTTTTGTTTTTCCTCCCGAATTCACATTCACTGAGGAACGCACAATTACTGAAGTCATTGGCAGACCACCTAATAGGCCACTCGTCATATTTCCAACACCCTGAGCTACCAATTCCCTGTTTGTAGGAGAGACCCTTTTGTACGGATCCACTTTATCAACGGCTTCTATGCATAACAGCGTTTCGATACTGGCAACAATGGCAATTGTAAAGGCCACGGTCCATACATCTTTGTTTCCGATTTGTGTAAAATCAGGAAATACGAATAACGCCATAAACTCATTATAAGAGCCAACAACCGGAATGGTAACCAATTGCTCCGGACTAAGTGCCAGAGCGGTATTCTGGAATACCATACTTAGTACAATTCCAAGAATCACAACCAAAATTGCTGCAGGAATAGCACTCAACTTTTTGATCCCAGGCCAATAGATCATTATCAGCAGTGATAAAATACTGATGATTACTGCGCCGTAACTTATCATATCAAGTGAAGAAAGCAGGGCCGAAAAAGTATTTTCATGATTGGGCTGTATGAAGCTTTGATCACCCTCAAAATCTGAATCAAAGCCCACAGCATGTGGAATTTGTTTCAAAATAAGAATAATCCCAATTGCAGCCAGCATCCCTTCTATTACGGAAGAAGGAAAATAATTTGCTATAATTCCTGCTTTCAATATTCCAAGAAAAATCTGAAGTATCCCGGCAAGTACAACTGCAAGCAAAAATGTTTCATAGCTACCAAGGGAAGCAATTGCGCCAAAGACAATTACTGTTAAACCTGCGGCAGGGCCACTAACGCTAAGCTGAGATCCGCTGATAGATGCTACTACAATACCGCCAATTACACCAGTTAATATGCCGGCAAACAAAGGTGCACCTGAAGCAAGTGCAATTCCCAGACATAAGGGCAAGGCAACCAGGAATACAACAATACTGGCAGGCAGATCTTTTTTTACAGTGCTTGCAGCGAAGTACTGACTAAAATCAAATATTGAATTTTTCTTTTCCATTAAAACTAATTTAGAGGTATTGAATTTTTTTGTTCTTTTTATCGCCTGCCCGGTATTTACAGACAGAATCATTTATGATTAAACCATTATTTATATTGACAGTATTTAACTTAGAGAGTCTGATATTCACTTTCCGCATTAAAATGTTCCAAATCAAACATCTCGTCGAAAAAATCAACATCACCTGTACTTATATCATACATGCCTCCGATAATTCCGATTTCCTGATTTTGAAGAAGATCCCGGATAATATCGCTTCCATTGATTATGCTTTC
This sequence comes from Daejeonella sp., assembly GCF_036405355.1. GTDB lineage: Bacteria > Bacteroidota > Bacteroidia > Sphingobacteriales > Sphingobacteriaceae > Daejeonella. The sequence continues at coordinate 5,795 of NZ_DASWXT010000127.1, forward strand.
AATTTGTTTATGAACATTGTTATGTAATACATTATTCAAAAAAACTTGATTAGAGCCATTACGATTACTGAGGGTTTCCTTTTCAGCTTCAATTGCAGGATTAATATGTTTCAATAATACTTCAAGGTTACCCATTTGAACATTATTGCAGGCGGCGGTTACTGCCCCGCAATTGGTATGTCCAAGTACCACTATTAGCTTACTTCCCAATACTTCACAGGTATATTCGAGACTTGCAATGGCTTCCGGACTTGCGACATTACCAGCAAGGCGAATGCTAAAAATATCACCAAGGCCCTGATCAAATATCAGTTCTGTAGCTAAGCGTGAATCACTGCAATTCAAAACTGCAGCGAAAGGCCATTGCCCTGTAGCTGTTTCCATGATGATTTGCTGATTATCCCGATTATAGCTGAGGTTTTTACAAAAGCGGCTATTCCCATCCTTTAAAAACTCCAGTGCCAGACGCGGTGTGAGTAATTCCCTTGATTGTTCTTTATGATGTCTCATTCGTTAAGTTGCTGTATATGAATTAATTGATAATAAAATTCCCGCCAGAAAATAGCAGAATTACGGATTTTTAACGCTGTATAAGACAATTGAAAAAATTCAGGAGAATTATTCCATTTTTTTAATAAATGAAAATTGCCGGAATCAACTAATGATTGAACAGGGAATTAATGATCTTCAAAAAAAAATGAAATTGTAATGAAGCGTTAAATCAGATTTAACAGTTCGGAGGAGGTGTGGGAACAGATGGGAAAAATGGTTCTATTAAAAACTGACTTCTTGCACTGTATTTTTTCAATGCAACAGTAGTTTGAGGGCTAGACAGGTTAAATTTAAATATACCACTCAACCATTCCCCTTTATTTAATGATTCTTTAGCCTGATCAACACCTTTTGATGCATTTGTTTCAATCTCAAGCTGCATAATTACAGCATTGACAATTCTGTTATCAATATGATCGGCGATTAAAGGTGCAATGGATATCGCCATCTTTGCGAAAAAGATGAATAAAAAGACGAAACTGAATAGTTTTTTAGCGAATTCCTTCTTCATCCAACTTAACCCTCAGAATTATATGCTTTCAATATCACATCACAAAGCTAACACAAACTATTACCAATGTATTAAAAATAAGAAAATTTATGAAATCGTTACATAAAATCAACACCCGGAAAAACAAATCAGATACCGAGTTCAAACTGGGCTAAAACACCCCATTTATTTCCGGGATGTTTGAGCGCATAAATACGATCCGTAGCCAAGTAATTCAGGTTGAGCTGCATCTTAACCCTGTGCTTATTCAAATATTTTGTCGCGCCCAATTCGAGTATATTTTTTTTGTCTTCATGAGCCAGGATTTTAACTGAGGGAGTCAGTCGTGAATACCTGAACGCAAACTCAATATTAGACGGAAAGATATAAGAAGCCTGGTGGTTTATTCCATTTCCGGTAAAAGCATATCTCAGGCTACCGGATGTATTAAAGGTTAGTGGATTATCAACATGCCTTTTAATATATTCTACTGAATACGCCCAGCCTCTGTACTTGCCAATTGCATCAATCATCCAGGTTGCCATATCGACTGGTCTGTAAAGTTCCTTACCCAGCTGACCACCGGTCCTGTTCGTTTTCTTATTCATGCTGTATCCTGCAGCAATTGAGATTTTTGGTCTAGGTTCCCGTTCAAGGTCACCCTCCGAATAATCACCATCACCTGTAAAAGAACCCAATGGTAAAAATTCTATACGACCTGTATAGGCAAGGCCATTATCTGTTGAATTTACACTTCTTCCTTCTCCTGTTGTGATTGCACCTTTTAAATGAAAATCCATTTCACCGATCTTATTATGATAATAAGCTTTAAGTCCGAAATCACGATCAATAGTCATGGTTCCATTTACTATAGAACGATCTGCAAACTGCAACTGACCTGATGAGTTAACCCTTTGTCTGTTTCCCGGCAGTTTATTCTGCCCAAATCCCATGTAAAATTTTGGAGTAAAATGATAGAAAATGATTGCATCCCTTACAATATTGGCAATTCCTGTATTATCAACATCCTGATCACCCCGGGTAAATGCAAGTTGTACACTATAGGTTAATTTAGGATTCATGATGAACCCATCGACACGCATTCTTAATCTGCGAACACGCGCTTCATATTCATTAAAACTGAGATCAGAACCCGAAGTAGTAAAAGCTCCGATTCTGTTCTGCATCCTGAAACGAAAATTAATATAGAATGATGAATCGGGTGATTTATATTGTAATCCTTTAAAATTATTGATCATTGCACGTTCATCCCTTTCCCTTTGCGCAAAAACATTAGTAAAAATCAGGGATAAAACAACAATTGAAAGAAGTCTGAATATGGGCATCGAATTTTTTTTTCTGCGAAATTAACGATTATTTAACACTATTTTAATCCTGAAAGAACATCCTGAAAGTTTGAACGGAAATTCTTAATTACATGCAATTTTTAATTTCCATGAATAGAAAAACAAGCAATTTTCAATTGCTTTATGCATTTTTTAGTATTTTCACGATTCTGAAAAACCAATAATAATCCTGCAAATTGTGGATAAAAGAACTCAAATATTAAAGAAGAAGCAAGAAGCAGCCCTGCTGGGTGGTGGCAAAGCGAGAATTGAAAGTCAGCATAAAAAAGGCAAACTAACTGCCAGAGAGCGATTGCATTTTTTGCTGGATGAAGGTTCTTTTGAGGAGATCGGGATGCTGGTGATGCACCGTTCAAAGGACTTTGGAATGGAGAAGGAACATTACCCAGGTGATGGAGTTGTAACAGGCTATGGCACCATTAATGGAAGGCTTGTTTATGTCTTTTCGCAGGATTTTACTGTTTTCGGCGGTTCACTTTCAGAAACTCATGCAGAAAAGATCTGCAAGATCATGGATCTTGCAATAAAAAATGGCGCACCTGTAATCGGCTTGAATGATTCGGGAGGGGCCCGGATTCAGGAAGGAGTTGTTTCATTGGGAGGCTATGCAGATATTTTTTACCGGAATACCATGGCATCGGGAGTTGTCCCGCAGATCTCGGCAATAATGGGCCCCTGTGCAGGAGGAGCTGTCTACTCTCCTGCCATTACTGATTTTGTGCTGATGGTTGAGAACACCTCTTATATGTTCGTCACCGGGCCAAATGTCGTGAAAACTGTCACTCATGAAATTGTCAGTTCCGAAGAACTGGGTGGTGCCGCTGCGCATGCCACCAAATCAGGTGTCACACATTTTGCCTGCAGCAATGAGCTTGATGCGATCAATCATGTAAAAAAACTGCTCTCATTCATGCCGCAGAACTGTGAGGAAACAGCTCCATCAATTGCGTATGAAAGCACAGATGAATCAAGGCCAAAACTGGATGATATTATCCCTGAAAATAATTCTCAGCCCTATGATATCCGCGAGGTAATTTCGGAAGTATGTGATGAGGGTAGCTTTCTGGAAGTTCATAAAGACTTTGCCGAAAATATTGTGGTTGGCTTTGCAAGACTGGCGGGCAGAAGTATAGGTATTGTTGCAAATCAGCCTGCTTTTTTGGCGGGAGTTCTGGACATTAAATCTTCTGTAAAAGGCGCACGCTTTGTCCGTTTCTGCGACAGTTTTAATATTCCGCTTCTGGTTCTTGAAGATGTTCCCGGCTTCCTTCCGGGTACTGATCAGGAATGGAATGCGATCATTACAAACGGTGCTAAATTATTGTATGCATTCTGCGAAGCTACTGTGCCAAGAATAACAGTAATTACCAGAAAAGCCTATGGAGGTGCTTATGATGTGATGAACTCCAAACACATTGGCGCAGACATGAACTATGCCTGGCCTGGAGCTGAAATTGCAGTAATGGGAGCTAAAGGAGCAGCCGAAATCATTTTTAAGAAAGAGATCAGCTCTGCAGAGGACCCAAATGCGCGCTGGATAGAAAAGGAAAAAGAATATTCAGACATTTTTGCGAACCCATACAGAGCCGCCGAAAGAGGTTTTATAGACGAGGTTATTGAGCCATCCCAAACCCGGGAAAAGCTGATCAAAGCATTTAAAATGCTGGAGAATAAGGTGGTTAATAATCCAAGGAAGAAGCATGGGAATATGCCTTTGTAAACGGACTTACACATGTCTCATATAGAACAAATTCCCCCGGAGCTTACCTGGCGTATTCGCCGGCAGATTTTGTATCCGGATCAGGAATTCGGAAAGGCTATTCTTGACAATGATGACGATGGTATGCATCTGGGCTTATTTTATGAGAATAAGCTGATTAGTGTGGTTTCGTTATTCAGGAAAGAGAATGAGATGCAGTTACGCAAATTTGCAACGATTGAAGAATACCAGGGCAGAGGCTTTGGCACTGAACTATTAAGATATCTGATCGAAATAGCGGAAACAGAAAATTGCGAACGGATCTGGTGCAATGCACGCAAAAATGCTTCGGGTTTTTATGCTAAATTTGGTTTTGCAGAAACCGATAAAGCCTATCATAAGGATGGACATGATTTCGTGATCATAGAAAAAATTTGTTTTAAGAATCAGAAACAATGAACGACATTCTTCAAACCCGCCAATTTGAAAACTTAATTTTTGAATTAAGAGGTTTTAAGGTAATGATCGATATGGATCTGGCATCGCTCTATGAAACTGAAACTAAACGATTAAAAGAACAAGTCAAAAGAAATAAGGATCGTTTCCCTGATGACTTTATGTTCGAATTGACTTTGGAAGAAAAAGAACAAAGGTCGCAAATTGTTATAAAAAAGTTAAAGAGCTGGTTGATAAGATCAATCAGGTTTACCGATTTTTATTGAATACAATTGAAATCAGTAATAGCAGCATAGAGTCGGTTGGCTATAAATTAAAATCCAAGAAAGAACAGAAATAATGGCAAAGAAAAAAGAGCAGAAACATATTCCGGTAGTCACTAAGAAATCACTGGAATTTTTTGAAAAATACATCAATAATCCCTCACCTACCGGTTTTGAGTGGGAAGGTCAAAGAATGTGGCTTGATTATATAAAACCCTATACTGATGAGTATATGGTTGATAATTATGGTACCGCAGTGGCAGTAATTAACCCTAAGGCTGAATTCAAGGTTGTAATAGAGGCTCATGCTGATGAGATCTCCTGGTTCGTTAATTATATCACCAAAGAAGGATTGATTTATGTGATTAAGAACGGAGGATCTGACCATCAGATCGCTCCATCCAAAAGGGTTAACATTCATACTGATAAAGGAATTGTCAAAGCATTATTTGGCTGGCCTGCTATCCATACCCGTAGTGGTGAAAAAGAAGAAACCCCAACCTTAAAAAACATTTTTCTGGATTGCGGATGCACTACAAAAGAAGAAGTTGAAGAATTGGGAATACATGTTGGTTGTGTGATTACGTACGAAGACGAGTTTATGGTCTTGAATGACCGTTACTATGTAGGCAGGGCGCTTGATAACCGTGCCGGTGGGTTTATGATTGCCGAGGTTGCCCGTCTGCTCAAAGAGAACAAAAAGAAATTACCTTTCGGACTTTATATCGTAAACTCTGTGCAGGAAGAGATCGGATTACGAGGAGCAGAAATGATCGCTCACCGGATCAAACCGAATATCGCGATCATCACCGATGTGACACATGATACCCAAACTCCGATGATCAATAAGATCACCCAGGGCGATCTTGCCTGCGGAAAAGGGCCTGTAGTATCCTATGCCCCTGCCGTTCAAACCAATCTGAATAAATTACTGATCAAAGCAGCTGAAGCTAATAGTATCCCCTTCCAGCGCCAGGCATCTTCGCGCTCTACCGGAACTGATACCGATGCCTTTGCATACTCAAATGACGGGGTAGTTTCTGCATTGATCTCCCTCCCATTGCGTTACATGCATACCACAGTTGAAATGATTCACAAAGAAGATGTAGACAACGTAATCAGACTGATTTATGAGTCTTTGCTGAGTATTGAGGTTGGACATGATTTTAGATCGATAAAATAATTGAGAATTGAGAGTGGAGAATTGAGAATTGAGAGTGAGAACCAGGAATCAAGAATCAGGAGCCAGGACTAAATCCTGCTTCAGATGAAACCCGATAGCTATCGGATTGTGGTTTTGGAAGAATTATAAACAATGAACCAGTATTTACTGATAACCGACAACAGGCAACTATATATGAAAAGAATCATCATCCTGTTAACGGGACTAACGCTAATTTACAGTTTTGCATCAGCGCAGGATATTCAGGGTTATCAAAAGCCTCCTCAGCCAATTCTCAGTTCATTTGAGTCGCCTTTAAGCCCGGTTGTAAGGATCAGCACAGATGGTGAATGGATGCTCCTGCTCGAAATGGAGGATCTGCCTTCCATAGCAGAACTGTCCCAGCCCGAGCTGCGCCTTGCAGGCCAGCGAATAAATCCTGCCAACAACGGACAAAGCCGCGGTACAGCATACAAAGGCCTAAAAATTCTGGCGGTTAGTACCGGAACCGAATACACACTTAGCGGACTTCCGGATGAACCCCGGCTGTCGGAAATCACATGGTCACCTGATGAAAGCAAGCTTGCCTTTTTACACAATGGGCCAAAGGGTATCGAACTATGGGTAGCTGATCTGAAATCCTCTCAGGCTAATCGTTTAAGTATCTTTTATATAAACAATACTTACGGTAATAGCTTTATCTGGAACCCTGATGGGAAAAGCATTCTTGCCAAATTCGTTCCTGACGACAGGGCAGCTTTATCTGCCCAAAATATAAGTCCGGATGCGCCTTTAATACAGGAAAATACCGACAAATCAGCCCCTGTTCCAACCTATCAGGATCTTTTGAAAAATCCATACGATGAAAAACTTTTTGATCATTACTTCACATCGCAGTTAAAACAGGTTGATCTGCAAGGACAATCAGCCAATTTCCTGCAGCCTGCGATCATACGCTCTATGGAATATTCACCTGATGGAAAGTATTTACTAATGGCGAACATCACCCGTCCCTATTCTTATCAGGTTCCGATAAATGCTTTCCCTTTTACAACTTCCATCTTCGACGATGAAGGAAAGCTGGTGAAAAAACTTCATGAAGCACCCCTGGCAGAGAATATCCCTGCCGGATTTGACGGAGTTCCCAAAGGACCAAGAGCATTTGGATGGAGGGCAGATAAAGGAGCCGTTCTATACTGGGTTGAGGCGCTTGACAATGGAAATCCGGCACAACAGGCCACTATCCGTGATATAGTATACACACAGCCCGCTCCATTTAATCAATACCCGCTTAAACTTGCGGATTGTTATTTCCGTTTCAATTCGATTGTATGGGGTGATGATAAAGTAGCTATCCTGACCGAACGCTGGTGGAAAACCCGTTTTGAGAGAAGATCTTTCATTAAACCTTCCAATGTAAACTTCAGGGTTAATCTCTATGACCGCTATTTTGAAGATGGTTATGGAGATCCCGGAGTAATCCTAACCCGAAAAAATGAGTTTAACAGAAATGTACTTTTGACAGAGTTCAATGCGCTGAAAAGAATCAGTGATCCCGACAATGTCAATATTTTCACCATTAGTGATGGCGCTTCACCCGAAGGCGATCGTCCGTTCCTTCAAAAGTTCAATATCAAGACCAAACTGATGGACACTTTGTTCCGATCAGTTTCTCCCTATTATGAGCGGCCGGTATTCTTTAACAATGGGAAATTCATGATAAATAGCAGGGAAACCAGTGACACGGTCCAGAATTATTTCAGGATCAATCTCGAGGATAAAAGCTATACCCGCTTAACTAATTTTAAAGATCCTTATCCTGAACTGAAGGGCGTTAAAAAGCAGCAGATCAGCTATAAAAGGCTGGATGGAATTACATTGGGGGGAACACTATATTTACCTGCAGGATTCAAAACAGGAGATTCACCCATGCCTGTATTGATTTGGGCCTATCCAAGAGAATTCAAGACTGTAGCAGCAGCCGGACAGACTAAAGGTTCTCCACATAAATTCAGCATTATTGGTAAAGCGTCGCCCGTGTATTGGGTAACCAGAGGATATGCCGTACTTGACAATGCAGATATGCCGGTAGTAGGGGAAAGTAATACGGAACCCAATGACACTTTTGTAGAGCAAATCAGGTATAACGCAGAAGCAGCGATTAACCACTTGGTGGAAATGGGGGTAGCCGACCGAAAGCGGATTGCAATAGGCGGGCACTCCTATGGTGCATTCATGACAGCCAATCTATTAGCCCATACCGACCTTTTCGCAGCAGGCATCGCCCGAAGTGGGGCCTACAACCGTAGCCTGACTCCATTTGGTTTTCAGGCCGAAGAACGTACTTTCTGGCAGGCACCTGCAGTTTATACCCGGATGTCACCATTTGCCTTTGCAGATAAAATTAAAACACCGATTTTGCTTATTCATGGGCAGGCAGATAATAATACCGGGACATTCCCAATGCAAAGTGAACGCTTTTATACAGCATTAAAAGGGCACGGAGCCACTGCCCGTCTGGTACTATTACCATCCGAATCGCATGCTTATCAGGCAAAAGAATCATTAATGCATATGCTTTGGGAAATGGACAGATGGCTTGAGAAATATGTAAAGAATAAATAATTCGCAATTGTACATTTTAATTTACTTTAGTGAATGGTCTGAGTTTAGCACAATTCCTTGATCAAATCTGTTTAATTTAATTGTATGGATAGAGTTTCAAATTTTACTGAGAAGATAAAAACCTCTTATACCACTAAAGGGGAGAGTATTTATTTGGGAGCTGGTATACTTGACGGCGAAATCATCGCTGCTGCTGAGGTAAATCTTTCATTGAAAATGATGAATCGCCACGGCCTGATAGCCGGTGCAACCGGTACAGGAAAAACCAGAACGCTTCAGCTTATTGCAGAACAGCTTTCTGATGCCGGAGTTCCAGTTTTCATGCTGGATGTAAAAGGCGATCTCTCAGGTTTGAATCAGGCAGGATTTAGCAACCCGAAAATTGAAGAAAGAGCAACAGCATTGAATATTAACTTCAATCCATCAGGATTTCCAGTTGAGCTATATTCATTATCCGGAAAGAAAGGTGCCCAGATGCGGGCAAGCGTGCTTGAATTCGGTCCGGTGCTCTTATCGAAAATTCTGGGTTTAAATGAAACTCAATCGGGAGTGATGGCAGTTATCTTCAAATATGCTGATGATAATAAGCTACAACTTGTTGATCTCGACGACCTGAAAAAAGTAATCTCATATCTTTCGGGCGGACCCGGAGCCGCCGAAATTAAAGAGAGCTATGGCAGTATTTCAGGATCTACTTCGGGGACAATACTCCGAAAAATAGTTACTATAGAACAACAAGGACTTGCTCAGATATTCGGGGAAAAATCATTTGATATACAGGATATGTTTAGTCGCGTTGATGGTAAAGGGGTAATCAGTCTCCTGAACATCTCAGACGTGCAGAATCAGCCAGTTTTGTTTTCAACTTTTCTGTTAAGTCTGCTGGCCGAAATATTTTATACAATGCCCGAAGCCGGTGATATTGAGAAACCCAAGCTGGTTTTCTTTTTTGATGAAGCACACCTGCTGTTCAAAGATTCACAAAAAGCTTTCCTTGAGCAGATAGAAACGATCATCCGACTGATTCGTTCAAAAGGTATTGGCGTGTTTTTCTGTACCCAAAGTCCGATGGACGTTCCTGATACTGTACTTGGGCAACTTGGCAACAGAGTCCAGCATGCTCTGAGGGCATTTACTCCGAATGATGTAGAGGCCTTGAAAAAAACTGTAAACACCTATCCCCGATCCGAATTTTATGAAATAGACAGGGTTCTTACCTCGCTTGGTACAGGTCAGGCATTAATTACTGTACTGAATGAAAAAGGAATCCCAACAGAGGTGGTTGCAACACATTTAATCCCGCCAAGAGCAATTATGGGACCGATGTCTGAAGCTGATTGTGACACCCTGATGCAATCGAGCCCACTTTATCAGAAGTATCAGGAAGTGATCGACCCAATCAGTGCCTATGATATTCTGACCCAGCGTATTAATGAAAAAATGGCGGCAGATGAGCAAGTGAAAGAGCAGGCAACAGAAAACAAACCAAGTGCAAGGGCTGAGAAAAGCACTTTCGAAAAAGTAATTAATGCTCCTATCACAAGGCAAATCGGCACGGCTATTGTGAGAGGTTTGTTCGGGATGCTTACAGGCAAAAAACCCCGTATAAGATATTAAGGACAGATAAATCGTTTATCTTTGTACAAATCAAGGTTAAACCTGAAAAGATCAAATTTACACTCAAATAATAGCATGAAACCTACTTTAGTGATCCTGGCAGCTGGAATGGCGAGCCGATATGGCAGTATGAAACAAACCGATGGATTCGGACCAAATGGAGAGACCATAATTGAATACTCTATTTACGATGCAATAATAGCAGGATTTGGTAAGGTAATTTTTGTCATAAAGGAAGAGTTTGCTGAGAATTTTAAAGGCATTTTTGAACCTAAATTAAAAGGAAAGATAGAAACAGGTTACGTTTTCCAGACGTTTGACCTGAAGCCTTTCGGCATCGATATTGAAATTGAGAGATCAAAACCATGGGGTACTGCACATGCAGTTTTGGCAGCAAGAGATGTTGTTAAGGAGCCTTTTTGTGTAATCAATGCCGATGATTTTTATGGCCGTGAGTCTTATCAGAAAATGTGTGATTTTCTGAAAAATGGAGTCTCTGATACTCAGTTTTCAATGATCGGATTCCAGATTGATAAAACACTTTCAGAACATGGACATGTTTCAAGAGGAGTATGTGAAGTCGATGCAGACGGCAATCTTGCTGAGATTCATGAACGCATTAAAGTATACTTTAAACCTGATGAATCAGGTAATAAAACCATAGTATTTGAAGAAGAAGGCCGGGAGTACCCGATAAGATCAAATTCAAGAGTTTCAATGAATTTCTGGGGCTTTACACCAAAAATATTTGAATTATCTGCAGGTATTTTCAAAGAGTTTGCTCTTGCAAATACTGATAATCCCAAAGCTGAATTTTTCATTCCGCTTGCAGCTGAAAGGCTGATAAGAAATGGTCAGGCAAGTTTTAAGGTCATCCCGACACAAAATCAATGGTTTGGGGTAACCTATGCCGAAGATAAGCCTATTGTACAGGAATGTATTGACAGGCTGGTTGCTGCAGGTGAATACCCACAGGATTTGTGGAAATAAAGATTGAGAATTGATGCGGACTGATCTCTGAATCAGTTCGTATCAATTTGATTCAAATCTGCCTGTTTAATCAATCCTTCCCAGCAATAAGCCTCGCATTTAGCTGTGAATCAATCCAGCGGTTCCAATCATCCTGCTTAGCCTTGTTAATCCCGTGATTGGTTTCCTGATCATATCGCTGTTGTAAGCGGTTCATCTCACGGTAGAATTCAAGATATTCAAAGTTGATGATACCCTCATAATTATCAGGATTTAGTTTCTCTGAAAGCAGCTTCAGCTTAAACCGTTCCGAAATTAATTTAACCAGATCAAAATGCCGTTGTTCATGATTAAGACTATAAGTACTTTTTATCATAGGGAATGCCCATGAAGCACTTCTTATCATATAAACTTTAAGAACTATCTGAACCTGAATAAGTCCACCCTTAAATTCACGCTGCATATCATAACCGAAAGATGGAAAAATAGCCGCCTGAAATCTGGTATTCTGAGGAGGTTTGGCCTGAAAGTCATTAAAACTTAACGATCTTCCTTTTTGATAATAAACAGTATCAGGATCCTGCTCCTGATAATTCCGAAATGAAAGTTTCAGTCCTTTGGCAAGTAAAATATTTGTCGTCGCTTCCTTTTTCATCCAGTTATGAATATACTTCAAACTATTTCCAAGAACCTTTCGGAGCGCGGGTTCGATATATTCCAGATTATTAATTGAACGGGTATATTTCAGGTTCATACTATAGGTAGTCAGAGGCTGGGTTCCCCAGTCTTTTTCAAACTCAAACTGAACTTTCAAAGTCAATTGACCTGATACATGAGTACTTTCATTACTTTCCCTGATTATACATTCAAGAATACGGATATTGAGTGGTCTTCCTTCGGTATTCCGTGGTAATCCATTGATCATAAAGTTAGAAAGGGCAATTTTACTACCCCCGCTAAGATCTGAGGGATAGCTTTTCATCTTTCCGCTTACATCCTTGTACCATAAATTGGCATATACCTGTCCCGGTGGACGCGCATCGATTACTCTTTCGATATAATAATCCCAATTACCGGTCAGAACTTTCTCAGTCTTAAGCCGTATCGGTTCGGGCTGGGCAAAAACAGTTGAGGAAGTAAACAAAATACTTACTAACAGCAGGATGACTGAAAATTCCGGGCGGTTTTTCACTTTAAATGAACGAACTGGAATTGATAATGTTGTTTACTCAATTGACAGTTGACAATTGATAGTTGACAATTGTAATTTCTGAGTAACGAATAAATATCCGTCTTGTCCTGGTTCCTGACCCGATAGCTATCGGGTCTCAATACTCAATACTAAATACTAAATACTAAAAAAGGCTGCCCCCTCTAGGAAACAGCCTCTTTTTCAGAAGAAATAATCTTACTTCTTATCGTCTTCTTTTACTTCTTCAAAGTCTACATCAGTGACATGATCACCTGCATCCTGAGCTGAGGCATCACCCTGAGGAGCGCCCTGACCTGCACCGGCTTCCTGAGAAGCTTTGTACATTTCTTCTGATGCAGCATTCCATGCAGTTTGAAGCTCTGCCTGAGCAGTATCAATTGATGCGAAATCTTTAGCAGCATGCGCATCTTTCAATTTTTTCAAACCCTCTTCAATAGGTGCTTTTTTATCATCTGCTAATTTATCACCGTATTCTTTGAGTTGTTTCTCGGTTGAGAAGATCAATGCATCAGCCGCGTTCAGTTTCTCAACTTCTTCACGTGCTTTCTTATCCGACTCAGCATTAGCTTCTGCCTCATCTTTCATTTTCTTGATCTCTTCATCAGTTAAACCTGAAGAAGCCTCGATACGGATTTTCTGCTCTTTATTGGTTGCTTTATCTTTTGCAGCTACGTGTAAGATACCATTAGCATCAATATCAAAAGTTACCTCGATCTGAGGAATACCACGTGGTGAAGGTGGAATACCATCCAGATGGAAACGTCCGATCGTTCTGTTCTGATTAGCCATTGGGCGCTCACCTTGAAGGATATGGATCTCAACAGAAGGCTGATTATCAGAAGCTGTAGAGAATACTTCAGATTTTTTTGAAGGAATAGTAGTATTTGCTTCGATCAGCTTGGTCATCACACCACCCATAGTTTCGATACCTAATGAAAGCGGGGTTACATCAAGAAGCAATACATCTTTAACCTCTCCGGTCAAAACACCACCTTGAATAGCTGCACCGATTGCAACAACCTCATCAGGATTTACACCTTTAGAAGGCTCTTTTCCAAAGAAGGCTTTAACTGCATCCTGGATTGCAGGAATACGGGTAGAACCACCAACCAAAATGATTTCATCAATATCAGATGTGCTTAAACCAGCATTCTTAAGTGCTTTTTTACAAGGCTCTATCGTGCGTTTGATCAGGCTGTCAGCCAGTTGTTCAAATTTTGCACGGGTTAATGACTTAACAAGGTGCTTAGGCATACCATCACCGGCCGAAATATAAGGCAGGTTAATCTCTGTCTGGGCAGTGCTTGATAATTCAATTTTAGCTTTCTCTGCGGCCTCTTTCAAACGTTGTAAAGCCATAGGATCTTTACGCAGATCTATACCTTCATCACTCTTGAATTCATCAGCCATCCAGTCGATGATTACTGCATCAAAGTCATCACCACCCAGGTGAGTATCACCATCAGTAGATTTAACTTCAAATACACCATCACCCAATTCAAGAACAGAAACGTCATGTGTACCACCACCACAATCGAACACTACAATCTTCATATCCTTATGGGCCTTATCCAGACCATAAGCAAGTGCTGCTGCAGTAGGCTCGTTTATGATCCGGGATACTTTTAATCCTGCAATCTCTCCGGCTTCCTTGGTTGCCTGACGCTGAGCATCATTAAAATATGCAGGAACAGTAATTACCGCTTCATTTACCTCATGACCTAAAAAGTCTTCAGCAGTTTTCTTCATTTTTTGAAGAATCATTGCTGATATCTCCTGTGGAGTGTATAAACGGTCGTCAATTTTTACACGGGGTGTATTATTATCGCCCTTTACTACCTGATAAGGTACTCTTGCTATTTCATTTGTTACCTCACCAAAGCTATTACCCATAAATCGTTTGATCGAAGAAATGGTTTTGGTTGGGTTGGTAATCGCCTGACGTTTCGCCGGATCCCCTACCTTACGCTCTCCATTATCTACGAATGCTACAATTGAAGGGGTAGTACGCTTACCTTCACTGTTTGGAATAACTACAGGCTCATTACCCTCCATTACTGATACGCATGAATTTGTAGTTCCTAAGTCTATACCAATTATCTTTGCCATATATTAAATCTTTATTTGTTACAGTTTATTAATGTCTAATTATCAAGCCTTGTGCCAAATGATCTATAAACCGAATTGACAGTATTATATTCTCCAAGGCTGCAAAAACAGGGTTTTGGGAAATGACAGGATGGCAGATTTAGTTGAGAGCGGAGAATGGAGAGTGTAGAATGGGAAATAGGGAAAAGGAAATAGAGAATTGATAGTTGAGAATGAGAGTTGAGAATGGGGATTCTTGAGGAACATAAATATTTCCGCCTTGTCTTGATACTTGATTCTCAATACTCAATACTAACAAAAAAAGCCCCTTTCGGAGCTTTAATTCTTGGTTAGTTGTATTAAATTTATTGTTGTGTTACTGTATATACTACCGGTACCACATTTAAACCTGTTGCTTTTCCTGCGTATGCACCGCCTGCACCAATCAGGTAAGAAATATTGAATTTGTTCGTAGAGTTTGAACCACTCCATGAAGTGTTTGCTGCTGTAATAACTGTTGCTGCTGTTCCACCTGATACCGGCAAAGTTACTGCTGAACCGTAAGTAATACCTGCTGTATTACCACTGTTTGTTGCTCCTACTGCTGAAGTG